>DASVXV010000113.1:0-14022 GCA_036392495.1 Pyrinomonadaceae bacterium | reverse complement strand
GTGCATGCCAGAGGACAGAAAGCCGATGGGCAAGTTGCGTGATACCATCAAGAGGCTGCCCAACAACTCATTGAACCGGACTCGCAATCAGCAAGTCTTTTATCAATGATGCCGCCCGCTCGCCGGTTAATTCGAGCGTTATGCCGCTACTAGAACTGGGAGTAAAATGCTGGTTCTAAGATTAATGAAATAAGGAGCACAACAATGAGTCTCTTCACAAAAATCCGTGATGCTATTACCGCACCGGTACGCATACCAATTCAGCTTGTGACAGAACCCAAAAAAGTTTTGGCTGAGGTGAAAGAATTCGGTGATAGCGTACGCTCTGCGGCTGGCCCTTTTATCGGCATACTTAATGATGTAAACCGGGCATTATCACCTATATTTCGCGCCGAAATTGATGCACGGGCGGAAATCGATGTCCCAACAAAGTTTAAGATAGACTTGCCTCAACCATTTAAGTTTGACTTCCGAATCCCACAACTTCCAATCCCAATACCGAACGACCAAGCTCGCCTAGGACATCAATTGATTGGAGATTTGACGGGAGGATTCCTAGCGAATCTCACAACAGACACAGAACAACTGCGCCAATCCAGACGCAGGCTACTATTGTTATCGCATATTCTCAGAAAAGGGCATCGAGTCGGTACAAATGATATATTGTCGGTTTATGCTAAATACACTCCTAGGGACAACAATTCCTTCTTGGTGGAACCTAACAGGCCTCTGTTTCAAATTGAAATTGACGAAAATCGAGCACCCAACCGAGCATTTCGCTTGAATTTCCCTGAAAGCAGACTGACTCATCTGAAAACGCAGCAAGATTCTCTCAGAGCAAGTCTGAGTTCTGTGCCTAATGCGGATGACAACGCCAAAAATTTGATTCTCAAAGGTCAGATCAATACTGCCAAGCTCATGGCAGCGCAGTCTATATCCTTGCAGACAGCCAGCTCTCCGGGAGGAGAGAACAAAATCATCATTCGAGTCAAACTTCTAAATCCCACAAGTCTAAACGCAGCCTCGGATGGAACTTTAGAGGTAGGGTTATTACGTCAAACTGCATATACTGAAGATTCGTTGCTTACGGCAGAAATAAACCTCAACTTCCCAATCAATTGGGAAGATCGAGAATTCTCCTATGTCATAATTATGACAGATGAGTACAGGCGTCCTGAATCCCCTAAGGAATTTTTCACCGTTAATAAGAAGAATTCTGGTGGAGATGATTTGATGGCGCTACTTGACCGAAGCATTGATGCGGCCAAATTATCTCTTCCTAATTCTGACACAAGCCTCCAAGGTTTTGATAAAGCGGTTGACCTTGGCATCAAGACCGCTTTAGCAAAGAGCGAGATTGTAGCTCTCATCGAAGAGATGAAAGAAGCTTTCCGTGACTCTGGAAGCTCAAACGACTTCGATTTACGTGGTCGGTTAATATCAAACATTGAACACGTAGGTGCTGTCGGGCTGTTTCGTGACATAGAACTCACCCTTAATGATGATAAGGGGGCACGCCCTTTGGCTAAAGCTAATCTGCTAAGCCCAAGGGATTTTCTATCATGTGCAATTCCTACTACTGAGACAGTCAACCGAGTTGCGTTAAATTTGTCAGGAAAGTATCGAGATACCGGAACTGAGCCTGCTAATTTGGATATTAATCGCCTCCTTTATCAGCTTGAATATGGTTTGCTTGACGAACTAGAAACGTGCGAGTCAAGCTTAGTTCTGCCAGAGGTGGATAATCCTGCTGAAAAGATATTTAGGATCAATGGGAGTATGCTATTTCGCTGCAAGAACTTATTTGCATGAATTATTTATGGAAGACTCAACCCCTGTATTTTAAGAGCGACGCGGCAGAACAACCCATCTGAGGGTGACGAGTCAAGCAGAACCTGATCCTCAAGCCGGGTTCTGCGCCGCATAGTTGAGCAACGAAGAGCCTTTCTTGCGCAGGCTTTCCAGGTACTTGACCTCGTCGTAAGGCGTGCGTGTCTGCCAACAGCGGTAGATGATTCTGATCCACTTGAAGGCCAGCGCCCTGGTGGCCGCTTGGTGACTCTTCCCCTTCGCCCGCTGCCCGTCGTAGTAAGCCCTCGCCCAGAACGAATGCCTGACACTTTCACCAGCGTACTCATGAAAGCTCTGTCTGAGGAACTTCGGGCAGAAGTAGCGCCACCTCACCCGACAACTCTTCCCGCTGCGCTCGATCACAGGCGCGATGCCTGCGAGTTGCGCCAGTTCATCCGCTGACTGCCACCGCTCACGGTCTGTGCCCAAGGCCACCGTCAGTCTGGCGGCGTAGTTCTGGCCCGCCCCCGGCAAGCTCCGCATGAGCGCGAAGTCCTCGTTGGCGGCGCACAAGGCCGCGATCTCCGCGTCGAACTGATGGATGGCCGCAAGCGTCGCCTGCATCTGCGAGGCGAGCGCCTTGACCATCAGCGTTGACGAGGCAATCACGGCCCTATCGGTCACCAGCGGCACGGCCTCTTTGATCGCGCCGACTCTCCGCTCGATGGTCTCCCTCCTGGCCGAGTTGTGCTCACGGAAGAACTTCGAGAGCGTCTCCGGCCTGACCCGCTTGAGTGCCGAAAGCTCCGGCCAGCGCAGGAGGAAGTCGCAGACCAACCTGGTGCGGATGTCAGGGAACCAGTCCAGGATCTGCGGGAAGTAGCACTTCAAGAGCGAGGTCAGCCGATTGCTGATGCGAGTGCGGTCTGAGACCAGGCGGCGGCGATGCTCGACCAAGTAGCGAAGCGTGCGTGCCCGCTCGTCATCGGGCTGCCAGGCGCGCAGGTGCTCGCGGTGGTGCGCGAGCAGTTCGGCCAGGTAAGCCGCGTCCGTCGAGTCGTCTTTGTGCCGTGAGGGCGAGAAGGCTTCGCGGTAGCGGGAGAGTGTCGAGGGGTTGACCGGGTAGAGCGTGAGGAAGTCGTACTTCAACAGCGCGTAGATCAGAGGGCCGCGCGACTGCTCCAGGCAGATGGCTATCGGTCGCCCGCCGAAGCGGGCACGTAAAGCGGCAGCCCACTCGTCAATAGACTTGGCCGAGTGGTGTAAGAGAGAAGCCTCGCGCCGCAGCGTCTGAGGATCAATGAGGCAGATGTCATGCTTGGAATCAGCCCAGTCAATGCCGATCAGCGCAGCATATTCAGTCATCGCCGTCCTCCGCGAAAGAGAGTTCAAGGTTCAGAGAACATGCTGGCATTAGCCCTGCGAGATAGTTATAGTAGAGGCGGCCGAGGCCGACATCATCTGAGCAGTCGTTGTCGAGCTAAGGCGACGGGCGGGTGTGCGAACAGGTTGTTAGAGGCGTCAGCAAGCGTCTTTCATTCAAGATTCGTCACACCCGCCCGGCATGTTCTTTCCTCTAGCTCAACTCTACTGAAGTCAACCGGAGAAATGAACCTCGTCAACCTATAACTCATTCAACCCGAGCGGAATTAGCGTATCTTTCATGCGCGAGGCTTGAAGGCTTGGTTAGATGCTTCCCGCCGGGTTAATTCGGGCGTTAGACACGCTTCGCGAAATAAGAGAGCTGAGGCTTGAGCAACGAAGCCCGAAAAGAAAGCGCAGCGTCGAATGGTACAATCACAGGGCGGTCTAACAACTCATTCAACCGGAGCGGAATTAGTTTGCCTTTCATCCGCGAGACTTGGATGCTTGATACAATTCTTCCCGCCCGGTTAATTCGAGCGTTGGATGGCTCTATAACTCCGCGACGAGTCAACAGTTCAGCGCCTGCTAAGAAGGAGATCTTTCCATGGGATACATGGATGTCGTTACTGGCTATCAAACCTGGAGCGACTACATCAGCAGCCAACAACAAGTCCAAGGATTCGATAAGGCCCTCCAAAAACAAACAAAAGTTCTGTCCGTTGCTTTAAAGAACCAAAAGACACGTCAAACTGTCGTCGAGCAGGGCTTAGGTGCACTCGGCAGCGAACTCTCGCACGGCATAGCTGACTTGGCGGGGAACATCCAGTTCAGCGTCGATAGACTTGCTGGCGGTATCGATCACCTTGCGGCTGATTTCAATCTACTGATGGGCGATGTCATCTGGAAACTTGAGGCGCAGAGCGCCACCCTCGCGTCAATTCTAAAAACGTTACAAGCGCCCCTCGATACACAAGCGAAAGAACTTCGCCGTCGTGCGGAGGATGCGTATGGAAACGGATGGTACGAAGAAGCACTAAACGATTTTCTTGAGTCCGAACGCAAGAACTATCAAGACTTCGCTGTTCATCGGTCCATCGGAAACATATATCTATATCATCTCATCGACGTCTCGAAAGCTTTGGAATACTTCCTTAAGGCGTCGAAATATTCTCGCCCACGCGATGCGAGGCAAGCCGCTGAAGCCGAGTACTTCATAGCCATTGCATATAGCATTCAACGCGACTTCAAGAGCGCATTGGTTCATATGCAGGAAGCCAGCGAGCTGAATCCAAAGTTTTTCGACGCATTCTATATGCGGGCGGGATTCGCCGCGCTCGTTGGCGACTCCTTCGGCACAACGCGAAGCTTGGAAACGGCGATTCGCGGCGATGCTCGCTACCATGAGCGCGCCAAGTTCGATCCAATCTTCGATAACCAGCGTTATTACGTCGACCGACTTCTTGACGGTCTAATGAAAGAAGTTACCGAAGAAGCTGAAAATGCGAAACGCTCAATCGAGACGATGCATGCCCGAAGACGCAGCCTTTTACCAGACGGAGTCGTAAGATTATCTGAGCTTTTTAAGGACGCCCACGAGCAGTTTTCTCAAGCCAGAACCTATAAGGACTATTATGAATTCACGAAGCTCCCGCAACTTTTCGAATCTGAAGTCCGTACGGCTGAAAAGCAATATTCAGCGAAGAAGAGCGAACTTGAGGGACGGATCAAGAGTGTAATATCAAGCATTGAATCCGGCCGTCGGTCACAATCGAGAAGCAAGGCTGAGGCAGCAAAAGGGGCAGCCCTCTTGTCGATAGTTCTCGTGCCTGTTTGGTCTCTTGCGCACTGCTTTACGAGTGTACACAACCGAGCAGGTGGACCGCCGCCGCCGCTTGGTGAGGTTTTTCCGCCGGCATTTATGACTGCGATTGTCGTTTCAATTTCGATCATTGTGTTGGCTTATGTTCTCGCTGGACGATCAGAAGGCAAGGAGATAGTTCAAAGAGAACGAGAACTTGAACGTCTTAGAGGCGAGCTTCGGACGTTGGGGTAACCCCTTCCTTCCAGAGCGCCATCCAACAAATCGTTGGACGCGAGCGGCGGGAGCGTGTTTCGCATCTTGACTTGTCCGGCGATGCGTTTGTGAAAACGCGCCGCCGCGTCAACTCAACCGTTGGGCGGCTACCTTGAAGGGCAGTAAGGAAATGGCTTCCTGGTGTGGAGGCATTCTTAGGCGGCCGCTTGCAGTGGAACACCTGTCCCGACGCGCCGGTTAACAAGGCATTCAACCCGAAGCTTTGATATCCTGGTTTTCAAGGCGCATTCTCCTATACAAATTGTCGCTGGCGCTCGGCGCCTGTTAATTCGGTCGCGAAGAGCCTGAGTATCGGACTTTCACATGCTGGACGTAACGTCACAAATAGATTACTGGGATCGCGTGGCGCAGCAAAAGCGCTTTTCTCATCCGCTGCGCATAGACTGGTTAAATTTCCACCTGGATTCGCGAGCGCGCATTCTCGATTGCGGGTGCGGCTACGGGCGCACTCTCGCAGAGCTGTTTGAGGCCGGTTATCGAAATGCCGTCGGCATGGATTTCTCGAAGGAGATGCTCGCGCGCTGCCGAAAAGAGTTCCCGCGCGTCAGTTTGATTCGTAACGACGGGCGCACGCTCCCTTTCAAGAACGGCTCCCTGGACGCCGTGCTGCTCTTTGCCACGCTCACCTGCATCCCGCAGAATGAGGCTCAGCGCGCCTTAATCGCCGAAGTCTGGCGCGTCCTTCGTCCCGGCGGCCTGCTCTATATCAGCGACCTGCTCATTAACGAAGACGCGCGCAATCGCGAACGTTACGAACGTGGCGCAGAGGTTTACGGAGTTTACGGCGTCTTTGAGCTGCCTGAGGGCGTAGTCGTGCGCCATCATCGCAGGGAATGGATCAAAGAGTTGACGGGCTCATTCGTAGAGCTCAGATATGAGCCGTTCAGCGTCATCACAATGAATGGGAACACGTCTGCGGCCTTTCAATACCTGGGCCGCCGTAGTGGTATCTGACAGGCCAGCTCGCAAGTCGCCCGAATGGGACGCGCGATTAGCCAGCCTTTTATCATCGTGGCAATGTGGGAGAGACTCAAAAAGCTTCATCTGTGGCTGGATGTCGGGGCCTTCCTCGTGTTGTTCGCATTAGCGCTAAGCTTTGGCGACCACACGAAACTCTGGTACGCGGGCCTCATTCTCGCTGCCGTTTGCTTTCCTCTCTGGATTATCGCAAGGATTCAGCTGGGTTCCGCCTTTTCACTGAAACCGGAGGCGCGCCGGCTGGTGACTCACGGGCTCTATTCCAGGCTTCAGCATCCTATCTACCTGTTTGGTTGCGGCGCTTACCTCGGGGCGCTTTTAGCGCTGCAAGTCTGGACCGTCCTTGCGGTGTGGGCGGCTTTCCTGCCCCTTGAAGTAGTCCGAGCGCATCGGGAGAGTCGTCTGTTAAACGCAAAGTTTGGCGAGCAGTATGAGCAATATCGAAGGAGCACCTGGCTGTAAGCGCCGTGTGAAGATGGCTCTTATGGAATGGCAACGCGGCAAATGAGAATCGTTTAGACGGAGGAAGAGGCCATGAGCGCTAACGCTGCCACACATCCCGGCGGTGGCGTATTTATCACTGAACGCCCTCGCCCCTTTGACACGATCCTTTATGGCGGTTTAGTCGTCGGAATATTGGACGGGCTGTTTGCTCTAGTCTTTTACGGGCTGATACTGGGCGTCAAGCCGATGCGAATTTTCCAAACAGTGGCTTCGGGGTTGCTGGGCAAGGCATCGTTTGAGGGCGGAGTCCCAACTTTTTTGCTCGGGATTCTGCTCCACTTTGTTGTAGCAACGTGCATCGCCGCAGTCTATTACCTGGCGAGTCTGAAATTGCCTGTGTTGATTCGCCGCGCCGTTCCTTGCGGGTTGATTTACGGGATGATTGCTTATCTGGGAATGAATTACGTCGTCATCCCACTTTCGGCCGCCAGCTCCGGGCGGTTTTCCTGGCGCACCTTTCTACCGGCATTTATTGCACACGCGTTCCTGGTCGGATTACCAATTGCGCTGTTAGCGCGGCGATCTGCTCAAGCGAATCAGAGAGAATCCCAGAACCCCGCCGGGTGAAATAATGAAACGGTCACACCTTCTGGATTACCTCGTTGGCCGAATCATCCGGATCGAACAGCCACACCCTGTGCGCGTAGCCATTGACGGGCCGGATGCCGCCGGCAAAACCACGCTCGCACACGAACTCGTCGCGCCGCTTCAGGCACACGGCCGGCCCGTCATACGCGCTTCCATTGACGGCTTCCATAATCCGGCACGCATACGGCACCAGCGGGGCGGCACTTCGCCGGAAGGATATTATCTGGACTCTTTCAACTACCAGGCACTCACAGAATCTTTGCTGGCGCCTCTGGGTCCTGGCGGGTCGCGCCAATATCTTCGGGCGGTCTTCGACTATCGCACGGATTCGGAGGTGCGTCTTCCGGCACAGGTTGCGGAAGAAGACGCCATTCTCCTTTTCGACGGAGTCTTTCTGCTTCGCCCGGAGTTGTTTGAACAGTGGGATTTCACCATCTTCGTAGAAGCTGCTTTTGAGACCACCCTCGGTCGAGCCGAGCAGCGCGACGAGCTGTTGTTCGGCAGCATAGGAGAAGTAAGGGAGCGTTACCTGAAGCGCTACATCCCTGGGCAGAAGCTCTACATGGCTGAATCCCGTCCGAGAGAACGAGCTGATGTAGTCGTTGATAATAATGACCCGCAGAACCCAAAGGTGAGATGAAGGCGTGGTTCGTCAGGCGAATTGAGGAGACGGGCGCAAAGTGTCAAGCCAGGCATCCCACTCTTTCAAAGCCAGCTCGACCTGCAAATGTCTTCGGTCCTGCTTGCGGCGTACCCTGCGTTTATGTTCTTCCGCGAGCGGCTCCAGAAGCGCAAAAGTGATGTTAGCGGGTTGATATGTTTTCGGGTCGGCGCCCGAGACGTAGCGCGCCAGGGCTGCGGTCGCGCTCTTTGACGGCGCGAGCGTCAAAGACTGCCCGGCGGCGAATCGTGCCGCATTCAAACCCGCGAGCCAGCCAGAAGCCACAGACTCGACGTAACCCTCGACCCCTGTAATCTGTCCCGCGAAAAAGAGCGTGGGGCGCTCGCGCACCTGTAGAGTCTGGGCTAGAACGCGCGGCGCACAGATGTAAGTGTTGCGATGAATCTGTCCGTACTGTAGGAACTCCGCCTCTTCCAGGCCTGGAATCAGCCTGAGCACGCGCGCCTGTTCGCCGAACCTGAGGTGATTCTGAAAGCCTACGAGGCTGTAGGCGTCTGCCAGGACATTCTCCTGGCGGAGTTGCACGGCCGCATAAGGGGCGCGCCCGGTGCGCGGGTCGCGCAAGCCCACGGGCTTCATAGGTCCGTAGCGCAGTGTGTCCACACCGCGCCGCGCCAGCTCTTCAATCGGCAGGCAGGCCTCGAACCAGCGCGTCTCCTCGAAGCGTTGCAGCGGAACACTCTTAGCGTTAATCAACTCCGTGTAGAAGCGCGCGTACTCGTCCTCGTCGAACGGGCAGTTCAAATAATCGTCGCCGCCCTTGTCGTAGCGCGCGGCGCGAAAGGCTATCTCCGTATTGACCGTGTCGGCGGAGACTATCGGCGCAATCGCGTCGTAAAAGTAGAGCTGGCCGTCGCCCGTCAGGCGCATGATCTCCGCGGTCAGAGTCTCAGAGGTCAGCGGTCCGGTGGCGACGACTGTCACGCCGTCGTCGGGAATGCGCGTCACCTCTTCACGAACGACTGTGATGTTCGGATGAGCTTCGATCCTCTCGGTCAGAAACTCCGCGAACTTGTGGCGGTCAACCGCCAGGGCCGCGCCCGCAGGAACGCGCGTTCTCGCAGCAGCCTCCATCACGATTGAAGAGCCGCGCCGCAGCTCCTCCTTCAACAGATAAGGAGCCGTGCCCGGCTCGTCCGACTTGAGCGAATTCGAGCAGACGATTTCACAGAGCTTGTCCGTCCGGTGCGCAGGGGTCTGGCGCACGGGACGCATCTCGTAGAGCCGCACACGCGCCCCGAGGCGCGCGGCCTGCCAGGCAGCCTCCACGCCCGCGAACCCTCCACCGATGATGATTACGTCATTCATACAATTTAATGATCGCCGCTAGTGCTGTGTAATGAAAGTTTTTGGTTTTGATCAGTTGCCACTAGCTTCAGCTAGTGGACAGGTTGGACAGAAAAAAGTTCGGCTTTAGCCGAAAGATTTGGCTAAAGCCAAAATCTATTTGTTGCTCATCCCTCCAGCTAAAGCTGGAGGCAACTCAAAGAACTTCGATTACATAGTACTAGCTTGTTGGATGAAAGCGGCAGATATTTAGATCGAATGATAAATCTGCTTGACGACAACCAAAATCGCCTCTTCCATCAATGACTCGAATGCTACCTGCTGTAATTCGCCAGCGTAGCGAGCGACGCTCTCGAAATTTGTTGTTAAGGCTAACGGGAGGTCTGTGTAACTGAGGTTGATTCGATTAGGAGTTTTTACTCCTGCCTGAGAAAGATAGCTACCATCAAGCCCACGCATGATCGTGCAACCGCCGAATGCATAAGTGAACTCCTGGTCAAAGGCTTCAAGCAAGTTGCGGTACGGCTCGGCAGGTAAATCAGGCAGATAGATTTCCGTCCTTACCCATCCTAACAGTGGCAATGAACTTATCCTTCCGTTTAGAGAACTCTTTCATCCGCCTCAAGGCTTCCTTTTCTGTTATAACAGCGCGTGGCGGACGTTCGATTTTTAATTCCTTAATGGCCTTCGATTTTTTCATAGTTCCTCCAGACTAAACCCAGTGCTCAGGAGACATAATACCTGGCATCGGTAGATTAGAAAACTGTGATAGCCGACTACAGAAGCAGAGCACTCAGGTCAGTACCGCCTGCGGTAGCGGGCGGGTTCTAGGCGGCATTACCCGCCCGCTACCGCAGGCGGTACTGACACGTAGTCTACATCCAATTGCAATCATCTATAATTACGGCTTAGGCTGCGCTGGCGTATTCGCTGCGGGCGCGCCGAGTTTGTAATCGCTGGCTTCCGTGTCGAAGCGTTTGTAGTCGCTGAACTCGCGCGTCTCGTTGGCTTCGATGCTTTTGAAGAGGAGCACTTTGGCGGCGATGTTGACCTGCGCGTAGCGTGGCAGCCAGACGCCGTCGGCCATGCGCGTCTGCTCGAAAGCGAACGCCGAGCCCGGACGAATCGAGGCGAACAGGCCGCCCGCGACCTTGAAGCTTTCGGCGAGCTTGGCTTCGAGGCGCATGACCTCCTTATCAACCGGGTCAATCCAGACTGTGCCGATCAGCTTCGACACGATGCTCTCGGCCATAGTCTTTGGCTTGAAGCCTGCGCGCGGGCGGAAATCGAAGACGATGGCCTCGCGCTCGCGCAATTTCTCGCGGCGCGGCGCGATGAACTCGCACGCCTCAAGAAAACGGCTGATCGTCACGTCATCATCGTCCGACCTCTTTTTCACCTCTCCCTTATTTTTCTCTTCCTCCTCCTTCTTCTTCCGCTCACGCTTTTCGCGCTCGCGCTCATACTTGACGACGTATTCCGCAATCTCTTTGTCCCTCTTCGCGGCGCGCTCGGCGGGAAGAGGCACGCCGTTTTCGCTAATCAGCTTGTAAACAGCGCCGCCCCCCGGCAGGGGATAGATCTCATAAACGCTCGTCTTCTCCTCTTTAACTTCGCCCTTGTCATTAATCTTGCGCTCGGTCCTCTTCTCCGTAAACGCATAGTTGCTGATGCGCTCGTCCAACTCCTTCTGATTGGCCTCGACCTCGCGCAAAAGCTTCGCGACATCAATCGCCTCCCCCGCCGGAGGATCGAACAGGGCGTCGCCGAGACCTGTGTTGAAGCGTGCGGACTGCAATAGAAACGACATGGCATCATTGCCACCCATCGCAATCTCCACGCGGTGGGGCTCAAGCGCACCATTGATGGCGCGATAGTCGCCGAGCGTTACCATCGTCTTGTGAGCTTCGTCGAAAGTTTTCAAAACCAGCTTGCTGCTGGCACCGAACCAGTAGCGCAGGCGCGCACCCTCTTTCGTCGAGAACTCGACGACGTAGGCGGGCTCTGTCCCTGTCTCGTCGAAAGCGACCGTTCGCGCCAGCACGTTCAGCTTCTTGTAGTCAATCAGGTGACTGGCGCTGAGCGCGGACTGCAACTTGGCCGCGGCGGCCTCTGAATCCGTCAGGGTCCGCAGGGTCCCGTCCAGGCCGCGCATCCAGGCGGAGCGCGCGCTGACGGCGCTGTGAAGCTGGCCGTTGCCGAACGTCATCTCCGTGCGGGTGGAAGCGGGCGCTTTCACTTGAATCAACGCGCGTCCCATCACTTGATCTTTGAGCTGAATCGTCCACTCGTAGCTCGCGTCCCTGATCGAAGCCAACAAGCGTTTGCCGCCCGTCGCCTTCAGGTAATCGCCGACGATCTTCTCGGGCGAAGGAAGCTTCCGTGGGCGCTTCGGCGCGTCCTTCTTCTGCTGGGCGGAAAGGGGCGCGAGGCAAGCGGCCAGCAAGACGGCGAGGGCCACGACCCTCAGCAAAGATCCTTGCATGAGCCGCGTACGAAACGGTTTGTAAGAGGGTGTCAGGTGGGAATCGTTTTTCATGGTAAAGATAGACGAAACTTGGATTGCCGGGGAGGGCGAGATTGTAACATGGTTAAGCAGTTGGCAGCAGGCAGTGGGCAGTAGCTTTAGGTGAACGAGGCAGGGGTTATCGGCAAAGCATTCAACTCATCTACCCTGAACTCACTGCCTTCTGCCTTCTGCCTACTGTTCTACGACGGCTGACCTTCGGTCGTCAGGTCTGCGTCCGCCGGTTGAGGCACTTCCGCGTCCATCGCCTCGGCAGACTCCTGTTCGGCCTCAAGCTCGTTCTCTTGATTATCTCTGGCGTCGTCCGGCGACGCATCGCCCGCGCCGCTCCTGGCTTTTCCGTCCTCAAGCTCCTGTGACATATGTTGCTCGCCCCCTCTCGTCTGATTCATGTCGCCTGTTCTCACTTTAACGGCGCCGCGTGCCGCTTCTCTTTGGCGCGCTTTTCTTGCCGGCTTTGCTGCCGACGCTCTTACCGCCCACGCGCTTTGTCGGTTTCGTTTTGGAAGCAGCCTTCTTGCCGGAAGTTTTCTTGCCAGAAGTTTTCTTCGCGCTTCCCTTCTTCGCAACGCCCTTGCGCGGCGCTGGTTTCGCGGCAGCTTTCCCGGACTTTTTCGCACTCTTCTTGCCGCCTTTACTTAAGGTACGCTTGGCGGCTTGCTTAGGCTGCTTCTCTCTCCCTTTAAGATTCTTCTCAGCCTTCTGATGCGCCGTAGCCATCAACTGCCTGACTCGCTCTTCTTCGGACTGAGGCTGCTCCTCCTCCTGCGAGCCTTCACGCAGGGCGCGGCCCTCCTCCTGTCGCGCAAAACGGTTACGCTCTTCCTCCGCGAGCGCTTCCTGGTTCCGATGAAAATCGAACTCGTTGATTATTCCTCCCCGGACCTCGAAACGACTCTTGAGCTTCGCCAGATTCTTATCCTTAGCCATCCTTTCCCCTCCCCAAATGTTTTTGCGCCCCTGCTTGACACTGCGCGCGGCGCGTCCGTATATTGAAACCCTCACCGAGAGAGCCACCTTAGCTCAGTTGGTAGAGCGTCCGATTCGTAATCGGAAGGTTCGTCGGTTCGATCCCGACAGGTGGCTCCAGAATCTTTAGTTGCCGTGTAGCTTATGAGACAGTTATACGGCACTTCTCTTAGACGTTCAATCTTCAATCAGCCATTTCTTGTAGCCGAACTGCTGAATCGTGTGCTTCTGATGATGGTTGGCGCACAGAACGCGACATTTCGCAACTTCTTCCTGGATGCTTTTCAGGCCGAATGAGCTATGCACCATAGCGCTCACGTGGTCGCGCTTTTCAGTTTTTTCCGGGTGGTTTATGTGGTTGGGCGGAGCAGGCCGCGAAAGATGCCCTGGACCTGAACCTGAGAGGCGGACAGTCTGATGGGGGCCAGGCTGGAGTTGGCCGGGCGAAGCTCTATTTCCGTTCCGAAGCGGAAGAGACGTTTCAGCGTGGCGCGCGCGCCTTCGACGAGCGCGACGACGATCTCTCCGTCGCGAGCCTCCGTGCGGTTCTCTATCAGCGCGATGTCGCCGTCGCAGATGTGCTCGTCAATCATCGAATCCCCTGACACGCGCAAAGCGTAGACGCGCTCCGGGCGCACACGACCCAGTAGGAAACGCGGGACGATGATCGGCTCCGCATCCTGCATCGAGTCAACCGGCGACCCGGCGGCGACACGTCCGAGCAAAGGAAGCTCGCAGACGGCGTCGGACGGCACATCTTCGACTTTAACTTCGAGGTTGAATGTCCCGTCTTCGCCGCGGCGCGAAAGCAGGCCGCGCTGTTCGAGCGCAGCGATGTGCTTGGCGATGGTCGCTTTCGAAGAGACGCCGAAATGCCTCGCGATCTGCGCGTAGGAAGGCTCGTAGCCGTGCCGCTCTATGAAGCGCATGATGTAATCCAGAATCTCTTTCTGGCGTTGCGTGCGTGGCTGCATCCCTTATCTCCTCCGACCTGTGTGAGGGACGGCGCGCTCTTTCAGGGGGGTGGATGGCGCGCGTTGACTGTGATTACTCCCCTTCCTGAAGGAAGGGGCTTTTATGGATTCGCACCAATGGTCTGTAATCCCAGACCAATCTTGCTTTACTCTATGATGGTTTCTCTCATGTAGCGTTCTAACTTTTACCGGATGGACTTCCCATCCGAACGCCCTAGTCAGAGTTTCAAAGAGCCGCACAGGTGACTTCCACAGTGTTTGC
>DASVXV010000112.1:0-4764 GCA_036392495.1 Pyrinomonadaceae bacterium | reverse complement strand
CCCCGGCAGGCGCTGGCCGCTCGCGCGCTTCGTCGAACTTGCGGACTGCCTCGTCCGAAACGACAGTGTGCGTGTCTGTATTTTCGCTGGCCCAGAGGAGCGCCAGTTGGTCAAAGAGATGCGCGCAGCTTTTCCGCGCACGACGATCATCTTCGACCGGCTGACGATTCCGCAACTGGCGGCGGCGCTCGCGCGCCTCTCCGTCTTTGTCTCCAATGACACCGGTCCAATGCACATCGCGACCGCCGTCGGCACTTCGGTCGTCGCGCTCCTGGACCGCCCCACCCCCAACAGTTTTATCCCCATCGAAGAACGTCATCGCGTCATCTACAGCCAGAGAATTACGGAGATGACTACGGACGAAGTTTACGAAGCGACGCGCGCGCTTTTGGCCGCAGGCCGGACGGCGACGCTCTTCGCCAGTTGAGACGTTTGAAATTCCCTCTCCTCGGTTCTAACAACATGATTAATAAAAACCATCTCAGGCTGCGCGCCTTAATCATAACTATCTCCGCTGCGCTCTCGCTTATCTTTACTTTCGCTTCGTTCAGCTCATTCTCAGCGCCGCAAGGGAGGGCTACTACTGCTCCTGCGCCGGAAGAGAAGGCAAAGGAGCCAGCCGGAGAGCCCAGGGCAGAGCCACCAAGAGCGCCTGCCGTCTCCCGCTCATCTTCCGCCCAGGAACTCGCGCGCGACATAGACCGTGCGATTAACGAGAGCGAGTTCGCCACGGCGCGCTGGGGAATCTTTGTCATCAGCTTGCGCGACGGGCGCGTGCTCTACGCCCGCGACGCCGATAAAAAATTCGCCCCGGCCTCTAACATGAAGGTTTACACGACCGCCGTCGCCCTGGACCTTCTCGGCGCAGATTACCGCTGGCGCACTTCCGTCTATACGGACGCGGAGCCGGACAAAAACGGCGTGCTGGCGGGCGACCTTACGCTCTATGGGCGCGGCGCCCCGGACCTCTCTTCCATTTCGGAACGAGATGAAGAGCGGGCCTCGCTCGATGAACTCGCGGACCAGCTTTACAAACGCGGGCTGCGGCGTGTGCGCGGCAATATTATCGGAGACGAGAGCTACTTTCGCGGCGACCCCCTGGGCGACGGCTGGCTCTGGAACGATGTTCAGTGGTACTTCGGCGCAGAAGTGAGCGCGCTCTCCGTCAACGATAACGCGATCACGGTCGCCATCGCGCCGGGCGGCAAAGCCGGGGAGAAAGCCGGCATCAAGCTCAAACCTGATGCCTCATACGTTGAGATTGAAAACGACACGAACACGGTCGGGCGCGGGGAACCTGCAAGCATCGGTATCACGCGCGGGCTGTCGGACAATCGCGTGCGCGTGTGGGGAGATTTTCCCGCGGGCGGGCGCGGTTTCAGCGCGCGTCTTTCGGTCCATCAACCAGCGCTCTGGGCCGCAACGCTTTTGCGCGACGCGCTCAAACGACGCGGCATCGCGGTCGAAGGCAAAGCGGGCGCGGTTGACGCCAGGGAGAACGGCGAAGGAGCAAGGATTGACCCGGCGCGCGCCGTCGAACTCGCATCCCTGATCAGCAAAACGCTCAGCGAGATCGTCCGCCCGACAAACAAAGAGAGCATCAATCTCTACGCAGAGCTAATCCTGCGCACGCTCGGCAAAGAGCGCGGCGCGGACGCGCCCGACAAAGACCCCAGAAAGATGCGCAACCGCGGAGACGACGAAGCGGGCCTCGCCGTCGTGCGCCTCTGGCTCGAACGTCACGGAATCCAGACCGCAGGGCTCGCCCTGCACGATGGCTCAGGGCTTTCGCGTCTTGACCTGGTGACGCCTGAAGCGACCGCGCGCCTGCTCGCAGCTATGGCTCAAACGCCCTCGGCCGCACACTTTCGAGATTCTCTTCCCGTCGCAGGGCGCGATGGGACGCTCAAATTTCGCCTGCGCTCAAGCGGGGCGGGGCGCATCGCTGCCAAGACCGGAACTCTGACTTATATCAATTCGCTCTCCGGCTACGCGACGACGGAAGACGGGGAGCCTCTGGCCTTCTCTATCATCTGTAATGATGAAACCGCTGCCGAATCGAGCACTAAGGTGGTGGACGCAATCGCCTCTCTATTGGCCTCATACCAGGAATCAACCCAATAAAACAGGGCTTTTCCCCAATTTCGTCCTTTTGTGTTTTTCAATGTTTGCTATAGACAAATGTGGTTGGCCTATGTAATATATATCTGCTGCCGGTGGCAGGTTCAAAGGCAGCCGCGCCCTCAGAAATCTTTCGTGCCCGCCAACTGGGGCGCAGTTTACATTTCCCTGCTTTTCACGTTCGGACCCAGCAGAGTTGCAGCGTTCGTTCCGTTTTGAGGAGCTTCTGTTCCGTGCGGGATTCTCAAGTCACAGTCGAGTAGAGAATAGCTTTAAACCCGCCCCTGCCTATGATTCTTTGAGCCGCTCACAAATCTGATTTCAGGAGTTAAGTCTATGAACAGACGGATCAACCTGACCCTGCCCTTTATCCTCATCCTTTCCGCTTCCTGCCTGCCTGTCTCAGCTCAGGCGCGTCTTTCTCTAATCAGGCAGCAGGCCATGCTTTTTTCGCTCACGGCGCCCGATACGGACAGAGACCGCGACGGGCTGATCGGCCCTGTGCGCCGCGTCAAAACGGAGATGGCGAAACTCTCAAACAAGGGCGGGAAGATGGTCGAAGGCCAGCGCGTCGTCCTCGAATCTGCCGCTTATGACATCAAAGGCGTCAAGATCGAGAACGCCTATTTTCCTGTGCCGGGCGCGGCCCTGACCGGCAAAGAAGTTTACAAGTACGACGATAAGGGCAACATCATCGAGATGACGCTGTTCAACTCGGACGGCTCGCTTCTGAGTAAAGAGACCTATGCGTATGAGTTCGACGCTTTCGGCAACTGGACGAAGATGACCACCAGCGTCGCCGTCATCGAAGGCGGCAAGATCAGCTTCGAGCCGACGGAAGTTACCTACCGCACGATCAGCTACTATCTGGATGAGGCGACTCTGGCCAAGATGAGCCAGGCGGCGTCCCCAGGTGCAGCCCCTCCTGCGGGGAACTCTTCCAACTCGCAAACGGTCGCGGCTGTGAGCCCCGCGCCCGTTCAATCTATCCCGGCTGGCGGCGCCGCCAATAAACCTCCCGCACCGCTGCCGAGCGGGGCTTCGCTGGTCAAAACCAACATGGCCGCCTCCAACGGCGCTTTCAGCACACAGCCGAGCGCTTCCGCCAATAACACGGCTGTTAAAGTTGACGAAGAACCGCCGCCGGCGGCAGTCGTCAACCGCGTGCCGAAGCCCCTGCTCAAGCCCATCTCCGGCGGCGTGCTCAACGGCAAAGCCCTGTCTTTACCGAAGCCAGCATATCCTCCGGCGGCAAAAAGCCAGAGAGCTTCGGGCGTCGTCTCGGTAGAAGTCGTGATAGACGAAGCGGGCAAGGTTATTTCGGCCAAGGCCGTGGACGGCCATCCGCTTCTGAGATTGGCGGCCCAGCAGGCGGCCCAGGGGGCGCGTTTCTCTCCGACAATGCTTTCGGGCCAGCCCGTGAAGGTTGCCGGACAGATCACATACAACTTCACACTTCAATAATCGAGGAAGAAGATATGGCATTGAGTGGACAACTGAGCGATCTTTCGCTGGCAGAGCTGATAGAGTTTTTCTGCAACCAACGTAAGTCTGGCCGACTGAAGGTCGCCTACGAACGCGCTCCCGGTTACTTCTACTTTGAGCGGGGCGACCTCGTGGATGCCAAGATCGGGTCGCTCAACGGCATTGAAGCAATCTATTACGCGCTGACCTTAGCGAACGCTTCATTCAAGTTCAGCCCGGTATTTGAGCCGACGCGCCGGACGATTCATCAACCCTGGACGCAGGTGACGCTCGAAGGCTTACGCCGTCTGGACGAAGGGATCAAGCCGAAAGAGCCTGTTTTTGAAGAAGGTCTCCCTCTTGCGGAAGACCCGGACGGTGCGGCCGAAAGCGCGGCAGAAGTGGAATTTGACAGTAACTCTCCGCTGCCGCTCTCTCTGACGGTTGACAATGCGGCGGGCGGTGGGCGCAGCAAGATGGTCTTCGCCGCAGTCGCGCTCTCCGTCATAGCGCTCGTCGCAGTGATCGGCATCCCTGCGGGCTGGTACGGCAAGGGTCAAGTCGAAGCCGCGGCTCATCCCGCAGAGGCTGCGCCGCAAGCGCAGGCATCGAATGCGGAGAGCGCCGAACAGCCGCAGCCGGAACAGCAGGCAGTTGATCCGAACGAAGCGGAGACCGCCGCCGCGAACGAGGCCGACGAACTCGCAGCCAGACGCGCCCGTGAAGCCAAAGAGCGGCAGCGTCTTGCGGGGCTCGCAGCCGCAAAGCAGCAGGCGGCGGCTGAAAACCAGCTGGCGAACGCGGACGCGGCCAAAAAACCTGAAGCCGCGAAATCAGGACCGAAGATGGTTTCGGTTCAGGTGACTTACGACGAGGCTGGCCGCGTCACGCAGACTTCCGGCGGCGACGGCACGGCCCAGCGCATCGCGCGCCAGAAGCGCTTCCCCGCGGGCAAGGGCGGAACGACGACCATCACGATTCCGATAAATTAAAAATTCAAAATTAAAAATGCAAAATGGAGGCGGAAACCACCTTAAATACACTGGAAACTAAGATTTTTGATATTGAGCATTGTCAGCATTGACTTCTCGGTAATGCCGATTCAATTTGCCTCTGGCTGACTCAATGGAGAACTGCCACTCAATCTTGATGGCTTTCTCTTCGCGCTCTTTGACAATT
>DASVXV010000111.1:0-5203 GCA_036392495.1 Pyrinomonadaceae bacterium | reverse complement strand
GGAACGGGTACTGAGGAAATAGACAGTAGACGGTAGACAGTAGTAAAAGCCGAGCGGCGCGTCTTGACCTTCAGGTCGGACGCGCCGCTTCTGTTTCTACTGACGACTGACTACCGGCTACTGGCTACTGACTACTTGGTTTTTCTGAATCATACCCTAAGTCGGCAGAAGAAGGAACGTGAACGAGTCGGGCGCGAGCGTGGCGGACGTGGTGGTCGTGGGCGGCGGCGTCATCGGTCTGAGCGTGGCGCGCTCGCTCGCCCTGCGCGGGGTGAAGCACGTCACGTTGATCGAACGCGGGCGGCTCGGCTCGGAAGCTTCATCGGCCGCCGGGGGGATGCTCGCGCCGCAGGCGGAAGCGAATCGCGCAGACGCTTTTTTCGAGCTCGCCTGCGCGAGCCGCGAGCTTTACCCGGCCTTCGCCGAAGCGCTCCGCGAAGAGACAGGAACGGACATCGAGCTTGAGAGGACCGGGACACTCTATCTGGCCTTCTCGGACGAGGATGAAGAGGAGATAGAGCGGCGCCACAACTGGCAGAGGCGCGCCGGGCTGGCGGTAGAGCTTTTGACCGGAGACGAGGCGCGACTCATCGAGCCGTGCCTCGCGCCGCAGGTCCGTGCGGCCTTGCGCTTCCCTCTGGATGTGCAGGTGGAGAATCGCCGCCTGCTCGTCGCGCTCGCCGCCGCGGCCGAAAATCACGGCGTGCGGCTTCTCTCGGAGACGCACGTCACCTCAATCATCTCGGAACGCGGGCGCATCGAGGGCGTTGAAACCTCTGGCGGGCCTGTCCGCGCATCGGCCGTCGTCCTGGCGTGCGGCGCCTGGACATCTTTTCTAGCTGCGACGGACAAATCTCAGGCAACTGTGAGCATCGAACCCGTTCGCGGGCAGATGCTCTGTTTTGAAATGCGTCCACGGGTCGCGCGGCATGTGATTTACAGCCCTCGTGGTTATATAATCCCACGGCTTGACGGGCGGCTGCTCGCCGGGTCAACGAGCGAGCGCGCGGGCTTTTCCTGCAGGGTCACAGCCGGAGGGGTGCGGACGATACTCACGCACGCCCTGGAGATTGCGCCCACGATTGAGAGCTTGCCGCTCGTGGATTCATGGGCTGGCTTGCGCCCGCGCACACGTGACGACTGGCCCGTCATCGGCGCGTCTCTTGAGACGCAAGGACTCTTTTACGCGACGGGTCACTACCGCAACGGCATCCTGCTCGCTCCTTTGACGGGCGAGCTGGTGGCCGAGCAGATTACGACCGGCTCTATGCCGCCCCTGCTTCAATCTTTCAGTCCGGAGCGTTTCTCTTACGCTCGAACCAGTTGATTTGTGAGTGACGATTATATGAAGAAGCTTGCCACCCCCCTGCTGATTATCTGCGCCATCGCACTCTCGTGCGTCGAAAGCCTCGCCCAGGCGCGCCGCATCACAACGCCCCCGCCCACGACTTCGACTTCGCAGGACGTGCGTGGGGGCTCCGCGCTCTACGACGATGCTTCCGGTTATACCGCGAGAAGGTTTCAGGAGTTTACGAGCAAGAAACTGCCGTTCGACCCGAGGGTGGCGGAGCAGACCCTGAAGGAGCAGAAGGAGCTGGCCGCGCGCTACGCTGAGCAATTGAGGACACGCCCGAACCTCGCTGGCGAAGACCTCTATTACATGGGGCTGCTCTATAACCTCTCGGGCAACGAGGAGCGGGCCATCGAAACGTTCAAGCGCTACATCGCAGACAAGGCGGCGACCAATGAGCACGCCCAACTGGCGCGCTATCTTCTGACCCTTCGGGCCGCGCAGATCAATCGCTTTGAAGAAGCCGAAAGCGCGCTCGCGGATTACCTGCGCTTCGAGCCGCGGAAGACGACGGAGCGCGTGGCGATGGAAAACGAGCTGACCAAAGCCTATCGCAAGAACAAACAGCTGGAGCGCGCCGTCGCGCACGCCGAAGAGGCGTTCAAAGCCGCGAAGTCGTTTCAGCCGAACGCGCAGAATCAATTGTCGGACCGCCTGCTCTACAGCTCCAGCACGGCTCTGGTGGACCTTTACCAGGAATTGAAGAAGCCTGACGCGGCCCTGATGGCAATCCTCGAAGAAGTCCGCAAACTGGCTATCGAGACGCCGTCGCCGCGCCTCTACGTGGATGCGACCACGAAGATGGCGGACCTGCTCGTGGACACGAAGCGCAAACCCGAAGCCGTGAAAATGATCGAGGACTCGATTCTTTACGTCCAGACCTACATCAAGAATGAGCGAGATCAGCGCGGCATGCTCTCGGCCTTGCAGCGCAAACAGCGCTACCTGCGCTTGCAGGGGGAGTCCGCGCCCGAGATCATGATCGCCAAATGGATCGAGCAGGCGCCGACCAAAATCTCGGAGCTGAAGGGGCACGTCGTGCTGCTGGATTTCTGGGCGACCTGGTGCGGTCCGTGTCTCGCGTCCTTCCCACACTTGAGGGAGTGGAACGACAAGTACAAGGATCGCGGCCTGGTCATCGTGGGGCTGACGAAATATTATGGCCGCGGCGGCGGGCGCGAGATGTCGCAGGCGGAGGAGCTGGGTTATCTGGAGCGCTTCAAGAAGGAGTATAACCTCACTTACGGAGTGGCCGTGGCGACCAACGACGACAACCACCGCAGCTACGGCGTCAACGCCATCCCGACCGCCGTGTTGATAGACCGCAAAGGCGTCATCCGTCTGATGACCACGGGCTCGGGCGGCGGCAACGAGGTGGAGATCACGGCGGCGATTGAGAAGCTGCTGGATGAAAGTAAGTGATGAGTGACAAGTGACGAGTGACAAGTTAAAATCTCGTTCTTGCTCGTCACTCGTCACTTGTCACTTGTCACTGTTATACTGAGTCGCCTGCGTGGGGTTATGGAAGGTTCTAATATTACAATCTGGATAGCTTTTCTGGCGGGCCTGCTCTCTTTTCTCTCTCCGTGCGTGCTGCCGCTCGTGCCCGGCTACGTCTCGCTCATCTCGGGCGTCAGCATAGATCATTTAAAGACCGGCAGCGAATCGCGCGCGAGCGCACGTCGCGCCGTCATCCTCAATTCCATAGCCTTCAACATCGGCCTTTCGATGATCTTCCTCTCGCTCGGCGTCCTCGCCGGGCTCCTCGGGAAAACAGTCACGGCCAATCCCTGGTTTCGCATTATCGGCGGAATCGTCATCATCGGGTTCGGGCTGCAGCTGATGGGCCTTTTGAAGATCGGCGCGCTCTATAAAGACACGCGCTTTTTTTCGCAGCAGAAGCCGCGCGGAATGCTGGGCTCGATGACTTTGGGGATGGCGTTCGCCGCCGGCTGGACCCCTTGCATCGGTCCTATCCTGGGCGGCATCATCGGGCTGGCCGCGACGAGCGGCAGCTGGAAAACAGGCTTGATCCTCTCCTGTTTCTACGCCGCGGGGCTCTCCGTGCCGTTCTTGTTGACGGGCTTAGGGATCAATAAATTTCTGGGCTTCTACTCGAAATTCCGCAAGCACCTGCACAAGGTCGAAGTCGTCTCGGGCGTGATGCTGATCTCCATCGGCCTGCTGATTGCGACCAATAAGATTTCCTTCATCAACGCCTGGTTAGCTTCCTGGCTGCCTAACGCGGAGGCCGTCGTCAGCCTCGAAGGGTCCGGGGCGGTCGTGTTACCGCAGATAGAAGCCGCGAAAGCCGAGGCCGCGCCGGAGATTGAGTTGAAGGACGTGAACGGCGCGACCGTTCGCCTGAGTGATTTGCGCGGGCGCGTGGTCTTCCTGAACTTCTGGGCGACCTGGTGCATTCCATGCCGCTCCGAGATTCCCGAGATCAACGCAATGTATCAAGACTTACAGGGACAGGGTCTGACCGTGATCGGCGCGTCCTGGAATGATCGCGTTTCGGATATTGAGAAATTTCAGCAGGAGATAAGAGTGGATTATCCGATCCTGCTCGACAGCGAGACTGTGAGCGAAAAATTCGGCGGGATACAGAGTTTTCCGACGACGTTCATCATTGATCGCGAGGGGCGGATTCGCTACAAGGTTCCGGGCCAGCGTAACCGTGCCACGTTCGAAGCTGCCGTCAAATTGCTGCTCAACGAAGCGGCCACCACGGCCAGCTCAAAATAATTGCGGCAGCGAGAACGGTCGTTTCTGTCGCGAAACAATTTCTCCCCGCGGTGTTCGCTTTATGGAGAATCAGTCATGAAAAAGTTTCTCATCCTCCTGGCCCTCCTCTTCGCTTTCGTTCCCGCGGCCGCTCGCGCGCAGGGCAATCACGAGTACGCGCCGCTCGAAGAGAAGACGGTCAACTACAAAGACTGGACGTTCAATAGTCTTGCGGACGGCAAGCCCGTCAACCTGCGCTCATTCGCGCAGGGCAAGAAACTTGTGCTCGTCGTCTATTTCGCCCCGTGGTGTGGGAACTGGCGCAACGAAGCGCCGGGCGCGGCTGCGCTTTACGAGAAGTACAGGGCGCATGGCCTTGAGATCATCGGCGTCAGCGAATACGCCACGCGCGCGGACTCGCTCGCCTTCTTCGGCGCGGGTGGGCCGCCCTACATGGTTGTCTCCGAATCCGAATCGCGCGAGGACCGCGACAAGACCTCGCACTACGCCTATCGCCAGACCACAGGTGATCTGCGTAAGTGGGGCTCGCCCTACAACATTTTCCTGGAGCCCGCGAAGCTCAATAAGACTGGCGACGTGCTGACGGAGAAAGCCTGGGTCGTCAACGGCGAGTTGATCGAGGCGGACGTCGAAAAATTCATACGCGAGCGTCTGGGCCTGGACAAACCCGGAGCCGTCAAGACGACTTCGGATTTCAAACTGGAGACAGATAAGGACAGGCTGCTGCAGGCGACCAAGCCTTCGGACCCCAATCAGTGCACCCCCGCCACGAGCACCACGAGCACCAAAAAGCAGTAGAGCCCTTAAATAACGTGAGTTCGAAGTAAACAGTAGTTCGAATTAAACAGGGACGAGGTAGGATCCATCAGCCCCCGAAGGGGGCGGAAGATTTTAGCCAGGGGCGTCCGTCCCCTGGAACAAGCACGTAAATATGATCCGAGCCCCGGAGGGGCGGCAGCATAAAGCCCAGGGCTCACGCCATTAGTATCTACACAAGTATTGATAGATGTTTGGGAATCATTGAACTATCTCGAAAACCTGCAAAAATCTTAGGAAAAACGGATCGAACAAATTCAGGTCTGATCTTTGCTGCGCTCTGGTCAC
>DASVXV010000110.1:0-20684 GCA_036392495.1 Pyrinomonadaceae bacterium | reverse complement strand
CATTTTCGAAATTGAGGAAAGTAGAAACAGGACTGTCCACGAAATCACACTAAATGACACGAAATTGCCGTGGCTTGTTTCGTGTCGTTTTGTGTGGCTTCGTGGACAGGTCCTTGCTCTGCTGAGAATGAATAGACCCTGCATTGACTCGCCCACACCTTGACACACGGCTTTTCGATACCTATACTTTGCCCTTTGCGCTCGATGGCCCGGATGCGGGCCGTCCAGACTATTGCAAGCCATTAATTGAAAAGAGTTAGACTGAAGGATCGAAGATATGCCGAATCATAAATCAGCAGAAAAGCGCGTGCGCCAGAACGAAAAGCGCCGCGACACTAATCGCAGTAACCGTGGCCGCCTGCGCACTTCCATCAAGAAGCTGCGGACCGCTTTGACCACCGGAGACGCCAAGACGGTTCAAGGGCTTTTACCCGAAACCATTTCGACCATAGACAAAGCCGTGCAGAAGGGCGTGCTTCATCGCAACGCCGCCGCGCGCTACAAATCGCGGCTCACGACCCGCGTCAATCAAACGAGCGCGAAGTAAAGGATTTTACACGAATCATTCAAGAGGCGAGGCGGACCGTAAATTACGGTCCGCCTCGCTTTTTATCTTCGCCGAAAATCCAGAGGAGCCGTTTCCTGATGTCTGAAGCTGAGAACTATTTCAAGAGCGCTGACGAGATAGAGGCCGTGGTGCGCGGGTTCGAGGAGTGCACCCTGCCCGACGCGGAGTTCAGCCACCCGGCTCATTTAATCGTGGCTTTATCCTACCTACACGTTTCGGGGCTCACAACATCATCCGCCGCCGAACGCATGCGTGCCGGCCTGTATCGCTTCCTGGATCATTACGGGATTGATCGCCGGAAATACAACGAGACCATCACACTCTTCTGGATCAAGCTGGTGCGCGGCTTTCTGGACCGGACTGAGGCGTCACGCCCCTTCTGCGACATCGCCAACGAGATGATCCGGGCCTACGGCACCTCACGCCTCGTCTTCAGCTACTACAGCACGGAGCATCTGATGTCCGAGGAAGCACGCGTGGGCTGGGTTGAGCCCGACCTGAAGCCGCTCGATTTTTAGATTATTAAGAATTTGCCACAGAGGCACAGAGACACAGAGGAAAGAAGGCAGAAGGCAGCAAAGAGGTGCTACCTTGTCTGCCTTCTGCCTTCTGCCTTCTGCCTTCTGCACTTCTCTGTGCCTCTGTGGCAAATTCTTCGTGTGGCCGGAAATCATGAAGCCAATTCGCAGATGAGCAGTTCCAGTTGCAGGCGCGGTGTGGCCAGCGAAGTTTTGATGGCGAGGTCGGCGGCGGCGATGCGCTCGATGCTGCGTGTCAGTTGTTGCGCGTCGCTGCGGCGCGCGGTCGCCAGGAACTCTTCGCGGCGGCCGAAGATTCCGACCTGCCTGTAAACTTCGTTGTTGGGCGCGCCTCGCGACATCAACTCTTTGGCGAGCGCCAGGCGGTGATAGTTGCTGGCAATCAGGCCGATCAGCATCACAGGCTCCGCGCCGTCGTCCAGAAGGCGGTGCAGAGTCTGGAGGGCACGCTTGCGATTCCGCGCGATCAGATGGTCCGCCAGCTCGAAGTTTGACAACTCGCGCGAGCGGCCCACGAGCGAGTCAACCATCTCCATCGTGATCAGTCCCGAGCCGAGTGCCGCTGTCGCCAGCTTCTCAAGCTCGTTTGCGAGCGTGCGCGCGTCGCTCCCGACGAGCGCCACGATCTGGTGCAGGGTCCTCTCGTCCGTCTGCACGTTCAAATCCCGGAGCCGTTTCCTGGCCCACTCCGCAAGCTCTTTATCCGTCAGCGGCGGAAACTCAACCGCCACGCACACGTCCATTAGCGTCTTGCTCAGCTTGCGCCGCTTATCAAGCTCGTCGGCGACGAAGATCACGACTGAGGTTTCGACCGGACGCGTGATGTAACGCAGCAGGGCTTCTTCGTCAGCGTCGCGCAGTTTCGAGAAGTCACGAATCTCAACCACGCGGCGCGGCGACATCATCGGGAACTGCTCGGCCGCCGCAATCGCGTGCTGCACGTCTGTGTTTGTGAGGCTGAAGCTCGACTCGTTGAACTCGCGCAGGCTTGAATCTTTCAGCGCCGCGTCCTTGATGGCGCGCGCCGCCGCGTCCCGCAAATAGGTCTCCTCGCCGAAGAGCAGGTAAAGCGGGCTCGTCTCTCCCTGTTTGAGGGCGCGGTGTAAATCCGGGCGGGTCAGCGTGCTCATTTTTCGTCGTTGACTCCGAAGCCGTTGACGAGTGTGGAGACCACGGATTCGGCGAAGCTGCGCGCGATGCGTTGGACGGCAGGGTCCTCTTCGTTGAAGTAGGAGCGCGGGTCGTCCGAGAATTCAAACTCGCCGCGAAAGACATAATTCTGGTTGTCGTAAATGACGCGGTTCTCCACCTGATCGCGCACGGTCACGGCCGCCGTGATCGTGACCTCGAAGATGCGCGCGCGCCCGCGCGAATCCAGCAACACGCCGGAGAAGTTAAAGCTCTTGATGACCCCGTCAATCACCGCGTCAGCGCCCTCGCGCTCGCTCTGCACGCGGAGCCCGCGCCCGCGCCTGACGATCTCGTTGATGACGGCTTCGGTAAAGCGCGTCTCGATCTTGTAGCGGAGCGCGTTGTTCTGGAAGGCCGGGACGGCGACGGTGCGGATGCGCGTCGGAAGCTGATTCTTCGTCACGGGCTTGTAGCACTCTCTGAAACCGGAGACCAAAAAGAGCACGGCCGCGAGCGCGGCCACCCGCCAGGTTTTTTGTATCAAGGTCATTTTCGATCTTCTCCAACGCGCGTTCGACACAGATTCCGCGCCCGAGTCGCCACATACCAGAAATCAACGCCGCTCTCCAGTTGCTCCTGTCTCTCAAAGACGAAACCGATCTTTTCGAGCACGCGCTGCGAGCGTGTGTTGCGTGAATCAACGCTGGCGACGAGTTCCGGCAGACGCAAGTGCTCGAAAGCGTAACTGAGACAAGCAGCAGCCGCTTCTGTCGCAAGCCCGCGTCCCCAATGAGAGCGTGCCAGAGTATAACCGAAATCCACAGCAGGCCCACCATCCGGGTGACGCCCCATGCCGCAGCTGCCTATCAATTGCCCGCTCTCTTTTTCCAGCATGGCCCAGTAACCGAATCCGTACTGCTCCTGGTGCGCGATCATCCGCCGGAGCCAGGAGCGTGTCTGCTCCACGCTTTTGTAGGGCTCACCGGTCCCGACATAGAGCATGACTTCCGCGTCGCTCCAGATTTGGAAGCCCGCCTCCGCATCATCAAGCGACCACGTACGCAACGTCAGTCGCTCGGTCTCAAGAATGGTCGTCATCACTTCCTTCAACGGCACGAGCTCACCTCTTCGCTAGCGCGCGGCGCTTCTGAGCGCGTCGGCCACGCGCACGGTCTCAAGAGCTGCCCGGACATCATGGACGCGTACGATGTGCGCGCCGCGAAGCACTGCGGCCGTCACGGTTGCCATCGTCCCATAAAGGCGCTCGCCCGCGGGCGCATTGTCGAGCAAGTGCCCGAGGAAAGATTTCCTCGACGTGCCGATGAGAAGCGGAAACTCCGGGAAGGCACGCCCAATCTCGTCCAGCCTCGCGATCAATTCCAGGTTCTGCTCCAGACTTTTACTGAAGCCGATGCCCGGATCGAGCGCCATCTGCTCGCGCCGGACGCCGCGCCGCTCGGCCTCGTCCACGCTCCGGCGCAAACCCGCAGTCACTTCCGACATGATGTCTGTGACAGGCTCAAGCCGGTGCATGGTCCGAGCGTCCCCGCGCGAGTGCATGAGGACGAGCCCGGCGCCTGTCTTCGCAGCGACGTCCGCCAACTGGGGCTCGAAACGCAGGCCCGAAATGTCGTTGATGATTTCGGCCCCGGCGTCGAGCGCGGCCCGCGCGACTTGCGTCTTCGTCGTGTCAATAGAGATGGGGACGGGAGAGTCTTTTGAGAGCCGCTCGATGACCGGGACGACGCGCCCCAACTCTTCTTCGACCGGGACAACCTCGGACCCTGGCCGCGTAGATTCGCCGCCGACGTCTATCAAGTCTGCCCCTTCCGCAATCATCTCCGCGGCGCGAGCCGTGGCGCGCTCCGTGGAGTTGAACTGTCCTCCGTCGCTGAAACTATCGGGCGTTACGTTCAGAATGCCCATGACGAGCGTGCATCTTCCGACCATCAGTCTCCGGCGCGAAGTTCTCCATTCACGTTCATTCATAATATCTAAGCAGACACTTGAACCAACCGCACTGCAAGGGGCTTGATAGAAGTTTCTATTAAAATTCTACCCGAACAGGAAACAACTTGACAGGCTTGGCCGGGAATAATAGAGTTCTCTTACCTTCGCGGGGAATGCTGCCGAAATCCAGAGAGAGTACCGCACATCTCTTTTTTGCCTCATTGAGTCAACGGGAATTCGCCGCCTCTTACCTTAACCAATTGGGTGATTTTTAAAGCCAATGACCAGGAACAGGCTGATCCCAAAACTCTTAACTCTCACGCCGCGCGCTGTGCCAAGGCTACTGCTCGTTGTCGCCACCTTCGCCTTAGCCGGGTCGTCAGTGGTTACGCCCCAGCAGAGTCCGGCTGCTAAATCGCCGACTGTTGCTCCACAGTCCCGGACCCGACCGGCACTGATTGCAGCCAATCGTGAGACTTTGTCGGCAAAGAGTCTGGCTGGTGCTACGTTGCCTTACCGCGTGCTGCTGCCATTAGACTATGCGACGAGTTCAAATCACTACCCGGTGCTTTACTTGCTGCATGGGCTGACAGGTAATGAGAATGATTGGGTGACGCGCACGCGTCTGACCGAATATGCCTCTCGCTACCACTTGATCATCATCATGCCGGGTGTCGGCGACAGTTGGTATGCCAACAGCGCCACAAACCCTAATGCACGCTATGAGGATGCGATTATTCTCGACCTGATACCGTATGTGGACTCTCACTATCGCACAGTTGCGACAAGAGAAGGTCGTGCCATCGCGGGTTTATCAATGGGCGGGCTGGGAGCGATGAAATTCGCGCTCCGTTACCCGCAATTATTCAGCTTCGCCGGGAGTTTCAGCGGAGCTTTTGATGTTCCCTTAACAGCAAGTCTGGGGAAAAAGCCGAGCGCGCGAATTTTGAAGGAACTGCGCCGTATCTTCGGCGACGAAAGAAGCCAGACGCGCCGCGACAACGATCTATTTGAGGTTCTACACCAGCCGCTACCGAAAAACTCCCGTTTTCCGTACCTCTACGTCTCTGTAGGAAAGAGCGACCCCTTACCGGAAGTCTCTTCCAGCAACCCGCGCTTTTCTGATGCGCTGCGTAAGAGCAAGCTCAAGTACGAGTACTACGAGCGTCCGGGCACGCACGACTGGCATTTCTGGGATTCCGAAATAGAGTTCATGCTAGGACGCTTGTGCATCCTCATGCCGCAAATCTGTTCTTGAGAATTCGTCACTGATCCACTGCCCACGTTGAGCGGTAATCATAAGTATTAACATGATGCTGCAAATCATGGCGGACAATGTAAGTTTAGCAAGAAGGTGTTTCCATGAAAGCGTATCGCCCTCACCTCGCTTTACTGTACCTTTTAACCCTGGGAGTTTTCCTCTCCTCGTGCTCAAGGGTGAATAAGCGAGAGACCTTAAAAATCGGCATTAACCGCATCACTCATATTGCCGCCGGCCAATCGGTTCGGCTCTCCGCTTACCAGGAATACAAACAGCCATCAAGCGATCTGGACGCGGCGCAGGCCGCGCCTGCCAGCGAGATACGGCGCGAAGCGATTTCGCCAAAGTGGAGTGTCTCGGACAGCTCACTTGCTTCCCTGAGCGAAGACGGGACCCTGACGGCTCTGAAGCCAGGACCCTTTACGATCAAGGGCGCATGGCAGAATTACGAAGACGAAATCGCGGTCCAAGTGGTTGAGGATTTGCCGGTCGGCTATCTGCCCCAACTATCAACGCGCGGAACCGACTGCCAGCCACAGGCTATAGCTCTCAAATTAGCCACGGACCGCACCCTCCAATTTTATCTGAGCTTTGGGAATGATCGCTGTCAGGATGTGAAGGTGAAGACCATTGCGCCAGAAGAGCCGTTTCCATGGAAGTTCGACTTTCGTGGCAACACGCTTGAGTTGACCGAGTCACGCGGGTTAATCGTCACGGGCAACGTACACCTCGACGATGGCGATGTCTCATTTACAGTATGGTCAGAGGGTGATGGCGTGTATCCTGTCTCCCTGAAAAACAAGACGGTTCTTCTCACAGGTGATTCGATGTCCGAAGGGATTGGCTGGAGCATGAAGAAAAAGGTCGAGGCAGCAGGCGGGCGTTTGATAATCCAACCCTGGTACAGTTCCACGACCGTCGGGTGGCAAGCTGAAGGCCGTATGAGAGAGTACGTCGAGCGCTATAATCCCGACATTATCTTTCTCGCTCTCGGATCAAACGAAATATTCACGACCGATCTGGAAACTCGCGCAAAATCTGTCAGGCAGATTACCGCAGAAATTGGAGATCGTCCTGCTTACTGGATCGGGCCACCAAGCTGGAAGCCGGATAAAGGTATCGTGCGTGTCATCGAAGAGAACTTTCGGCCAGGACACTTTTACAATTCAAATGACCTCGCAGTGCCGCGCGGGAAAGACGGCGCACACCCGACTGTCGAGGGTTATAAGTCCTGGACTGAGTTAATCTGGAACTGGTATGCGCGAATAGGCTAAAGAGATAGCTTTTGCTGATTGTTCTGGGGGCATCTCACAGCACTCCGGTTGAGCGACTGTCAGAGATGGTTCTATTTATGCCTCGCGAAACGCTACGCTTCGATCTAATTGGTCCTGTCAGCGATCAGTTGTTTCAGATGTAGTTCGCTGGTGATAAGCCAGCGTGAGCCTATTTTTGACAGAATCATCTTATTTTGCGTTTTTCCCACAAGGTGCTTTTCTCCGCCACGCCAGTTATAAGAATTGTCATACGAGACAGTAGCCCTCGTGCCGGACGGATCAACTTCAACTGAAATATTGCTGAGCTGGACATTAGTCGAGGAGTAGTATATAGCGAAGATTCGCTGGCGGTTGGCACGCACATGTTCCTTACCAACGCTGCCTGACTGATAATAGGAGTCAAGACGATCTGCGTAGAAGCTTAGATTACTACTCAGGTCTTGCCTCCTCATGCTTTCCTCCCATCCGCTCATTACAGACATAATCTCAGAACGCGTCTTCGACAAATCGGGTGTCGGCGTTGGAGTAGCCGTTGGGGTCGGCGTAGCACTGGGAGTCGAGGTTGCAGTGGGCATCGGCGTAGTGCTCACGCTTGATGAGCGTGTGTTAATGTTTACTCCATTTGAGTTGTCCGAGCTGACACGAACCTCATCTGTTCCCTTCCGTAGCAAGATAAATGCTAATACGATGACGCTGATTAGCAATAGTCCGATGATGAGCCAGAGGAGCAGCTGGCGGTTTGCGGGTTTCGGCGTGGCCTCTGGAGTAGCATAACCCTGGCGCAAGAATTGAGGGGGCGGCGAGACTAAAGTCGGGATTTCTTCAGAAGGCATTACTTCTGTCTGACGTAGCGGGGGTGCCGTCTCTCTGCCGGTCGGAATAGTCTCTTCCGTGAGCAAAGTTCCATCAGCCAGACAAAAGTTTATGGACTCGTCGGCATAGACATTTTGACAGATGGGGCAACGTTTCATACGGCTGAGGGTTATGAGCAGCGCTTGTCATGGAAGCGAGTAGAGGACCTGCGCCACTCGGCAAGAGGATTCAAGCATGAGAACAGGTATGACTCTATGCCTTCGATAAGAATGGTGTCAAGAGCTAAGCGATACGCAAAATGGGAGAAGGCCAGTGTGATTAGTCTTCACACTGGCCTTCTTTCTACCCCGCTCTTTATCTTTAAGCCGTTGCCGGATTGCTGCCCGTAATCGGCGGCAGGATCGGCTTCAGGGGTTTCGCCGTCGGCTCTTTGAGCTGCGGCTTTTCGTCGTCGTTGGCCGCAGGCGGTTGATCGTCGTCGAGCGGGAGGCCCGCCACAATGCGGCGAATCTGCACGCCGTCCAGCGACTCGCGCTCCAGAAGAGTCTCGGAAAGGCGAACCATGATGTCGCGGTTCTCCTCTATGATTCTCTTCGCGCGCTCGTATTGACTGGAGATGATGCTCTTGACCTCCTGATCAATCTTGATCGCCGTGTCCTCTGAGAAATCCCTGTGCTGCGCTATCTCGCGCCCCAGGAAGATCTGCTCCTCCTTCTTCCCGAAGGTCAAAGGCCCAAGCTCCGACATGCCGTACTCGCAGACCATCGCGCGCGCCAGCTCCGTCGCCCGCTCGATGTCGTTCGACGCGCCGGTCGTGATGCTGCCGAGGAAAGTGTCTTCGGCGATGCGCCCGCCCATCAGGATCGCTATCTGCCCGAGCAAATACTCCTTGGAATAGTTGTGGCGGTCGCCTTCCGGCAGTTGCTGCGTCACGCCGAGGGCCATGCCGCGCGGGATGATCGTCACCTTGTGCACGGGGTCCGCGTTCGGGACTTTGAGTCCGACGAGCGTGTGGCCCGCTTCGTGGTAAGCGGTGATGCGCTTCTCCTCGTTGGAGATGACCATTGATTTCCGCTCGGCGCCCATCAGGACTTTGTCCTTCGCCAGCTCGAAATCCGGCATCGCGACCAGCTTCTTGTTGTAGCGCGCTGCGTTCAGGGCGGCCTCGTTGACGAGGTTCGCCAGGTCCGCGCCCGTAAAGCCGGGCGTGCCGCGCGCGATCACGGAGATGTCCACGTCCTCGCCCAGCGGAATCTTGCGCGTGTGAACTTTCAGGATGCCTTCGCGCCCACGCACATCGGGGCGAGAGACGACGACGCGGCGGTCAAAACGTCCGGGACGAAGCAGTGCCGGGTCCAGAACGTCCGGCCTGTTCGTCGAAGCGATCAGGATCACGCCGTCGTTCGATTCAAACCCGTCCATCTCGACGAGCAGCTGATTCAGGGTCTGCTCGCGCTCGTCGTGGCCGCCACCCAGGCCCGCGCCGCGATGACGCCCGACGGCGTCAATCTCGTCTATGAAGATGATGCACGGCGCGTTCTTCTTGCCCTGCTCGAAGAGGTCGCGGACGCGAGAGGCACCGACGCCGACGAACATCTCCACGAAATCAGAGCCGGAGATGGAGAAGAAAGGAACGTTGGCCTCGCCTGCGATGGCGCGAGCCAGAAGGGTCTTGCCAGTCCCCGGCGGCCCCATCATCAGGACGCCTTTCGGGATGCGCCCGCCGAGCTTCTGGAATTTTTGCGGCTCCTTGAGGAACTCTATAATCTCCTGCAACTCCTCTTTGGCCTCTTCGACGCCCGCCACGTCTTTGAACGTGACGCGCTTCTGCTGGTTGTTCAGAAGCTTCGCGCGGGACTTGCCGAAGCTGAGAGCTTTGTTGCCGCCCGACTGCATCTGCCGCAGCATGAAGATCCAGATGCCGACGATGAAGAGAATCGGAGCCCAGCTCAAGAGCACGCCCCAGAGCATGCTGTTGCCTACCGGCTCTTCGTCAACCTTATCAACCTTCGGTTTGCCACTGGAGTTATCCGAAGCCAGCTTCATCAACTCGGCTTTACGAAACTCGTTCGCCAGTGGCGCCGTGAACTCCTGGTTGTTCTTGTCCGTCGCCGTGACTTCCTGCGGCTTGAATTTAATCTGCTTTAAATCGCCGCTCTGGATTTTGGCCTCCAACGCAGCCAGGTCAATCTGCGCCGCAGACTTCGATGACGGGTTCGCAAAGAACTTGTAGAGCAGAAGCGCCCCGACTACTATGAACATCCAGAAAATTATTTGTCTTGCCGTAGAACTCAAAATTTTCCCTGCCTCCGATGCCGATAATACTCTATTTCGACATCCTTTGTCGCTCCCGCAACTCTCAAATTTGCGCCTCCGCCGGGGCGGGAGCTGGCCCTTGTTTTCCGGCGCGGTTGCGGCGCCCGATTAAGATGCCGCGCCCGTCTGCGGCGTTGCGCTTTTAACGCCCGTGCGCTTTCTCACAAAAATCTCAACCTTTCGTCAAGAGGCCCCGTCGGGCCTTGCGAAAGTCGCCAGATACGGTAAACCACGCCAGCGGTCCTGAAAGCCCAGCCCGTAGCCGAAGACGTATGGCTCGTGCGTCTCGAAAGCGCGCCAGTCCGGATGTAACTCGACGCGCCGCCCGTCCGGCTTATCAACCAGCACGCACAGCCGGACGCTCGCGGCGCCCAGCGCGCCCAGTTGCTTCATCAGATACTCCTGCGTCACGCCCGTATCCAGCACGCCCTCGACCAGGAGCACGTTGCGGCGCGAAAGATCAACACGCGTGCTGAAGGAGATGTCCTGAACTCCGCCTATGGATTGATGGTCGTAGCGCAGGAAGGCCGTGCGGGCTTGCGTTTGGACAGCGCGCAAGAGGTCCGCGAGGAAGACGAAGCTGTCGTCCAGAACGCCTAAGACGAGGAAGTCCTGACCTTCGTAAGCGTTGCCGATCTCCCACGCCAGCTCTTTAATGCGCCCGGCGATTTCAGCCGCGCTGTAAACCTCTACGATCTCGTCTGCCATCGGTCCTCACGCTTTCGAATTACAGTGCTAACGCGCCAGCCGCCTGAGGCCGGAAAGCCTGGCGGCACGTCAAATCTGATTGTAGGAGAGAGGGCGTTCCCTTTTCAACCTATTTAAGTCGGGGCGGGGATGGGCGGCGTACGCCTGTTGGAATCCGCGCGCGCGGCTCCGGGCCGGAAGCGCAGGGCACACGCCCCCGGCCTGTGTGAGATTCTCGGAGAGAACGGTTACCCTTTGGTTTTTAGTAGTCTAAGAAAATCCTCAACCAGGTAAGGGTCAAGCTCACGCCCGGCCATCTCTACCAGCGTGTTGACTGCTTCCGGTTTCGTCAGCGTCGGCTTATACGAGCGGCGAGCACGCAGGGCCGTATAGACGTCCACGACGGAGATGAGGCGCGCCGTCAGAGGAATCTGAGTGCCTCTCAGTCCTTCCGGATAACCTGTTCCGGCCCAGTGTTCATGATGGTAGAGCACCGCGCGGCGTATGGTTTCGGTCGTGCCCGGAAGCCTGGAGACGATCATCGCCCCGTAGACTGAGTGCTGACGCATGACGGCCTCTTCATCTTCATCAAGCGCGCCTGGTTTCAGGAGCACTGAAGGCAGGATGAAGTATTTGCCGACGTCGTGCATGTGCGCGCTGTATTCGATCTCGGCGAGCGTCGCCCCGCCGCTCCCAGCATCGCACCCGCAGAAGGTCGCAAAGAGGCGGGCCAGTCTGGCCGTGGCGTGCGCGTGCGGGTGGACGTGTGCGAAAGTTTCCGGCTGATCTTTTTGCTCCGTCCTCGCGATCATGCGCACGACGGTATGTAATGCCCTCTGATCGAGGACGCGAATGGTTGGGTAAGCGGGGGAACGCTTCATGGGTTTTCACCCTTTTGGGGACTGGTGAAGGCAGTTCTCCAACCTTTCTATGCTGTAAATTTTTAAGCGAGTCAGGGGGCAATTCTGACTGTTCGTCATATGCGGAATAAGCTACTTGAGAGTAACCCTATTACACGAGCAACATTGCAGCTTTCCGATGATGATTATTTTGCGTTTAGATTGCGTACCGTAGGGTACAGAGTGGAGGTGTTAGATAAGACTGAAGGCTCAGGGTGGAGGTCTGAGACCGAAACTCAATTAAAGTGGGCGACTGTGTGGTTACACGGTCGCCCCTTAAAAGCGCGAGGATGTTTTATTCCGCCGGGGAATGCGTTAAAGCTAATCGTCCCGGTCCGACCAACGCTGCTGCCAGTTGCAAGTGGGAGCGGTCTGGGCAATGCTCGTCAGCTTCCCCATGAGGGTGACGGCCCAGAGCTGTGCGCCGCGTTTGCCGCCCTGCTGTGAAGCCGTGAGTTTGATTAAGGCAGGTGCGTTTTGCCAAGCCATAGACGGTTCTCCTTTTCGCACGTCGTGCGAAGTTTTTCGACTGAATTGGTTGTTAGCGAGGCGTAGCTTTGAGTTAAACCGTCAACCAGATTGAATGTGCTCGGGCTCGACTTCGAGGCGGTACTTGAGGGTGCGAGCCTTCTTCCTAATCGCGTCGAGGATGTCGGCGAGTTCGTCTTTTGTGTCCGCAACCGGGTAATGACGCTGGCCTGCGCCGATTTCACCTGCGCGCCATTTATAACGGTTGGTGGCAGGGTCTTTGAAGTTTTCTATTTTCATGATTCGGCTTTCTGTGAAGCCGCATCGGGAGTTAATGTCGGCGCATCTGGGTCATAAGACAGGTCAACCAGGGGAGACCCATCGTTAGAACAAAAGTTTTGTAACCGCCACGTCTGATTGCACCGTGGGCATTTCTTGAAGTCTTCTTTCTTCTCTTCCAGCCGTCGAATCAAGCCTTCAAGAATCTCGATCTTTCTAGGCAATCCTTCTAGGAAGGTTGCTTGATTTTTATTGTGAGCATAGGCAGGGTTTTGGCGAAAACCTACGCGCTGGATCACTGACGGGCCGAGGCTGAAATATGAATGTTCCTTGTTTTCCCTCGACCCTGTGCCAAACACGTCTTCGATTGTTGCGGCAATTTCCGATTCCAGACTATCAACTCTGCCATCCTTGAAATCAACACGCTCGTCCAAGATTGCCTTAATTTCCGAGACACGTTTTTGCAGCTTCTGGATGCCGCGATCGATTTCAAAAAGGGTCAGCTCTTTGGGGGGCAGCGGAGGCTCAGGTTGTTTTCTTCTGGGCATTTTCTTTGCTCCTCTCATTTCCCGAAACAATCAGGACGCAATACGGTTTCTTTGAGGAGGCGCGTCACCTCGCCAGCGGTGATTTGCTGGCCAGTCTTGCGCTTCAGCTCTTTGCGGATGGCCTCCGCGACGACCTCAGAGCACAGGACTTCGGCGAGAGATTTCGGTGATGTCGCACGCTTGGCTTTCCAGAGATCGTCTATCTGTCTGCGCTTGAGCGACTCGCGGGTAATGTAGAAAAGCTGAGCGGCTTTCTGTGCTGGGGTTTCGTCGCTCAGCAGATTCGCTTCGAGGGCGAGGTCAACGATGATCGGGAGTCCGCCGGTCAGATGGTAAACCTGTCACTCCACGCCGTTTGATAGCATCATCCACTCGACGCCCTCGTTGACGGCGTAAGATTCCACTTGGCGCAAGTGCTTCGACCCGAGCTTCGTGTTGACGCGCTTGATCTCGATGAAGGCGATCATGTCCTTCTCGATGCGGATTCCGAAGTCGGCGAACTCGCCCTTGACCCGATACTCTGTTGTCAGCTCAGAATACTTGTCGAAACCCAACCCCTCACACAGAAAGTCTGTTACGAGCAGGCGTGTGTCTCCCTCGTTGGCGTCACGCTCGACCAGGTCGTTGAGCGGCTTGCTGAACTTCTTGATCGCGGCCTTGAGGCGCTCGCGCGCGTCAGTCTCCCATTTTGGAGCGGAGCGAGGCGCTGACTGCTTCGGGGGCGTAAGAGCTGGCGCTTCTTCGTTGGTCATGATCTCTTCAGAAGCGGGCGTGGTGGGCGTAGTTTCATCGCTCATGAATCTTCTCCTGCTTTGCGAGTTCTGCTTCGACCGCTTTCAAGATTGCTTGCCGTCTTCGCTCTCCCAGCCAATCGGATTGGGGCCGCAGGTCCCGCAGTTGAAGACGAAATCCTCCGGCTCGTTTCCTGGCATCTCGCCATCCGGGACGTATCTCAATTAATCGGCGCTCATAATTGTTTCCTTATCAGTAAAGATTGAAATTGTATTCGATCTGAATGTACTGCGAGACGGCGCGTCCGTCCTTCGTTGCCGGAGCAAATTTAATCTGACGAGCCGCAGCGATCGCACGCTCTGTCAAGCCGTCAGGCAAGCCTGAGACGGTCCTGATATTGGTCACCTGGCCGCTTGCTGAGAGGACAGCTCTTAACACCACCGTGCCGGATACCTGGTTCTCCCTGGCTTTCTCGGTGTACTGCGGATCCGGACGCGAGATGATGCGCGCGGGTTGGGTTACCTCTTTTGGGTTGTATATGCGGCTTTCATCGAGAAGAAGATTGGTTACATCTGCGTCAGGCTTAGTTATTGAGGAGCCTTGTTTGGAGCTGTCATAGGAGATTTTCTCATATACTCTTCCCGAAGGCAGATCGTAGAACCAGATCTCCTCGGGCACGACAATGAGTACATGGGTGAAATTGTATCGGTCGTAAGGGTCAGTAATCTCCGGCGTATCGTGGTCTTTATTTTGGTAAAGTGGCTGGTCGGCTAATCGGCAAATGATTAAGGCGCGGAGATTACCCTTTGCGATCCTAGCTTCGCTTGGCGGCAGAATTATTGAAGTATTGAAAGTCGGCTCTTCCGTGAAAGATTTAATGCTGTAGACGCGCCCTGTTTCGTCGGATCTTAAGGGTTTGATAGTGTTCGTTCCGATATAAAAATCATCATTACGGTAAACCTGGATACGCCTCTTCACATTGAAAGCGTTGCGGCCTATGTATGAAGCAACGTACTTGCTATTTTCAGACGACTTGAGGGTATATGTCGCGCCAGATGTTTCATAACGTCTCCACTTCAGGACGGCATCAAGCGCTGTTAAGTCAGCATCATATTTGACGCTCATTTGCTCGCCGTCCGGGCGAATAATGAAAGCTAATAAACTGTTCCGCGTGATTGGTCCGGCGAGCGGCTTTGATTTAAGCCGTTCCATTCGCGCTTTATAATCGATTGTGGATTCAAATTCGCCCTTACCTTCTATCGGGCCCTGTTTCATAAGAGCTACGAGAATCTCAGCGTAAGAGTTGCCGAGATAATTTGGCGGCAAGTCCTCAACGTTTTTATTGAACGGCTTCCTGTCAAATGATGACGATAGGCCTTTCGCACGCTTGCTGGCATTCTGAGACTGGGCAGGTTGGGCAAGCAATATCGCCGCCACGAAAGATAGGGCAAGGAAGCAGCGTAAGTATTTCATAACTTCTCGCGGGATGTTCGCCGGTCGGGAGGCCGGTACGGGTTAATTCATCGAATAGCGAATAAAGAGGTCTCTTCGCTCTCGTAACAACCGTTCAGAGTTTAGGAGTTGCGTTTGATGCAAACGGTACGGGTTCTGAGTTGACGCGACCGGGACGGATAATACAGGCGTGCGCGTCGGGGGGTCAAACAAATTCTCCCGCGTCAGACGGACAGCGCCGCCGCGCTTCCGGTCCGGTTAGCGCGGCCCTGAGCGGAAGATAGGAAGCGCCCGCTTCCTATCTTCCGACCCGTTTATTGTATAAACGCAGACGCCCGCCCCTGCGCTCGATGAAGCTTCCGCCCGGCAGCTCCGCGACGCGCCCGCCGCGCTCTCCCTCAAGCAGTTTTTCCACGCCCGCCAGATGCGTTAGCTCCAGGCGTCTCAAGTCGCCGCGCTCGCGTGCAATCCACAGACGCAGCGCGCGACGGCGCAAAGCAAGGGGCGCGCGCGACAGGATATTGACGCTCAGCGACTGACGAGCGGGCGGACCATTCGCGCCATCTTTCTCATCTTCACTCGCCGCGTCCAACAGTTCTGCCGCGGCAGCATTCAGGACCGACGCGTCTCCGCGCAGAAGCTCGGCTGTTCGCCCAAGTGATTCGACGGCGCGCGGGTTGAAAGTCAACAGCATCGGCAGCAGCTCTCGTCGCACGCGCACGCGAGCGAACTTTTCATCCTCGTTCATTTCATCAACTCTGAAACTGATCTTGCGCTCGCGGCAATATCCTTCGGTATCAGCGCGCCGCGCCCAACGGAGAAGCGGTCTCGCAAGCCTCGTCTCAAGTCCCGCGACAAGCGTACGAACGGGGCGCATTCCGCCCAAACCCTCCGCCCCGCTTCCACGCAGGAGGCGCAACAAGACGGTCTCCGCCTGGTCATCCATCGTGTGACCCGTCAAAACCAGGCGCGCGCCGGACCGCTCTGCCACCCCGGCCAGAAACTCGTAACGTGCGCGCCTCGCCGCCTGCTCCAGGTTATCTCTGGCGCTCGCCGCACGACTTTTCACAGCCGCGCGGCCGTGCTCAAACTCAAATCCCAGCTCCTTCGCCAGAGCTTCAACCCAGCGTGCGTCCTCCGCGCCAGCACGAGCGCGCAAGCCATGATCCAGATGAGCGACTGTCAGATTCAACGCGAGACACCCTGTCTTCGACAACTCTTCGAGAGCCAGCAGCAACGCGGTCGAATCCGCGCCTCCGGACACGGCGACCACCACGCTCTCAGCCGTCGCGGGTAAACCAAGGCGCTGCCACTCCGACATCAAACTTCGCGCAAAGACGCCCGGTCTGCTTTTCTGATCTTTCGCCGGGATGGGCGGTTTATGTCCGCCCCCGTGCGCCCGATTTTTCCGCAAGGCTTTCATCCGTGGACGATTGTCAAACTCCCACTGCTAAGGCGTCAAATAGAATCGGCGCTTTCTACATTTCACCTGGCGCAAGCGAAAGGGATTTAGGTCCGGTCCGATTGCAACTTCTGATATACTGACGCCAAGCGTTTCCGACAGGCTGATCCGGCGTCCTCGTCAGCCTCACACTTTTGCGAACATGGGTCAGAGAACAGGACTCACGGTCTTGCCTGAGAGTGATAGCAAGGCTTACTTAATCCCAACCACGATGAGGTATGCATCATGCGAAAACTATTTCTAGGGCTCTTCTTCACCTGCCTCGCATTTGCCGCACAGCCCGACGCTTCCGCGCAGCTCAGCCTGTTTCAGGGCAACTGGCGGAACACGGACCCAGGGACTCGCGGAATCACCAGGCTACAAATCAACACGGGCTCGTCGCCCGTCAGGGTGCACGCGTGGGGGAGTTGTGCTCCCAGCGATTGCGACCTGGGCACGGTTGACGGCTTCGCTTATGGTCCGAATGTCACCTCCAACCTGAACACCTCGGCGCGCGCGATTTCGGCCATCTTCAGGTCAGGGTTCAACGAGCAGCTTTTCATCATTCGTCCGGCTGGAGCCGGACGCCTGCAAGCTGACGTGTACGACCGCTTCACAGACAGCAGCGGGCGCACTGCTTTCGTCACGACCTACACCTTCGCGCGTCAGAGCGGAGGCGGTGGAGGCGTCGGCGGACGTCAGGATTGCCTGTCTTACAATCCCAGTAATCTGCGGATTATCAACGAGGGGTCCAGCGGCTGGCTCCTGACCGACGGCAGCTCGCGCATGCTGATACTGGATAACAGGGCGGATGCCGAGAGGGCTCTGGCCCTGGCCAGAAGGCACACGGCGCACTGCTTCATCGGGCGCAACAACAATCGCCCGAACCGCAGAGATTTCATCGTAGAATACTGGACAGGCGATTCCGGCATCAGGACTACAATCGCGGGCGAGGACTGCATCTCATACAATCCCAGCACGCTTGAGATCAGGAACGAGGGCGCAGGCGGCTGGCTTCTGACTGATGGCAACTCGCGCATGCTCATGCTGGCTAACAGGGCGGACGCCGAACAGGCTCTCGGCATCACCAGCCAATCGTCCAGACAATGCTTCATCGGGCGCAACAACACCCGCCCGAACCGCAAAGACTACATCGTCGAGTACTGGCGCTGACGAGTGTGCCCTTGCTCTTTGAAAGAGTGCCGCGCGCGCTCTTTGACACTGAAAGGGGATGAAAACTACGGCTAAGAGTGCCTAACAAAACTCTGCGATGAAAAGAGATGATCCACTAAATCACACGAAGCAACACGAATCATTTTTCGTGCCGTTTCGTGTGATTTAGTGGTTACATGGTTTTGTTAGGTGCTCTAAATATCACTGAGGCAGGTCAGGCAATGATCATCGTCCCAGTCCCTTCGTCCGTGAAGACTTCTGCGAGGAGCGCGTTGCGTAGAGAGCCGTTGATGATGTGGGCGCTGCGGACACCGCGACGGAGGAGTTCAGTGATGCCCTGTAGCTTCGGGATCATGCCCCCTGTCGCCACGCCGTCGCGCACTAAAGCTTCGGCCTCCTCCAGGGAGAGGCGCGGGAGTTTCGTCTCAGGCTCTCCGGCACGCAGATAGATGCCGTCAACGTCCGAAAGCAGAATCAACTTCTCAGCCTCCAACTGCACGGCGATTTCCGAGGCGATTGTGTCTGCGTTGATGTTGAAGACCATCCCTTCTGCGTCCGCGCCGAGCGAAGAGACGACAGGCAAATAGCCTTGATCAAGGAGCACGCAGAGGAGGCGCGCGTTAATCTCCACGACGTCGCCGACGTGTCCGAAATCAACCTGCTCGCGCTCGCCCGTCGCGCGATTCAAGACCTCTTTCGGCGGACGTCGCTCCGCGTGAACGATGTTGCCGTCAACGCCAGAGAGCCCAACGGCTTCAACCCCCCTGTGCCGCAGCGCGGCCAGAATATCCGTGTTGATTTTTCCGGCGAAGATCATCTTCGCCATCTCAAGCGTGGCGTCGTCCGTCACACGCCGCCCGTTAATGATCGTCTGCTCCACGCCCATCTGCGAGGCCAATTCGGACAACTGCTTCCCGCCGCCGTGCACAACGCAGATGCGTATCCCGACCTGATGAAGCAGAGCCAACTCCTCCGCCAGCGAGGCCAGGTTCCCAGCATCCTCAGTCACTTTTCCCGAGAGCTTGACGACGAAGGTCTTGCCCTTGAACCGCTGAATATACGGCAACGCCTCGCGCAAAAGATCGAGTCGGAGCTGATTATTAACATCGAGTCGCGGCTGAGACATAATACTCTCCATCGCAGTAGTCAGTACCGCCTGCGGTAGCGGGCGGGTGATGACTGTGACTACCCGCCCGCTACCGCAGGCGGTACTGACCATCAATCAACTGTGTCATGATCGCCTTCTGAGCGTGAAGACGATTTTCCGCTTCGTCAATCACGACCGAAGCCTGGGAATCAATCACACCGTCCGTCACGACCACGTTGCGGCGCACGGGCAGGCAGTGCATGAAGAGTGCATCGGCGGTCCGCTTCATCTTGCGCTCATCCACGATCCATTTCGAGCGATAAACGGCGCGCTCCGCGATGTCCTTCTGCGGCGCACCGTAATGGTCCCGGCTCCCCCAGCTCTTAGCGTAGACGACTTCTGCGCCCTCGAAAGCCTCTTCAACGTCGCGCGTCACGCTGACGCTTCCGCCGTTGTTCTTAGCTTGCCCCTCGATCTCACTCATCAGCTCGTCGTCCAGTTCGTAGCCGCCGGGGCGCGCGATGACGAGGTCGTGGCCCATCTGAGCCGCCGCGAGCGCGAAACTGTTCGGCACGGCCATCGGCAGCGGCTTCGGATGCCAGGCCCACGTGAGCAGGACGCGCTTGCGCCCACGGCCCAACTTCTCGCGCACGGTCATCATGTCCGCCAGCGCCTGACACGGGTGATGCATCGCTGATTCGAGATTGATGACGGGCACGTCCGAATATTTCGCGAAGGCGTTCAGGACCGGGTCGAGCCGCTCCTCTTCCCAGTCCTTCAAAGCCGCGAAGGTTCGGACGCCGAGGGCGGTGCAGTATCTTCCGAGCACGCGCACAAACTCCGCCACATGCTCCGTCTTGTCGCCGTCCATCACCACCCCGTCCCTGTGCTCTAAGGTCCAGCTCGTCCCGCCCGGCTCAAGCACGACGGCGTTTCCGCCAAGCTCATAGACTCCGACCTGCATCGAGGCGCGCGTCCGCAAACTCGGGTTGAAGAAGACGAGCGCGACGGACCGCCCGGCGAGCGGCTTCGATGCGTCCTCGCCGCGTTTGAAACGAAGCGCCGACTCGATCAAGCCCTCAAGCTCGTTGCGCGTCCAGTCTCCGGTTGTCAGAAAATCTTTCGGCATAATCAGAAATTAACCGCGGAGGGAGAATTATGAATTTTGAGTTTTGAGTTTTGAATTGAAAGCCTTAACTCAAAATTCAAAACTCAAAATTCATAATTTGCTTTCCTCTGCGGTTCAAACAACTTCTCTTAAAGCATCAACAAACAAATCAACCTCTTCGCGCCCCAGACAGAGCGGTGGCAGAAGTCTCAAGACGTTTGCGTCGCTCGACGTGCCCGTGATGATTCGCCTTTCGAGCAGGGCTTTGTGCACGGGCGCGGCTTTCTCTTTGAACTCAAGCCCCAGCAGAAACCCTGCGCCCCTCACGCCCAGGACTTGCGGAATCTCTTTCAGCCGCTCGCGCAGATAACTCTCGACCGTCTTCACGTTCTCCAGCATCCCGTCCGTCTCAATCGCTTCGAGCGTCGCGTTGACGGCGGCCATCGCCAGCATCCCGCCGCCGAACGTCGTTCCGAGGTCGTTCTCCTTGATGTGCGAAGCGACGGCTTCATTGACCAGGCACGCGCCCACAGGAACGCCGCTGCCCAGAGCTTTCGCCAGCGTGATAACATCCGGCACGACGCCTCCGCCCGCAGCGCTCCCTGCGAAGAACCACTCGCCCGTGCGCCCGACGCCCGTTTGCACCTCGTCATAAATCAGCAGCATCCCGCGCTCGTCGGCCAACTCGCGCAATACTGGTCGCTCAGCGGCGACATCAGGACCGCCGACCTCTTGTTCGACCGGTCGGCTTCGATCCCGCGCGGGCCAATGCCTGACTTGTCCGCCGCACGGCCGGAAGCCGCCATAGATGCGATCCTGCGCGGCGCCGCGGGCAAGCGGATCGTCATTATCAATGAAGCGCACCACGCCCCGCGCCACCGGGCCTTTACACATCAGGTCATGCTCGCCTTGCGGCACGCCGGCTTCACGCTGTTCGCTGCCGAGACCTTTTGCAGCG
>DASVXV010000109.1:0-18236 GCA_036392495.1 Pyrinomonadaceae bacterium | reverse complement strand
TAACAGATAGTTTCCTATGGCTTCAGCCAAATAGTTCGGCTCAAGCCGAACTATTCAAAGAGCTTTGTGATCCACTAGCTGAAGCTAGTGGCAACTGAGATAATCTCCTAACATTTATAACTGGCAACTTGGATTAATTACGGAACTCCTCGCTCAGGCTTTTCTCTTTTGCCGTGGTCCCGGATCGCTACTATGACTATGCTGACACACACTTACCCGCGAAACATTTTCGCCGCGCTCCTCGTCTGCTTGGGCTTTTCTCTGTCGGTCGCCGCCCAGGATCAACCGGATGACGTGATCCGAATCAGCACCGATCTCGTGCAGACTGACGTGATGGTCTTCGACAAGCAGGGGAAATTCATTGACGGCCTCAAGCCTGAAGAGTTCGAGCTGCGTGTGGACGGCAAGCCCCAACCGATCGCTTTCTTCGAGCGCATCCAGGCCGGCAGCAGCGACGAGGACGCGCAGCTCGCTGCGGCGCGTGGCGGCGGCAGGGTTCGTCCGGCGTCGCAACCCGGAGGGGCTGTTGCCAGGCCCCTGGACCGCGGACGCATCATCTTCTTCTTCCTTGATGACCTGCACATGGCTGCGGACAGCATGATGCGCACGCGCGATTCCCTGACGCAGTTCGTTGAAAATAACATGGGCCAGAACGATCAGGTGGCATTGATTACGGCGTCAGGGCAGCTGGGGATTCTGCAACAATTGACGGGCGAAAAAACCATCCTCCGCATGGCAATCAAACGGTTGTACCCGCGCCCTTACGACGTGACCGATTCCGGTCGGACGCCCATGTCAGAGCATCAGGCTCTTCTCGTCACACGCAATGACCGTGGGGTGATTGATTACTTCGTCGAACAACTGGCGAAAGAGTTGAACATGCCCATTCCCGGGCGCGCGATGAGGACGACTCAGCCGGTTAAGATCGCCGGACCCGTCTCAAACCAATCGCGTCTCGAACAACTGGTTGTGGCGCGCGCCAGGACCGTCCTCGCTCAGGCCAGCATCGCTTCGCAAAGCACCTTGGCGAGCCTCGTAAACCTGATCCGGTCAGCCGGTCCGATTCCCGGACGCAAGCTGCTTTTCTTCGTCTCCGATGGATTTTTTATAAACGAGCAAACATCCGAGAGCACCCAAAAACTTCCGCAGATCGCGGACGCCGCCGCCCGCTCCGGCCTCGTCATCTATTCGATGGAAGCACGCGGGCTGGTCTCAGGACTCACGCCCGCGAGCGAGAAGATGGCTTTTGACCCGACGGCACGCGTCCACGTCGTTAACACTGCCGCGGTGACGGAAGCGCAGCAGCCGCTTCATAAGCTCGCCGTGGATACGGGCGGGCGCGCGCTTCTGGATACAAACGCGCTCGCTCCCGGTCTCGCGCAAGCTCTCAATGAGACATCGGCCTATTATCTTCTGGCATGGCGTCCCGAAAATCCCGGCCAAAACGACGGAAAGTTTCATCGCATCGAGGCCAACATCAAAGGGCGCGATGATCTTATTGTTCGCGTCCGCACGGGCTTTGTATCAGACACAGCTTCAAGCAAGCGTGATTCTTCAAAACCCAAATCCGCCAAGCAGAAGGCGCAGGACTCGGACCTGCTGACAGCCATCCAGTCGCTCTATCCGAGGCGCGCATTGCCGACAGCGCTTTCCGTCGGCTACACGAACACAACTGCCGCCGGGCTGATGCTGACGGCCTCCGTTCAGGTTGACGGGAGCGCGCTCGTGCTCAACGCGCCGGAGGGCGCGCCGAAGTCGAATGTTGATGTGGTCGGGGTGCTGATTAACGATCAGGGCAAAACTGTCTCGGAATTTGAACAACGGCTGACGCTCGACCCGTCGAAGATGACGACCGCGCAACAGCAGCGCCTTGTTTACAGTCACCAGATGCGTATCGAGCCCGGACTCTACCAGGTGCGTGTTGCTGCTCGGGACAATAAGAGCGCCCGTACAGGAAGCAACGCACAGTGGATAGAGATACCGGACATCACACGGGGCCAATTCTCTCTCGGCAGTATTTTCGTAGGCGAGCTGTTGGTGAATCCTGGAAGCGGGTCCGCGCCGCAACAGGCCCTCATCAATGTCAACCGCCGCTTCTCGCGTTCCTCTCGTCTCCTCTTCCAGACCTACGTTTACAATGCCGCACGCGGCTCCAGCTCACCGGACGTGGCTTTGCAGGTCCAGGTCTTTCGGGACGACCAGCCCGTCATCACGGCTCCTTTGCGAAAGGTGCCGACCGACGGGATCGCGGACCTCAAGCGGCTCTCTTACGAGGATGACTTTGCCCTCGACAGGCTCCCGGCCGGGCGCTACGTCATGCAAGTCACGGCGATTGACAGGGTGGCGAAGGCCAGCGCTTCGCAGCGTCTTAACTTCGAGATTGAATGATTCAGGCGTTGGGAAATGTCTAAGGACAAACCGGACTCCAGTCTTGCCGAAAATCAAAGGGTTTCGCTCGCCCAGGCCCTCTCCCGTTTGAGCGAGTCGCCAGGTCAGCGCTTTACAACCGTCTTTGAGCACGGCAGTCTCGCCGCCGAAATCTTCGCCCCGCGCGGCGTTGATACCCAGCAACCGCACACGCGAGATGAAATTTACATTGTCATCGAGGGCAGCGGGGAGTTTCTCAACGCAGACGTCCGGCACAAGATAGAGCCAGGGGATTTTCTCTTCGTTCCGGCGGGCGTGGCGCACCGCTTCGAGAATTTCACGGACGATCTTTTGCTTTGGGTGATCTTTTACGGTCCCGAAGGCGGAGAGCTCGGGACCACTCGGCCACAGCGTGCGACAGAAGAAAGCGTGTGAGTTAAGGCCCTAACTTTCGGGCCACTTTCTTAATCAGCCCCGGCAATAGCTCTACGGCGAATATGTTATACTCTGCGGTGATCTCCCCTGAGCGCCGACTTCTTCGAGGTCCAAATCCCATGCCATCAGCAGTCATTTCAATGAGGCGTATTGTCTGCGCCGCACTCTGTTCCGTCACGCTGCTCACCACGCTCGCCTTCGGACAAAACCAGCCGGCAGGCGAGCAGGCGGACGATGTTTTGCGCATTAACACCGAGCTTGTCCAGACGAGCGTGATGGTCTTCGACCGCCAGGGCCGCTTTGTAGAAGGATTGAAACCGGAGCAGTTTGAGCTGCGCGTGGACGGAAAGCCTGTCCAGCTCTCGTTTTTCGAGCGCGTCATCGCAGGGACGATTAACGAGGAGAAGCTGATGGAGCGAGCGGCGAGCGGCGCGAGCAGCTCAACATCCCCATCAATCATTCCCGCCACGACCTCTTCTCGGGGGCGCACCATCATCTTTTTTATAGACGACCTGCACCTGAGCGCTGAGAGTGTGGACCGCACGCGCAAAACCATTCTGGAATTCGTAGAGAATCAGATGGGACCGAGCGACCAGGTGGCTATCGCTTCGGCAAGCGGCCAGATCGGATTCCTGCAACAGTTCACGGATACGAAGCCTGTGTTACGCGCGGCCATCGCGCGGCTCAATCACCGGCCTTATACGGTTCGCGACGCTGAAAACATCACGATGACGGAATATTCGGCGCTCAGGATAGACCAGGGCGACAGGGATGCCACCGATTACTACGTCGAAGAGCTGCTGAAGGCAACCAACTACAGGAATCCGGGCGGGACTCTGGGCCCCCCGCCTTCGAGTCCTTACGGTGGAAAAACAGACAGGAGCCAGTCCAGCGGCCTATCGCGCGAGGCGGCCACGCGCATCGTCAAAGAACGAGCGGCGGTCATGCTCAAGCAATCGGCTGCCGTCACGATCAATACGCTCGACACGCTGGAGAGTTTGATGCGCACGTCCAGCCAGTTGCCAGGTCGCAAGCTCGTCTTCTTTATCTCCGACGGCTTTTACCTTAACGACCGCAATACTGGCTTCGGCGATAAGCTCAAGCAGATTACTGATGCGGCGACGCGAGCGGGCGTCGTCATCTATACGATAGACGCCAGAGGTTTGGTGAGCATGACGGATTCGACGAGCAACCGCGCAGACCCGCAGGGCCGCCTGTCACGCTCGAATATCGGCGAACTCTCCTCCTCGCAGGACCCTTTAACGGCACTGGCGGGTGACACGGGCGGGCGGGCGCTTTTGAACGCGGGGGCGCTCAGCCCGGCGGTCGTCAACGCCCTCAAAGAGACTTCCAATTACTACCTGCTGGCGTGGCGTCCCTCTACGGAAGAGCAAAAAGGCGGAGGCTATAAACGGATCGAAATCAGCATCGCAAATCGTCCGGACCTGACGGTGCGCCTGCCCAAAGGGTTCCTCTCGGGCCAGCCCAAAACAACAGCGAAGGGCACGGAGACGGCTGCTGCTGACAATAAGAGTTCAACTCCCGCCCCTGCGAAAGGAACCGAGGCGGCGTTGATGAGCGCCCTGAACGTTCCGAAGAAGGGGCTGCCGACGCAGCTTTCCGTCAGTTTCGTGGACGTGCCTGGGAGCGGACTTGTCCTGACGACCTCGATGCAGATGGCGACTGATGTCCTGGGTTACGGACCGGACGGGAAGCAGGCTGCGGCTATTGATCTGGCGGGAGTCATCCTCAACGATCAAGGCAAGCAGGTCGGAGGCTTTAAGAACCGTCTGAACGTCAATCCCCTCTCTGCGGACGCGAAGGCCACGAGCAACCCGGGCGTTATTTATAACCATAAGCTTCCGCTGAAGCCGGGCATCTACCAGGTACGTGTGGCTGCGCGCGACGCTGCGTCTGGCCGCGTCGGGAGCGCCGCGAAATGGATAGAGATTCCGGACCTGGCGTCACGCCGCCTGGCCCTGAGCAGTCTCCTCATCGGCGGGCAGTTTGTCGGCTCCGGTCAGAAGCAGGGTTCCGAGCAAGTGCAGTTCAGCGTTGATCGCCGCTTCACGCGCGGCTCGCACCTGAACTTCCTGACGATCATCTACAACGCCGCGCGCGATGGCAACGCTTTGCCGGATTTGGAATCTCAGATACAGATTTCTCGCGACGGGCAGACGATTGTCACAAGCCCTTTGCGTAAAGTGTCGCTCGATCAGGGCGCGGACATGGCGCGCATCCCTTACGGGGCAGATATTGCGTTGCAGAATCTTCCGGCAGGACGCTACGTTCTTCTGGTAAAGATCAATGATCGCAAAGCCAGCGCTTCCGCCACGCAGCTCACCACTTTCGATATTGAGTGAGCAGAGGTGCAGGCTGAGACATAATCAAGGTTGTGAAGGAGTTTTTATGAATAGAAAGCTGAGCTTTTTTCTCGTCCCTGTTTTCGCTTTAATCTCCCTCTGTCTGACCTTTCAAGAGAGTCCCGCTCAGACGTCTTCGCCTTTCGCTTTTCGCCCGGGCCAGACGATTTACATCGTCGCTTTCCGCCGCGTGCGTCCATTGACCACGACGTCGGAAGGCGGGGTTGTCGGTATAGATGGTCAGGAATATTCCGACTACGACCTGGACGCCGAAAGGAAAGTCAGGAAACGAATCGAGGATTGGACATTCTTCAGAGTTGCAGATAAGCCGAGCCAGGCGGACTTCGTCTTTTTGGTCAACCTGGATCAAAACTCAGTAGAAGGTTTGGTGATCCCCTTTGAAGCGTATCAACGATACTTTAAGGACAAGTACGATCTGGACGCTTTGCGGGACGCAGCCTACGGGCGTTACATGGTCGGGCCGTTGAAGCTCGCGACGATCAGCAGACTCAGCGACCGCCTGGTCGAACTGTTCCGCGACAAAACCGGTTCGAGCAATAAGCGGGCTGGGAAATAACTCTTGCTGGCGCGGTCATCATCGGAAGTCAGGCTTGGGCATTGACGAAGGAAGCGTAGCTTATCAACGCTCATCGCCATTCGCCTTGCAGCGTGAAGGCTGCCCAGTAAAAGGGCGATTGCCATTGCTTCTCTCTCATCAGCGAGATTTGCGCGGCGCGTAAAGCTTCGGCCGGTCGCTTCCCTTCCTTCAGCATCTGGCGGTAGAAGCGCACCATCAATGCGGTCGTCCCAAAGTCGCTCACGCTCCACAGGCTGACGACCACGCGTGGCGCTCCGGCGTACATGAATCCGCGCGTCAGACTCACCAAACCTTCCCCTTTCACTTCCTTGCCGATGCCTGTCCGGCACGCGCTCAAAACCACCAGTTCGGCTGGAAGCTTCAGGTTAAAGATTTCATGCGCCCTCAGGAATCCGTCCTGAGCCTCGCCGCGCTCGCTCATCAAAGAGAAGACGAGGCCCGATAACTCAGGGTGCACGCTGTTCAGAAATCCGTGCGTCGAGAAATGCACGTAGCGATACTTACTCAACTCCGAGCTGGTCGCCACGTCGCGGCTCGACTCGAAATCGAGCGCCAGCTTGCGCTCCGCAGGCGGGACCATCGCCATGATCTCCTCGGCTTCGATGCGCGAGCCCGGCAGGCGCGGAACATACGGCCCGCCGCTCGACACGCCAGTATCCTCGGCAGCCTCGACCAGCTCAAACTCCTTAACGCTTTCCGCGCCCCCGGCGCGAGCTGGCGCTGCCTCGTCAGCGCTGCCGATTTTGTTAAGAACGGCCTTGACCCGCTCGTCATTCCTCATAAAAACCGGGTCGGCCAGCGCCGCCACAACCTTCGGGGCAGCCTTGCGTCCCGCGACCTCGCGGCGGATGACGGAGAGCGTCGAAGCCGAAGGCAGGCTCACAATTTCGTGCCCGACAATCAGTGGTTGAGCTGTTGCAGATTCAGGTTCGGCAGATGGGTCCGGCAAGACTGCGAAAGGGATATACTGCAACACGCCATCGGCAACGATTATGAGACGCTTCTTTCCCAGTTGCGCCGCCACTGGAGCAAGCACCATCTGGCTTAAGCTCGCGGCAGCAGCCGGGATTTCACGGTCCGACCGCGCCACGCGCGCCGCCCGCTGCGCCGGCGTCTCAAGCCTGTTCCGTTTATTGCGCGCATTCAAGAGATCATAAACTTGACGGGCGGCTGCTTCGATCACGCTGCGCTCAGGCAATTCGTAGCTGGTAATCGAGTCCGGCGTCACAGCCCACAGGTAACCACGCCTCGCGCCGAGCGAATACTCCAACAGCATCGTCTCGGAATCGAGAACCTGCTGTTGAATCTGCTTTAAGTTTAGCGGCTGAGGCTGTGTTAACTCTTTGTATCGAGGATTACTTTGCCGCAGCTCAGCCTCGATCTGCTCCAGATCATTCGTCAAAGACCTGATCTCTTTTGAGATTACTAACCTCTGCCCTTCGAGTTGCTGCCCATCGAGTTGCTTGCTGCCCAGGAGACGGAACTCCTGACTCGCTTTCGAATTGAGTTGTAGCTGTAACGCCTGCTTGCGCTGGAGGAGTTTCGGATCAACTCCCTGTCGAATATCGGCGCCAGATTCTGCTAGCAACTCAAGCAAACTTCTAGCGCGCCCCTGCTCGCTGGCCCGCAACGCTTCAGCCTCATAATCGGCTGTACGATTATTTTTATGCAGGCGCATCAACAGATCAATGTACAACTCGTAATATTCTCGGACCGTCGAGAAGTACGAAGCTCTCTGTTCAAGGCTGGTTATCTTCGTGCGGATTGATTCAACCAGGGGGATGGCCTGTTTCACAGAGCTGCGTGCCTCCGGCAAGCGTCCCCGCTCGCTCTCGACCAGAGCCATCAGGTAGAGAATTTCAGCCTCCAGACGCTCAAACTTCAGCCTGCGACTCAGGGACAGTCCTTTGTCATAGGCGTCGAGCGCCTGCTGATACAGACGTTTCGTGTAATAAGCCTTCCCGATATTTTTCCAGGTGAACGCCTCGCCCAGCACATGCTTCACCTCTGATTCCAGCCTCAAAGCCTCATTCAAAACCGCCAGGGCCTCGCCCGTGCGGCCCAGTTCAGTTAAAACCGCTCCCTTATTATTTAATACGGTGGCACGCTCCCATTTATCCCTGTCACTCTGTAGGAAACTGAGCGCCTGATTGTAATGATTAAGGGCTTTGGGGGCTTCTCCTAAAAACTGCCTGATTCGCCCTAAAGCTGTCAGAGCAAAAGCCTCGCTGGAATAATCTTTCTGTTGATGGTAGAGGTCCCTGGCGCGTGACAGGTTCTCGATGGCCGTGTCGTAAGCGCCCAACTCCCCGTAGGCTTTACCTATCGCATCCAACGTTTGCGCGATTCCAGACAGGTTGTTCCTGTCTTCCTGGTAGAGCGTCTGTGCCTGACTGTAGTAATTGAACGCTTGCTGGTATTCGCCCAGACTTTGATAGATCCCGCCAATGTGACGGAGCGTTTCGGCCTCCTCGGACAAGCGGCGCTCTGGCATTCCTTGCCAGAGAGGTAACGCCTTATCCTTGTAGAAAGAGAGGGCCGTTTGATAGTCTCCGGACGATTCGTAAGATAGCCCGATCTTATCCAGCGCCTTCGCCTGCATTACCGGGCGGAAGCTATCATCAATAGCTTTGGCTGCGTCAAAAGCCTGTTCATACGATTCCCTGGCCTTTTCTATCTCCCCGGAATCATGGTAAGCCACTCCAACACCGAGCAGGGCCTGGAATATCCTGCGCCTGTAGCGCGGCGCATCCACGTTATCCAATTCGATTAGCTTCCGGTAAATCGCAACTGACTCAGAATATTTCTTGACGGCTTGTTGTAATGACGAAGGCGTGCCTTCCGCTATCAATTCAGAGGCCTGCCGATCAGATTCGAAAGCCTTTTCTCGGAGAACATCTATATTTTCCTGGGCTTGCTGCGTTTGATGCTTAGAATGGGCAGCAGTTCTTGAGAGGGATGGCGCGACTATTGAGCAACTGGCGAGCAAGAGCACATAAATAATCAGATGTCTCGTTTCAACAATCATGCAATGTGATGACACAGAGCTTTTCAGATTCAGAGACGCTTTTGACTAGCCGCTCATTACCTTTTATATCGGGCGTGTATTCTACATACAATCATTGACGATTTCATTAGCCGCTCCGTATACTTCGCCAGCTTGAGATTCGAAACTGCTGAAGGTGATTCGCATCCGGCCTGCCATTAACCGTCATTGGGAATCGCGAGGTCCAAAATCGAAATGAAAAAAAGGTTTTTAGTCTTCCTCGTAGTCGTCTTAACAGTCCAACAGTTTATCATCGCCTTTGCGCTCTTAGCGGAGCAAAAGGGAGACAAGAATCGTCGCCTCAAAGCCAAACTCGTTGACGGCATTGAGACCTGGGAGACGGAGGCCTTTGTTCAGCCCGGCGCGCCGGAGGATTATTACATCGAGGCGCGTGCGGGGGAGACGCTGTCTGTGAGCGTCAAGCCAATTAATGCCCCTGCTTTGTCTTTCGGGATTACAGTCTTTGCGCCGGATGGAAGCCGTTTAGGGGGAGCGGCTAAATGCTGGTCCGATGATGTCCCACGGGCCGGGGACTATAAGGTGCAAATCTCCACATTCGGAGAAAGAAAGAGATTCTCTCTACAGATACAGTTAAGAAGAGATAATCCAATCGCTTCTGCCAGGCGTAACTCTCGCGATCCTCTGCTCAACTGTGCCACCCCGCCTCAAATCACCCTCTCTGCCAGCAGTGTTAGCAGTAGAAACGGTCGCGTCCAGATCAATACAGGAGAGGACCCGGAAGCAGATATTTTTTCCTTCCTATATGAAACTTCGGGCGGGAGGATAATTGGAGATGAGTCCGGAACCGTCTGGGATTTAACCGGCGTTGCGCCCGGCACATATACTCTGAAGGTCGAAATAGACGACGGCTGCCGGTGCTACAGCAAACTCTGCAAGTGCCCATCCACCGGCCCCACCTTTACCACGATGACAGTAACTGTAACTCCTTGAAAGCCTCAGTTAGTCCTGTGTTGGCTGATTAAGGGCAGAGCCAAACAATCCCTGCCCTTAAAAATCAACTCAATCTTTAAAGCTCTATCTGACGGGCAGAGATGACGGGCTCGAACGAGCGTAACTTATCGAGCGTCTCATCTTTGAGCGCTACGTCTGTCTCGATGACCGCCATCGCCTCGCCCCCGCGCTCGCGTCGCCCCAGATGAAAGCGGCTGATGTTGACGTTGTGCTCGCCGAGGATTGTGCCGATGCGGCCAATGACGCCTGGCACGTCGCGGTTGCGCGTGACGAGCATGTGACCGTGCGGGATGGCTTCGATGCGAAAGCCGTTGATCTCCGTGATGCGACCGCCGCTATTGCTGCCGATGCCGCCGAAGAGCGTTCCGGCGACCACCTGTTCGCCGCCAGCTGTCCTGACACGCGTTCGTATTGCCGGAGCAAACTCACTCCCGGCGCGCTTGTACGAAGCCGTCACGCCGATGCCACGCTCTTCCGCTATGAGGAAAGCGTTGACGACGTTGACGCGTGCGCTCATGTCGCGCAGGAGGCCCGCTAGAAAAGCTCTGGTCACGGGCGCGGCATCCAAATCCACAATCTCGCCAGCGTACTCAAGATTGACCTCGCGCACGGCCTCGTCAACCAGCTGCGCCTGAAACCTGCCCAGGCTTTCGGCCAACTGAACGTAAGGCTGTAAAATGTTCAGCTCCTGCGCGCCCAGCGCCGGAACGTTAACAGCACCGCGGAGCGCGCCCGTCAAAAGATAATCGCGCATCTGCTCCGCGACAGTGAGCGCCACGCCCTCCTGCGCCTCCGTGGTTGACGCGCCCAAATGCGGCGTCGCGATCACTTCCTCCAGGGCGAGCAGAGGGTGGTCCGTAGGCGGCGGCTCCTGCTCGAAGACATCGAGCGCAGCGCCCGCGACGATCCCCTCCTTGATTGCCGCGAGCAAAGCGCGCTCGTCAACGAGGCCGCCGCGCGCGCAATTTATCACCCTCACGCCCCGCTTCATCTTCGAGAAAGCCTGAGCGTTGATAATCCCGCGCGTGTCCGCGGTCAAAGGGGTGTGGACCGTCAAAAAGTCGGCGCGGGCGAAGACTTCGTCGAGCGTCCCCAGCTCCAGCTCCAGATCGCGCGCCTGATCCGGCGCGATGAACGGGTCGTAGGCGATGATGTTCATGCCGAAGGCACGCGCGCGGCTGGCGACGACGCGGCCGATGCGGCCCAGCCCGACGATGCCCAGGGTTTTTCCCTGAAGCTCCACGCCGATAAAATGTTTGCGCTCCCAGCGCCCTGCGCGCAGGCTGCCGTTGGCCTGCGGAACTCTTCGCGCGAGCGAGACCAGCAGAGCAATTGTGTGCTCGGCCGTCGTAATCGTGTTCCCGTCGGGCGCATTCATGACGACTAAGCCACGCGACGTGGCTGCGGCGACGTCAATGTTGTCAACGCCGACGCCCGCACGACCGATGACACGCAGGCGCGTCGCGGCGTCCATCAATTCCGGCGTTACTTTCGTCTCGCTGCGGACCACCAGCCCCTCGCAGTCTCTCACGGCGGCGCGCAGCTCATCGCCTTTCAAACCCGTTCTCTTCTCGATCTCAAAGCCGGCCGCGCGCAAAGGCTCCAGCCCCATCTCGGAGACATCGTCGGCTACAAAAATTTTCATAAAAACAGACTTTCAGGAGTCAGGAGTCAGGAGTCAGAAGAAAAGCTGAAACATCTTTTAAGCGGCTCTTATTCTGGCTTCTGGCTTCTGGCTTCTGCCTTCTGCCTTTCGTCACATCGGTCCTGCGTCTTCAATTCCGTTCGTACTGCCGTGACTTTCATCGAATGCGCCGTCCGGGGACGGTGCCGGAGCGCCTCCGCTCTTGTCGGAGATTTCTTCAGTCTCTTCGACATCGCTCAAGGTTTCGCTGCTCGTCGCATCCGACTTCGGGTCTTTGCTCTCGCTGCCCTCTTCCGCGCCTGAGCTTGCAGTTGATTTTGGGTCCTTCGCTTCCATCCTGATGATCCTCCCTTTTCAAAACAGCATTTGAATTGATACCAGCAGCGCGACGAGAATCGCCGCATACGTCCCTGCCACGACATCGTCGGCCATAATTCCGAGACCGGATTCGAGCACCTCTAGGCGGCGCGCCGGGTACGGCTTCCAGATGTCGAAGAGGCGAAACGCCAGAAAGCCAGAGACGATTACCCAGACCCCCGCGTTGAAAGGCACGAACAGGAAAGTTATCAACTGTCCGACGACCTCATCCACGACCACCGCCCCAGGGTCTTTGCGTCCGAGCAATTTCTCCGCGCGTGTTCCCGCCCAAACGCCTGCGAGCGCCAGCGCAACGACCAAAAGCAACATGAAGCTGATGCGGAAAGATTCAAGGGCGGGCAACCCCCACCCATGCGCCGCTGCAAACGCGGAGAGGTTATTGTAGGCCTCGCGCGTGAGCAGATAAATGCCGACGCCGACCGCTGAGCCGAGAGTGCCCGGCGCAAGCGGGCTATAGCCTACGCCCCATGTCGCCAGCGCGAGAGCAACGTAGTCGCCCGGCGTCCGCCTGCTTCGCGCAGGGGCAATGCTCACCCCCTTCACTGCTACGGGAGCATTCAGCTCGTCGCTCGATTCTTTGATAGCCATCAGTAAGCAGTAAGCAGTAAGCAGGAGAAGCAGGAACTGCTCACCGCTCACTGCTCACTATTTCCCCAACCAGATCGTATTCGTGGGCTTCTGTGATGAGAACATTAACGAATTGTCCCGGCACCGGATCAAAGTTTTCCGGCGCGTCGTTAATCAGCACGCAGCCGTCTATGTCAGCTGCTTGCGTCTCGATGCGCCCCTGCCAGAGCAGGTCCGTCTCCTTCGCCGCGCCTTCAAAGAGCACGCGGACCGTAGAGCCGACGCGTGTTTTGTTACGCTTGCGAGAAATTTTCGCCTGCTCTTTCATCAGGCGTGCGCGACGACGGCTGGCCGTGCGCGCGTCCACTTTATCGGGCAGATCGTAAGCGGGCGTCCCCTCCTCATCCGAGTAGGTGAAGACTCCGACGCGGTCGAACTCCACGTTGCGGACAAAGCGGAGCAACTCCTCAAAATCCTCTTCCGTCTCGCCCGGAAAGCCCGTGATAAAAGTTGTGCGAATCGCGATGCCTGGGACGCGCTTGCGGACTCGCCCGATCAGCCGCTCCAGACTCCCGCGCGTGCCGCCGCGCCGCATCAGCCTGAGCACATTAACGGACGCGTGCTGCAAAGGCATGTCCAGATATTTGACTGCCTTCGGCTCCGTCGCCAGGACATCCAGAAAAGCGTCGCTGATGTGCGTCGGGTAAGTGTACATCACGCGCACCCATTCGACGCCATCCAGGCGAGAAAGCTCTCTGAGCAGGTGCGCGAGCGCGTCTCGCTCTCCCAGGTCCTCGCCGTAACGCGAAGAGTCCTGGGCCACCAGCACGATCTCTTTAACGCCCTTCTTTATCAACTGCTCCGCCTCGTTCATCACGGACCCGAAGCGGCGGCTGCGGAAGTGGCCGCGCATCTGTGGAATGAAGCAGAAAGCGCACGGTCGGTCGCACCCTTCGGCGATCTTGATGAAGGCAGTGTAGCCGGGCGTCGCCAGCACGCGCGGCGTGGACTCATCGTACAGGTAGGTCGCGCTCTGGTTGCCTATGGGCGACTGGAGGATGGGAAGCGAGCGCGTGTTCACACGCTCATCGCAAACCTTTGTGATGTCGTTAATCTGGCTCGTGCCGATGAAGGCATCCACCTCCGGCATCTCTTTTTTCAACTCGTCTCGATAGCGCTCGACCAGGCAGCCAGCGACGACCAGGCGCTGGGCTTTGCCCTCTGTCTTCAAACGCGCCGCTTCGAGAATCGCGTCAATGGATTCCTTCTTCGCGGATTCGATGAAACCGCAGGTGTTGACTACCAGAGTGTCAGCTTCGCTCGCATCGGTGGTGATCTCGTAGCCAGACTCCTTGAGTCGCCCCATCATCACCTCGCTGTCCACCAGATTCTTCGGACAACCCAGACTGATAAAACCAATCTTCTTCATTACTGAATGACGTAAATCGTAAATCGTGAATCGTAAATGGAGGAGCGGACGTCTTCTCCATTTACGATTTACTATTCACGATTTACGATTATCCTCCATCTGTTTCAACCATTTTTCAATCTGTTCTGCTTCGCCCTCTGAAAGGCTCTGGCTGCCGAACCGCACGCGATTGTAGGCGCGTGTGATCATCAGGGCTTCGGGTGAGCCGTAAGCTTCCGCGAATTCCAGAGGGGTTTCGCCCGCCGCGCGTTTGTGACCGCGCGCCGCGAGCGCCTTCGTCATGCGTTCGTAAAATTCTATAACGGGAGCCGCAGCCTTCTCCTCCGCCCGGCGGCGCTTGAAGAAACGCCAGAAACCGGAACGCCTGAGTCGTCGGACCAGCCATGTCAGGGCAACTGCAAGGAGGCTTAAGCCCAGAGTCAAAAGCCCCAGACGCAAATACGAGATGCTTCCATTTTCATCACCGCCGCGAAGCCAGACGAGGAGGCTAGAGAAACCTTCCTTCAAGCCCTTTAATCTCCGAGACACCCAATTGCGCAATTCCGAGAAGCGATTGCCCAGCGACTTCGCGAGCGAACGCTGCCCCTGGCTGTCGTAACCGACGACATATTCCAGCCAGAGCATTTCAAGCGCCTCGGCATATTTGCTCAGCTTCCCCTTGATGCCCGTCCGCTCGGTTACGGGACGCCCCACAGACGGCGTCGGGTCGAAGGTGACCCAGGAGCCAGTCTCCGGGAAATAGACTTCCACCCACGAATGCGCGTCGCGTTGCGTGACGGTGTAAACGTCCGCCGTTTCGTTGTAATCGCCAGTCTGAAAGCCGTTGACGACGCGCGACGGGATTCCCTGTGTGCGGAGCATGACGGCCATCGCCGTCGAGAAATATTCGCAGTGTGCTTCGCGCACGTTGAAGAGAAATTCCGCGAGCGGGTCCAGGCCCGAGATTTTCAGATCGAGCGTGTAACCGTAACTAGTTTGCAGGTGGCGCTCGACGGCACGCGCCGCGTCGTACTGATTATTTGCCCCGGAATTAAGGATCACTTCGCGCGCGAGGCGACTGACGCGCGGGTCCACGTCTGGAAGTTGCAGGTAACGCGAAGCTGCGGCTGAAGAGAGAGCTCGCCCGCCGTTCAGAGGCGTTCTTCGCAAACTCTCCTCGTCAGGCTCTTCTGTGTCCGAATAAACTTTGTACGTGAGGCGCTCTTCGGAATGGGGCCTCGTCGAGAGGGCGCCCTCGGCATCGCGGCGCAAGTAAGGAATCCCGCCCTGGAGCGCGACGACGCGTGGCGCCGCGAACAGAACGGGCGTATCAATCGGCTCGACATAAAACGTCTGCGTCGTCAGATGTCCGAGCGCTTCTGTCGTCCCCAGCTGGAAGTAGCCGCTTTCGCTGACCAGGTGCTCTGGCGGATATCTGCCGTTTGATCGCTGCCAGCCGCGGCCGTTGAAATTATCAAGAGCGACTCCGCGCCAGAGCAACCTTCCGCCTCGCGCACTCTGTGAACGGCTGACGCGGACGCGCATCACCAAACGGTCGCTCTGCTGCAAGCGTCCCACATCGCCGAGCGTGACTTTGTCAGAGAACCCGACAAAACCCGTGCTCGAATTGCCGGTTCGCGCCAGCGCGTTCGAACCCGAGCGGGGGACGATCAGGAATATCGGCAGCGCCAGCAAGAAAATCAATGCCATCAGGAAGAGTGAGATCAACGGCAGTCGCCTGGCCTCGCCGTGCCGCGCGCGCAACCCGTTCTTTCTCAAACGCCTGAAGAGAGTCGAATCCGGGGCGACGAGAAGGCGCGTCTCCGCCCCCTTGACGCCGCGGCGCGCCTTCCTCATCTCGAAGGCGAGGACTGTGCTCAGCGCGAAAAGCATGTAGAGGCTGAGAGTGAGCAGGAAGAGCGGGCTCAGGCTGAGGCCGGCGGCGAGAAGAACCTCGAAAAAAGAGATCAGATAGAGAAAGACCCAGTCGCGGTCCGCTTTGACCTGAAACAATTTAACTGTGGACAGGAAAAGAATCAGGTGCGCCAGCGCGCTCACCCCGACCCTTTCGCTGGATGGGCCGGCGGAGAGAAACTGCCAGTCCAGATAAAACAGTGGCAGCGAGGTCAGGACAATAACCAGGCCGACGCGCTCAGATAATTGCCAGCGTGTTCCTTCGAGCTTCCAGGCGACCAGAAGCACAAATCCGAAGGCAGCCGCAAGCCACGCGCTCAGGCCGCCCGAGACGGTCAGAGCGAGCGCGCCGCAGGCGACCATTGTGTAGGATGAAACTCGAAAGAAAGTATTGAAAGTCATCAGAGGCTCTGGCCCCTAGCCACCTTTGGCTTAAATTTGCTCAAACAGACGATCATCAATCGTAGCAGCAAACATGAGATGAGCCAAAGCTGAGAGCCGGTGGCCTTACCAATCTGAAACGAAGAAGCCCGCGAGAGCTTGTGACGCTCTCGCGGGCTTCTTCGGAAAATAATCCCGGCGGCTTCCTACTCTCCCACGCAGCTTCCCGCGCAGTACCATCGGCTCCAAGAGGCTTAACTTCCGTGTTCGGGATGGGAACGGGTGTGACCCTCTCGACAAAACCACCGGAAAACTTAAAAGAACTGGCGCGCCCGCGAATAAATCGTGGATAAAAAGGCGAGCGCACGCCGCCCTCTGCAGAAGGGCTTTGAGAATCGAATAGTGAATATTGTCGAGGCAAGCTTGCCGTGGCAAGCGCGTGCTTGTTGCTTGAGAGTAAATTTTACGGTCAAGCCAAGGGACTGATTAGTAGTGGTCAACTGAGCACATTACTGCACTTGCATACCCACCCTATCAACGTCGTGGTCTACGACGAGTCTCACTGGCAGAACTAATCTCTGGTCTGGCTTCACGCTTAGATGCATTCAGCGTTTATCCATGCTCCACTTAGCTACCGAGCGTTACCGTTGGCACGATAACTCGTACACTAGAGGTGGATCCAACCCGGTCCTCTCGTACTAAGGTCAGATTCCATCAATTCTGCTACGCCCACACCAGATAGGGACCGACAATCTGTTACCAACTCCAAATTTCTTGAAGTCGGGCAGGTCATTTCTGCCTGCCTCTGCATGTCGCCATGCAGTTCGGACTATATCTTCACCTGCTTGGCAGGCACCTGGCATATAGTCTCTGAGGGTTCTTTCGATTGCGGATTGTTGATTTCGGATTGCGGAATTAAGCAGAAATAAATCCGCAATCCACATTCCGAAATCCGCAATTGAAAGCCTTCCCTGCTGATTATCCGCACTGGTCGCATTTTCACTTCCGCGTGGAAGTAGCGCCAGATTCTTCACCCCTTCGCGTTACCGCTAGAGGACGGACGTTCCAGCATATAGCCAAGTTTTAAGACAGCCAAGGTCATCAACTGTCTCGCGACGTTCTAAACCCAGCTCACGTACCGCTTTAATTGGCGAACAGCCAAACCCTTGGGACCTTCTTCAGCCCCAGGATGCGATGAGCCGACATCGCACGTATCTCCACTGTTTCCAGTAGCGCAGACTATATCTCCACCCTGCTCAAAGTGATGAGCGAGGGGTCGGCGTGTTATAGCGGTCATAAATTTATTCGCTCTTAAAGCGAATAGGACACGCTATCTTGGCCTTGCGGCCTCAGTCGTTACGGGGTCATTGGGAACTTATACTGAAATTCATTCAGTACGTGCGGAGCAATGGTTTCCTTGAAGTGCGGGACACTCATAACCGCGATTCTGATTCGCAGATACTGCTTATCCCGATTCAAAGATGCTTTTACATTCAACTGCTCACGTAGCAATTCAATCAACCGCATTTGTGATTTGAGATCAAATTGCTGAGTGTTCAGATATAGAGCTTGATAGCTCTTGCAGCCATCATCCATAAACCACACCGCCAAGCTCAAAGGGTCAAGCGTCAAATCCTCCGGCACAACCTTTCGCCTGTCGGAATAGAATCTCTGATAAAGAGTCGTCAATTCCGGCAAACTGCGCGTTGTGAACCGATAAGCGATCCTCGCGCCATTACCTTTTCTTGCTTTTGGCGGCGTTGTCACCAGATTCGCTAACTGCTGGTATTTCCAATCAACGTAAAACTTCTGTTGAAATCCGTGATTGATTTCCAGTAGCGCGTTGGCTTTGCACCGCATCGCTCCATCGCCGAGCAAACTGCCGACGATGATTGAGCGTTGAGTTCCCGTTAGACTTCCCACGGTATTGCCCTCAGTCCTATGCTCTCGCATAGCTGTTAGGGGTTCACCGTTATAAGCCGATGCTGTAAATGACATTTCTGCCATTTCACCCCAGATGTTGAGGTGCCAAACCCTGCCGTCGATGTGAACTCTTGGGCAGGATCAGCCTGTTATCCCCGGCGTACCTTTTATCCGTTGAGCGACGGCCCTTCCATACAGAACCGCCGGATCACTAACTCCTACTTTCGTACCTGTTCGAC
>DASVXV010000108.1:0-99893 GCA_036392495.1 Pyrinomonadaceae bacterium | reverse complement strand
TTGCTGAGCATAAGTCCTTTGTTTGTAACAAAGCATGAGAGACTGCCTCTAAAGATCATGAGCCCCTATGCTCCTTTTAACTCCCACACTTGTTAAGTTTACAGAGATGTGGGTAATGATAAGGGCGTCAGCCCTGGGTTAAGGTTCACATAAAAAATTCGAGCCCCGGAGGGGCGACAGAGGTTCTGCCATCCCGCTGGGGCTTGAGATATATTCTACGTACTGTTCCAGGGACTAGAGCCAGTTATCCGGCGTCGCGTCAGCGACGATTGGATGGCAGGCGATATGTTCAATCGTCGCTGACGCGACGTCGTGTGGCCTGCCTATCGCGTTCCCGGCTTTGAAAAGCCGGGCTAAATTCAACTTGCCGCCAACGCGGCATCCGAACCGTTTTCTGACACTTCTCTATTGTCCTCGCACGCTTCCCTTGCTGGCTAAATCACAGGCCGTATCCTAAAATTAACTCCCAGCATAAATCCCCTGATTGTGTTGATTCCGTCAAGGCGTCTCGCTGTAGTCTGCGTTGATCAGGTTTGAGTTCCGCGTATGGCAAGATTATCTAAGAACGGATTGCGCTCCGAGGAGAACGAGCCGATCCGCGCCGAGTTGTTCAGCGTCGAACGGCTGGAACAGTTCGCCGCCACGCTCGCAGCGGAGCACCAGCTGGTCGCCCTGCCGAAGCGCTTTCGCAAGCTGCTGCCGCGCCTTGAAGAGAATGGGCGCGCCCTGGTTGCTGCCTACCGCTCGCTGGCCGAAGCGATCCGCAACGAGCGCGCCATCTCGCCCGCAGCCGAGTGGCTGGTTGATAACTTTCACATCGTCGAAGAGCAATTGCGCGAGATCCGCGAGGATTTGCCGAGCAGCTACTACGTCGAGCTACCCAAGCTCACAGAAGGCGACCTCGAAGGCTACCCGCGAATCTATGCCATCGCGCTCGCCGTCGTCGCGCACACGGACAGTCGGCTTGACGGCGAGGCGCTCAAAAGATTCCTGCGCGCATACCAGCAAGTGACGCCGCTCACCATCGGCGAATTGTGGGCGGTCGCCATCACCCTGCGCCTCGTGCTCGTGGAGAACCTGCGCAGGTTGGCGGCGCGCGTCGTCATTTCCAGAGAGGAACGCGACGAGGCGGACCGTCTCGCAGACGAGTTGCTGGGGCTGGTCGAACGCCAACCGGAAGGCTTGTTACCGCTCATCATCGAGCGTCTCGGAAAGAGCGAAAGGCTTGAGCCCGCTTTCATCGCGCAACTCGCGCGACGACTCAGAGAGCAGGACCCCGCCATCGGTCCTGCATACGAGTGGCTGGAGAAAAAGCTTCAAGGACATCACGAGAGCGTGGAGCATGTCGTGCAGCTAGAGTTGCAACGTCAGGCCGCAGCGCAGGTCACTGTCGGCAACATCATCACCAGCATGCGGCTGCTCTCGACGCTCGACTGGCGCGATTTCTTCGAGGAGGTCAGCCTCGTTGATCCCATTCTGGCGGACGACCCGGCGGGCGTGTACAGCCGGATGGATTTTGCGACGCGCGACCGCTATCGCCACGTCATTGAACGCATCAGCAAGCGCGCGCGCGCGAAAGAACTCGAAGTGGCGCGCCTCGCAGTCGAACTGGCGCGCGCGGCTAACGGGACCGATTCCGCCCATGAGCGACATGCACACGTGGGCTTCTACCTGATTGATGACGGGCTCGCGGAACTAGAACGGAGATTCAATTACAGCCCGCGCCCTTTGGAGAGTGTCAGGCGCGCGGCCCTTCGTCACCCGACGCTGACCTATCTGGGCCTGCTCTTCGCGCTCACCGCGCTCATCACAGGCTTTCTGGTCTTCTTCGCGGCATGGGCCGGAGCCAGCGCCCCTGTGCTCGTCATTTTCGGCCTGCTCTCTTTGGTCCCAGCGAGCGACCTGGCCCTGAGCATCCTGAATTGGGACTTCACACACTTCTTCTCGCCGCGCCTTTTGCCGCGTATGGAGACGACGCAGGGCGTGCCCGACGACGCGCGCACGTTCGTCGTCATCCCGACCATCTTCAACTCCGAAGAAGTGGTCGTAGAGTTGCTGGAAAAGTTAGAGGTTTATCATCTGGCCAACACGGACGCGAACATCTACTTCGCGCTCCTGGGGGATTTCGCGGACGCGCCCGCGGAAGAGATGCCGCAGGATGACGCCCTGCTGGACCGCGCGCTCGACGGCGTCGAGAAGTTGAACCGGCGTTACAGCCGTGAAGGCGCGAATCGTTTTCACCTCTTTCACCGGCGGAGACTCTGGAATGAGAGTGAAGGGAAATGGATGGGCTGGGAACGCAAGCGCGGAAAGCTTCAAGAGTTCAACCGCCTGCTGCGCGGAGCGAGCGACACGACATTCGTCGTGGCGACTGCAACTGCGGAGCTGCTGTCGTCTGTCCGCTACGTCATCACGCTTGATTCAGACACGCAGTTGCCACGCGACGCCGCCCGCAAGCTCATAGGAATCAGCACGCACCCGCTCAACCGCCCGCAGCTTGATGCTGCGACCGGACGCGTCACGCGTGGGTACGGAATCCTACAGCCGCGCGTCAGTATCTCGCTTGAGAGCGCCGCGCGCTCACGCTTTGCGCGCATCTTCTCCGGCAACACCGGCATTGATCCTTACACGACGGCCACTTCAGACGTTTACCAGGACCTCTTCGCCGAAGGCAGCTTCACGGGTAAAGGTCTCTACGACGTTGACGCTTTCGAGGCGGCACTCGAAGGGCGCGTGCCCGAAAACTCCATCCTCAGCCACGACCTTTTCGAGGGGCTGCACGCGCGTTGCGCTTTAGTCACAGACGTGGAGTTGCTGGACGATTTCCCGGCGCACTACGACACTTATGCGCGGCGCTCGCACCGCTGGGTGCGCGGCGACTGGCAGATCGCGCGCTGGCTCTTCCCGTTTGTGCCGGGCGCGCGTGGGCGCACCCTGCGCAACCGGCTTCCATTAATCTCGCGCTGGAAGATTCTGGATAACCTGCGCCGCAGCCTTGTCGCGCCGGCCATCTTCCTGTGGCTCCTGGCGGCCTGGACCGTCGTGCCCGGTTCATTCATCTGGTGGACCGTCTTTATCCTGCTCGTGCTCGCTTTCCCGATCTACGCGCACATCACCACGAACCTGTTGACGCACCCGCGCGGCATCCCCTGGACGAGCCATTTCTGGAACGTCTGGAGCGATGTTGGCACCAACACCGCGCAGATGGCGCTGGCCCTCATCTTTCTGGCGCACCAGGCCTGGCTGAAAACGGACGCCATCGCGCGCACCCTTTACCGCAAGCTCATCTCGCGCCGTCATCTGCTCGAATGGACGACAGCGGCGCAGGCAGAAAAAGGAAGCGCACACGATCTGGCGTCGTTCGCGCGCTTTCTTTGGCCCGCCGCGCTCCTTTCGGTCCTGAGCCTGGCGCTCGTTTTATGGTTTCGCCCAGCGGCCCTGATCGTCGCCGCGCCTTTTATCCTCATCTGGTTGCTTTCGCCTCTCGCTGCTTACGCTGTGAGTCTGCCGGTGCGGTCCAGGCAGGCGCTTCTGACGGCGCGCGATAAAAGCGAGGCGCGTCTCGTCGCGCGCCGCACCTGGCGCTTCTTTGAAACATTCGTCGGGGACGAGGACCACTGGCTGCCGCCAGACAATTATCAGGAAGACCCGCAGCCGGCCATCGCGCACAGAACCTCCCCGACCAACATCGGGATGCTCCTGCTCTCGACCGTGGCCGCGCGCGACTTCGGCTACACGGGCACGATTGAATTCATCGAGCGGGTTGAGAAGACCTTCGGCACGCTCAGCCGCCTCCAGCGTTTTCGCGGGCAGTTCCTCAACTGGTACGACACGCGCACGCTTGAGCCGCTCTCGCCCCAGTACATCTCTACGGTTGACAGCGGCAACCTCGCCGGACACCTGCTGGCGCTCAAACAGGCGGCCATAGAGATGCCAGATCACGCGCTCTTCGACGACAGGGCGCTGGAAGGATTCGCGGACACGGTCCACTTGATGATTGAGTGCGTGGCGCGACTCGGGGCCGCGCACCAGCGCACTGAGGCTGTCACGATCAGGCAACTGCGCGCGGAGGGCGAAGCGTGTGCGGAACTACTGAAGGGTCGGCCAGAAACGCCGGGCGCATGGGGGTCGCTTCTCGAATCGCTGACGCGGCACGCGCTGGTGATAACAGACAGCACCTCTGCGCTCGCGCAAGAGCATGGCGAGGAGCCTTTCGCGGAACTGCGCTTCTGGGCCGGGGCCTTGACGCACCAGGCGCTCTCTCTCCGACGCGACCTGGACGTCCTGGTCCCGTGGGCGGATGCACGCCTCTTTCACCTCGCGCCAATCTTCAGCCGTTGCCCTTCAAACATCAGGCGGCAATGGCAGGAGATTTCGGACTCCCTGCGTCAGCTCCCAACTCTTTCCGGGCTGCCGGAGTTATGCGATTCGGCTTTAACGCGCCTGGCCGCGCTGGCTGCTGACCTGGAGCAATGCCAGCCTGAAGATGCGCCCGAGCGTGATGCCGCTCTCAATGGCCTGCGCGTGTTGACCGCGGAGGTCGAAGAGGCGGCGCAGGCGGCGGACAAAACGCTCAGCCGCGTGAAGAAGCTAGCGCGCGCTTCGGAACAGGTGGCCGCCGGGATGGATTTCACCTTCCTGTTCGACGAGGAGCGCAAGGTCTTCAGCATCGGTTATCGCGTTATGGAAGGCAAACGCGACAACTCTTTCTACGATCTCCTGGCGTCGGAAGCGCGCCTGGCAAGCTTCATCGCCATCGCCAAAGGCGACGTCGGGCAGGAGCACTGGTTTCGCATGGGGCGCGCTCTAACGCCCGCGGGCGGAAGCCGCGCGCTCATCTCCTGGACCGCAACGATGTTCGAGTACCTGATGCCGCTCCTGGTCATGCGCGACTACGAAGGGACGCTGCTCCATCAGACGTATGGGGCTGTGGTCGCGCGGCAGATAGAGTACGCGTCCGCGCGACGCGTGCCCTGGGGAATCTCCGAAGCCGCCTACAACGCGCGCGACCTTCAGCTCAGTTATCAGTACGGACCATTCGGCGTGCCCGGCCTCGGGTTAAAGCGTGGCCTCGGCGAAGACTTAGTCATCGCCCCTTACGCGACAATGCTGGCCGCGCACGTCGCGCCGCGCGAGGCGTTGGAGAACCTGCGCCGTTTGGAGAATGAGGGCGCTCTCGCACGTTACGGTCTTTACGAAGCAATTGATTACACGCCGGAGCGACTGCCGCACAACGAGAAGCGTGCCGTCATACGCGCTTTCATGGCCCACCACCAGGGAATGATCCTCGTCTCGCTGGACAACCTGTTGCACGACCGAATTATGCAGCGTCGCTTTCATGCGGAGCCGCTCGTGCAGGCGACGGAGCTACTGTTGCAGGAGCGTATCCCGCTCGCTGCTCCTGTGACGCGCCCGCGCGCCGAAGAGGTCCTGTCGGGCCGGATCGTGCGCTCGCTCACGGGGCGCGTCACGCGCCGCTTCGATACGCCGGACCTGCCGACGCCGCGCACGCAGCTCCTCTCCAACGGTAAATATTCCGTCATGGTGACGACGGCCGGCGGCGGCTATTCCGTGTGCGACGGCCTCGCGGTGACGCGCTGGCGCGAGGACGTGACGACGGATGCCTGGGGCAGCTTCTGCTATTTGCGTGACGTCCGAAGCGGCCTGGTCTGGTCCGCTGGCTACCAGCCGGTGGGGCGCAAGCCGCAGGAATACGAGGTCGTCTTCGCCGAAGACAAAGTAGACATCAGGCGCGAGGACGCTGGGCTCACCACCCGCACCGAGATTATCGTCTCGCCCGAAGACGACGCCGAAGTCCGCCGCGTCTCGATCACGAATCACGGGCCGCGCGCGCGGGAGATCGAAGTGACGAGCTACGCGGAGGTGGCGCTCGCGCCGCAGGCCGCGGACGAGGCTCACCGTGCGTTCAGCAATCTCTTCATCGAAACGGAATTTGTCACGGCCGAAAACTCTCTGCTGGCGCGCCGCCGCCCGCGCTCCATGAAAGACCAGCCCGTGTGGGCCGTGCACACGGTGGCGGCCGAAGGCGAAACGGTTGGCGCGGTTCAGTACGAGACCGACCGCGCGCGTTTTCTGGGACGCGGTCGTGACGCTTCCGCGCCCGCGGCCGTCGTGGAGGACCGCCCGCTCTCGAACACGACGGGCGCGGTGCTCGACCCCGTCTTCTCCCTGCGCCTCAGACTTCGCATCGAGCCGAACAGGACCGCGCGGATACTGTTTTCGACGGCCGTCGCACGCTCGCACGAGGAGGCGCTCAGGCTTGCGGACAAATACCACGACGCGAGCACGTTCGGGCGCGAGGCGGCGCTCGTCTGGACCCGGACGCAGGTCGAGCTGCGCCATCTGGACATCGCCGCCGAAGACGCGCACCTCTTCCAGCGACTGGCCTCGCGCATTCTTTATTCCGACCCGAGCCTGCGCCCGCGCCCGCACGTCCTGGCGCTCAACCGTGGGACGCAATCGAATCTTTGGCCTTACGGCATCAGCGGTGATTTACCCATCGTGCTGGTCCGCGTCAACCGCGCAGAGGATTTGCCGTCTGTGCGCCAGCTCATACACGCGCACGAATACCTGCGCCTGAAGGGGCTCGCTTTCGATCTGGTGATCCTGAACGACCACCCGCCGAGCTACATCCAGTCGCTTCAGGACGAGGTGACGATGCTCGTGCGCGCCAGCGGCGAGGCGGGCCTGATAGATAAACCCGGCGGCATCTACCTGCGCCGCTCCGACCAGATGCCCGAAGAGGACCGCATCCTGCTCCATGCTGTGGCGCGTGTCGTGATCGTGACCGAGCGCGGCACGTTCGAGGACCAGCTCGTGCGGCGTCCGGCGGAAGAAGAGCTGCCCGGACCGTTCACGCCGCGCGCGCCGTCGCGTTCTTACCCCGAGCCGGGTATGACGCTTCCGGACCTCAGTTTCTACAATGGGCTCGGCGGTTTCACGCAGGGCGGAAGAGAATACACGACCATCCTGGCGGAAGGGCAGTGGACCCCTGCCCCGTGGCTGAACGTCATCGCCAACGCGCATGAGTTCGGCTTTCAGGTGTCGGAGACGGGCGCGGGCCATGCCTGGTCCGTCAACAGCCGCGAGAATCGTCTGACGCCCTGGCTCAACGACGCGGTCAGCGACCCGCCGTGCGAGATCATCTACCTGCGCGACGAGGAGACGGGCACCATCTGGACGCCCACGCCTCTCCCTGTGAGGGAGGCGGAGCCTTATACGATCAGGCACGGGCAGGGCTACACGGTCTTCGAGCATACGAGTCACGGCATCACGCAAGAGCTCTTGATGTTCGTGCCCCGCGATGCGCCCGTCAAAATCTCCGTCCTGCGACTGCGCAATCGGACGGAGCGAGCGCGCCGTCTTTCAGTGACGAGCTACAACGAGCTGGTCCTGGGCGTGGGCCGCGAACGCAACGCGCCCTACGTCATCACGGAGATAGATAAACAGACGGGCGTGATTACGGCGCGCAACCCTTACAACAACGAGTTCGCAGGGCGCATCGCTTTCCTCGCGATGAGCGAAGAGGTGCTCTCCCTGACGTGCGACCGCAAAGAGTTTCTGGGGCGCAACGGGAGCACGGCGCGCCCCGCCGCGCTCGGCCGCGAGAAGCTTTCAGGGCGCTCGGGCGCAGGGCTCGACCCGTGCGCGGCGATGCAAACAGTCATCGAACTCGCGCCGGGCGAAGCGCGCGAAATCTGTATTCTGCTCGGCGAGGGCGAATCAATCGAAGAGGCGCGCGATGTCGCCAGGCGCTTTCAACACGTCTCCGCCGTCAACGAAGCCTTCGAGCGAGTTCTGAGTTACTGGGACGAGCTGCTCGGCGCTGTGGAGGTCCAGACGCCTGACGCCGCGCTGGATACGATTGTCAATCGCTGGCTGCTCTACCAGGCACTGGGCTGCCGCATCTGGGCGCGCTCGGCGCTCTATCAATCGGGCGGAGCCTTCGGCTTCCGAGACCAGTTGCAGGATGCGATGTCTCTTGTGTACTCGCGCCCCGAAATCGCGCGCGAGCAGATTGTGCGGGCCGCGGCCCGGCAGTTCAAAGAAGGTGACGTGCAGCACTGGTGGCATCCGCCCACAGGGCGCGGCGTCAGAACGCGTTTTTCGGACGACCTGCTGTGGCTGCCCTATGTGACGAGCTTCTATGTCAAAGTCACAGGGGACGTGGCTGTGCTCGATGAGGTGGTCCCGTTCATAGAAGCGCCGCTCCTCTCGGAAGGTGAAGATGAGTCCTACACGCAGCCTACAGTCTCCGCGGAGACGGCCACGGTCTACGAGCATTGCGCGCGGGCCGTTGATCGCAGCCTTGCGGTCGGCTCGCACGGCCTGCCTTTGATGGGGTCCGGCGACTGGAACGACGGGATGAACCGTGTCGGAAACCTGGGGCGCGGTGAGAGCGTCTGGGTCGGCTGGTTCCTCTATTCGACGCTCGAAGGCTTCGCTCCGCATTGCGAGCTGCGTCAGGAGAAGGCGCGCGCAAAGCGTTACCGCGAGCACATGTTGAATTTGAAGAAGGCGCTCGAAGAGGGCGGGTGGGACGGCTACTGGTATCGTCGCGCCTATTTTGACGACGGCACGCCGCTCGGCTCCGCAGAGAATGAGGAATGCCGCATTGATTCAATCGTCCAGTCGTGGGGCGTCATCTCTGGCGCGGCGCAGGAGCAGCGCGCATCGCGGGCGCTCGCTTCGGTCGAAGAGTATCTCATACGGCGCGGCGACGGGCTGGTCATACTTTTTACGCCGCCTTTCGACAAGAGCGAGCTTGATCCGGGATACATCAAGGGTTACGTGCCGGGCGTGCGTGAGAACGGAGGCCAGTACACGCACGCGGCCCTCTGGACCTTGATTGCGTTTGCGATGCTGGGGGACGGCGACCGCGCCGGGGAACTCTTCTCGCTCCTGAATCCGATCAATCATGCTTCGACGCGCGCTGGGCTGCACAAGTATAAGGTCGAGCCGTATGTCGCTGCGGGAGACATTTATGCTGTCTGGCCGCACACGGGGCGGGGCGGCTGGACCTGGTACACGGGCTCAGCCGGATGGATGTACAGGGCCGCGCTCGAATCCATGCTCGGCTTTCAGTTAAGCGGCGCGGTGCTCCGGGTCGAGCCGTGCATTCCGCGCGGCTGGCGAGAATTCGAGATCAAGTATCGCAGAGGAAGGACGCACTATCAGATCAAGGTCGAAAACCCTTCGGGCGTCAGCCGCGGGGTCGCCGAAGTGTGGCTCGACGACGAGCAGTTGCCGTCCGTAGAGATACCTCTGAAAGATGATGAACAGACGCATCGCGTGCGCGTTCTGTTGGGCGAGAAAGATTCAGGGCAGAGCGGGAAGGCGGCAGAGACGCTGATGGACGAAGCGCCAAAGGCATAGCTGCCGATTGCGGAATGCGGATTTCGGATTGCGGATTGAAAAGGAGAACGCTACCTGGTTCTCTTAAATCCGCAATCCGAAATCCGCATTCCGCAATTGAAAATTCCATCTATTCTTTCTTGATAACAGTGCTTTTCTCGCGAATCACGTCCACGCCCCCATCACGCCCGCGCGCTGCCAAGACGACGAGGAGCAGAATCAGGAGGAGCGCGATTCCGCCGACGACCTACCAGATCGGGTTGATTCCCGTCACCTCTTCTCTGACTGTAGTTGTGGTCTTGGTCGTCTGCGAGCTGGAAGTGCTGGTGCCGCCTCCGCCCCCTGGAGCGGCATTATCCGCCAGCGCAGTCAAAGCTGATGCCCCGACGGCCAGCACAGAAACGAGCATGAGCGTTCTCATCGCCGTGAACACGTTAAAGAATTTCATGGTTAACATTCTCCTTTGGAGTTGTTACTTCGCGAGGAAGGAATCCACAAATCTCTCGATACTGAGCGTAGAGAAAGCAGACGCCTGACCCTCAGTCCCATCCAGCCCGATGACCGCTTTTGCAAGAAATCGGTACAGTTTCCAAGGGCGAAATGAAAGAGGCTATTTACGTGCCAATTTGAGATGAGAGAGGTTTAATGTGGAAGGACGAGGAGAAATCCGTGCTCCTTAAAGACCGTCCAACTGGGAATAAAGTTATGAACTCAAGCACCGGTCCCCATACATAACATAAAAGCGTAGGAGCTTTCCTGATTAGAAAGCCCCTACGCTCGCTTGCCAAATTGATCGGCTATCTGCCGATTCTATTCAATTCAATTACTAACTTTCCGGTCGTTGCTCGTCTCCGAGCCTTGTTTGAAAAACCAGCGATTGGCTTCGACCTATCTTCCTTGCGGTAACCTCTTCTCTTCGGGCACTTGCTGTGGGGGAATATACGGCTGCGTGTTTGAACGGGTAGGCAGTTTTGCAGGCTCCGGTGCGCCGCCGGCACCCGACTTATTCATCCACCATATGAAGCCTATTATTGCAACCCCGAGGATAATTAAGATCACCACTGCTGGTGAGATCCTGCCGGAATCTTGGTCGCCGTCAAATCTCATCGTGGGAATTACTCCTGAGAGGGATTCATAAATCTCCGGCCTTCGGATTTAAAAAAAGTAGTCCGTCAGAATTGATTCATATCGTTCCGCCCCGCACCCGGTTTTCATCTTAACACGCTGTTAGATAGATGAAAACGGATACGGGACTCTTGAATAGGTGAAGAATTAGACAGGCAAGTGCTTGCGTGAGTAAATGTGTAGGGCATGGTCCATGCCCCGTTTACGAAGCGAATGCACTCTCGCGGCGAAAAAAATTGCAAAACCGCGGTTCTATGTTAGACTGGCGGCCATCGAACCACAGGTTTCTGTCCGAAGATGCCTCGAACGTCCGGCCTTTCAGGTTCTAACGTTCAAGTTGATTGAGCATCAATCGTAAAAATATTAAGTAAGGGATAAGCGCTTTACCGTCTCCACCCGATACCGGCTTCTACGCCCGGTTTATTGAAGGTGAAAGCGTATGCCTCGTGCGGTTGCTAAAACCGGTAGTGAAGCGGACCAACAGGTTGGCTACAGCACCAATCTGGAGTACTTGACGGACGAGTTGCGGCGGCTCGATCTGCTCATTCATCTCAGGCTGCTTGAGGACCGAAGCCGTGAGCCGTCGAATCCACTGACCCAGTTTAAGGGTCTGGTGCTGCTCGAAGAAGAGATCGCAGCACTCGTCAACGATGCTGCCGGTGCGGCGGCTGATGTAAATTCGACGGCCCCTCCCGACTCCAGGGCCCAGACGGTGGCCGAAACTCTCACACGACTCGAACACCGAATTCAGCTGCGGCGCGCCGCAAGCCTGGCGGGAGAAATCTATCTCCCCCTGCCGCGCCTCTCAGAGCTTTTCCATCTCACGCGCTTTGAAGAAGAGTGTTTGATCGTTTGCTTCGCCGTCGAAATTGACCGCAAGTACGAAAAGCTTTACGCCTACCTGCAAGACGATGTGACTCGCAAAAAAGCGAGCGTTGACCTACTGCTCAGCTTGCTCTGCGATTCGGCGGAGGAGCGAATCAATGCGCGGCAAACATTCAGCTCTCAGACCCCGCTGCTGAAATATCGGCTCTTACATCTGAGTGATAACCCGTCGGACCAGCGGTCGCCGATGCTTTCGCGCTCCCTCAAGCTGGATGATCGGATCGTAAATTTCCTGATGGGCTTCGAGCAACTGGATGCTCGGCTCGAACGTGTGGCGCGGCTCTCCCCCACGCAGGCCGACGCGGAGTCTCTCGCCGTGGACGAGGCGACCAGAAGTCGAATCAACGCCTTCGTCGCCAGCTACTTCAACGACGCGAAAAAAGCGGGGCACAACCTCGTGCTCTATTTTTGCGGGCCTTACGGCTCGGGCAGGCGTGCGCTCTCAAGGGCCGTTTGTCATGACCTCGGGCTCTCTTTAATAGCGAGCGACGCCGGCAAAATGCTTGGGGCAGAAACGCCCTTTGAAGAACTGATGTGGCTGCTCGGGCGAGAGACGCTGCTCCACGGCGCGGCCCTGTGCCTGGAAAACTTTGACTCGCTCGTCGGAGGTGATGGGCAGCAAGCTCGCTTGACGGCGCTCGGCGATGTTATAGGGACCTTTCCCGGATTGACGTTCCTGCTCGGCGAAAGGCCCTGGAAGCCGCAGGGAATTTTCAGTCAGGAAAGGTTTGTCCAGTTCGACGTTCCGGTTCCGGACCATCAAGCCAGGGAAGATTTTTGGAAGAAGTATCTGAAGCAAGAGGGCCTGCTCACGGATGATTCGGGCGCGACGGCTTTAGCGAGCAAGTTCGCCTTTACGCCGGGTCAGATGCGCGACGCTGTCAGCGTCGCGGAAACATCCGCGCGCTGGCGCTCCGGTGGAGGCGTTACAGCTCAGGTCACGTGGAAAGATTTGGACGCGGCCTGTCGCGCGCAGTGCGAGCTGAACTTAGGGGGGCTAGCGCGCAAGATCGAACCGAAACGCACTTGGGACGACATAGTCCTTCCGCCCGATCAACTGAGCCACCTCAAGGAAGTCTGCGCCCACGCCCTGCACCGGCACACCGTCTATGGCGAGTGGGGTTTCGAGCGCAAGTTGTCGGGAGGCCTTGGACTCAACGCACTCTTCTCAGGTGCGCCTGGGACTGGAAAGACTCTGGCAGCGGAAGTGGTCGCCCAGGATTTGCGCCTCGATCTCTACAAGATTGATCTTTCGCAGGTCGTCAGCAAATACATCGGGGAGACGGAAAAGAACCTCCACCAGATTTTCCGCGAGGCGCAATCGTCTGGCGCGATTCTCTTCTTCGACGAGGCGGACGCGCTCTTCGGCAAGCGCTCTGAGGTCAAGGACGCTCACGACCGCTTCGCCAACATAGAGATCAGCTACCTGCTGCAAAAGATGGAAGAGTACGACGGTATCGCCGTCCTGGCGACGAACCTGCGCGGGAACATGGACGAAGCCTTCGTGCGGCGAATGCGATTTATCATCGAGTTCCCGTTCCCTGATGACGAGCACCGGAGGCGCATCTGGAAGGTGACTTTTCCACCCGAAACTCCGCTGGCGAGCGACGTAGACTTTGAGCTTCTGGCGCGCGAGATACGGCTGGCCGGGGGCAGCATCAGGAACATCGCTCTGACGGCGGCATTCTACGCCGCCGAGAGCGGCGCGAATGAGGTACGGATGCAGCACCTGATTCGCGCCGCGCGGCGGGAGTTTCAGAAGGTTGGATTGATGTGGAAAGAAATTTGAACAGGCGAGCGCGACCCGTTCCTCGAACATGATTGACGACCTGAGCAAAACATTGGCGGCGATTCTCTCTTTCCAGGAGCCCGCGGGGGGAGATGCGGATCTTCAGGAGTTCGTCAAGACCCTCAAAGAGAAGTTCCCTTTTCTGGCTAAGGCGAACATACAGTTTGACCGCCCGGCTGATGAGAAGTACACGCCGCTTGCGCCATATGCCTTGAACCTGTTCCTCTACGACGTCAGGGAGAATTTGGAGCTGCGAACGAACGAGCCTGTCGTCAGGCGTAACAACGGTGAAGTGACGATCACGCGTCCGCCCATGCGCGTGGCCTGTTCATACCTGATCACCGCCTGGCTCGCGAACGCAGGGGGGACGCAGAGCGCGGGCGATTATTTGAAGGAGCAGCAACTGCTCGGCGAAGCGTTGCAGGTGCTGGCGCATTACCCTGTTGTGCCAGCGCCTCTGCTGCAAGGCGAGCTTGCACAGCCCGGGTCTCTCTCGGAGCAGGAACTGCCTCTGCCTTTGATGATCTCGCCGGCAGACGCGCTGAAGGACCCGGCGGAGTTCTGGACGGCCATCGGCGGCAAGCTGCGCCCCTCATTCACCGTGACCCTGACTGTGGCGATGCCAAAGATTTCGTTCGAGACCGCGACGATAGTTAAGGCGAGACAAATTCGTCTCGAACAAAAAGAGAGATCGGACGAGCCGCCAACTGCGACGATAGCGGGGCGTGTGACGAAAGTGAGTCGTGCGACAGATGCCGGGGGCGCGGCCGTAGAAGAGGTGTTGCCGGTTGCAGAGGCTGTCGTGACGATTGCTGAGCTAAACCTGAGCGCGACGACCAACGTGGACGGGCGCTACAGTTTTGAGGGCATTCCGGCGAAAGAACTGACTTTGCGCGTCGAGCCGGGAGAGGGAAACCCTGGGTTGGAGGCGACAGAGATTAAGGTCTCGGTTTCGGCGGGCGCTGAAATCATTATTGAAGTCAAATTGAGTCAAACTGAAGCTTCACCTCGCTAAAGGAGGATAAAGAATATGCCAGAGTACCTAGCACCCGGGGTCTATGTCGAAGAGGTGCCTTCGGCCATCAAGCCCATCGCAGGCGTCAGCACCAGCACGGCGGGGTTCATCGGAATCGTGCCCAACTCGTTCCAGGTTCCCACCATCTACGCGGCGAACGAGCAGTTTACCGGGGACGGAGCGGCAACGGAGTTTAAGTTGAAAGCTCTTTCGGTCGCCACGGACAAGAGCTCCTATCGGATTAAGGTCGAAGGGCGGAATCTCGCCGACAGCAGCAAGCTCGAAAACAGGCCGCCTCAGTCCTTCCTCGTGGTCAGCGTTACTCTGGAGCCTGGCGACATCGTGACTGCTAGTTACAAGGGGACGAAGTCGCAGACCTTCAATAGTACTGATGTCAAGAGTAGCAAAGTGAGCCTGACAGTCCCTCCGGGCACGCAGGCAGTGACGCTGACATCCGTGACGGACAACGCTACAACACCTGCTCCCATTACCGATGCCAAGGTGAACAAGAGTAGTGGCGGATTCGACCTGGTTTTAACCACCCTTCCCAAGAGCGCCACGTTTACGGCGGAGTACAGCGTTGACGTGCAAAACGGGGCGGTCGGGACGGTCGGAACCGGAGCCCCCCTGGAGCTTCAGGTTGATTCGTTGACAGCCGGCACGACGCCTACAGTTCAGGTCAACGGTACCGCTGTGGAGGCAACTGGTAATACGACGGGCAAGCCCACGGTCACGGTCCCTCTGACCACCGCCGTGCCCGTGCCGCCGGGAGGCAAGATTTCGGTGGACTACACCATCGGACCCGTCACGGAGACCCTGTCCGTGCCCGCAACCGCAGGAAAGCAACTGAGGGCTGAGCTGGGAAACTCCCCCGTCCAGACAGACCCGAATACGTTCGTGGTCCGCATCAACAACGCCCCGGTGGACGCGCAGATCATCAACGATCCCACCGGACATTCATACGTGTCCATAGACCTCGCTCCGGCGGCCGGCCAGGTCTCCGTCGAATACACTGTCTTCTCAGTTTTCGAGCCAGACCCTGTCGGCACGGCTGTTTTATGCACGAGCTTTAGCGAGTACAAAAAGCACTTCGGCGACTTCTCTACAGACGAGGGGCAGCGCAACCTGACTCACGCCGTCTATGGCTTCTTCAACAACGGCGGGACCCGCTGCTACGTAACACGTATCACCGGCGACGGGGACATTGACGACGCGCTCGCGAGCTTCGCGAGGGTTTCTGAGATAGCTATCGTCGTCGTGCCCGGCGCTCCGGGCACGGATCCAGGCAAGGTGAGCGATACGCTTCGCAGTAATGTGGTGGCGCACTGCCAACTGATGGGCGACCGCTTCGCGATCTTCGACGGGCCGCAGTCTGAAACCAGCCTGGATAAACTGACGCAGGTCGGCGCCGGAGGCTGGATGCCCAACCGCACCGATTACGCGGCCTGGTATTTCCCCTGGATCAAAGTCTTCGACCCCGTGCAAAAGATGCTGTTGCCGAACGGCGACGGGACGATTTATGCGCCGCCGAGCGGGCACATCGCCGGCGTCTATGCGCGTGTGGATGGCGAGCGCGGCGTGCACAAAGCTCCGGCCAACGAGCCTATCTTGGGCGCGCTCGGCGTCTCACAGCCGTTGAGCAAGGCCGAACAGGACGGCCTCAACCCGAAAGGCGTCAACTGCATTCGAGTCATCAACGACAACATCCTCGTTTGGGGCGCGCGCACCGTCGGGGGCGACGCCAACGCCGACTTGAAATACATCAACGTCCGTCGCACCCTGCTCTTCCTGCGAAAGTCCATCTACGAGGGCACGCAGTGGGTGGTCTTCGAGCCTAACTCGACGTCTCTCTGGCAAAAGATCACGCGCAACGTCACGGCTTTTTTGACCAACGTCTGGCGCGGGGGCGCGCTCTTCGGCAACACCCCGCAAGAGGCGTTCTACGTCAAGTGCGACGCGGAGACCAACCCGCCCGAATTGCGCGATCTGGGCCAGGTGGTCACGGAAATCGGGGTCGCGATAGTGCGCCCGGCGGAGTTCGTTATCTTCCGCATCAGCCAGATGGCGGGACCCGGCACATAATCCTGAGGAGCTTCTATGTGGACCGACGACAAAGTTCCCGGAGTCTACAAAAGTGAAGATGTGGTCGCGCCAGGTCCTCAGTTGCCGACGGGGGTTCCGGGATTCATTGGCTTTACATCTGCGCCGGGCGCGGACAGCCTCCACACGGCTGTCGTGCTCCATCGTAAAGACGATCTCCGAGCCAAGTCCGGGAAATTGCCGCCAATCCCTGAAGACGGCTTTCTGGCCGAAGCCGTCAACGGGTTCTTTCTCAACGGAGGCGTACGCTGTCACGTAGTGTACGCAGCCGCCGCCGACCCGGAAGAGTCTGTGAAAGACGCTCTGGACGCGTTAGCGCGTCTGGACGACATTGACCTGATTGCCGTGCCGGACGCCATGTCACTCACACCGGAAGATGTCAGAGAGCGCGTGCAGAGAATCGTCCTCGAATACTGTCGCGAGCATCCGGGCCGGATGGCGATTCTCGATGCGCTGCCCCAGCAAAATCAGGCCGGGATAAAAGAGCAGCGCCACGCGATCAGTTTGGGGATGCCGGAGCCAATCAACGGCGCGCTTTATTATCCCTGGATCAAGACCGTCGAAGGGAAGCTGGTGCCGCCGTGCGGCCACGTGGCCGGAATCTACGCCCGCAGCGATGCGCGCGTGGGCGTCTTCAAAGCCCCGGCCAACGAGGAGGTCAAAGGAGCGCTCGACCTGGAATTTTCCCTCAACGATCAATCTCAGGCCGAACTCAACCCGCTGGGCATCAATTGCCTGCGATCTTTTCCGGGCCGCGGGATTCGCATCTGGGGCGCACGCACGCTCAGCAGCGACCCCGATTGGCGATACATCAACGTCCGCAGACTATTCCTCACTCTGCGGCGCTGGATTGATCTCAACATGGGGTGGACGAGCTTCGAGCCCAACACGCCCACGCTGTGGGTTCGCATCGAGCGGGAGTTGGCCTCTTACCTGAGCCAGCTTTGGCTGGCAGGGGCGCTCGCGGGCCAGAGCGCCGACGAAGCGTTTTACATCAAGTGCGACATTGAAACGAACCCGCCGGAGACGGAAAGTGCCGGGCAGGTGTTTACGGAAATCGGTCTGGCCGTGAGCGCGCCCGCCGAATTCGTGAAGGTCCGCGTCGTTCACCATACGGGCGTGGACCCTCGCTGAGCGCGTGGGCCGCGCGAGGCTTTGAAAACAGGAACTGAAATCACACCGAAGGAGAGTTGATATGGCTACAGGACAGCGAGTTGATCCTTATCGCGGATTCAATTTTCTGGTTGAGCTTGACGGCATCACCGAGGCCGGATTCCAGGAGGTGGACGGCCTGGATTCGAGCACGGACGCGATAGATTACCGTGAAGGCTCCGACCCCCTTTACTTGCGAAAGCTGCCGGGGCTGAACAAGCACTCGCCCATCACGCTCAAGCGCGGCATCACTGATTCGGACAAGCTCTGGAAATGGAGGCAGACAGTTGTGACGGGTAAGACTGAGCGCAAGAACGGCTCAATCGTCCTGCTGGATGAGACGGGCAAGGAGAAGCTTCGCTGGAACTTCCTGAACGCCTGGCCCTCGAAGTGGACGGGCCCCTCGCTGAATGCCACGAGCAACGCCGTCGCCATCGAGACTCTTGAGATTACGCACGAAGAGCTGGCGAGAGCCTGAGCGGGGCGGAGCGCACAAAGATAGTCATGGCTACCGTTCGCAATTTCGCAGGCCGTTTCCTTAATCAGTGATGTTATGCGGGCGAAAGATCGAAAGCGCCGGAGGCGCGGCATGACAGTAGCCCACATCGCCAGATGTGGGAATCAATCGCCGAAGAGCCAATTGAGCTACGGAGTAGCGACATAAATTATCCGGCGCGTGTGTGCGCTTTTATGCCGCCCTCTTCAAGGGCTTGATCGTTCATCTTGTTTCTTAACCCACATCTGGCGATGTGGGCTACTGTTATGGCGTCACTCCGTGACTGAATCGGTTCTTTACATAACATCTATTAATCAAACAGAGCAGCCTTTCAACGGGCCGCTAGTCAGGAACATTTATGTTGCAAACCGAATTTACTTTCACGCTGCCCGTCGGCTATCGCGACGCCGAAGGTAATCTACACAGGGAAGGCGTCATGCGATTGGCGACGGCTTTTGACGAGATCGCCCCGCTCAAGGACCCGCGCGTGCAGAACAACCCGGCGTACCTGCTCGTCATTCTGCTCGCGCGCGTCATCACGCGGCTCGGCTCGCTCGAATACATCAACCCTAAAATCATAGAGGAGTTGTTCGCCTCGGACCTGGCCTACTTGCAGGACTTCTATCGCCGCATCAACGAGAACGGGCACAGCCGTGTGCGCACACAGTGCCCACACTGCGAGCAGGAATTCGAGTTGGAGTTGAGTAGTCCGCCGGGGGGGTCTGGCGCTACCCCATAGCGCGGCTCTATGAGGAAGTAGCGTACATCGCCTATCACTTTCACTGGCCGCACGAACAGATACTCGGCCTGGAGCATCTGGAACGTCAGAAGTGGGTGACCGAAATCGCCAGAATCAACCGCCGTCTGAACGAGCGGGAAAAGTAAGGAGAAATAGAGATGCCCGTACTGGGGAAAAAGAACCTGGCTTTCATGGCCGGGTCGCGCCTGTCGTCTAAATATCTGGGTTATCGCCCGGACCCTTACCTGGCTTTCAACTTTTACATAGAGATCGAAGGTCTCCTCGTCGGAGGCTTCTCCGAGTGCAGTGGTTTGCAGGTTGAGACGGAGTTGCAGGAATACGCCGAGGGCGGCCTCAACGAATACGCGCACCATTTTCGAGGCCGGACCAAATACCCTCCGCTCGTGCTGAAACACGGGATGACGATGCTTGACGATTTGTGGTGGTGGCAGCAGGACGTGGTCGGCGGCAAGTTTGAGCGAAGGAACGGCACGATCTACTTGCTGAGTTCGCTGCCGAGCCGTGTGCCCACCCCGGCGGCGCTCGGCTCGATGCCAGTTCCGGTGACGTGGTGGAACTTCAAAAATGCTTTCCCGATCAAATGGACGGGTCCGGAGTTTAGGGCGGACTCCAGCGCGGTCGCGTTCGAGAGCGTGGAATTAGTGCATGAGGGATTGAGCCGCCTGAAAGGGCTGGTGAAGCGCGCCAAGGCTCTGTTGTGAGATTTGATTGAGGGCTCTCCGTAGATGAAAGATTCTTCAGAACAACCAGGCCCGCACGCCTCGCAATCAGAGGAGCTGGAGGGGCAACTCCTGCGACGACTGACCGAGCCGGCCGGCGTGATAGACGTGCGGTACGCGCTGCAAAAGTACGAGCGCTTCGCTACGTGGCTCCAAAAACGGTTGGCGCTCGTCAATCGTTTACAGATTCGCTACGCTGACAATGCGGCGGACGCCAGTCAGCCGCTCGTAATGCAGCAGTTCGGAGAGCCGATAAATCTTTATTCAACCACTGTCCAGTCTTTTTCAACTGCGTGGCAGCATCTTTCAACAGCCGAGCCATCCGTGACGCCTGCGGCGAGGGAGCAATCTTTTACACTGGCTGAACTGGCCGAGACATTTCCGCCTTCACCGGCAAACCAGTTCGCCTCAGAGGAAATCGCAACTGCCCGTACGGCGGCGAGACCTGTTGCCGACGCGCCGTCGCCTCCCGAGGGCGAATTTCGCGTCAGCCGTCGGCGCGCCCCATTCAATCCGAGTCCTGTCCAGACGCCCGCTGCGCCTGCTCAATTGCCACTGGCGGGTCGGCCCGTGCGCTCAGAGCAAGCGGCTACCAGACCGACAATGCAAGCGGCGGCCGAGCCGGGTGGCTCTGAAACGGGTGGCGCTCGTGGCGCGAAAGAAAATGATGAGCAAAGCGGGAGCGCCGACTCAACGTCTGGCAACCCGCGAGCCGCCGCCAGGGAGATAGTACAAACTGCGCCGTCCGAGACTCTGCCTGGTCCGCCGCCTGGTTCCTCGCTTTCGCTAACGAAACTGCACGCCGCGTCGCACCTTTCGGATCTACAGGAAAGGGCCACGCCGTCAGACAATCAATCAAACGCTTCTGTTGACGCGAAGCCGTCCGAACTGAACGCGAGCGCCGACTCAAGCCATGACAGTCGGCAAGCTACCGCCAGGGAAGTCTTACAAACATTGAAGACAGATGCCGCTGCTCGATCTTCGCTTCCGCTGGCAAAACCGCAAGCCGAGACGTTGCCGTCAGAACGCAGGGAGCAAGAGGGGCGGTTGGGTGATCAAACAGCCGTTTCGCAGTTAACTGAAAGAAAAAGGGCGGTCGCAACTGAGCGCGAGTCTGTAGTGGTTGCGGAGATTGCGGACGGCTTGTTTACACCAGCCACATCCGAGATCGTTTGGCGCACAGGCTCAGGCAGCTCTTCGGAGGCCGACCCCGCGTCGCGCGGGCCAGCCGGGAATCCCACAAGTGTCGCGCCTCAAGTTGAGACCCCCACGCAATGGTCCCAGCCGGCAAGCCACAAGAGCGCGCCCGCGCCGGAGGCGCAGAGTCAGAGAGGGGAAATCGGAATCGAGCAGATCAGCCCGCAGGTCATGCACGCAATTTCCGAAAAAGTTATGCGCGCCATCTCGCTCGATCTCGCGGTCGAGCTTGAACGGAGAGGACTCAAGAAATGGCGTTAGCAAAATTAAAGATCACGCCGCGAAGCGACGGCTACGACGTGATTGAAGTACTTTTCAATCCGACCTCTTATTCGATCTCGAAGCCTGTCAATTACACGTCGCAGCCGAGAAGAAACTTGAACGCGCCGCTCCTCAGTTTCGGCGGCGGCGGAAGTCGCACGCTCACGCTCAAACTCTTCTTCGACGTGACGGAACGCCCTGTGGTGAGGACCAGAATCATCAGCGACGTGCGCACGCTGACCAACAAACTGGTCGAGCTGACGCTCATCGAGCGGGATAAGGAGCGCCCCCCGGTCTGCGATATCTCGTGGGGCGGGGCGGCGCCCGCCAATTCCGACTTCCCGTTCTGCGGCGTCGTCAACAACCTGGCGCAGGAGTTCACGCTCTTTAGCAGCGACGGCACGCCGCTTAGGGCCAACGTGACGATCTCCTTTCTGGAGTTTCTGGCGTGGGAAGAGGATTGGCGCAAGACGGACCCGGATTTTTCCACGCGTGTGGTCCGGCGCGACGAAACGTTGAGCAGCATCGCGGCAGAGGTGTACGACGACCCGCGCCTGTGGCGCGTCATCGCGGACGCCAACAGCCTTGACAACCCGCGCCGCCTTGAACCCGGACAAGTTTTGCATGTCCCGAAGCTCGGTTGAGGAACTGATTCGATGGGATCAATCGGCCAAAGTAAATTAGCGCTCTCCGGCAAAAGCGGGTCGGCGTCGCCTGACTTTGAAGTGACCATCGGCGGGCGGCCGCTGTCCACGGAGGTTCTCGCGCACGTCTCCGGGCTCACGGTTGACCTCAGCCTCGATAAAGCGGGCATGTTCACCATGGAGATGTCGGGCATCGGCGAAGGGCAGGACGAAGAGAGCCTGATTGACGACGACGAGCTGTTCGCCATCGGCCAGCCGGTTGAGTTAAAGGTCGGATACGGAAAAGATTTGCAGTTTCTGTTCGGGGGCGAGATTGCGGGACTGGACCCCACGTTCTCTTCCGAGCGCCCGCCCGCGATGACCGTGCGTAGCTACGACCGCAGCCTCTGCCTGAACAGAGGGACTCAGAACCGCACTTTCACCAAGCTGAGGTACAGCGACATCGCCGCCCAAATCGCCGGTGAAGCGAGCCTGACCCCGCAGGTCCAGGACAGCAGCGTCGAGCATGAGTTCATCTACCAGGCCAACCAGAGCAACCTGGAATTTTTGCGGGCACTGGCAAAGGAGATTGATTACGAAGTGATGGTCGAGGACAGGAGCCTGATCTTCCGACCCGTAGCGAACGGCGGCCACGCCGTGATGACCTTAACGATGGAGAAAGAGCTGGTCGAGTTTTCGGCGCGTCTCTCGGCGACCCGGCAGGTGACGGAAGTTGTGGTCAACGGCTGGAGCCCGAAAGAGAAGAAAGGAATCGTCGGGCGCGCCAAAGCGGGCGATGTCGCCCCCATGAATGGCGGAAAAAGCGCTGCGAGCCTGGGTCAAAAGGCTTGCGGCGCAGCCGTCGAAATCGTGAGCTGGCATCCGTTAATGTCACAGGCCGAAGCGGATCAGATAGCCAAGGCGCGCTTCGGCGAAATAAGTCTGAAGCTCGTCGAGGGCAGCGGCTCGACAGAGGGGCGCGCGGACTTGCGCCCCGGCAGAGTGATTAAGATCGCGGGCGTCGGCGAACGGTTCAGTGGACCGTATTATGTCACGGAGACGACTCACCGCTTCGACCAGCAGAACGGCTATCGCACAAATTTCAGCATCAGGAGAAATGATCTATGAGCCTGTCCGACGTGCTGTTGGAAACCGCCAAGGGGACGCAGCCAAACAGAATCTACGGCGTGGTGGCCGCGATTGTGACCAACAACAAGGACACAGAAGGCCTGGGCCGCGTGAAGGTGAAATACCCCTGGCTGAGCGAGACGGACGAGAGCTATTGGGCGCGCATCGCCTCGCCGATGGCGGGCAACGGGCGCGGTATCTATTTTCTTCCGGAGGTTGAGGACGAGGTGCTCGTGGCTTTCGAGCAGGGGGACTTGCGCTTCCCTTACGTGCTCGGCGCGCTGTGGAACGGCAAGGACGCGCCGCCCGTGAAAAACGATGATGGCAAAAACAACGTGCGCCTGATCAAATCGCGCAGCGGCCACACGCTGCGCCTGACGGACGAGGACGGCAAGGAGATGATTGAAATTATAGACAAGACTGGGAAGAACAAGCTGGTTTTCGACACCGCCAACAACAGTATCACCCTCAGCGCGGACCAGGACATCACGCTCACGGCCTCGCAGGGCACGATCAAGCTCGACGCGCAGAAGATAGAGATCAAGTCTTCGGCTGATACGGGGATTGAAGCCGGGGCGGGCATGAACGTCAAGGCTACGGGGACGATGAACGTCAAGGGCGCGATGGTCAACATCAACTGAAAGTCATGGGACAACCGGCAGCCAAAGAGGGCGACCAGATCGTCGCCCTGGACACACACATCGCAATGATTCCGCCGCCAGGTCCAGGCTCGCCTGTGCCGACGCCTTTGCCGCATCCGTTCGCAGGGATCATCAACGGCAATCTCAGCGGCAACGTCAAGATTATGGGGCTGCCCGCGGCGACCGTCGGCAGCACGGCTGACAACACGCCGCCGCACGTCCCCACGCCGCCGGGCACGGCTTTCCAGAAACCGCCGTCGAACAAGGCGACCATTCAAATCGGAAGTCCGACGGTGAAGATTAACGGCAAGATGGCCGCGCGCAACAATGATGTGGCGCTGACGTGTAACGACCCGGCTGATCTTCCCGCCGGAAAGATCATTGCCATCGGAACAGTTTTCATAGGATGAGAAACGATGACTAAGCCATTCCTGGGAGTCGGCTGGGCATATCCGGTCAAGGCGACGGGCGACGGCTCGATTCGACTGGCGGAGTACGAAGAGAGTGTCCGCCAGGCGATCTGGATCATCCTGGGCACGGCCAGGGGCGAGCGCTTGATGCGCCCGGATTTCGGCTGCGGGATTTACGACCTGGTTTTCGAGACCAACTCGCCGTCAACCTCCGGGCGCGTGGCGCAGGAGGTGAGAGACGCGCTCCTGATGTTCGAGCCGCGCATTGATGTGCTGGACGTGCAAACGCAGATCGGGGGCAACGGAGAGGTCCTGCTCATCAGCATTGATTACCAGGTACGCGCCACCGATAACGCTTTCAATCTGGTCTATCCGTTCTACCTCGAAAGGAACGCCGGTTAAATGCGTGAAGCTCCGAAGATAGACCGGCGCACCGCGCCGGACATCGCCCGCCAGGTGCGGGAGTTGCTGCACGCGTACACGGGGACAAGGTTCGATTCGGAGAAGGGCTCTTCAGCGGCGCTGATTGACATCTTCGCACGCTACAGCGAGCTGATCATCGAGCGCCTGAACAGAGTGCCGGAGAAAAACTTTCTGGCGTTTCTGGACCTGCTGGGAGCTTCGCTCGTGCCGCCGCAGCCCGCGCGCGCGCCTCTGACCTTCACGCTCTCCGAAGGAAGCACGGTTGATGCTGTCGTGCCGGCCGGGACGCAAGTGGCGGCAGCGCCGGCAGAGGGCGAGACCACGCCCGTCGTCTTCGAGACTGAAAGCGAGCTGATAGTGACGGCGGCGCGGCTCTCGTCAATCTTCGTGCGCGACCCTGAATTTGACAGGAGCGCGGACTGGAGCCTGCTCACCAGCCAGGTGTCGCCGGACGGAGTCGCCATCTTTAAGCTCGACGACGAGAAGTTCAAAACAGAGCACGTCCTCTACATCGCGCATGACGAGCTTTTCAGTGATCCGGGCTTGAGTCAAGTAACCCCAGCATTTGAGATTAAACCTGCGGGGAATACACAGCTTATTAAAATTATGTGGGAAACCTGGGATGGGAAAGGCTGGGTTTCATTCGCAAGTTCAGGCAGCACAACTGTCGGAGATATGAACTTGATTCCTCCTTCATCCAAGTCTCGGACCGTCAACGGGCTGGAAAAAATCTGGCTGCGCGGAGAACTGGTGCCGCCATTTCCGCCCTCCCTCGAATTTACTACGGTCATGATTAAGGCGACGTTGAAACGAAGTGGCCAGCAGGTAGAACAAGCCGTCGCCAACGATACGCCGCTGGATGTGGTCAAAGGCTTCTTCCCCTTCGGCGAAAGACCGAAGACGGGCGACGCCTTGTACCTGGCGCACAAGGAAGCCTTCTCGGAATCCGGCGCGACCATCACTCTTCACTTCAAGCTGGCAAACTCGCCGACGGGTGCTAATGGGCTGGCGCTGAGCTACGAATTTTGGGACGGCCATCAATGGTCCGGCTTGACTACAACCAAAGACACGACGAACTCTCTTACGACGAGCGGCGATGTCATCTTCACAATTCCCGCACCACCCGTCTTGACGACTATCAACGGAGTGGAGAGCTTCTGGATTCGCGTCCGCATCGCCGCAGGCAACTACGGCGAAGAGGCGCATTTCCAGCTCAAGACACCAGGCAAGCCAGCGGATGGATTTGAGATTGATGGCACGACGAAGGGATACATACTCATCCCGGCGACCTATGCGCCGCCCTTTGTCAGTTCTCTCACAGTTGATTACACCGTGAATAAACCGGCGCAGCCTCCCGAAGTTGTTTCGACCTACAACGATTTCGATTACGAGGATCAAACCAGCGTGGCATCATTCCAGCCGTTTCAGTCAATGCCGGACGCTTATCCGGCGCTCTATCTGGGATTCGAGCTGCCGGCCGTGCGCGAGACTTTCCCGCAGCGCAAAATCAGCATCTACGCGGACCTCTACGAATATCAATTCAATGATCCGCCCGCCCCGCTCGTCATCAGCAAGGAGGCGGCGGCCGACGGCCAGCCGCAGGTTGATTGGGAATACTGGACCCCTACGGGATGGGCAAAGCTCCTGGTACGCGACGGCACGGAGAACCTGACACAGCCGGGTCTGATAGAGTTCCTCGGTCCCGCGGACTTTGCTCTTCAGAAGGAGTTTGGACGGACGCAGTACTGGATTCGGGCGGTGTGGAAGGCGGGCGCGTATCAATACGCGCCCAGGCTGCGCCGCCTGCTGCCCAACACCATCATGGCGGCGCAGACCGTCACCACTCAGAACGAAGTCTTAGGCTCCAGTGACGGCAGCCGGAATCAAAAGTTTCAAACGACGCAAGCGCCCCTCCTCGAAGGTCAGCTTCTGGAGGTGCGCGAGAGTCTCGCCGTCACCGAGACGAACTCTTCCAACGAGACCTGGGTGAGCTGGACGGAGGTGGCGGACTTCTACGGCTCGGGCGCGCGCGACCGCCATTACATCATTGACCACCTGACCGGAGAGGTCAGCTTCGGCGACGGGAAGAGGGGGATGATTCCGCCGATGGGCAGCGGCAACATACGAATGCCGCAGTACCGGACGAGCGGAGGGGCTGCGGGCAACAAGCCTGACGGGGCCATCACTCAACTGAAAACCACAGTGCCTTACGTCGAGAGCGTCACCAATCAGCTTGCGGCAGACGGGGGCGCGAACGCCGAAACTCCAGACTCGCTGAAAGAGCGCACGCCGCGCACCGTGCGCCATCGCGACCGCGCCGTCACGATTCAAGACTACGAAGACCTGACAATGCTCGCCTCCGGGGAAGTCGGGCGCGTCCGTTGCGTGCCGCTTTTCGACTTGGAGAAAAACTCGCTGGCGATGAAGGACGAGGAGAAGGAGCCTGGCACGGTGAGTCTCATCATCGTGCCGCGCTCAAAAGATGCGAGCCCGACTCCCAGCATCGAGTTGATTGATCGCGTGCGCGCGTACATGGACGCCCGGCGAAGTCCGACCGCCAAGCTCGTCATCGTCGGGCCGGCGTACGTCGAAATCAGCGTCGAAGTAGAAGTCGCGCTCCGTTCGATGGAAGGCGCAAGCGAAGTGGAGTTGGCCGTCGCCCGGGCACTCACAAGCTTCCTGCATCCTTTGACGGGCGGGTGGGACGGCAAGGGATGGTACTTCGGCACCCAGCCGCACACTTCCGCCTTGTATAGCTTGATCGAAGCTGTCGCGGGTGTGGGCCACGTCCGCAGTCTGACGGTTACGCCGGAAGTCGGCGGCGAATTGACGATAAAGGACGTATTGCAGACAGACCGTTTCCTAATCTACTCAGGAACGCACACGATCACCTTAAGTCTGGAAGGTGGTGTTAGCAGTATCTAGCGCCGTCCGAGGTGATTTCAGTCGGACGAAGATTGAAACCGTCATGCCGATAACTTTACCGAACCTGGACGACCGTAGATTTGAAGACCTGGTGGATGAAGCGCTGGCGAGGATTCCGGCGCACGCGCCCGAATGGACAAACTATAACGAGTCCGATCCGGGCATCACGCTGGTAGAGCTTTTCGCCTACCTGACGGAGCTGCTCATCTACCGGCAGAATCGCATCTCGGACGCCAACGTCTGCTCGTTCCTGAAGTTGATGGACGGAGTCAAGAGAACGCCCGTGCCCAACAGGGCCGGATACGTCATGCGAGATGAGGTGGAAGTCAGCCTGGAAGATGAAGTCCGCGATGCTGTGCTCACACTTCGCACGCGGGATCGCGCCATCACCAGCCAGGACTTCGAGGAGCTGGCGCTCAAGGCCGACCCGAGAGTAAAACGCGCCTACTGCGTGCCGCAACGCGACCTGACAAAGAGCACGCCGGATGAGCGCCAGGCGGAAGCAGACGCTCATGTGAGCATGATCGTTGTCCCTGCGATGATACAGTTTGACAGCGTTTTGCTGTTCGGTGGAGAGCAGAATGCTCCGCTATTTAAAGAGGATGATTTGATAGATCCAACGAGCCTGATTGACCAATTGAGGAACGATACAACGCCTTTATCAAAGTACTTATTTAATGAGATTTTAGGAATTATTGATTCTTTTGTTACGGATGAGCAACGGCCAGGTTTGCTAATTTCAGGACTTGACCGCATCATCAATGGCCCTTCGCTCTACGACCCATCCCTTTTTGCCGGGATAAATCTAAGGCCCGAGACGCAGTCACTGCTGACGCAGGCGCTACAGGGCCAGGACCTGATGCGCTTGAATCGCATGTTGCTGGAAGACGCTTATCCCGACAGGATAAAGAAGCGAGAATTTTTCACAGATGTCACCACAGCCGCCTTTCAGAGCGGCGCGAATATTTCTCTCCTGCCGCGAACGGACAAGACTGACCCGCGCCTTTATCTCGGATCGAACACTGTCTTCGGAGCGCTAGGGTTTGAGTTGGCAGCGTCCGGAAAGAACTACGCGCTGACATTCAAGTACTTTGACGGAAAACAGAACGATTGGGTGCAGCTCACCGACAAGGATCACCAACTGATTGACAACACCGCGAACTGGAGTTCCAGCGGTGTTGTAACGTTTACACCGCCGCCTGACTGGAAACAGAGCAACGTCAATGGCACGGACATGTACTGGATATCTGTTTCAACCTCGACGACGCCCGCCCCTGTCGCTGTCGCAAATCAGATTGGGCGTAATCTGATGGAGAAGGTCAGGCTGTATCTTGAGCCGCGCCGGTTGCTCACTACACAGGTACACGTCGTGGGGCCACGCTATCTAACGGTCGCCGTACACGTCACGCTCTTCCTGAAACCCGATGCAGTAGGGGATACGGTGAAAGGAGAGGCCGAACTCGCTTTGCAGAAGTTCTTCGATCCTCTCAGCGGCGGCACGGACGGGAAGGGGTGGCCGTTCGGGCGCAACGTCTACGTCTCGGAAGTCTACGCCCTGCTCGACCGTCTGCCCGGCATTGACTACGTGACGACTGCGATTGACCCGGAGACGCTCAGTCCGCTCAAAAATGACGCGACCAATCAGCCCTACACGGAATTGACGGTCGTCCCGGACGATTCGGGCCGCGTGATTCCACCCGGCACAGCACCGATGGAAGGCATCAGGCTGGAGCCGGACGAACTGGTCGCTTTCTCGCCCGAGAAGAGTCATCTACAGATAGTTGATCGGAAGATTGCTGTTTCCAAGCCGCTTTTGAAGCCCTTGAATATAGGACGGTACAGAGTAGTTAAGGAGGAAGCGTGACCAGATACGACGAGCCTCAGCCCGGCGAGATGATGAAATACCTTCCGGCCATCTACAGCGGAGCGGACGGAGAGTTTCTGCACCACTTTCTGGCCGCCTTCGAGAAGATTCTGATTGGCCGCGCGGACCCCAAGAGCATCTCTGCGGAGGAAAACCTCCTTTCTCACAAGCACGGCGAGAGCGTCCCCCTGTCGAGCCTGGAGATGACTATCGCAGACATCGCGTCCCTCTTCGACCCGGAGGAGACACGGGACGAGTTTCTGCCGTGGCTGTCCGGTTGGGCCGCCTTCAGCCTGCGCGGGGATTTGCCCGAGCCGGGCCAGCGCAAGTTCCTTTCGCGAATCTTTCGGCTCTACCGCCGGCGCGGCACGAAAGAGAACCTGGAGACGCTCTTAACTATTTTCACCATCGGAACGCCGACCGTCACAGAAGATGCGAGCAAGGCACACTACTTTCGCGTCAACCTCTCATTGCTGAAAGAAAAGGATGGGGGCGAGCCGATTCTGGACCCGCAAGAGATCGAGCGACAGATCGCCACCGCCTATGCGTTGATTGACCTGGAAAAACCGGCGCACACCGATTACGAGCTGAAGATCGAGAACTTCAGTATGCAGATCGGCGTGATGTCAACGATAGGCAAGGACACTTTGCTGGGCGTCGTCCAGTAAAGCAGACTATTAAAAGGAGACCAAGCCATGTCTGACGGTAAACTCGATCTTCCCACAGAAGAGGCGACACGAACCAACTATTTCACCTCTCAATTTCTGGTCGAGGATGATTTCAAAAACGAGCAGGCATATCATCTGGAGATGCGGCGTCTGCACAACCGCGCGCTGCACCTCTGGGGGGTAGTTGACGGGCTCGTCGTCAAAAAGGAAGGCCCGCAGTCGGTCTCTGTTGGCCCGGGCATGGCGATTGACAAGGACGGCAAGGAGATCATTCTTATCCAAGCTTCCGCACCGATGAGCTTCGATACGAACCCGCCAGGGCCGGGCGCTCTTTTTGTCGTCCTCTCCTACAAGGATAACGATCAAGACCAGAAGTACATTTATACCGGCACGGGGCTGCCTGATACTAATAAGAGATACACGCGCATCGTCGAGACCTGGGACCTGGAGGTGTCGGCGAATGCGCCGGACGACGGCTCGGTGATTAAGCTAGCCAGTCTCACGGTGGATAAGAGTGGATTGGTAGGCGACCCCGATAACAACGTGCGCAGGATGGCCGGAAGCTCCGTCCCCAGAGGGAGCTGGCTCGGGTCACAGGACCTCTACATAGGGGCTGACGGCAAGGTCGGCGTCGGGACTACCACGCCGTCAGAGAAATTCCAAGTGAACAGCGGCAACCTGCTCGTCAAGGGCACTGATAATTTCACTGCTTCTCCACACGAAGGGCGCGTGTACCTGGGAGACAATAATCACTACATCAAATCGGTTTGGGGTTCAGGCGTGCGAATCGGGACTATTGGTCAAGCTGATGCAATCACGCTGCTCCAGGACGGCGGCAAGGTCGGCATCGGGACGACACAACCGGGGCAAAGACTTGAAGTGGCCGGAGCTTTGAAGCTATCAACCAACCCATCAGTCTCAAACGACCAGGCGGCCGCGTACCTCTGGAATCAAGCCAGTGTCGGCCCGACCGTCGCAGGCGCTCAGTTTGAAGTGCGGACGGGGGGAGATACTCCCAGATTGAGAATTGACGCAAGCGGCAAGGTCGGCGTCGGTGTGACCAATCCCGCGGCCTTATTGCAGGCTGGGATAACGCCGGTAAATATAGGCGGCGCGACCTTCCCCTCCGATGCAATAGCGATGCTCACCTGTCGGGAGACTAACGTCGGGACTATCCCCAGAAAACCGGTCCTGGTGTTTGCCCGGGAAGGTCAAGCGGGGGCTTCGTATGCTAACTTTGCGCGCTTTGATCTGGGCGTCCATGACGGCTATCGAACGCAGCTTGACATCGGGTTGAGCAATGAGCGCCTGGACAACGAGGGTAACAACACGCCGGTGATTATGTCGCTGCGCAGCAACGGCAATGTCGGCATCGGAACGACGACGCCCGGATTCCCGCTCAGTTTTGGTAACGTGCTGGGAGATAAAATCTCGCTCTGGGGGCAGTCCGGCAACCACTTCGGCTTCGGCATTCAGACCAGCCTGCTACAGATTCACACCGATACGTCTGTGGCTGACATAGCTTTCGGCTACGGGTCGAGCGGCAAGTTTACCGAAGTCATGCGGATCAAAGGGACGGGCAACGTCGGCATCGGGACGACGGACCAGAACGTAAAACTCAAGATTGATACTTCGGGCGGGACTATATCCAGCCTGAAATGCGACCACAACGGCTCAAATTTCATTGTCCGTCCGCTCAGCGGTGGGGGTAACTCGACTGTCATCGAGAATACAGGCGGCGGCGCGCTTCTGATAAATCCCGGCGGCGGCAACGTCGGCATCGGGACCGGGACGACGAATCCGGCCATCAAACTCCACGTAGTCGGCAATAATTTTGATTTCCCAAATGTCAGCGGCACCCAACAGTCAGACGGACATGTGGCCAGACTGCAAGATGGCAGTGGCTTTCTCACCCTTGATATGGGGGGCTTTGCCAATAGCGGCTTCTGGCTACAGTCAACTGATGTCACTAACCTGGCGAAACAGTATCCCTTATTGCTGAATCCCAATGGCGGCAACGTCGGCATCGGCACCGGCCCGAATGTCCCTACCGATGCGGCTTTGCAGATAGTCCAAACTGCTTCCGCCAGCGGCAGGAGGGATTTACTTGAGATTCAGCACGTTGGCTATAATGCACTCCTCTTGAGCGGGTTTGGTTCGGGACATGCGGTGTCTCCCTCCACCGTACAATTGGGCGCATGGAATGGGGAGCAAAATATTTCTATTGTTACGGATGCCCAGACTACCGTGCTGGCAGGCGGAAGTACCAAGGGGATATTCATAAAAAGCGGTGGCAACGTCGGCATCGGAACGACCGCTCCGACGCAGGCGAAGCTGGTGGTAAGCGGGGGCGTAAATGCTCTGCCAGTGACCGATAAGATTAGCTATTTCTCTCAGCATGATAGTCCCGGGAACCTAATTTCAAATTGGGACCCGAATGATGCATTTACGCACGGATACATCGGTGCAAACGTTAGTATTTACGCTACAGACAATATTTGGACAAGCCAGAACTTCGTTGCCTCGTCCGACGAACGGATGAAGAGCATCCTGGGCCGCTCCGACGGCGCAACGGACCTACGCACGTTGCTCGGCATAGAGATCACAGACTACCGCTACAAGGACGTGATCGGGAAAGGCCACGACACCTACAAGAAGGTCATCGGCCAGCAGGTCGAGAAAGTCTTCCCGCAGGCCGTCAGCAAGCAGACCGGCGTGGTCCCGGACATCTACCGGCAGGCGTCTATCCGGGATGGCTGGGTGGCACTGGCGACCGCTCTGAAACGAGGCGAGCGCGTGAAGTTGATCACAGAGAAGGGCGTTGAAGGCGTCCACGAAGTGCTCGAAGTGACGTCGGACAAGTTCCGCGTTGACTTCAAGCACGAAGGGGAGCAGGTCTTTGTCTTTGGCCGCGAGGTTAGAGACTTTCGCACAGTGGACTACGAGGCCATCGCCATGCTCAACGTCTCGGCCACACAGCAGCTCAAAAAGCTAATGGACGAGGAGGTGAAAGCTCTTCGGGCCGAGAACGCAGGGCTGAGAGCACGCCTCGATGCCCTGGAATCCGCCGTGGAGCTGTGCCGGTAAAATTACAGTCAATTGGAGGTTCTGAAGATGAAAGAACAACTGGAGCAAAGACTGAAAGAACTCAGGGCCGAGTATGAAACGGGCCAGGCGCGCTTGCGCGAGCTGGAAACTGAAGCGGCTTACGTGCGCGAGACGATGTTGCGCATCGCCGGCGCGATTCAGGTCTTGCAGGAGATGCTCGAAGCAGAGAAGCCGAAGGACGAATCGGCCGAGCCTCTTCAGGCCGAGCAAGCTCACTCGTAACCGCCGCCCGAACCGGAGCGCCGGACGTTCGTGCTCATTGAAGGCCAGGAAGCGCGCGTTTCAGGCGCTGACTAAGGGCTCACGGCAAAGGAGCAAAGTCATGTCCCGCAAAAGTAAGACCCGCGAGAGCGAAAAAACTTCCGCCATCCGTCGCGCGCCGGAACGGTCGGCCCGCGCCGCGCATGAACTCGCGCCGCAAGCTCAACCCGCGCACGCCTTCACACAAGCCTTGAGCGCGCAGCCTCAATCTCTCGCGCCCACAGACATCCTGGCGCTCCAGCAGTCGGTCGGAAACCGCGCCACGCAGCAGATCATCGGGGCGATGCTCGGCCAGGCTGGCGGCTCCACGCCCGTGCAGGCCAAACTGACGCTCGGCGCTGCGGGCGACCAATACGAGCAGGAAGCTGATCGTGTGGCCGCGGAGGTGACGCGCGCCCCCGACCGTGCGCAGCAGCCTGCGGTTCAGCGCGCGACGGACGAGGAAGAGCTGCAAATGAAGAGTCCGATCAGCCACGTCGCGTCTGGCGGCCAGGCAGCGGTCGCCCCCGGCCTGGAGTCTGCCATCGGGCATGAGCGTGGCGGCGGCCAGGCTCTTCCCGGCGGGTTGCGCGCACGTATGGAGCGAGCCTTCGGCGCGGACTTCAGCGATGTCCACGTTCACACGGACGCTCAGGCAGACGGTCTCAACCGCTCGCTCGAAGCGCGGGCCTTCACAGCAGGGCAGGATTTATTCTTCAGGCATGGTGAATACAACCCTGACAGCTCCAGGGGACAGGAGTTGATTGCCCATGAGTTGACCCATGTGATGCAGCAGAGTGGTGAGCGCGGGGCAAGCGACAAGGCTCAGACCGTAGCGTCGAGTCCGGTTCTTCAGCGCAAGAATTTGGTGCAGGCGGGGGCTAAGGGCCTGACGGATGACAAGACACTCCTCGCGCTAATTGGCGATGGGCGACAGGCAAACACTTATTCCAAAAGCGCGCCTGAATCCGCAAACAAAGCGGAAGCCCTGAATAAGGCGGGAGAAGTGAATGCAAAGCTCGGTTCAGAAATCGCTAGCAATGCGGTGACGGCAAGGATCAGTCACAAAGATGGGAGTGTGCGGTGGACTAGTGGCTCTGAAAAAGACAACTTCAATAAAAAAAATATCAATGCGCTAGACCCTTTCTTTTACCGAGTTCACGCACCTTTCAAGGAGGGCGACAAAAAAGAAAGTCTCGAACTTGTCTTCCAGCACGCGTTAAATTTTACCGGCTATGTCGTGTGGATTAAGGATAGCTCCAATAAAGCTACTACGAACTGGGTCTCAATGTATGAGAAATATAGTAACAAACCACTCAAAGGGACTGACAAGTTTAGCAATGTCCATGACATTAGTGATAATGCGAAACTGATTGATCTGACCAGCGGAGGAGAAGAAAAGCATCTGGATGCTTACACCAAGATTGCGGGAGAGGGAGCGCGTTGGCAATGCGTGCGCAAGCACGCGGCCAACCTTCAGAATGATTCATACTTCTTTACGAGGGCTCCCAGTGATGCAACAAAAGTATGGGCTATCACGTTCCAAACTCTGTGGGGGGCGTGGGCGAGCGACTTTAATAAAGCGTATAACATTCCAGACTCTGCGGTCGTGAAAGCCATCATGACTCTGGAAACCAAGTGCGACAAAGGGTCAGTCAATAAGCCGCTGTCGGATATGAGGGAGTCCGTGGATTACGATCTCGATAGTGGGCAAAGCTACGTCAAGCCGAAAGACGCAGAAGTCACGCCGGTCAGCAACCAATCCGCCGCGACATCTGCCGTCCAAAATAAGTGATACGCTGAGGAGGCTACCTTAGATGGGTGAGATTCTCGATACCGCGATCAGCTTTTTCAACGGGGACGGCTGGACGTTCACACAGCTTGAAGGGCGAACCGTTCTTCAGTTATCAGCCAGAACTGAACCTGGTCAGCAATGGAACTGCTTCGCAGAGGCCAGAGAAGAGCAGTCGCAGTTCATCTTTTACTCAGTCTCTCCCGTCAACGCGCCGGAAGAAAGATTGCCGGACGTGGCAGAGTTTCTGACACGCGCCAACTACGGCCTCATCATCGGCAACTTCGAGATGGATTGGACGGACGGCGAAATCCGCTGCAAGACGAGCATTGACGTGGAAGGCGACCGCCTGACCGAAGCTCTGGTCAGACAGTTGGTTTACGCCAATGTGCGCCTGACGGGCAGGTATTTGCCCGGCATCCTGGCCCTCATCGAAGGGAGCGCAACGCCGACTGAAGCCATCGCCAGGATAGAGGGCTAGAAATCCGTATGCAATAGCAATTCGCTATAAAAGTAAACGCCTGCGCGGAAGATAAATCCCGCGCAGGCGTTTGGTTTTGTTCTCAGGTTCATAACTTCTGTCCACGAACAATAAAGTTGTGAACTGAACTGCCTCTAAGTTGTTAATTCTACGTCGAAGATTTTCCTCATTCCCAAATTAAAGTTGTGAACTAGAGTTGAGCCAGAGGGCTGAGGTTTCGGAACTTGAGACAATAAAGTTGTGAACTGAAAGGGCAGCGCAACTCATTCCCAAGAGGAGTATGACCTTGTTTTGTGGTTCGGGGAAGTAATGCTTTTATCGATAATACTACCCAAGCGAGTAAAGTTTAGCCAGCTGCGGCGGGGTAAACGAATAGTAGAGATACCGAACAGGTACGCCCATCCCTATGCGCGGGGGCAAGCTAAAACCCTTTAAGTTGACTGTCATTAATGGAAAAAGTTAGACCAAGATACGCCCCGCTTGGCAGCAACAATACTGTCTTGCTTGCTTTATTCCGGTGCCGGAGCCAAGCTAGCCGGGCGTTGACATGTGTTCCGGTCGGGGTATATTTTCACCGCGCGCCTAGCAATAGGTATCGTAGCCTCACGCCAGGTTACATCTAATCCTCAGCTCAGCTTGGGGCTATCGACGGGGCCCGGTCGGCGCTCGTCGCACCTTAACTGAAAAGTATGAGTCTTGGCAGTAATGACCACTCCGCGCGCCGACGACCCTCTGACCCAACGCTTTAAGATGGTCTTCATGACCCTCGCCCGGAGGTAATGCAGGAGCTATGACTAACAGTTTCGCGTATGACGTGTTTATCAGTCACAGTGTTAAGGATGGTGTTGCTGTGCGTAAACTTGCAGAGCGGCTTAAGGCGGACGGCTTGCGCGTCTGGCTGGATGAGTGGGAGATCAAGGCTGAGGATATGCGCGACCTTAAATTTAGAAAGGGATTAGAGCAATCACGGACACTGATATTAGTCATGTCTGCCAACACCTTCGCGTCGGAGTGGGCTACCCTCGAAAGTAATACGGTTCTCTTTAGAGACTCTACTAATGCCCAACGCCAGTTCGTCCCGCTGCGGTTAGATGATTCTGAAATTAAAGATACTCTCAAACAATTCACTTACATCGACTGGAGGCAGGAAGCAGACACGGAATATGCGCGCTTACTTCAGGTTTGTCGGACCGCAAGAAGTAGATCTCAGCAGGATGCAGATGCGTACTATGCCCACCTGTTAAATCCATATCAGCTTGGTGAATTTCAGCTTCAGCCGGAGTATCCTGCCACTGAAATTATAGTAGGGGGGAAGAAGGTAGTTCTAACTTACAGTAGTGTGAGACGTGATCGTCGCATTATAGGCATAGGACATGTCTACAGTATGGTGTTGAATAGCGACGGCGGACGCGCTCTATCTGGCTCTGGGGATAAGACGGTGCGGTTATGGGACGTTGATGATGGCCGTTGTCTCACTACTCTTGAGGGGCACAGTGACAGGGTTTTAAGTGTGGCGTTGAGTAGCGACGGCCGCCGCGCGCTTTCAGGCTCCGATGACAATACTGTGCGAGTTTGGGACTTGGATGAGGGCCGTTGTATTGCTACTTTCAAAGACCATGTTGACAGGGTTTGGAGTGTGGCGTTGAGTAGCGACGGCCGCCGCGCGCTTTCAGGCTCCGATGACAATACTGTGCGAGTTTGGGACTTGGATGAAGGCGTCTGTCTGAATGTACTCAAAGGCCACACCGACAGTGTTTATAGTGTTGTCTTAAGCAGGGATGGCCGCCATGTCCTCTCTGGCTCTGAAGATAACACTATACGGCTGTGGGATATAGAGAGTGGTCGCTGTTTGGCCATACTCAAAGGTCACGCTAGTCGGGTGTGGAGCGTCGCGCTAAGCAGCGATGGCCGACGTGCCCTCTCTGGGTCTAGTGATAGGACGGTGCGGTTATGGGACATTGATGAGGGACGCTGTCTAGCCACCCTGGAAGGCCATACCGACAGCATTCATGGCGTGGCCTTGAGCGAAGATGGCCTATATGGATTCTCTGGGTCCGGCGACACGACTGTGCGAGTATGGAATATTGAAGACGGCCTCTGTCTAGCTTCTCTTAAAAGCCACACAGATAGAGTTTATAGTGTGAGTTTAAGCAGTGATGAGCGGTACGTATTTTCCGCGGCACGCAATGGCGTAGCTTGGTTATGGCCCCTTGAAGAGATAAAAAATAGTGCTGCCATATCTGCACAGCAACAAGGAGCCCGCTATACCAATGCTAAAGTCGTTCTCGTAGGTGAAAGCGGAGTTGGAAAGACGGGGCTAGCCATCCGCCTGTGTGAAGACCGCTGGGAGACCACAGAATCAACGCATGGAATGTTAGTATCCCAATTGCAAGTAAATTCAGAAAGGAAGACTGCGAGCCAAGATCGTGAAGTCTGGCTCTGGGACTTCGCAGGGCAACCGGATTATCGGCTGCTTCACCAGCTATACATGGACGAAGCGGCTTTAGCCCTGCTGATCTTCGATCCACAAGATGACAATCCGTTTGAGGATATAGGCTACTGGGAGAAAGCCTTGCACGCAGCAAGCCGGGCTAGGGGCTTCTCTCCCTCCAAACTGCTGGTGGCAGCACGCTGTGATCGCGGCGGCATTACTGTAAGCCGGACACGTTTCGAGCACTTCTGCCAGGAGCATAACTTTGTTGGCCTCTGGTTGACGGGCGCTAAGACGGGAGAAGGCTGCGCTGACCTCAAGGCGGCCATAATCGAACATATCCCTTGGGGGCGCTTGCCCTATACTTCGACGACGCATCTGTTCAAGTCGCTAAAGGACGCGCTGTTGAAGTTTAAGGAACAGGATTCTCCTCTCGTACGCTTGTCAGAACTGCGCCAGCGTCTGCAACTAATGATGCCTGGCGTGACGATTAGTGAGGAAGAGTTGCGCGCTGTTGTTGGGCTCATGCAGGGACAGGGTCTAGTGCAGATGCTTGACTTCGGCGATTTCATCCTATTGCAGCCCGAACAGATCAACCGCTACGCCTCTGTTGTAGTGCGCATGGCGCGCGAGCATATAGATGAGATGGGTTGCGTGCCAGAGCAGCAGGTTCTTGATGGGAAGCTCGATTACAAGGATACGGAACGGCTGTCTGAGGTAGATGAAAAGATTCTCCTGCGAGCGATGGAGCAGACCTTCTTGGACCGGGCTCTCTGCCTACGCGAGGCGACGCCGGCCGGCACAATGCTCGTCTTCCCTTCTTACTTCCGTCGCGACAAGCCAGAGGTTCCTGGATACCCTAATGTATTTGTAACTTACAGCTTTGCTGGGCCACTTGACGAGATCTACGCGACCCTTGTGGTCAAGCTAAACTATTCGGAAGGATTCAAAACGGATCAACTCTGGAAAGATGCCGCGGATTTCCGCACGCTTGGTGGTAAGCGCGTAGGATTAGCCATGCGACGAAAGCTTGAGGGCGCGGCGGAGCTAATAATCTACTTCCAAACTGGCGTACCGGACGATACGAAGGTCACGTTTATTAAATATGTTCACGAGCATCTTATAGCCCGGGCGCAGGACGTCATGCGCGTGCGCACGTATGTGTGCCCGCATTGTGACACGCCAGTGGAGAGCCGGGCAGCGATTCAATTGCGCTTGAATAAAGGATTAAAAGACATTGTCTGCTCGATGTGTGAAAAGCGAGTTCAATTAATAGACCTGATTGAAGAAAAATTTGCCTCGGATGAGTTTACACGTCGCGTTCGCGAGATGGACGAGCGTGCCCGCATCAATTTAGACAACGAGAGCCGCGAGTTGATCCTCATCGGTCATGCCTTTGCCGTTTCAGGGGAGGCCGGACAAATCTTCCGCCCAACGTCCAACTCAGATTGGGGTATCGATGGAGAGATAGAATTCAAGGACTATAAAGGCGAAGCAAGCGGAAAGCGCGTTTATCTACAACTCAAGTCCGGTGATTCATACCTCTACACGCAAAAGTCTGACGGCAAAGAAATCTTCACCATTAAGAAGCCGCGTCACGCTGAGTACTGGCGGGCTCAAGCCTATCCGGTGATGCTAGTTATTCGCACCTCGGACGGCCAGATTCGTTGGATGAACGTGACTGAATACCTTAATGCTCACGGGGCGAAGACACGGAAAGTCGTCTTCGAAGGAGAGCCTTTCACCGCACTGAATGTATTAAGGTTAAGAAATATGCTCTGCCGCTAAATTAAGAGTTTCAATTCTGGGAATTGAAACTGAAGCCATATTCAAGGCTAAGATATGAAACTTAGAGAAAATAAAGTTGTAAGCCTGCTAAGGCGTAGACAGGCACATTTTCTATACTGTTCGCGTGGAGCAGGTTAATTCCATAGCTTATGTCCGATAGAACAGGTAGTTAGAAGCCGGTAAAGGCATCTAGGAAACAGGCGGAGCCACTTAGACTTTTACAATTAACTCAGAACGAAAAGCAGAGGAGGGAGAAACCTTAGTTCTCCCTCCTCTGCTTTTAGATACCAACTTTATTGTTTAGTTACCAGCTTTATTGTCCAGGCACTAACTTTATTGGCACAACACAACTGCGGAACGAAGTTATTAGTGACCCTGAGAAAGTTTGCCGATAAGGGTAAACAGCGGCAGGTACATGGCTATGACGATGGAGCCGATGGTCACGCCGAGGAAGCCTATCAGGATGGGCTCGATCAGTGTGAGCAGGTTGGCGATGGCCGAGTCAACTTCCTGTTCGTAGAAGTCTGCGATCTTCGAGAGCATCGAATCGAGCGCGCCCGTCTGTTCACCGATTCCGACCATCTGCGCGACCATGTGCGGGAAGACCTCCGTGGCCTGCAACGGGTCCACGAAGCTCTCGCCGCGCTCGACCCCCGCACGGACCTTCAGGATCGCCTGCTCGATGACCTTGTTGCCGGCGGTGCGCGCCGTGATGTCCAGCGATTGAAGGATCGGAACGCCAGAAGAGAGCAGCGTCGAGAGCGTGCGCGAGAAGCGGGCCACGGCGACCTTGCGTAGGATGCCGCCAAGGACCGGAAACTTCAGCATGATCGCGTCCATCTTGTAGCGCCCGCTCGGGGTTTTATAGTAGTAGCGAATGAGGAAGACGATGGCGATGATTGCGCCGAGAATCGCAAGCCCGCCCCAGCCCGCGAGGAATTCGCTGGTACTGGTTACGATCTGCGTCGGGTAGGGAAGCTCTTCGCCCGGACCCAACAGTCCCATGTAGATGGTCTTGAACTGCGGAATCACGACGACCATGATGACGGCCACGGCGGCAATCGCCAGCAGGACGACCGCAGTCGGGTAGATCATCGCCGAAATGACGTCCTTCTTCAGCTTGACGAGCTTCTCGATGAAGGTCGAAAGACGTTGCAGGATCAGGTCGAGAATACCGCCCGTCTCGCCCGCCTCGACCATGTTCGTGTAGAGCTGGTCGAAGACTTTCGGGTGACGCGCCATCGCCGCCGCCAGGGTCGAGCCTTCTTCGACATCCTGCCGCACCTGCATCAGGGTCTGCTGGAAAAATTTGTTCTGCTGCTGCTGCGCGAGGATTTCCAGGCACTGCACGAGCGGGAGCCCGGCATCGATCATGACGGAGAACTGTCTGGTGAAGATGGAAAGGTCCTTTGACTTGACCTTCTTCTTTCCGCCGATCTTCGGGATGCCGATCTCGCGGCCCTTCTCCTTGACGGAGGTGAGCGTGACCTGTTCGCGGCGCAGGACCTGTCGCAGGGCTTCGCGGTTATCAGCGACGCGTTCGCCGACGACGATCTCGTTGAGTCGGTTTCGGCCTTTGAAGACGTAAGTGGGCATGTGTCAAAACTCCTAATCGCTCGGTCCGGGCTTTTATGAGCGGAGGACCGAAGAGGCTAAAGAATTGGTGATGGCGTCAAATTCACGCATCGAAGCGTCGAATGTTTCGGGCGAAGCGCAACAGACGACCAGGTAGAGCCGGCCCTGGCGTTCGAAGACATTAATAGATGCGCGGACGGCGACGCGGCGTGAGATCACCTGGTCCGCGATGATGCGCAGGAAGCCTGAGCGCGTGTTTGAAAGAACGGGCTCGACGGCGACGAGTGAGGCGTTGCTGCTGAAAAAGCGCGTGGTTAGCATTGAAGCGATTTCGCGCTGCGCGTCCTGGCTTAAGCGAGACGGATCAACCACGGGGACGCCCGCGTTAGCCGTCAGCACATAAACGTTGGCGGTCGCCGAAGCGAAGCCTTCCGCCTCGATCCGGCGGAAAGAGCGCTGGTTGTAGGCCCTCCCGGCACTCGCGGCCCTGGCGTTGGCGCGCCAGTTGCCATTCGGGAAAGTGAGCGTGAAAGCCCCCGAAGGATCGCGGTAAGAGCTGCTGCCGGCGTTCCGCACAGCGCCGGATGAAGTGGAAGGCGAACTGGCCGCAGGTGGGACATAGATCACCGGGCGGTTCAGCAGGTCCTCACTCGTTAAGGATGAGACTGCACGTCTGCGCTGTTCCTGCGCCGAAGCGACCATTGCGAACGCACAGAGCAAAAGCAGCAGCGCACAGGCAGAACCTGCGAGCGAGCGCGTACAGCTGTTCCCTGTGTTTCGCATCTTTTCCCCTCTTGGTACGGAAATTCTCAACATCTATCTGGTGACCGGGCGGACGCCGATGGGGCGCGCCTGCGCATAAGGGCTCGGGTGTGAGCCGGGCCTTTGACCAGCCCCGTTGCCCGTGTTGATGCCGGAGCCGCGCTCGATCAACTCGCGCAACTCGTCGGTATTCGAAGAGCGCTGCATCGCTGTTTCGAGGTTAATCAAACGCCTGTGATAAAGCGTCGCCAGGGACTGGTTGAAGGTCTGCATCCCGAACTTGTCTTGGCCCGTCTGCATCATCGAGTAAATCTGGTGGACCTTGTCTTCGCGGATCAGGTTTCTGATGGCCGCGTTGGGGACGAGAATCTCAAGCGCCATCGCGCGCCCCTGCCCGTCTGCTTTGGGCAGCAACGCCTGGCAGAGGATCCCTTCGAGCACGAGCGAGAGTTGCGCGCGGACCTGAGCCTGTTGCTCGGAGGGGAAGACGTCAATGATGCGGTTGATCGTGGAAGCCGCGGAGTTCGTGTGGAGCGTGGCGAAAGTTAAGTGGCCCGTCTCGGCAATGCGCAGCGCGGACTCTATCGTTTCGAGGTCGCGCATTTCGCCGACGAGGACGACGTCAGGGTCCTGACGCAGGGCCGTGCGCAAGGCTTCCGCGAATCCTTTGGTGTCGGCGTTGACTTCACGCTGGTTGACCAGGCAACTCTTGTGATTGTGCAGGAATTCTATAGGGTCTTCGATGGTCAGAATGTGCTCGTGCCGGTCGTTATTGATCTTGTCAATCATCGCCGCAAGCGTCGTGGACTTGCCGGACCCCGTCGGTCCTGTGACCAGGATCAGTCCACGCGGCTTGTTGCAAAGCTCCTTGACGATGGGCGGCAGCCCCAGAGCCTCGAACGGCTTGATCTCGTAAGGAATCGCGCGGAAGACTGCGCCGACCGCGCCGCGCTGGTTGAAGATGTTGGCGCGGAAACGCGACAGACCTTTAACGCCGAAAGAAAAATCCAACTCAAGATTCTCTTCGAAACGGTGCTTCTGCGCGTCTGTGAGGACGGAATAGGCCAGCTGCTTTGTGTCTGCGGAGGTGAGCACTTTGTAGCCTTCGAGCGGGCGCAGGTGCCCGTCAACGCGAATCTGCGGCGGGGTGTTAGTCGTGATATGAAGGTCTGAGCCGCCGAACTCGGCGAGCTTCTTCAGAAGCTCGGAGAGCGTAATCTGCGGGACAGGTTCATTCAGTGCCATGTGATTCTCCTATGACCTGAGGCGGGGTTAAAACGTGTGCGGATAATATCCACTAACGTTGCGGTGGTTGAGCCAACGCTGAGTTAGCGTGGAAAGAAGAGATCAACTGGGCGGCCTCGTTCGCCAGGCGGTCGGCGAACTCCGACGAGGCGTTGGCCGCCAGACTGTAGATGCGGCCTTCGACCTCTGTGAAGAAGAAGACCCAGGACTGCTTGGGCGTTCGGCCATCGCTCGACGCGGCGGTCTGAGCCAGGACGATGAAGACTTGCTTGCCTTCGATCTCGCGCTGAATGTCGTTGACGACCCAGCCGTTGGAAATGATCATTTTGTCGATCACGGTACGGCGCAGGTCCGTGAGCGCGACTCCAGCGAGCGAGCGCCGCTGCCCTCTGACCGGCATTAACAATTCGCCGGACCTGGGGACATTGACGACCGCCAGCGTGGCTTCGCCGGCGTAGGACCCGCCCTGCCCGCCAATGACAAATTTCATGTCGCCGTTTGCCGTTGCGCGCCTGGCCCAACCACCGGGCAGCGCCAGATTCGGCGCGGCGACAGCATTCTTAAAGTTGGTGACGGCAGGAATCTTGCCATACGAGGCGGCGCTTTTATGGCTGTCCGCCATCGAGTTCAAGCTCTGACCGCGGTTGGCGCGCTGCGCGGCCCGTCTGCGGCGCAATGCTTCGCGCTGGCGGCGCAGGCGAGCGCGGTAGCGGCGCCACCAGGCGCGCGAGTGGCGGCGATTCATACGGTTGCGGCGACCGGCATGCGGCCTGCCGTTGTTGTGCGCGGACGAATCAACCAGCGGCAGCGTCACTGCGACCGAAACGAGAATTAACAGAGATAAAGCGGCAGCGCGTAGCATAAATATTTCACCTCGTTAAGCCACCGTCTCCCGCACGACTTCTTCGATGGTGGTCACTCCGTTGCGTATCTTATGGAGGCCGGACTCGCGCAGAGTAATCATCCCGTCATCAATCGCTTTTTTGCGAAGCTCCAGGGCCGAAGCCCCGATTAAAATCAACTCGCGGATGTCGTCCGTCACTTCCATAGTTTCGTAAAGACCGACGCGGCCCTTGTACCCGGTGTTGTTGCACGTCTGGCAGCCGCGCCCCTTGTAGGTCTTCATATGCTTGGCTTCGTCGGGCGCGAAGCCGATCTCGATGAGGGCTTCAGGAGGCAGGAGATTCTCGGTCTTACAGTCTTTGCAGATGCGACGGATGAGGCGCTGCGCCTGAATGAGGTTGACCGAGGTGGCGACGAGGAAAGGCTCGATGCCCATGTTCATCAGACGCGAGATTGTGGAAGGCGCGTCGTTCGTGTGAAGAGTGGAAAGGACGAGGTGGCCCGTGAGGGCGGCTTTGATGGCGATCTCAGCTGTTTCGAAGTCGCGTATTTCGCCGACGAGGATGATGTTCGGGTCCTGACGCAGGAAGGACCGGAGCGCGGCGGCGAAGTTCAGGCCGATCTGCTCTTTCATCTGGACCTGATTGATCCCGACGAGGTTGAACTCGACGGGGTCTTCGGCCGTCATGATGTTGGTCTCGGAAGTGTTCAGCGATTGGAGGGCGGAATAGAGCGTGTTCGTCTTACCTGATCCGGTTGGGCCGGTGACGAGCACCATGCCGTAGGGACGCGAGATGTTGCGCTGGAACTTGATGAGCGACTCAGGCTCGAAACCCAACTTCGTCATGTCGAGCATCAGGTTCTCTTTGTCCAGAAGGCGCAGCACAACCTTTTCGCCGAAGAGCGTCGGCAGCGTCGAGACGCGGAAGTCCAACTCGCGCGAACGCGAATCAACCTTGACCTTGATCTTGATGCGGCCATCCTGTGGGAGCCGCTTTTCGGAGATGTCGAGCTTCGACATGATCTTGAGGCGCGAGATCATCGCGTCGCGCATCTTCAAGGGCGGGTGCATTACGTCGTAAAGCACGCCGTCAATGCGGAAGCGGATGCGCAACTCTTTTTCGTAAGGCTCAATGTGAATGTCTGAGGCACCGCGGCGGAGCGCGTCAACCATGAGAACGTTGACGAGCCGCACGACGGGCGCATCCTCGCTCATGCGAGAAAGCGTCGAAAGGTCTATCTCCTCGTTGTCTTCTATGACCTCAAGACCTTCTGCGGCCTCCGTGTCGAAATCCAGGCTGTCCAGCGAGACCAGATCGGCGTGCGTAATGCCGCCGTTTCCGTTTCCGTTCCGGCCCATGCCGCTGACTTCCACCTCGGGCTCGCCCATCGCCGCCAGCTCTATTTCGCGCGAAGAGCCGTAATACTTGGCGATTGCTTCCTGAACGCTCGCTTCGGAAACGACTACGGGTTCGATGTTGAGGCCCGTCATGAACTTGATGTCGTCCATGGCGAAGACATTGGTGGGATCAACCATCGCCAGCGTGAGACTGGCGCCGACGCGCGAGAGGGGAAGCACAGAATATTTCTGCGCCACTTCCTGCGGGATGAGGCGTATGACGGAAGGCTCTATGTCGAAGAGTTCAAGGTTGACGGAGGGAACACCGTACTGGCGTGAGAGCACGGCCGTAATCATGTCGTCGGAGACAAGGCCCATTTTGACCAGATTGAATCCGAGACGGCCGCCATGTGTGCGCTGGTAATCGAGGGCTTCACGCAGTTGCTGCGCGCTGAGGAGGTTTTCGCGGACGAGAATTTCGCCTAGTTTGGCTGACATCTTTTAGAAGTCCCAGCAAAGAAATGCTTCAAAAGGGGGTAGGAAGCTGGAGTTTGGCCGAAGCGAACTAGAAAGTTTCCGGCACAAACCAAGAGCAAAGGCAACGATGTTTAGCACCGTTGCACAAAGCATATTACAGTTTAACCAATATGGGTGTCAAGATGATAATTCGGCAGGTCAGATTGACATGAAAGGGTGAGAGCCAGGCCGGCAGATCGCTCCTTGAAAGGAGTTGCCGGACAAAACTTAAAAGGCCATGCCGGGTAAGATAGCGCCGGCATGGCCTTTTAAAGCTGAATTAATTTAGGACTTAACCGCGGCGGCGACCTCCGGTGGTCGTCGTCTTCTGCGGCTTAACGTTCTCGGCGCTCTTTAAGTAATCAAGCGCGTCTTTCGCAGAGGCTTTCAGCTTATGCGTCTCAGGAGCTTTATCCACAAAACGCTGTAAATAGTTGGCTGCCTCTTGAAACTTACTCTTATCGCCTGATTGGAAAAGAGCAAGACCTGCGCCGAGCATCGCATCTATGTTCTCCGGATTGTCGGCCAGGAGTTTTTGAAATTCCACAAACGCCTTATCCGACAAGCCTGCGTCAAGGAGCATTTGCGCCAGATCGATTTGAGCTTTTGCTTTCTTGTCCGGAGCAGTCTCAACCGCTATATATTCCTGGAAAGCCGTCAGCCCGGTTTCGGCCTGTGTTTGATCAACTTTGGTGGCGACGAGGCGCATGGCTTCGGCGCGCGCGGCAAGCGCAAAGTATTTGTTGGTATTGTAATTCTGCTGAGCAGCCGGGTCTGTGGGCGCCGCCTGCGCTTTGATCATTTCAACCGCTTTCGTGGCCGCATCAGCCGCATCCTTAAAATCTTTCTTTGCAGCCTCCATTCCGGATGTCTTTGCCGCCTCGTCCTTAGAGGTAATAGCGGCATTGTATCGCTCCACGGCACGCGCTCTGAGCGCGACCGATTTGTTCGTTAAAAGCGAAGGCGCTCCGGGGTGCGTCGGGTCGGCTGCAATACCCTCACTGTACAGAGTAATCGCCTCGTCATACTTTTTGGCGTTCAGCGCCTCATTCCCCATCTTGAAGGTCCGGCTGACTGTCGCATTAGACTCTTCGATCTTCTTATTGCCGGCCTCAATCTCGGCGTTCTTGGCCATCAGCTCTTCGCGCTTCTTGCGATCTTCAGCACTCTCCGCCGGCGGGCCGCCAGTGGTGGTGTTGCCCGCACTTCCTAAAGATTTCGCTTCCGTCTCCGTCAGGCGCTTTCCGTCTCCGGGTGACAGCGTGAGCTTATAGGTGACCTCACGCCCGGCTCTGGCGCCGCCGACAACATCCGGTCTGGCATTAGGTGCGCTGGCTGCAATCACGTATGTTCCTACATAGGGCAACCCCGCAAACATGAACTTGCCCCTTTTGTCTGTCTTGGTGGGAAAATGACCCGGCAAGTCTGTGCGATAGACATCAACCACCGCTCCAGCTACAGGAACGGTCGTCCCGTCAGACTGCTGCATCACGACTTCACCGAATAGTTGTCCAACCTGAGCATTGGCGGCTTGATGGCTCAAGAGCAGCATGGCGACTGCCACGAGAGAGAAGAAAAAGAATTTGCGGCGCATAATGAAGATTCCTCCAAAATTATCAAACCCTTAATCAGGAAGGGCTCGAATAGGATGCTGGGAACGGTGACCGGGTTGTCATCTCAATACTTGAGAAACGGCTCTTCTGTCAACAGTTAATCGGGGGAGGCGACCGTATTTCTTGGATCATTCGGCCGAGCTTTTTGTAACGTTTTCGGCCTCAGAATTTATCTCACTCAACGCAGACTGTCAAAGTCACCAGCCTTGCTTCTTTGTCTTCGGGCGTAGGGCGCGGATACTTTGTTTCTCTCCCGTGACGCATCAAAGAGTTTCGATGGGCAGAGACGAAAAGTGCAGGGTTCATGATAGCATAGGGTAAGTCAAGCAGCATTCGAGACCGGGAAACCCCCGTGAGCCGGACAGACGCACAAACTCAGAAACTGATTGGCGAAGGTACAGCACGCTTGCTAGCGCGCGCCACTGATGCTCGCTCGCTCGATACAGATGCGCTCATCTCGCGCGTGAGTGCCGCGCTTGAAAAGTATCTTTTCTCAAGCGATGCGGAAGCGTCCGAGCAGGCTATAAATGAGTTCATGGACGCGCTTCATGCGGATGACCTCTGTCTGATTGTGGCTTGCGAGCGAGGCGACCAACAAGCCTGGAGCGACCTTGTCGCGCAGTTTGGGGCAACTGTCCGCTCGGCCGCGCGCTCAGCGAGTTCTAATGAGGACGCGGCGGAGGATTTGGCGCAATCCATCTGGGCGGAACTGCATGGCCTGCGCGTGCGCGCGGACGGCCGGCCATCAGGGAAAATTGCTTATTATTCGGGGCGCGGCTCGCTGGGCGGGTGGCTGCGCGCGGTGGTCGGGCAGCTTGCCATTGACCAGCACCGTAAGTCTTCGAGGCTGGTGCAGACCGAAGTTGATGCAGATTTTGATCGCCTGGCGCAGGAGTCTCATCAGGGCGAAGGGGCGAGCGTGGCATCGCCAGCCGATCCGGAAAACGCACTTGCGGACCGGAGGGCTGCGGATGATGTCGAAGCGGCGCTCGCGCGTGTCTTAGGCGAGCTCGACCCGGAGGATCGTCTTCTGGTCAAGCTCTATTATTTCGACGGCTTACGCCTGCGCGAGGCCGGAGCGGTGCTGGGAGTCCACGAGGCGACGGCCAGCCGCCGCCTGACACGGATTCAAGCGGAAGTGCGCAAGCGCGTAGAAGAACTCTTGATGAAAGAGCATGGCTGGACGCAAAGTGAGACAAGGCGCTCGCTGTCTGAGACGGCGATGCATCTTGAGAGTGATCTTGAGCTGATGCTCACAACGGAAAATGCCAGGGTTGAGAAACAGGCAGGGCTGGATGAATAAGTTGGTGAAAGAGGCGTAGATCTGGCGCCTGCGGTCGCAAGCAAATGAATGTCGGCGCGTTCTTTAGTCAGTCTCGCCCGCGAGCGTGACCTTTAAGGCTCTATGAAGCATTCTGACAGCACAGAGATGGACCGTCTGCTGCGTCGCCATGCACGGCGCAACAATAAGGCTCTGCCGTTCGGGAGCGGGAAGGGCAATGATTTGCAGGACTCGTCGGTTGGCGCCCATCTCGACGCCGACGAATTGAATACTTACGCAGAGGGTGCGTTGCCGGAAGCGGCGCGCTCACGATATATCGTTCATCTGGCAGATTGTGATACCTGCCGAAAGCTTGTCACCGATTTGACGCTCGCGGCCGGCGTGGTCGCGGAATCGAAGGTGCGCGTTGCCGCGACTCCTGTCTCGCCGTCAAGGTCTTGGCGCGATTGGCTCTCTGCGATCTTCTCACCGCCTGTGCTGCGTTATGGATTTCCGGCCCTGGCACTTCTGGCCGTCATCGTAGTCGCCATCGTCGCGCTGCGTACGCAGAGAGAGGATTCATTCGTCGCCCGGAACGATCAGGACGCCGGAAACACTGTCTCGCAATCCACGTCTAATTCGAACAGGCTGATGGAGACCTCTGCGAACACGGCTGCCGCGAGTCATTCGAATAGCAACGCCGCCACCGTTTATGATCAGACCACACAGACGTCGCAGCCCTTACCCTCTGCCACGCCCCTTGCGGCGAAGACCGCGCCGGTGGATGACTCCCCGGCCGCCCCTGTCCTCGCGGACAAAACTGCACGGGGGCAGACTGCGCCTGCCGATACAGGCGCGGGCGAGTTCGGCGCAGCCAATAAACGCGCCCCGGAGGCCGAAACCACTTCCACTCTTCCCGCGCCCCCTGCTCAAACCAAAGCCGAGGCTGGCGCGGATGAAAAGAGAAGGGACAGCGCGCAAGATACTGCGAAAGCCGCTAAAGAGAAGGACAATGTTCCGGCGGGCACGAGCAGTGCGGGCGGCGTCTTTCAGAACACGCCCGCGGTCAATGAAGACAGGGTGGGCAGGGCAAGAACGGAAGCGCGCAAGACTCAGGAGCTGCCCGCCACCGCGCGTAAACCTTCCGCTGCACCGAAAAGGCAGAGCGAGAGAGAGATTTCGGAGGAGCAGAAACTTTCCGTTGAGACGCGCAGCGTCGGCGGTCGGCGTTTTCGGCGTCAGGGAAGCGTCTGGGTGGATACAGCGTACAACTCTTCACGCCCGACAATTAACGTCGCGCGCGGCTCGGAACAATATCGCGGCCTCGTTGCGGATGAACCCACGCTTCGCACCATCACGCAGCAACTGAGCGGCGAAGTCATCGTCGTCTGGAAGAGCAGCGCTTACCGTTTCTATTGATTCTACACACCTCTTCGCGTTACTTTAGCGCCAGCTCCAAGACCACATCACAAGAAACGGAGTCAAGTTAAAGATGACGAGGAGATTCTGCGTCGTTCGCGTATTCACCCGCTTGTTGATTCCCGCTCTATTTATCAATGCGCTCGTTCCAGCTTTATCCGCGCAGCAAAAACTTACGACACAGCAAAGCGAAGAAATGACGACGCGGGCGCGCTCAATTCCTCGTCGCAACGCGGTCATCTCGCGCATCGTCTCCGAAGTCAACGCGCGCAACATAGAGAATACCATCCGCAAGCTCGTCTCCTTCGGCACGCGCAATACCCTCTCGGCGCAGGACAATCCGACGCGCGGCATCGGCGCGGCGCGCGACTGGCTTTACAGTGAGTTTCAAAAGGCCGCGTTGACCTCCGGGGGGCGCATGAGTGTCGAGAAGCAGACGTTCGAGCAGGCACCGGGCAGATTTCAGCGCATCGCGCGCACGACCACGCTCACAAACGTCGTCGCAACTTTGCGCGGCACCGAGCCGGCTTCCGCGAATCGTCTTTACGTCGTCAGCGGCCACTACGATTCGATGTGCACGAGTCCAACGGACGCCGAGTGCGACGCGCCGGGCGCAAACGACGACGCGTCGGGCACGGCCGCGGTGCTTGAGATGGCGCGGGTGATGGCTAAATACCAGTTCGAGGCGACGATCATCTTCATGGCCGTCGCGGGTGAGGAGCAGGGCCTGGTCGGCGCGACTTACTTCGCGGAGCAGGCAAAGGAGAAGAAGCTGGACATCGAAGCCATGTTCACCAACGACATTGTCGGGAACACATTGGGTGGAAACGGCGTGCGGGACCGCCGGACCTTGCGCGTCTTTTCTGAAGGCGTGCAGTCAAACGAAACGCCGGAAGAGGCAAACGTCCGGCGCGGTGTGGGCGGCGAAAATGATTCCGCTTCGCGGCAGCTGGCGCGCTTCATCAAGGAGACGGGCGAGCGTTACGTGCCAACGATGCGAGTCATGATGGTCTATCGCCGCGACCGTTACCTGAGAGGCGGCGACCACATTCCATTTCTAGAACGCGGTTTCGCCGCCGTGCGCTTCACGGAGCCGAATGAAGAGTACAAACACCAGCACCAGAACGTGAGGATCGAGAACGGCGTGCAATACGGGGACCTGCCCGAATTCGTTGATTTCGCCTACATCGCGCAGGTGGCGCGCGTCAACGCCGCCAACCTCGCTGCGCTCGCGCTCGCCCCTGCGCGCCCCAAAAATGTCGGCATCGTCACCACACGTCTGACCAACGACACGGACTTGAAATGGAACGCGAACACGGAGCCGGACCTCGCAGGCTACGAGATCGTCTGGCGCGACACAACCTCGCCCGTCTGGACAAACTCACGCATGGTTGGAACTGTGACGAGCTACACGATGAAGGGAATGTCCAAGGATAACTACTTCTTCGGCGTCCGCGCGGTGGACAAGCAGGGGAACCGTAGTCCGGTGAGTTATCCACGCCCGATGCGGTAGAGCAGCATATTCCATCTCATTTCTATTTCCTGAAATGCCCCATATGCGCAAGATGTCCGTTGAATCTTGCGATTGCGGCTGACATAATGTGCTCCGATGAACTTTGAGGTCATCGGGAAGATCGCTGATGTTGAAATAATCGCCATCGGCAGCAGTATTCGCATTCTTCCAGTTTTGCGTAAAAGATTCGGAAGAGGGCGCTGGAGAAAGCTGAAAGGAGTCGGTCAGGTTCGCCTCCATGAGGGTACGATACGTCTTGCCGAGATACATTGGTTTGAGGCCCACAGAAGCTTATGAGAATCAAACGTTATCTTGACTAAAAGATTATGGCAGAGCGTCAGACTCAGACACCCAGATTCGCTATCTGCATCCATACTGACGATGTTTATTTGCTGACTCCGCGCATGATCTACCAGGTCCTGCCGGATGAGAGCGCGGCGAGGTCGAATTACATACGGGTAATTGATAATGAAGGTGAAGATTATCTTTATCCGGCGGCTTATTTCATCTTCATTGATTTCCCGCCAGAGGTGCAGCGTGCCTTGCTGCGGGCATCGTAATAAAGCTATGGGCTTCTTTCTCTGGTCTAAAGTATATTTGACATCGCTATGATTGAAACCATTTCTCACAATCTTGCAGAAGAAACGCCGGAAGCTAAGGCACGCTGGTTTCAATCCCTCTCGCTCTCGGAGCGTATGGATTTGCTGTGTTTCTTCACAGATCTAGTTTTAGAAAACAACCCGCTGGTCGCTGAGCATAGAGATGCTGAACCGATTGCTGGACGTGTTCGCGTCCTTTCAAAGGCACAACGTTAGGTACCTCGTAATTGGTGGTATTGCTGCTGTCTTACACGGCGTCCCGCGCGCTACATTCGATTTAGATATTCTGATTGAAGCCTCGCCGGAAAACGCACAGCAATTGCTTGACGCCCCTACAGAGGCTAATTTCGCCACGGCGACAATGATTGATGCTGGTGAATTGCTCGCTCATGAGATTACGGTCTTCAAAGATCGAGTCCGTATTGACGTGCAGACTTCGACTCCGGGTATAAAATTTGAAGATGCTTGGCGAAAGAAGGTAATAATGACTTATCAAGGACAGGGATTTTACGTCGCCGCGAAAGAGGATTTGATCGCATCAAAGCGTGCTGCCGGGCGAGAGAAAGACTTGGAAGATGTCAGAATGCTTGAAATCGAGTCCGAAGGCGGCGAAGGATGACAACCATTTGCAGGCTTCTGTCTTGTTGTTCTTCCCCTTAAACTTTTTCAACCTTCCGGACTCTCGCAGCGTCTAAACCCACAGCAGAAGTGGGAATAATAATTACGGCCCCTCGCTAAAAGTTAACTTTTTAAGCCTAAATTCGAGATGGTGACCATGATGAGAGCTTTCAATACGAGTTCGCGTAAAGGATTTTCCAATACCACGCGCAGCGCCGCGGCCCTGCTGTCCGTCTGGACGCTTCTTGCGGGCATGCTTGCGCTCGCCCCCGCGACGAGCGCACAGAAGCAGCAGAAAGCGCAGCGCCTGGGTGAAGAGCAGCGCATCCAGCACGTGCTTAATCGCCTGGGCTTCGGCGCGCGCCCCGGCGATGTCGAGCGCGTCAAGGCCATGGGGCTGGACCGCTACATAGAGCAGCAGCTTTACCCTGAGAAGATTGACGACTCCGTGGCGCAGGCGAAGGTGAAGAATCTGGAAGCCATACGGCTCTCCACGCCGGAGCTTTTTGCGAAATACCCGCAACCCAACCTGCTCCTGCGCGCGATGGAGCGTAGCGGCCAGGTCCCGAAGGAACTCGCGGCAATCGTCGAAGCGCGCAAGAACGGTCAGGCGGCGCAGAACGCGCCCGCCGCTGCCCCTAAAATGGATGACGGCGGCGCGATGGCGAAGCCTGAAGGCATGCCCAAAGAGGACCAGGCCGCTGACAATAATGCAGAGTACCGCAGGGCCATACGCGATTACTACATCAAGAACGGCCTGCGTCCGCCGCAACAATTGATGGCGGAGTTGCAGGCTTCGCGCATCCTGCGCGCCGTTTACAGCGAGCGGCAGTTGCAGGAGGTCCTGGTTGATTTCTGGACTAACCACTTCAACGTCTTCGCGGGCAAGGGAGCGGACCGCTGGCTGCTCGTCTCTTATGACCGCGACACGATTCGGCCGAACACTCTGGGCAAATTCTATGATCTGCTGAAAGCGACCGCCGAAAGCCCCGCGATGCTCTTCTACCTGGACAATTTTCAGAGCGTCAGCCCGAACGCCAACATGCGCGGTGGCGGACTTGGCGGGCAGCGCCCGCAAGCGCAGCGCCGCAACTTGATGGACCTTTTGATGGGGGGCGGTATGCGCCGCAACCAGCAGGCTCGGCAACAGCCGGGCGCAGGCGGTGCGAACATGCCCGACCCGCAACAGGCGCAGCAGCGCCAGAGGCGCGGCATCAACGAGAACTATGCGCGCGAGCTGATGGAGCTGCACACGCTCGGCGTTGACGGTGGCTACACGCAGAAGGACGTTCAGGAAGTCGCGCGCTGCTTCACGGGCTGGACTATCTTCCAGCCGCGCGGCGCCGCGGCGCTGATGGGAATGGGAGACGGGAGCCGCGCCGGACAGTTCTACTTCAACCCGCGCCTGCACGACGACGGCGAAAAGGTCGTGCTCGGCCACAAGATTCCGGCGGGCGGCGGCGTGAAGGACGGCTTAATGGTCCTGGACATTCTCGCCCGCCATCCTTCCACAGCGAAGTTCATCGCGACGAAACTGGCGCGCAGGTTCGTTTCCGACAACCCGAGTCCGGCTCTCGTCGAGCGCGTGGCCGCGGCTTTCACAAAGAGCGATGGCGACATCCGCGAGACCCTGCGCGCCATCTTCACTTCGCCAGAGTTCAACTCGGCGGAGGCGTACCGCGCCAAGATCAAGCGGCCTTTCGAGCTCGCCATCAGCGCCATTCGCACGCTCGGCGGCGAAACGAACGGCGCCCCTGCGATTCACCAGTGGATCGCGCGTATGGGCCAGCCGCTCTACGGCTATCAAACGCCGAACGGCTATCCGGATGTGGCCGAGAACTGGGTCAACACGGGCGCGCTGCTTGAGCGTCTGAACTTTGGCCTGGCGCTCGCCAGCAACCGCATCCCAGGCACACGCATTGACCTCGCGCGCTTCGCCGGAGACTCTAAGGATTCCGCGAACATGGAGCGCGCTATGGACCGCTTCCTTGACGTCATCGTTCAGGGTGACGTTTCGCCGAGGACGAAAGCGACGCTTCTCAAACAACTGAAGGAGCCGTTGCCGGCCGCCACCGCCGCTGCTCCGCCTCAGGCGGCGCAGATGAACGCGATGGACGACGACATGATGCGCCCGAACAGGCCAAACGGCGGCGGCGGACGCCGCGGACAGCAGGGGCAGGTGGCGATGGTGGACCTCTCCAGGGTCAGCAACCCGGAGCTTGTCAAAGTCGTCGGCCTGATATTGGGCTCGCCGGAGTTTCAAAGACAGTAGTTCGTAAATCGTAAATCGTGAATCGCAAATAGACAGAGCCAGGGTTTCGTCGATTCACGATTTACGATTTACGATTCACGAGGTAAGGATATGAACAGAAGATTTTTCCTCAAATCGGGTGGGATCGCGCTGGCGAGCGTCGGAGTGATGCAGGCGGTGCCTTCGTTTTTGCAGCGCGCGGCGCTGGCGCAGAGCGTGAACCGTCTGACGGGCGGTCGCCGCAAAGTCCTGATCGCAATCTTTCAGCGCGGCGCGGTTGACGGCCTCAACGTCGTCGTCCCGCATGGCGAGGGCGCGTACTACCAGATGCGCCCGACGCTCGCCATTCCCAGACCGAAAAGCGCCGGTGACGCGCGCGAAGCGGCGATTGATCTGGACGGCTTCTTCGGCCTGCACCCGTCGCTCGCGTCGTTCAAGTCTCTCTGGGACGCAAAGCGCCTGGCGATTGTCGAAGCTGTCGGCTCGCCCGACACCACGCGCTCGCACTTCGACGCGCAGGACTACATGGAGTCCGCCACGCCCGGTGTGAAGTCAACGCCGGACGGGTGGCTCAACCGCTACCTGCAATCGAAGCCGGATGCGAAGGCTTCTCCGTTTCGCGCCGTCTCGATGACGCAGAACATGCCGCGCTCTCTCTACGGGCGCGCGCCTGCGGTCGCCATCACCAACCTCAGCGACTTCGCTATCCGCGCGGGAGCCTACTCGCAGAACGTGCAGGGCGGCTTCGAAGCCATCTACGGCCAGAGCGCTGGTGACGTGCTCGGCGGGACGGGCAAGGAGACCTTCGAGGCGGTGAATTTTTTGAAGAAGGTCAATCCGGCGCAGTACCGTCCCGAGAACGGCGCGCAATACCCGCGCACGCCTTTCGGCAACAACCTGCTTCAAATCGCGCAGATGATTAAAGCGGGCGTCGGCCTTGAGGTCGCTTTCACGGACACGCCGGGGCTGAACTGGGACACGCACGCGAATCAAGGCAACGCGCGCGGACAGCTCTCAAATCTTCTGCTACAGTTCAGCACCAGCATCGGCGCGCTCGTGACGGACCTGGGCGCGCGAATGGATGACGTCCTTATCCTGACGATGTCGGAGTTTGGCCGCACTGTGCGCGAGAACGGAACGCGCGGCACGGACCACGGCCACGCCAACTCTATGTTCGTCATTGGCAACAATGTTCGCGGCGGGCGCGTCTATGGCGATTGGCCCGGCCTGAAGTCCGGCAATCTGTACGAAGGGCGCGACCTGGCGTTGACCACAGACTTCCGCGACGTTTTCGGCGAGATTTCCCAGCAACACCTCGGCGGCCCGAATCTGAAGACAGTCTTTCCGGGCTACGCCGCAAGCGTCTCGAAATTTCGCGGCCTTCTGGGATAAGAGCGGAAAATCAAAACGGGTTAATGTGAGTTCGACGTAAGAAAAAGCGCGCAGACGATCCACGAAATAACACGAAACGCCACGAAACAAAGGCAAGGTCTTTTCGTGGCGTTTCGTGTTATTTCGTGGACAATTCATTGCTCGGTGGACACGCCTTCAGGGAACCATCCCTTCCTTCGTGGTTTCACAATCCACGCTATAAGTGTTGTCGTCCGTCTGGTCGGAGTTTTCGGAGGAGAACTTTGAATCGGGATTGGCGCGGGCGCTCGCCGGGGATGCATTGCCGCTCTTGTTACGGTCAATATCTTTCCGGGTTGTCTCGGCGCAGGCAGCACCCGCGACCAGGGCTGCGGCGATGAGCCATCTCTTTTTCACTCTTGCAATCTCCTCTCAGGATGATGCGGGCTGTCCGGCCCTCGCCGTGCGAATTCCGCTCTCGATTGAGCTGATGGCATTAATGGCCCGCCGCTCGACGAAATCAACCAGCGGCTGAAACTCTCCCATCGCCGCGGATACTAAAGAAGCGACGTATGCCTCTCGCTCCTGGGACAGAGCGAGCATCGGGATGGCATTGGAGCGGTAGGTGAACAGTAAGGCCAGCGCTCTGGCGACTCGACCGTTGCCATCGGCGAATGGATGTATGATCAGTAAAGAGTAGAGGGCGTATGATGCCTGTAGGACCGGATGGGCCGCGAGAAAGAGATCAGTATTAAGCTCCTCACAAAACTTCTTCATTTCTGATTGAGTCAGGGCGACCGGCGCGTAAGCGGGGCGTCTTTCGAGGTGTGGCGCGACATGATTGGGAAAACGTTTGTACTCGCCCGAACGGAAAGCTTCTTCTCTGAGGCCGTGCGCCGTCGCTATCTTGTAGGTTTCCTGTCGGCGGCAGGTTCGGACATGAAGCTCACGAATCAACTCTTCTGTGATAAGGCGCTTCTTCAGGGCGGCGACGATGATGTAATCGCAAGCCAGGAGCTGCGATTCGATAGCCGGCTGCGCGTCCTCTCCCTTTTCGCCGAGGGCGGCCAGCCACATCGCGGATTGGACCTGTAACGTTAATTGAGACTTCCTGCCGTTGTTCCGGCCAGCGATTGAGCGGGCCGCTTCCCTGATAATGATTCGCATTCGCCGGAGCAGGTCCGATGCTAGTTCGCCATGACTGTTGAGAGACGCCATGGCCTGATTCCAGCGCGCTACATCAACGCCGGCCTTTCGCCATTCGACGAATGATGGAATGCCCTGATAGCAGTTGAGCGGCTGCTCTTGAACGGCGGCGGTGGAAGTCAATTCGGCTTCGCTCCTTCTCTCAGCTAATCAATCAACGCGGCTGTAGGTCCGCACGAAAGTCCCGCTCTGATTGTCGGCCCACTTGCAGGACCCCATACAGTAAGGGTAGCGTGTGGCTGTCAGCGTAAATGTCCTGTTGCCGGGCTCGAACCTGATGATCGCTTTAACGGGCAATGGCCCCAGCATCGGGCAATCTTCTTTCAACGGGCGGATGGTGAACGACGCTTCGAGCGTATCGCCTACGACCTTGAGATCACTTAGCACGTTATCGCCGGGCCGGAATCCGTAGAGGGCGGAAGTCGGGTCCACCTCAAGTAAGACGCCGATGCCGTCCCGCGTAATCTCCATCAGGTTGCCGCTGGTTTCAGCGGCGCGCCATTTCCCGGAGATGATTTTTAATAGATAATCGCCATCGCCTGGCCGGGAGTCAGAGCATTTGAGGGATTCGCTCTCGTCGCGCAGGAGAAAGATTTCCTGGCCGACTTTGGTCTGTTCTTCTCTGAGGCGCGGCAGTTCCGTCATCCTCAGGCGAATCTCCCTCTTGTTGACGTCGCTCAGCAGGTCTCCGCCACGCCGCACGAGTATGTCGGCGAGCAATGGCGCAGTGCCCGGAAATTTGGGGATCAGCGCTATTGGGACCAAAGGCACATTATTGATTATGGCACTGAGTTGAGTTGTCTCGCTCAGCTTCTGAAATGATTGAAGTGAAGCCAGCTCCCCCTCTTTCTCAGCTATCTCTTTTCTGATCTGGGGCGCGCTCCTGACCTGCGGCTGGTCGCTACCCCTCTGCTCCGCATAGCCTTCAAGGAGATCGAGCCTGTTCTGAATCTCATCACAGCGCTGATCCCTCCAATCCTCACCGTAAACGATAGCCTGGCGACCCGACAGAGCGATGAGAGATAGCATTAGGACCGTGGTCGAACAGCGGATGAATCGAGGGACAAGATTGGTTTTTTTCACAACCAGACTCCTGATAGCGACGAGTGGACGATTTACTAACCTCTAAAGAATTAATATTGAGCCCTGGCTATTCTTTAACCTTTGAGACCTGTTCCGCAGCACGCGCGGAAGCCGCGGGCGGCGCGGCGTTCACAGGCGGCGCGCCACGGCCAGCGGGATTCACACCAGGCCAGTGCGATACCGGTTGCATCGCGCGTCTGTGCTGGCGTCGGAAGAAGAAGAGAAGCCCCGCGAGCGCGAGCAGAGAGGCCACGCCGATGCCGACATAGAGCAGGATGCGACCTGTTTTGCCGCCAGTCTCGGAATATGGAGTGATGGCGCTGACGCTGCTCTTCGTGACCTCTACCTGCTGGTTGGCCGCGAGCGTTAACTGTTTTAAGGATGCGTTTACGGGCGTGACCTCGACCTCACCCTCTTCCACTCCGACCGTCGTGACGCCGGTCTTCTCGTCGTAGTTGACAGTGTAGTTTGTCCCCTTGGGGGTGGCCGTCGCCGTAGGAGTTTTGACGCTGACCCCTGTCTCGGACGAGGGCACTGTGCCCTCCGGTTCGGGTACTGGCGGCAGATTCGGGTCGGGCGGTGGTTCTTTCGTGCGCTTCTTAGGGACGCTGATGCGCTCGATCTGCACCTTTCCGGATGTAAGATAGGGCACAATAAACTTTCGACCGGCGCCTGTGATGACGGAGCCGATGCTCAGCTCGACCTTCTCCGGTCCTCCTATCTTAATGAGATAGATGCCGCCTTCGCTTTTTAGTTGAACCAGACTTCCAGGCTCTGTTTTGATCTTGTCATTCCTTCTAAGGCGCATCCCGGCCTGAATCGCCTCAACTTCGCCGTCTCTGGTTACTTCCGCGCCACCGCTAAATAAATCCACCGTCACATAAGGCAGATCGCAGAGTTTCTCAACATACACCTTGACGTAAGGAACGGAGTTGCCTTCCCACAAGCTGGCATCCAACTTCACCACTGCGAAACCCATTTCATTTCCCTGATACGTGTTGACGAGTTCGAGTTTGGGAAATGCCCTGTAAACTTCTACCTTTGAAAGCTTCGCCCAGGGACGCCAATTAGCTTCACCCACCTCCTCGATAGGTAACGAGGGAACATAGACGTCGGAAGGGATGTCAATGTTGACGTCGTAGGTGCCTGGTTTGAGTTCTGTTTTATTCTGAGCCAAGCCATATTTTGAAAGCTCGAAATGAATCGTTTTGCCGAAGGCGGAGATGGGATAACTTTTCCGACCATCCGGCATGGTTTGGCCCGGCGGCGCGAAACTAATGCTGGTATTTTCCCAGTCGAAATCTTTGCAGTCCTCGGCGACGGCAGCCAGCGCGATCTCCTTTTTATCATCTTTTTTCTGCTGGCTGTCGCCCGGTTTCAAATAGACAAACAAGGTGGAATCATATTTTGATTCCTCATCATATGAATTATAGAGAAAGGGCATCTCAAGGTCGCCTTCGACTGATTTGGCCGGCGCTCCTCCATGCGTTCCTCCCATCGCGTCAGGATAAACAGATATATCAGTGACGACGTATCCCTGTAGGTAAGCCTTAACGTTGTGCCTGCCGCGAGGCACAACTGTCTCGGCCTCGCCAGTAGCAGCATCCGTCGTTACCGTAACAGTTCCAATCTTGACGGTGACATTCCCCAGTGGATTGGATTTATCATTGATTCTATGAAAAGCATAAACCCTGACCTTGATCCCCCGGTCGTTGGTCTGGGTCAGGCCCAGGCCTGCAAAAACCAGCACGCTTAACAACATTACGAGTAGCGTGGCGCTGAGATACAGAAAGCGTCTCTTTTGCTGGCGGTGTTTCACTTTCATGTTGTTCCTCTCTGAGGATGAATCAGGGGCCGTACTGTTGGCGTAGCCCACCCCACGGTTTCACTTGCCCGAGCTGGCGCGCGACCGATCTATTGCTTTGGCGAAGGGCCTCCCTCTCCGGTATAGATACATCCTCCTTTCAGCAGGACGATTCTACTTCGGGAATTCGCTGAAGGTGTCTGGCTGCAAGTGACATCTAAATCGCCCAGGCGTTCAGCGCCGATACGCTCAGTGCCGATAGGCAGGATATGTATTCTGGTGCCAAGGCTCCTGTGTCTCCAGACGCCGCCCTCCCCATTCTGTGTTTTGCTGAATCGCGCGTCTCCCAGTTTTTCGCGGTAATCCGCCAAAAGTTCTGATGGCGAGGAAGCCGAGAGGAGAACCTCCACAGTAAAGTCGCAGCCAGCGCCTTTGGATTGTCTCTGACACAAGAATGTCAGTCCGTCATGACTGGGGAAATCATAGGACTTGAAGAGTTGTTCGTTAGGGTCAACGGTTTGAGAGTTCGACTGTTTCGAACAACCGCCGACAAACCCCATCGCGAGCGACAAAGTTACAAGCATCAGAGCTTTCATGTCGTCCCCTCCCAATCTCTTTTCAAGCGTTGAGACGTGTGCCGCAGTGCGCGCAGAACATCTGCCCCGAAGGGAGTTCTTTGCCACACTGCGGATTGGGACAGCTTTGCCGGTCCTGATTAACTACGGGCGGCGCGACATCGTGCGCAGGCGGCGCGCCCCGGCCGGCAGGATTCATCCCGCCCCAGTGCGACGCCGGTTGCATCGCGCGTCTGTGCTGACGTCGGAAGAAGAAGAGAAGCCCCGCGAGCGCGAGCAGGGAAGCCACACCGATACCGACGTAGAGCAATACCTGAGCCGTATTACCGCCGCCACCGTTCGGAGTATAAGCCGTGATTGAGCTGACGTTGTTCTCCGTCACCTGTATCTGTTGATTGGCTGCCAGAGTGACCGGCTGAAGCGACGTGTTGATTGGGACAATTTCTACCTTGCCCTCCACAACTCCGACCGTGGTACTCTTACTACTCTCATTGTAACTGACAGTATAGTTTGTCTCCTTGTCGGTGATCGTGGCCGTAGGGGTTTTGACGTTGATCCCTGACGGTTTGGGGCTTGATTGGTTACTTTGAGTCTTCTCCTCAACCAGGCGGATGATTTGAATGTTTCCAAATTCCAACTCAAATCGTTCGAGATATCTGATGCCCGTAGCCGTTTTCGTTAAGGCTGCTCTCAGAGTGGTTCGTTCTCCTATCTTGATGAGATAGTTATTGTAGGTTTTCAAGTCAACGGAGCTTCCCGTAAGGGTCCTGATCGTCTCTCCGACGCGAACCTGGGTGCGGTATGTGGCTTTGCGTGAGGTTTCGTTAGGCGCATCTATCCATACCTCACCCGAAAAATTGTCTATGTAACCGACTTCGCCACAAAGTCCGGTGACATAAACCCCGATCTCCGGCATGTTGGCTCCAACCCACATCCCCCGCTCAAGATTTACCTTGGCTTTGCCGGACTCGTCGGCTGGAAATTCGAGCTGCTGCGTGGAGCTTTTAAAGCGCTGAGAGACCCGGACCTTCAAAAGCTCTGCCTGGATAGAACCGTGCCCGATAGTATGAGCGATGCTGACTTCATAAGTGCCGGGCTCGAACGCTTCCTCATAACCGTCCTTTAACCTTTCCAGCGGAAGACGGGTCACGCTCCCCTCGCGGTCAAAGACGACCTGGACATCTTGCAAATTTTTGCAGCCTTCTTCTGAGATAACGAAGAGACGGAACGACTTTTCCTTTTTGTCTATGACTGTCTCATTCGAGCAGCTCAACGTAATAGACAAACTCAGCCCGCTGCCCGAAGGATCCGCCCGAAAGTCCAGTTCGTTCCTCGCCTCCCCTCTCGCACTGGCCCAAGAGGAGTTTACGTATATCACTGCACAGCCTTCGGAAAAGGCTTTCACCTGGTAGGTGCCGGGCGCAACGGTAATCTCCGTAGTGCCATCCGGCCCGGTCGTCCCGGTGTAAGGTCCGATTTCGAAGAAAATGTTGCCCACAGGGGGGAACAGCGTGCCGGATGCTTTCAGCGTCGTGACTTTAACTTTTAGTTGCGTCTCTTGTGCCAGCCCGGATGCGGCATGTTTGTAACTGAGCGCGAAGCCCACTAGAAGCAGGATGGAGATTAAAAATCCGAGTCGGAGAGTCTGAGCGGTTTGTTGAGCAGTCTTCTTCCTTAGAGCCTGACGCAACTTCTCCCCGCTGCGAGTTTGACGAGACAAAATGGATTCTCCTGGGAGACAAGAAGCGAGGGGTTGATGTTGGATAGATGAACCCGTCCCTGAAAGCACGCTCTTTCGAGAACAGGGATGCCGGACCATTAAAAGAAAAGCTTCGGCCTGCTGCGCGGCGTCCGTTTCGCAATCCGAAAATTGGTGAAGAGGCTTTTACCTTGATTGTTTCAGCAAGTCAAGAAGAATCCGGCGGGAACTTAACGGGCCTCAGAATCCGCTAATGTGGAGATGAAAGACAGGCTCCTTCATCTCCGCATCAGCGCTTTACATCCTTAATCTTTAATTTCAAGGGGGTCGCCCGTCTCGTGTTCCTTGATCTGAAATCTTAGAAAGTCGTGAACGGCGGCGAGAGCTTCCCTGTTACTCGTCTTGATGCGGACGCGCCCACCGCGCTCCGTCTTCTCAAATTCATATTTGATTTCCGCTTTCAGTCGCTGCATGACGGGAACGCCCGGCGGCGTCTGGTCGTGTATGAACATCGGGGCGTCGAAATTGCCGTCGGCGAACATCTCCGCGATATGCGCCAGATGCATGCGAATCGCAGCGCGGCTCGCGGCGTCCTGCGCTTCGTTTGCTTCGACTTCGATTGCCCCGCCATCTTTCATCAAAAGAAAGTGGTGCGTCGCCTTCATGTGAGAAAAGCCCATCTTTTGGTCGCCGCGCTTCTGGACCTCAGCGGAATGGGTCGTGTGCTTGTTTGCCTCTTGCTCTGTTTGCGAAGCCGTGCTGCCGGTCTGACATGAGGCGGTCGTGCTCAACATCAAAAAAGTGATTGCAAGATAGATCATCGGTTCTCATCTCCTTCTCTTTCTTTGCGTCCAGGGGGAAGCAGTTGCTAACTCTCTTCGTGTCGCAGCGCCTGTGGCTATGGCTTCAAGAAGGCGCGCCTGCTCGCCGCTTTTCGTCTGCGCGAGCCTTCGGTCCCAATCCTTGAGCGTCGCGCTCAATTCATCACGGACAATCGCCATCTCTCTCATCCGCTGTTCGATTTCAGCGAGTTTCGACGCAGCCATCTCGCGCACCCTCTGACACGGAGCGCGCCCGCCATCACGTTCTTTCAGAATGCGCGCCAGTTCGTCGAGCGTGAAGCCGACCGAAAGCGCACGCCGCACCAGCCGAACGCGTTCGAGCGCCGAAGCAGGATATTCACGATAACCATTCGCCGAGCGTTGAGGACGGGCGAGCACGCCCTTGCGTTCGTAATGGCGCAGCGTATCCGTGCTGACGCCCGCTAGTTGCGCCAGCTCGCCTGAGCGAAGATTCTGTTTTGAAGCCATAACCATCTGAGAGCTATTCTAAAGCCTGGAATTAATTCCAGGGTCAAGGAGAAAGTGGTCAGTGGTCGGTGGTCAGTGGTCAGTTAAAAACCTTTGTCTTTAACTGACCACTGACCACTGACTACTGACCACTGCTTTTCCGCCCGAGGCGGTTGATGAAATAGAGCATGACGACGGCGATGAGTGAGATGATGACGGCGAGCGTGAACGCTTCGTTATCGTGCTCTGCCTGCAGCGCCTGATAAATCGCGACCGAAGCCGTTTGCGTCTTGCCCGGAATGTTCCCGGCGATCATGATCGTGACGCCGAAATCGCCGAGCGCGCGCGCAAAAGCCAGTGCGGTCGCCGCCAGCACGCCGCGCGAAGCCAGCGGGAGCGTGACGCGAAAGAAGACGCGGCGAGTGTTCATCCCGAGCGTGCGCGCCGCAGCCTCCAGTTGCGGGTCCACGCTCTCGAAAGCCGCGCGCAAACTCTTCGTGACGAGCGGGAGCGCGTGGATGGTTGCGGCAATGATCGCGGCGGTGACGGTGAACGTCAGCCGGATGCCGAATGTCCTGTAGAGAAATCCGCCGAAAGGTGAGTTCGTGCTGAGCAGGACGAGCAGGTAATAGCCTAAGACGGTTGGCGGAAGGACGAGCGGCAGCGTGATGACTGCGTCAACCAGGTCGCGCCCCGGAAAACGTTTGCGCGCCAGGAGCCACGCCAGCAATGAGCCGACGACGAGCGCGATCAGGGTCGCCGCGCTCGCCACGATCAACGAAAGCTTGATGGGGAACCAATCAATCTCATTGCCATTCATTACTCTCTAAGCTCCATTTCAACCATTCTTCTTTCTGACAATCGCGATGACGCGCAACGGGCCGCCGCTCCCGCCTTTGATCTTCATCGGCAGCGCGATCACCGTGAAATTCCTCGCTGGAAGCCTGTCCAGGTTAGCCAGGTTCTCGAACGCCGGGATGTTTTTCTCGAAGAGAATCCGGTGGCTCTCGAAAAGCGTTGACTGCCCGTAGTCAATGCTCGGCGTATCCAGCCCGATGGCTTTGATCGAGCGGTTGGCAGTGATCCAGCGCGCAGCGTCCGGGTTGAGCCCGGGGAAGTGCAGTTTCGGGACGGCCGCGGCCCCGCGCTCGTCCGTCCCCATATATTTTTTGCGGTCCGGCCAGAACTTACCGTAGCCGGTCCTTAGAAGCAGAATCGCGCCGTCCGGAATCCTGCCGTTCGTCTTCTCCCACTGTAGAAGATCGTTGGTGGAAATCTGGTAATCAGGATTGGCTTCCGTCTGCTTCGAGACGTCAACGACGATGGCTTCGCCCATCAACTGCTCAAGCGGGATTTGATCGACAGTGTTCTTGCCGCGCGCGAAATGTATGGGAGCGTCCACGTGTGTGCCGCCGTGCTCGGCCGTCGAGAATTTGTTGGCGGCGTAGTAGAAGCCTTTCTCCGTCACTCCTTCGAAATCTTTTTCGAGGCGAAAGTTCTCGGCGGTCGGCCAGAAAATGGTCGTCGAATCGAAAGCGTAAGAAAGGTCTACGACAGTCCCGGACAAAAGGTCCGGCGTCGGGCGATCCACGGAGGTCCAGGAGAGAATCAGAAGCGAGGAGAGCAGGAACAGAAGGAAATTTTTCATGGCGCGACCCTCACATTAGATTGTGTTATGGCGGTTAAATGTAGCTGGTCAGTACCGCCTGCGATAGCGGGCGGGTTGCGACCGTCATACCCACCCGCTACCGCAGGCGGTACTGACTTGAAGCTGGAACTCGCTTGACGGTGGAAAGCTACCGTACTAGCTTTGTTTCTCGCAAGAAGATTCACGCGCCCGCACATGGCCTGAAATTCATGAAGACCGTTTTGCGCCCCATCATCCTCAGATACGATTCGCTGCCCTCGACAAACACAGAGGCTGCGCGCCAGGCTGGGCAGGGCGCGCCGGAAGGTCTGTGCGTCGTCGCGCGCGAGCAGACGCGCGGGCGCGGGCGCGCGGGCCGCGTCTGGGTCTCGCCCATGGATGCGGGCCTCTACTTCAGCATCGTGCTCCGGCCCGCGTCGTTGCCCGCGCGCTCCTGGCCGCTGCTAACATTAATGGCCGCGCTCGCCGTGCGCGACGCGATCTTTGAGACGTGCGAACTTCAGACCGACATCAAATGGCCGAACGACATCATCGTCGCAGGGCGAAAGCTCTGCGGCATTCTGGCCGAAACTATTGAGACCGGGACGGGACGCGCCGTCGTCCTCGGCATCGGCATCAACCTGGATGACCGCGCGTTTCCGCCGGACCTGAAGGAGACCGCCACCTCCGTCGCGGCGCTCGCAGGAAAGAGGCCCGACACGGAAGCCCTATTGCAGTCGCTCGTCCAAAGCATCGCGCGCCGCTACGAAACTCTTCAGGCGGCGGGCGGGGAAGAACAGACAGTCAAGGCATGGTCGCATCATTCATCTTACGCGGAAGGGCGGCAGGTTCGCGTCCGCCTGGCGGAAGAAAGTTTCGACGGGTGGACGCGCGGCCTTGAACCCGACGGCGCTTTGCGTGTAGAAACAGATCAAGGCGAAATCAGGATTGTGCACGCAGGAGACATTACGTCCTTACGCGAAATGATTTCGGAATGCGGATTGAAAAACAGCGCTCCGCGTCCGTAAATCCGCAATCCGCAATCCGCAATCGTATGCTTCTTGTTATTGACACCGGAAATACGAACACGACGCTCGGCGTCTTCGACGGCGCGGAGCTGGTCACGCACTGGCGTCTGACCACGGCGCGCGTGCGGACCATTGACGAGTACGGCGTCTATGCGCGCAACCTGTTCGAGTTCGCCGGGATTGATTTCAAGGCGATCACGGCGGTCGCCATCGCGTCGGTCGTCCCGCCACTGAACTACACCTTGAAGCGGATGTCCGAGCTCTATTTCCACGTCACGCCGCTGATGATTGATCACACGACGGACATGGGCCTGGAGATCCTCTACAACCCGCCGTCGGACGTCGGCGCGGACCGCCTGGTTGACGCGGTCGCGGCGATTCACAAGTACGGCGCGCCCTGCATCGTCGTGGATTTCGGGACGGCGACGACTTTCAACGCCATTGACGCCGAGGGGCGTTACCTCGGCGGCGTCATCACGCCCGGCATCAACATCTCTTCCGAAGCACTCTTTCAAAGAGCTGCGCGGCTGCCACCCGTAGAGATCAAGCGGCCCCAGACGGTCATCGGCTCGTCAACCGTCGGCTCGATGCAGTCGGGCCTCTACTACGGCTTCGTCGGCCTCGTTGATGGAATCCTGCGGCGGATGCTCGAAGAGCTCGGCGCTGCGACGCGCGTGGTCGCCACGGGCGGCCTCGCCTCGCTCATCGCCACCGGCTCCGAATTCATTGAAACTGTTGACAGCACACTTACGCTTGAAGGATTGCGGCTCATCTATGAGCGAAATCAATCCTCCACCATCAACGGTTAATGCTCGGTTATGGGTAAGGCAATACATATGGGAAATAAAATGACTGAAAGCGCGAGTGCTTCAATGCCGGAGATACCTCGTCTTAATTACTACAATTATTTTACGGAAATCGAGGATACCTTTATTCGTCGCCGGGGCAGGAATCTCTTGCTAAGTAATATTGATTGGATATTGATGGAAAGCTGGAAGGAAATGGGTGTTCCTCTGCATGTCGTATTGCGCGGTATTGAGCGCGCATTCGATTCTTACGAGGCCAAGCCGCGAAAGCGAAGTGTCAAGACACTCTTCTATTGTCAAGAAGAAGTTGAGGCGCAGTTTGCGGAGTGGCAGGAATCTCAGGTCGGCGCCGAAGCGGAACGAAACGGCGAGGGCACCGTTGATAAGAGTGTGGATGTTGATGCTCGCCTGCCTTTCCCGCGCGCAGTCATCCAGGAGCATCTGGAGGGAGCGCGGGCCACGCTGCTGGAACTTTGCGCCGGGGGGAAGAAAGCTCACAAGGACGACTTTTGTGAGACGCTCTCGCGCGTGGCGAAGCGGTTGAAGGAGCTTGGAAAAGATTTCGCGGGGGCGCGGCGCCCCGATGCGGAGAAACTCGAAGAATCGCTCGCGCGTCTGGAAAAGACGCTGGACGAAGCGCTCGTCGCGAATCTCTCGGCGAGGGAGTTGGCGACGGCCAGGCTCGCAGCGGAGGAACAGTTAGAGCCCTACCGCGGCCGTATGGAGCGCACAGTCTTCGAGCAGACTCTAGAAAACCTTCTCCTCAAACGTTTGCGCGAGTCGCACGGCCTTCCGCGTCTCAGTCTGTTCTATCTCTGAGATTAACCTCTTAAGCAGCCATACAAGACTTATCTCACGCAAAGACGCAAAGGCGCAAAGATAGCAAGTTTCTCTTTGCGCCTTTGCGTCTTTGCGTGAGACATTGGGCTCGAATGAAAAAGCGTCGGAAAGAGAAACAGGCAGGCGCGACCCTTGAAGTCACAATCGAGCGCATCCTGCCGGGAGGCTGGGGCCTCGCACACGCGGACGGCCGCACGCTGCTGGTCGCGCTCGCAGCGCCTGGAGACAGAGTTCGCGCGCGAATCGAGCGCGTGCAAGGGCGCGTCGCCTTCGCCTCCGTCGCAGAGGTTCTTTCGCCCTCGCCCGTGCGGGTCGAGCCGCCCTGCCCTTACTTCGGGCGCTGCGGTGGCTGCGACTTTCAGCAACTGAGCTACGAAGCGCAACTCGCGGCCAAAACGGAGATCGTGCGCGACTGCTTACGCCGCATCGCACGGATTGATTTCAAAGGCGACATTCCCATCAAAGGGTCTCCGAATGTCTGGCACTACCGCTCGCGCGCGCAGTGGCAGCACGACCCTCAGCGTATGCGGCTAGGCTATTTCGAGCGCGCCTCGCACAGAGTCTGCGATGTCGCGGCGTGCCCTGTGCTGGTGCCTGAGCTGGAAGCGGCGCTGGAGAGCTTGCGCGCTTCTATGAAGAATGGGGAGCTGGCCGACGGGTTGACGGAATTTCAGGCGGTCGCGGGAGACGACGGCATCTCCCTGTCGCCTCCCGTCTCGGAACTCCCGACACGCGAGGTGAGCCGGCGCGTCTCCGGCCATCTTTATCGCTTCAGCGCCGAAGGCTTCTTTCAGATCAATCACGAGATGCTAGAGCCTTTGACCGCCGCCGCGTTGGAAGGGGCGGAGGGGGCGACCGCCATTGATCTTTACTGCGGCGCGGGGCTTTTCACGCTCCCTCTTGCGCAGAGGTTCGAGCGGGTCGTCGGGGTGGAAGCGAGCGCAACGGCCATCGGTTTCGCGCGCCGCAACCTTGAAGAGTCGGGGGCTGGCAACGCGACTTTCGAGTCCGCGAAGGTTGCCGAATGGCTCCTGGAGAATGGCGAGAGATTCGCGCCGGTTGATTTCGTGCTGCTCGACCCGCCGCGCGCGGGCGTCGAAGAGGACGGCATCAGCGCGCTCCTGTCGCTTCGACCGCAACACATCTCATACGTCTCCTGCGACCCCGCCACGCTCGCGCGCGATCTTAAAGCCTTAACAGAAGGCGGCTACAGGCTCGATGCGGTCGCGGCCTTTGACATGTTCCCGCAGACTCACCACGTGGAAACAGTCGCCCGCCTCAGTTCTTAAACTGAAAATTTTATAAGTCATTGCGAATATATAGAAGCCGTTGCGAACAACGATAGGAGTCACTGCGAATGAAAAATAAAGTTTACAAGTAACCGTGAGGTATGATGTGCGTTCTAACAGTAGATGTGCTTACACAAAGACCAGATGTAATCAAAGTCGCCAAGGCGTTTCCACTTTTGGTATCTTTTGTAAACTTGTACACAAGTACCAAATTTAGGTGGAGGGCGGACTCAGCTCAAACTCACTTACACAGAATCCGGCTTAGGCCCCGCTGCGGCCGCTTATTGGCGAGAGCGACAAAAATGATCTCATCGTGACACTCCCTTTTACCTTTTCGGGATTATTGGTTTGTTCGATCGATTGAACATACGGTCCAGCCCGTCCGGTTTCGAAACCCGCTGCCGAGGGCGGTTTTTCAGGACTCTTGATCTTAAGTCCACGTATTCCTTCGACCGAATATAGTTCCCAAACTTGGTCTGGGCTTCGATAGCCGCGGGTATTACACGGGGCACGCGACGCCGCGGAACAGGCAGCTTATTTGGAAACAGTTCGTTATAAATCGCTCGCAGGTCCCGCTCGTCAATCGCTCTTTTGACCTCATCCATATTTCTGAGCCGCTCGAGATCTCCGGTTCTAAGGGCAGCAGAAATCTTGCTGTTCTTAAGCAATTCCGACAACCAAGCGAATTTGGGATGCGTGGCAACAAGTCGGGGAAAATAGGTTCCCGAGCCGCGTGACGTAAGATCGCATGATTCAGGAATAGCCTCGCTGTCCAACCCCAGCAAAATGGCTAACAGAATGCCCCCCTTTCGCTCGACCCAAAAGTCTTGATAGATTTCGCCGATCTTGTTTCCAACCGGTTCCCTATAGACTTCTCTGTAACCGTCATCAGTCGGGTGAACGACTCCATTGGCATCGCCCTGGGTTGCTATCGACATACTCAAACGGTTGATAAAGGGTTCGTCGCAAGCACAAAATCCGTGCGCGCCCATCCTGCTTTCAACGTCGATGACATACCAATCCTGAAAGCTGTTGGCTTCATTCTCTGCATTCGCGCCACTCCTGATGGTCAAGTTTAGCGCCCGTACGAACCTTTCTGACATGAACGTGTACTCGGCAACAGGGTTGGTGACCTGATTGACTTCGACTAAGCAGCAACTATAAACAAATGCGAAATCAGCTACGTCGTTCGCTCGCCCGCAGCGATCGCGGGGCCCGTTCGTCGGATCCGGATATGTCGTGATCGCGATCTTTGCCCAAGGGAAACGCGCTGCGAACTCCTCGTCAAGATCGGAATACGATCGAGCGACGTCGGCCAGTGTCAATGTAATGTCAAGGGCCAAGCCCTGAGTTGCGGCGGCGTTCCCCGGCCCGAGGATAAAATCGGTGACAAAGCCGCCGAAACCGGCATCGTTACCCCCGACTGAAAGCAGCAGCAGGTTCAACTCCGAGTGATCGCGTTCTTCAAGAAAGTCTTCCTCGATGGCATCGAATTGTGGCTTCTTCGTATCTTCGAATGGAAACGCCGCTATGGCATGGTCCTGTTCCTCAGTCATATTGGCCATCGTAGCTCCCGTACACGCCACATGAATGTAATCGACGGCGACATCGGGGTGGCGTGCGATAAATCTCTTTACGCCTCTGACCAAACCGCTTTTGCGGGAACGGTGACAGTCCTTCTCCGACCACATGTCGTCATTATTGCCGGTGAGCTCGAATTCATCCTGCGGTGCACCCTCACCAGCTCCGTATGAATCGCCGGCTATGGCGATATTGTATGAATCGGGCATCCGGAAATTCAGCATCTCTGACTGAAAAACGGTATTACCCGATCTCCTGATTCTTACCTTGTAATAGATACATGTTCCCTTTGAATGAACCACGGGGCGCGCATCCATCGGCGAGTCGGGTGGAAGGCCCTGTGTCGACGAATCCCCAAGGGTCTGTGTCATCGAACTCAAGTTTATTTGAGCCTCAACCACGGCGTCTGCGATCTGGATGCCGCCTCGGCCCAGAATATATAGCCGCCGGTTAGGGTCGGTCGGAAAATCCGGGTGCGGAAAGACGAAAACCGCCTGGAGAAGCGAGTTCTCGATTCTGATTAGTACCGGTTTTCCCCGTCCCAGATTGGTGTTGTTCAAATTGTTGAGCGAACCGGCATCTTCCGTGTAGAAAACCTCGACATTAAGACTAGCCGGGTTGACTCCAGCCGGGTTGACCACAAATCTTAAGGCTCGTTCCCCATTTACAATGGGCTTATCGAATTCACTTGCCGATTGGCAAAATACCGGCAATGAGCTGGCTAACATGAAGGCTGCGCAATAAAGAAATGGCGTGAGAGTTTTGTTTCGCATAACCATCCTCCAATGGTTGACCTTACCGTGAAAGGGAAATTAGGTTAGTCTGCTAAGCGGTTGCCTACTGAGCTGCTTCAGTCTACGTTGGTTCGGATTCCCGTGAGCTAGGGCGCAGCCGGTATGCGCTGTGATAAGAAAAACTCATAAGATGTTTTTTTCACCCTTGCTGAGGGGGTGGGCAGGTCGCTTTTATGACAAATCTTCGCTTAAGTCAAGAAATTAGTGGTGTCCTAAACTTGTGTCGCCAGATAAAAAAGAGTAGCGGGCTTGCTGGGCATTCTCAGGGATGGGCCTTGTTGTCAACAGGGGAGCCGGACTAAGCCGAAGGTAGCACTAATTGGGGCCATTACTGGACAAAAATGCTCGCAGCAGCTTTTATTCATTTCCAAACTGTTCGCAAGGGCTTTTATATAGATTGGCAACGTCTTATATACCAAATGTTGCTTTTATCCTGAGGAATTCGCAGGGACTTGTATATTTGATATAAACTCTTGAGCTTGCCGTAGCGGCTTCTCTTTTTAAGACCTCGTACATGCTTCGCTAATTGAGTCACGATTCATGAAAATCTTGTCGCGAGTCTGAAATTGCGGGTAGAATCAGCCAGGTTCAATGTTACTTGTCTGGCAGCAGCTATCGGCCAGGACGCCGCCTTGATGAGCGAACGCGAGATAGATGAAATCAGAAGATGAAAAATCCGATTCGTTCGAGAACGCCAAAACCGTTATCTCGGACGAGTCGCCGAAAACGAGCGCGGTCGAGCCGTCCGTGGTCCAGGCCCCTGCGCGATTAACCAGCCCCGTGGGGATGTCCACCAGTGTCCTCGGCGCGGGGATGATGTTGCAGGGGCGCTACGAGCTTGAGAAAGAGCTTGGTCGCGGCGGCATCGGCGCTGTCTACCTGGCGCGCGACACGAAGCTTCACGCAAGACTCGTGGTGATTAAAGTTCTTCTGGACAACCCGACGCAGGACGCCTGGGTCTACAAGAAATTTCAGCAAGAGGTCGAGGCGCTCACACGCATCGAGCATCCCAACATCGTCGGCGTCCTGGATTCGGGCGAGCTGCCGGACGGCAAGCCGTTCATCGTGATGCAGTACGTTGACGGGGCCACGCTCCGCTCGCAGATTAAACCCGACGGGATGAGCCTGGAGCGTGTGGCCGCGATGGTTCAACAGATCGGACGCGCTTTGAGCATCGCCCATTCCAAGGGCATTCTCCACCGTGACCTGAAACCGGAGAACATCATGATCCAGACGCTCAGCGAGAAGGAGGAGCAGGTCAAGATCATAGACTTCGGCATCGCCAGGGTCCAAAACTCTCAGATTGCCACCGCCACCGCGACTTCTGCCATGGTGGGCACTATCGCTTACATGTCGCCGGAACAGCTCGCCGCCGACCCCCTGGATGTGACGAGCGACATCTATGCCCTGGGAATCATCGCTTACGAAATGGTCACGGGCCGCAGGCCGTTCAATCCTGATTCGATACTAAAGCTTTACGAGATGCAGCGCGCCGGAGTGCGCGTCAACCCAAAAGAGTTGCGGCCCGAGCTGCCGGAAGCGGCGCAGGAAGTGATCTTAATGGCTCTGGCCTTTTCTCCGGAAGACCGTTACCAGAACGCGCGCGAATTCTGCGATGAGCTGGCGGAGGCTTTGAAGGGCAACTACGATGTCGCCCCCCAGAGCCGGGTCCGGGCGATGAGCACTAGAGCGCAAGCGCCTGCTATCGCGACCAGGATGCCGGCGGGCCACTCTGCCGGCGCGGAAGCGGACCGCTGGGTGGCGGATGAGCCTGAAAAACGGCGCTCATGGGCCAGCCCGAAAGTCCTCGTTCCAGTCGCTCTCGTCCTGCTCGTCTCCATTGCAGGACTTTTTCTCTTGAAGAGATACATGGGAGCCTCTGCTACAGCGCCGCCGCAGCCTGTGGCAATTGCTCCGCCGAAGCTCACGACCACGGAGTTCAATGACGAGTTCCTGAATCTGGAGCGCTGGAACGTTCCGCCCACGGGCTGGGACATCAACACAAGGGAAGGGCAGGGGCGGCTTGAGATAGAGAATCAGAAGCAGGTCGGGTTTCCGACCGGAATTAATTACGAAAACTTCGAGATGAATTTCAACCTCAAGCCGTTGAACGATGCCGGCGCTGCCTGGGTGCTGCGCCTCAGGGACCCGGATAACTACTATCTTTTCTACCTCTCAGGTCCGGGCGGCAACTATCCGAACCGCTTCATCACCTACGTCGTTCAAAACGGCAAGTTCAATCCGTCGAGCTTCTATTCTTCGATTCCGTTCCCGGTCGAGTTGAAAAGCGGCGAGCAATACCAGATAGACATCAAGGCGGAGGGAAATAAGATCACGCATACGATCACGCCTGCCGAAACAGGCGAAGAGGTGAATCTGGGCCTCTTCAGCGACGAGAATAAGACGTTTGCCTTCGGCGGAATCGGTTTCCGCACGGTCGGGATTGAAAAGTTCTCGATAGACGATCTGTACGTGCGACCGTCGGGGATGAAGCCGCCGCAATAATCGTGGGAACGAGCAGGCGGCGATAAAATCTTTTAATCTTCCTCTCAGGAAAATAGGAGACAACTCATGTCTTTACACTTTCGTGCTTCGCATGTCAGGCTCCTTATCTCCATCCTCACTTTCCTCCTGCACTCTTGCCTGATGTCGTCGCTGTGCAGCGCGCAGACGACTTCCGGGGCGTTGGTCGGCAGCGTTAACGACTCTTCCGGTAATAATCTTGTCAGAGCAACGATCAGGGTCGTCAATGAAGAGAACGGGAACGCGCGCGCGACGCGAACAGACGACGGCGGCAATTTCACACTCTTCAATCTCCCGCCGGGAATCTATCGCGCCACCGCGTCCAAAGAGGGCTTCCTCAACCAGACTGTGAAGAGTTTTCCAGTCCAGTTCAACCAGAGGAATGTTATCCGGCTTCCTCAATTCACGCTCCGGCAGGCGGCGCTTAAAGGCACAGTCATTGACGCGGCACAGGCCGCCCTTCCGGATGCGACGGTGATCGTCATGAATGCTTCGGCGCGCGTGCGTCGCACGGCGACGACAGACGGTCAGGGTCAATATTCCGTCTCCGATCTTCCGCCGGGCCAGTACATCGTCACCGCGCTGTGGCAAAGCGACGCGGGGCATAGCATCGCATCGCTGCCAGTCGCGGTTGACCGGAGCGAGGTCCTTGCGCCTCCAATCAAGCTGGCCGAAGCGGTTCGCCGAGATGTGAAGGGAGAGCCGCAGCAGCCACAGACATCCAGCCCCGACGTAGAAGGAGAGAAGGCTGCGACGCTCCTGGCGGTCGCGGACCCTGCTCGCAGCACTAACTTCACGGAGCGCCAGCTCCACTCGCTGCCGCTCGGCAGCGCCACACAGATGCGTAGCTTCGACGAGCTGGCCCTGCTCATCTCCGGCGTGGCGCCGCCCCCGTTCACGCCTGGCGCGCGCGGTCCAGGCGTCGGCTTCGGCCTCGGCACAGCCGGGCAATTCTCTGTCAACGGAATGCGCGCCCGCTCGAACAACTTCTCGGTTGACGGCTCGGACAATAACGATCCTGATGTGGGCGTCAGGCGACAGGGCTTCATCGCGCTCGTGCCGCAGCCGCTCGAATCTGTGAAAGAGGTTTCCGTCTCAACCTTGCTGTGGGATGCGGAGCTTGGCCGTAATTTCGGCTCTCAGGTCAACGCCGTCTCCAGGTATGGAGGAAACACTTTTCACGGGCAGGCATACGGACTCTTCACCGATTCGAGGCTGAACGCGAGAAACTTCTTCGACACCGGAATCGGAAACGCGGACCGCAAGACTCCCTTCACGCGCACGCAGGCGGGCCTTAACTTCGGCGGACCGCTCCTGAGCGAACGGACGCAGTTCTTCGCTAGCTACGAGCGCGTACAAGTTAACGCCTCAACCGAGCAGCATTTCTCCACCCCGACCGCAGCCGAACGTAGTTTTCTTGGCGGGAGCCAGTTCGGCGCTCTGATTGTCAATAATCCACAAGTTTGTGGCTTTAATCCTGATGTTCCTGCTGGTGGCCCTAACTCTGATGTTCCTCCGTGTATTGCCGGATCATTTCGGAATGCGACCCCGCTCGGACGCAACGTCTTCTCCTTTTATCCGCTGCCGAACAACCCGAGCGGGCCCTATGGCGCGAACACCTTTTCTCAAATACTTCCGGCTGACGGCAGCGGCGACATCTTCTCCTTCAAGGTGACGCACGAGCTCTCGCCCGCGAATCTCTTGAACGCGCGCTACAATCTGACGAATGACAAGCGCATTCTGCCGAGCGTGAACCGCGCGATTCGCTCGACGCTCGATGCCAGAACGCGCTCGCACAATCTCTCGCTCATCCTCGACACGGCCCTGACCGCGCGGCTCTTCAATCAGGCGCGCTTCTCCTTTGGCCGCACGCAGCTCAACTTTCTGGAATATCCGGGCAGCCCCTTCGTCTTCGCTGCCTCTTCGCAAGAGAGTATTCCCGTCTCAAGCCTGGGCGGCGGGGGACAGGGCTTCGTGACGGTCTTGTCGCAGACGGGTTTTCTGGGCGGGGTCCTGATAGAGCCTTACAGCCCTGTCGGCGTGGACGTTTTCACGCTCCCGCAGCGCCGCGCCAGCAATACCTTTCAGTACGCCGATTCGATGTCGTGGGCTGCCGGGAAACACTCTATCAAGTTTGGCGTGAACGTCCGGCGATACCAATTGAACAGCGTGCAGGACAGGCTCTACAGACCGCAGGCCGTTTACTCCGGGGCCTTGATCGGAGACGCGTTCGATCCTACTCCCATCTCGGGCGTGGAACTGGCGAGCCTCGGCGTCGCTTCCTCAGTGCTCCAGACCATCACAAGCGGCACCCCGAACTCAACCCTGGGACTGCGCTTCACAGAATATCATCTCTTCTTCAACGACAACCTGCGCCTGCACAGGCGACTCACATTCGATTTTGGGCTGCGCTACGAGTACAACACGGTCCCGCGCGAGGTTAACAATCGCATCGAGGACGCTCTCGAACTGCGCGGGCTTCCCGCCACTGGAGGCTCACGCTTCGGTACGCCCGTGCGCGACGCCAGGTTCAACGCCGCAGTCGCAGCCTATCGCCGAATCGTTGACGGGCGCACGCAGATTTACGATCCGGACCGCAATAATTTCGGTCCGCACTTCGGTTTCGCCTGGAGTCCCGACGGGCAGACGGCGATTCGCGGCGGCTACGGCATCTACTTCGATACCACGCTTGGCGCTGTCGTCAGCCAGTCGCGCAACGTCTTTCCGAACGAGATTCCTGTCAACGTTGACCCTTCGTTCCTTCAGTTCGACATCTTCAATCTGAACAACCCGGCCTTCCTGGCGCTCAACAGAGACGCGGCTGGCAATCCGGTCAGTCCTGTGGTCCGCCTCATCTCGCCCGTGCCCTGTAATCAGTTCGGTACGTGTAATCAATTCGGAGGGGCGACGCAGGATTTCGGGGCGTTGATCGGCCAGTTGTTTGCCCAGAGCAGTTTTGGAGGATTGTCTTTCACGCTGCCCGAGAGAAAGCTGCGGACGCCCTACGCGCAGCAGTGGCATCTGACCTTTGAACGTGAGGCTTTCGGAGATTTCATCTTCTCGGCTGCTTACGTCGGCACGAAGGGCACCAAGCTGACGCGCCTGACGACGCCGAACCTTGGACCGAACGTGACGCCGCGAATCCCAATCAGTGACTTCACGGCTCCCTTTCCGGTCATCCTGAACTCGTCCGTGCAGGGAGGCTTTATCTCCATCCCATTAACGGGGAATTTTTGTCCGCCGCCTGCAATCTGCCCTGACCCCAGCTCAAGGCCGATTTTCACGCTCGGGGCCTACCAGATATTCGAGGGCTCTGCGAGCTCGACGTATCACGCGTTGCAGCTCGAAGCGCGAAACCGATACGCCCATGGCTTTCAACTGACGACCTCCTACACCTGGTCGCATGCGATTGACGACGTGTCCGACGTGCTGCCCATAGCGGGAGCGCCGCAACTCGCGCAGGACTCTTTTAACTTGAGGGCCGAGCGAGGCGACGCCAGTTTCGACATCCGTCATCGCTTTGCGGCCTCACTGCTTTGGGACATGCCCTTCTTCAGCAAGTCGGAAGGCTTTATCAGGCACGTGCTAGGCAACTGGCAGCTCGCTTCCATCTTCTCTGCACATACGGGACAGCCCTTCACGCTCGGCCTTCCTTTCGACGCTAACCTCGACGGCAACCAGACTGACCGCCCGGCCACGACCGACGGTCTTGTCTTCCTCAGCGGACATGGCCCGCAACGAATCGCGCTCTCCCCAGGACGCCGGTTCACAGACTTTTTCACCCTCAGTCAGGCCGGAGCCGTCGGTCGCAACACCGTCCGCGGTGATGGCTTCATGAGCCTGGACCTGTCGCTCAGTAAAAGGTTCCGCCTGACCGAAAGACAAGGCCTACAGATTCGCGTGGAGATTTTCAACGCCCTGAACCGCGCCAATTTCGGCCTTCCGATCAGAGTTATCGGCGCGCCCGGCTTCGGCTCGGCTGTGGACACCATTGTGCCCGCGCGGATAACTCAGCTCGGCTTGAAATATGATTTCTAGGATTTGACGAATATCCCCTGATCTCATGGCCCGCTCGCAAATGGGAAACTGAGCATGATTGCTCTCAAACTTTGCATTTGTTGATAGCGTCAGATTAAATCTCACAAAACCCCACCCGCACATCTTGATTGATGCGCGCCGCCCCTCAACAGCAGTCATTCCTGCCGCATCCGCTCGCAGTCCTGGCAGCGTCTTTCGCGCTGGGCATTCTCCTCGCGCGCTTCACCCGTTTGCCTCTCAATCTGGCGCTGGCCGCAAGCGCCGCCTGCTCTCTGGCAGCCCTGCGCAGCTTTACAAAGCGCTTAGAGAGGCGCGCCTCTCTGCTCCTGATACTGGCTTTCTTCTTCGCCGGAACGGCGTTGATGGTCCTTGAGAGCGAGGGCGTTCACGCTGAGCGCGTCGGGCAGCTTTACGAAGAAGGGGTGATCGGTTCGGGCGAGCCGGTCGAAGTGACGGGCGTTCTGATGCGCGCGCCGGAGCCCGCGCCGGATGGCTTTTATCTCAGCTTGCGCGCCGAGCGGTTGAGATTCAAGGATGCGGAGCGCGATGTCGCAGGGGAAATCGCGCTCTACGCTCCAGCCGGGACGCGCGCTGCGCGGGCAGAGTATGAAGCGCTTGAGTTACGCTACGGTGCGCGTGTACGTGTAATGGCGAGGCTGGGGAGGGCCGAAGGCTTTCGCAACCCGGGCGTCTCGTCGTTTACGGAATATCTGGAACGGCGCGGGCTAGAGGCGACCGGATTAATCAAAAGTCCGCTCCTCATTGAGCGGCTCGATGACGAGCGCGTCTTCCTGCCGCTCGCGCTGCTCTACGAGTGGCGACAGCGCCTGATGGCGTTGATTGATGAGAAGTTCTCCGCTGAGACGGGCGGAGTTTTAAACGCCGCGCTGCTGGGGAATCGTTACAAGCTCTCGCGAGCGGCGTCGGAGCGCTTTCGTGAAGGCGGGACCTTCCACGTCCTGGTCATCAGCGGGCTTCACATCAGCTTTATCGGCGGCGTCGCGCTTTTCCTGATGCGTCTCCTGACGAAGCGGCGCCTGTGGCAATTCGCCGGGTCGGCCTCATTCCTGTGGGCATACACGATTGCGGTTGGCGCGGAGGTCTCAGTTGTTCGTGCGGCATGGATGTTCACTGTGGTTGCCCTCGCGCCCGTCGTTCATCGCCGCGCGAGGTCTCTGAATGCGCTGGGTTGTGCGACGCTTCTGTTGCTCGTCTGGCGCCCGCTGGACCTCTTCGACCCCTCCTTTCAGTTAACCTTTCTCTCGGTCCTGGCAATCATCACCATCAGCTGGCCGCTCCTCGAAAGATTAAGTGAGGTCGGCGCGTGGCGCCCCACACGCGAAACGCCTTACCCGCCCGCGTGCGCCCGCTGGGTCAAGGTCTTCTCCGAGACGCTTTACTGGAGCGAGCGCCAGTGGCGACGCGAAATAGCGCGCTCGAACTACAGCTACAGGCTCTTCAAGACGCCGCTCGCCGCTCGCCTCGAAAAGTTCCACGTCCAACGCCTCCTGCGTTACGCCTTTGGGGCCGTCGTCGTTTCGGCGAGCGTGCAAGTCATTCTGCTCCCGCTTCTGGTCATCTACTTTCACCGCCTCTCGTTTGCCGCACTCATCCTGAATATTCTCGTGGGCGTGTTGATGGCTCTGCTGGCGCTCGTCGCTCTTGCTGCGCTGCTCACCTCTGGACTGAGCGCCTGGCTGGCCGCGCCGCTTTTCCGGCTTGCCGAATGGTTGAACTGGCTGATGGTGCACTGCGTTGACCCTTTCAGAGACGCGGGCATCGCCTCTGTGCGCCTGCCCGAATACAACGGCTGGCCCGCCTCTCTCTACGCCCTTTACTACGTGCCGCTCATCGCCCTCGCCGTCGCACTGGTCCGATGGAATCCGTTTGCTCGCGCGGCGCCGGCGATGGAAGAGCGCAGGCTATTCCGGCTCGTCAATCCGAGAGCTGCGGCCTTCGCGCTCATCGTCATGTTCGCTTTGATTGTCGAGCACCCATTGAGCGCTGGCAGGCCGGACGGAAGGCTGCGGATAGATTTTCTGGACGTCGGACAGGGCGACGCGGCTTTAGTGACAATGCCTGACGGAACGACGCTTCTGGTGGATGGCGGCGGGCGGCCTCGTTTCGACCGTGCGCGAATGAATGCGGAAGGGTCGGAAAGTTTTGAACGCGACACGCGAAGCATCGGCGAGGCTGTGGTCTCGGAATATCTCTGGTGGCGCGGCCTGGATAGCGTTGATTACATCCTGGCGACTCACGCCGACGCGGACCACATTGACGGCCTGAACGACGTCGCGCGAAACTTCAAAATCCGGGCGGCTCTGGTTGGACGCGCCCCCGCTTCCGATCTTGAGTTTATGCGGTTCCTTGAGACGGCGCGGCAACAGAATGTGCCCGTCCGGCTCGTGGGGCGCGGCGACCGTTTGCGCTTTGGGGCGGTCGAGGTGGAAGTGCTCTGGCCAACGCGCGCGGGAGATCGGAAGGGGCCGTCGGGCAACAATCAGTCCGTAGTGCTGCGCCTGCGCTACGGCCACAGAGTCTTTCTTTTGACGGGTGACATCGAAAAAGAGACGGAAGCCGCCATCGCTAACGAGCACGGCGGCGACCTTCACTGCGACGTCTTAAAGGTCGCACACCACGGCAGCAGGACTTCTTCGACGGACAGGTTCGTTCAAGCGACCCAAACGTCTTTCGCAATCATCTCCGTCGGCCTCAACTCAGTCTTCGGCCATCCCCACCAGGAAGTATTAGAGCGCTGGCGCGCGAACGGGGCAAGGATTCTAACCACCGGGCAGAGCGGCACAATCACCATCAGCACCGACGGTATTGACCTGAGAGTGGAGACGTATGTAAAACCGTAAATCGTAAATCGTGAATCGTAAATAGAGAAAACCTGCGTTCGTCCATTCACGATTCACGATTTACGATTCACGGCCTTTTGTATCCGTAGCGTTCGAGGAGTGCCTGTCCTTCGGGGCTCAGGATGAATTCGACGAAGCGGTGCGCGGCTTCCTGATTTCTCGAATCCTTGACGACGGCTATCGCCTGGTTGATCGGCTGGTGGAGGCTCTCGTCAACCTCGATTGACTCTCCCTCATTGGCTTTGACGAGCGACTTCGGGATAAAGGCCACTTCCGCGTTGCCTGTTGAGGCGTACTGCTTTGTCTGCGAGACGTTTTGTCCGTAAATGACCTTCTCCTGGACCTGCTGCCAGAGGTTCAGGGCGCGCAGAGCCTCTACGGTCGCCCGACCGTATGGCGCAAGTTCAGGCGTGGCGATACTGATGCGCTCGACTTCCGCGCGCGTGATCTCTTCGATTCGACTGAGCTTGACGCTGCTTCCAGGCGGAATCCAGAGCACCAGGAGACCGCGCGCGTAAAGCTTGTTCGTGCCGGGCGAGATGAAACCGCGGCTCGCCAATTTGTCAACGTGCTCCACATCCGCCGAGGCGAAGACGTCAAACGGCGCGCCGTTCTCAATCTGCTTACTTAATTCCGCCGTCGCGCCGAAGCTGTAGATGATGCGGATATCTGTTTTCGCAGTGAACTGTTTCCCGAGTTCCGTGAAAGCGTCCGTCAGATTCGCCGCCGCGGCGACAATAATTTCCTGCGGGGTTGGTTGAGGAGTCGCCTGTGCATTTACTTGATTGTTCTGCGGTGCGCCGCGAGTGCAACCGGCGTAGAGAAGAGTAGCGAGCGCTAACGAAATGCTGAGGAATAAGGCAGAAGAGATAAAGCGAGGAGGGCTGGAAACCAGAAAGTGCGAGCGCAAGCCAGCGCTTGATGAGCCAACGCGCTCTTTTCTCCTGCCCACTGCCGACTGCCTGCTGCCTACTGCTTTAAATTCCCGCGCCATCCATGAACTCGTTCGGCGAGTAGTGGCCGACTTCCGTGCTTCCGACTTTGTAAGTGTTGAGGACGCCGAGCGGCGGCGCATAAAGATGCAGCGTCACCAAATCCTGCCCGCTGACTTCCGGGTTCCCCAGTTGATGAATGTCCGGCACGTCCGCGCCGGTCACCTGACGCGGTCCCCACTCACGCGCCGAACGGTAATAGAGCTTGTGCGCGTCGTTGAGAGCAAAGACTGTCTCCCACAACACCCCTTCGCAGATACGCACCGCGCCGTATGAACCGTTGTGGTCGTGTATCGGCGTGCGCTGGCCCGGTCGCCAGCAAAGGACCAGCAGCTCTGCGAATTCGTTACGGAAGACGCGATGGCGCGCGTACGTTCCCGGCTTGAAGAAGCGATAAGGGCGCAGGTCTGCCTCCGTGACCTGCACACGGAGGAGCCACTCGTTCAGGTCCGCGAGCGCAGGCGCTGTGCGGAGCGCGGCGAGCGTTTCCGTGAGCGCCTTAAAAGAGAAGACGCGAGGCTGCTGCTCTTCGACAAGCTTCGGGTAATGGACGACGGTGGTGACGTTGGTTGACATGGCTTCGGAGAACTCCTCAGAGGGTGCTGGCTCTCGACGGATCGGGCGGCGCGCGCGGACCAGAGTCCTCTGCGCGCCGAAGTTTTATAGTACGCGCGGCGCTTCAGAGTCAATGCTTCTGCAATCAGCGGGAAAGATTTATCAGCCCGCGATCAGGATTCGCAGGTCCCGAACGTTCGTCCCCGTCGGGCCGGTGACGAGCGCGTCTCCCAGGGCGTCGAAAAAAGTGTGAGCATCGCTCTCGTCAAGAAAGCGACGCGCGTCCAGGCCGAGCGAGCGCGCCCGCCTCACTGTTGTTTCATCGCTGGCCGCCCCGGCAGCCGTAGAGTTTCCATCAACGCCGTCCGTGCCGGCGCTGAGCGCAACCACGTGAGAAGAGATGGAGCGGTTTGCGGCGAGCGCGTCCAACTCTATCGCCCAACGCAAAGCTGATTCGGCATTACGCCCGCCCAGGCCCTGCCCGCGCACAGGGCACGCGAACTCCCCGCCAGAGATAAGGCAGACGCCGCGCCCCTCATCGCTCTCGCGCCCGTGCAGCTCCAAGAGCCGCGAGAGGAGAAGAGTGCATCCCGCGGAAACCTCCTGCTCCAGGATGTCTCGCGCAATCTCGACCGTCAGTCCGCGCGCACGTGCAGCCTCTGCGGCCCGGTTGAGCGCGCTTTCGTTATCGAGCAGGACGTAATGCCGGCGCAGGGCGCGATGGTCCTCCCGTCTCTCAGTTGAAGAAAATTGTTCGACGGCTCTCAGGATGGATTCGGGTAGAGCAGCTTCGAGCTTGTACCGGGCGATGATTTCTGACGGGTCTCCTTCGGCACGCCCCTGAGAATCGAAGGTCGGTCCTGAGGCGACCGTCGCCTCCTCGCCCGGATTGGTGTCTGAGATGATTAAGCTTACCTGAGCGCAGTTCGGCGCGCTTCTCGCCAGCCCTCCGCCTTTAACCGCAGAGACGGCGCGCCGCACTGCATTTATCTCCGTGATACGCGCGCCGCACGAGATGAGCGCGAGATTTGCCGCCCGCAGCTCTTCGAGCGTTATCCGTTCGTCGCGCGGCCACTCAATGGCGGCAGAGCCGCCGCCGGAAATCAGGAAGATAAGAGGCGCGCCTTCGCGGTCCGCACGGCGCAGGAGTTCGAATGCGGCGCGCGCCGCTTCGAGGCTCTCAAGATTAGGAAGCGGATGGCCTCCTTTGAACAGACGCCAGCGGCCAGATAATAGAGGATTGAGGATTGAGGATTGCTGATTGCTGATTTGAGAATCAATGCCAGTTGTTTTCCAATCCGCATCCTGCACTGGCGCGGCGATGATGCCAGCAGTCAAACGCTCTCCAAGGGTCTCTGTGAGCGCGGCGGCCATCGGCAAAGCTGCTTTGCCGATGGCGATAGCATAGATTCCGGTCCGGCCTTCTACGAGGTCGAGTGTCGTGTCAAAGATTTTGAGTCGGGGGCCTTCCAGAGTAACGGCTCGGCGCACGGCCGCCCCAGCGTCCAGGCTCTCAAGCGCACGGTCGAAAATCTCGCGCGCCGAGCGATGAAGAGCAGACAATTCAAGCTCCATCGTCTTACTCCGCGCTGATGAGCGCGCTGAGCGCGCGAAAGCGGCGGTCACTGATGCCGCGCACCATCAACAGGTGTTCCGGGCGGCGAAAGCGACCGTACCGCTCTCTGTAAGAGATGATGCGGGCGGCCATCGCGCGACCTACGCCAGGCAAGCTTTCGAGTTCTTCGGAGGATGCGACGTTGATATTGACGAGCGGCGTGTCCGCCGAGCCACGCGGCGCAGTTTGACCGCCCGCGGCCAGAGGTGCGCGTGCCAACTTGACGCAAGAGGGCGCAACTGCCAGCAAGACGCAGGCCAGGAAAAGAGTGAGGCTGAAGCGCGCTTGCTCCGACTGGGGGCTTCGTCTCATAGATGTAAACTGATCTTTGAGAGGGCTTAAAGTTTTTGCCGCGCCTGTGTGCAAAATGCTAGAAGTATAAAATTTTCAGGAACTTGTAACTTCAAAGGGCGGCTTTTCCACAGACTTTTCCACAGGTTCTGTGGAAAAGTAGTGGTCAGTAGTCAGTGGTCAGTGGTCAGTTGGGTAAGGGTTAATAAGCTCAATGTCTATTGATAACTATTGCCTCAATCAGCTAAGACCTTCTGACCACTGACCACTGACTACTGACCACTATCTTCTTCATCCCAATCGTTGACGGTTTCGAAGGCGCGGCTGAGGACGGGGCGCGGGCGTGCGCCGTCTGCCTGCCCTATGAAGCCTTCGCGCTCCATCATGTCCAGGATTGCGGCGGCGCGCCCGTAGCCGATACGCAGGCGCCTCTGAAGAACGGAGGTCGAAGCGCGTTTCATCTCGACACAAATCCTGAGCGCGTCTTCGAAAAGCTCGTCGCGCTCGCCGCTCGCGCCTTCCAGCCCGAGCGCCTCTTCTTCCGATTGCGTGATTGATTCGTCGTAGAGGGGTTCGCCCTGAGATTTGATGTGCGAGACGACGCGGTTAATCTCCGTTTCGTCAACGTATGCGCCGTGCACACGAATCAGTCGGGAGGTCCCGGGCGGCAGGAAGAGCATGTCGCCGCGCCCGAGAAGTTGCTCCGCCCCGTTGGCGTCAATGATCGTGCGCGAATCTACTTTGGACGAGACGCGGAAGGAGATGCGCGAGGGGAAGTTCGCTTTAATCAGTCCAGTAATCACATCAACGGATGGTCGCTGAGTCGCGAGCACCAGATGTATGCCGACGGCGCGCGCCATCTGCGCGAGCCGCGTGATTGATTCTTCGACCTCATGCCCGGAGACCATCATCAGGTCCGCCAATTCGTCAATGATGATGACGATGTACGGCAAAGGCTTCCAGGGCTCGTTCGTCATCTCGTCGTAGTCTTTGACTAAATTGCGCCGCAGCACCTCCGTGTTGTAGCCGTCAATGTTGCGCACGCCCCAGCCCGCGAGTTCTTTGTAGCGCCGCTCCATCTCCGAAACAGCCCACTTTAGAGAAATCGCCGCGCGCTTGGGGTCCGTGATGATCGGCGTCAACAGTTGCGGGATGTCCTCGTAGAGTCCAAGCTCAAGCCGCTTCGGATCTATGAGAATGAATTTCACCTCTTCCGGCGTCGCCTTATAGAGGATGGAGACTATCAGAGAATTGACGCCGACGGATTTGCCCGCGCCGGTCGTGCCCGCGATCAGAAGGTGCGGCATCTTCGCCAGGTCCGCCACATAGTTCAACCCGTCAATGGTCTTTCCGAGCGCGATGGTGAGCTTCGAGGTGGATTCGTTGAACTGTCTTGACTCAAGAACTTCGCGCAGGTGAATCGTCTCGCGATGCGGGCTCGGCACTTCGATGCCGACGTGGGCCTTACCGGGCATGCGATCAATGCGTATGGATTCGGCCTTGAGCGCAAGGCACAGGTCGTCAACGAGCCCTGTGACGCGTGAATACTTGACGCCTGGATCGGGCTTGAACTCGTAAGTCGTCACGACGGGTCCGGGGCAGATGTGCTCGATCTTGCCGGTGACGTTGAACTCTTTGCACTTTTCGGCGAGGCGGGTGGCAATCGCGTAGTATTCGTCGTCCGCATACTCTAAGTGCGGCGGCGGCGAATTTAAGAACTCCAGCTCCGGCATCCTGTAGTTGCTGATTGGTGCGGGTGTCGCGCGGCGCGACTGTTTGGGAGCGGGCTTTTCGTCCTCGATCTCCGTCCGCTTGACGACTTCAGCCGTCTTCACCATCTCTTCGATTCCGGCGTCGTCCTTCTCTTCCGGCTCGCGCACGGGCTTCGCCACCGAGCGCTTCGGAGTGGTCGCCGGGGTCGCCGTGATAGAGGTTTCAATGACCGCAACGCCCTGCGCGGTCGAGGCGGTCACCGGAGCGGTGGCCGTGCTCGCGGTCGCCGCGATGGCTTTAACCTCTTCGGGCGCTGTGATGATGGGCTGAGCTTTTGTTTCCGAAGCAATCGCGGCGCGCCTGATGGCGCTGGCGGCCGAAACGCCCTCGCTCTCTTGCATAAACTCCGCGACACGTTCTGCAGCCGTTTTCTCCTTCGTCTTCTTCTCGGCTTCACGCGCAGCTTCACGCTCGGCGCGGGCCTGGCGGCGCATGTTCATACGCGCCTGCGCCCTTTCACGACGCGCCGTGCGCCAGGCCTGAAAGCGCTCTGGAATCTTGCGGAAGAAAGAGAAGCGGTCGCCGAATGCGCCGCTCACACGCTCCATCGCGCGAACGAAGGAGAAGTTGGTGGCAAGCAGTAACCCTGTCGCTGCGAGAGCCGTGAGCAGAATGGTCGCGCCGATAGTGCTCAGGCCACTCTTGAGAATACTGGCGATAAGCGCGCCCGCGAGGCCGCCGGTCCTAAAACTTCCGTCAAAGGGCTTGCGCACGAGGAAGAGATCAAAGAGCCCAGCCACAGCTAAAAGGAGCATGACGAGGCCAATGATTCTAGACAGCGGGGCCCGAATGCGCCGCGTGCGAAAACGTCGCCAGGCGGCAGCAAGCAGGAGCAAAGGCAAAAGATATGCGGCGAGACCTATGGTCTGAAACAAACCGGCAGCGATGTTGGCTCCGAACGGACCGATCCAATTGCGTGTTGGATGCTGGCTTGCGGTATTCCAGGTCGAATCGTTCGGATTGTAAGAGACGAGGCACAGCGCCAGCAGCACGCCCAGGGCGAAGAGCAGGATGGCGATGATCTCGTTGCGCCGCGTATTCTTGGGCGCTGGCGGCTTGGCTGCCCGCGCTTCAGTTTGTGTAGTTGCCATAAGCACTCCAAAAGCAGATGTCAGATGCTGAATGTTAGATGGCAGCTAAAAGCTCATCTCCTCAGCGCCTCAATTACACGCCACGCTGATTCTACCAATCTTCCAGCCATTTTTATCCCTTACCCAAAACAAGTACATCAAAACATCATCTCCATACCTTACATCTTCATTGAGAACGCGAAATTGTATGACATTGAAAAAAGCGCTCTTCAAATTGTATTGCTTTCCCAGATACCGCTTCGCTCTAGAGTTAAGGGCTCTGTAGCTAACGATGTAATATTTATCATGCTCTGGTTGATTCAAAACCCATTTCTTATAAGTCTTTGCTAATTTCTCGGAATCCTCTGTTAAGAAAAGGACATTCTTCAACGTGGTGCCTTTGATGTGCCCAAAATCTTCGCCCAGAAAAACACTCACCGCGCTCTTGATAGCTTCAGGAGTACGAAACTCTGTCTCCGACTTGAAATGACTACAGCAGCCGCAATCCAGAACGGAGTCGTCCAGGAACGCTTTTTCGTGGAAGAATTGAAGAGCTGTTGTTATATCCTTTCGTACCATCCAAGCCTCTAAGAAATCATTAACTACTTCCTTACGAGTTTGCGGCGGCTTCTGTGCAAAACAGATGCTTGAGAGAAAAACAAAACAGACAAGCATAACGCCAAGTTTAAAACCGAACATTTTTATAAAATTCATCACTCAGGTGTTAGGCTGCCCGCCGGGAGAGCAGATACGCCTTGATAAAGTCGTCTAAATCCCCTGCGAGCACCGCGTCCACGTCGCCGCGTTCAAGCTTGGTGCGCGCGTCCTTGACGAGACGATAGGGCGCGAGCACGTAGTTGCGTATCTGCGAGCCGAAGGAGATGTCCTGCTTGTTGGCTTCGAGTTCGGCGGTCTCGGCGCGCCGCTTTTCGAGCTCGATCTCGTAGAGGCGCGAGCGCAAGACCTGCATGGCGACCGCACGGTTCTGGTGCTGCGAGCGCTGGTTCTGGCACGAGACGACTATTCCGGTCGGGATGTGTGTGATGCGCACGGCCGAGTCTGTCGTGTTGATGTGTTGGCCGCCCGCGCCCGTCGCGCGATAAGTGTCAACCCTTAAATCCTTGTCGTTGATCTCCACTTCGATGTTCTCGTCAATCTCCGGATAGACGAAGAGAGACGCAAACGAGGTGTGACGCCGCGCCGCCTGGTCGAAGGGCGAGATGCGGACCAGGCGATGCACGCCTGCTTCCGCAGCCAGCAGTCCGTAGGCATATTCTCCCTCGACCCTGAAAGTCACGTTCTTAATCCCAGCCTCCTCGCCCGGCTGGTAATCCAGAATCTCCGTTTTGAAGCCGCGCGTCTCGGCCCATTTCAGGTACATGCGCAGGAGCATCTCCGCCCAGTCCTGGGATTCCGTGCCTCCCGCGCCCGGATTGATCGTGCAGATGGCGTTCAGTTGGTCGTTCTCGCCGGACAGGAGCAATTCTGTTTCGGCCTGTCCGACCTCGTGCTCAAGCCGTTCGATCAACTGGCGCAGTTCCTTCACAGACGCCTCATCTTCTTCGGCGAATTCAAAGAGCACGCCGGCGTCCGCCATCGCGGACTCGAACTGCTCCTGCCGCGCGATGGTCCTCTCCAGACGGCTTCTCGCGGCCATCAGCTTTTGCGCCGCCTCCTGGTCGTTCCAGAAATCCTGCGCCGAGGCCCGTTCCTCGATCCGTTTCAACTCAGTGCGCTTCGCGGCGACATCAAAGAAACCTCCCGAGCTGTTCGACGCGCTGTCGAAGATCGTCGTAAGAGTTGCGCAACTCCAGAAGTGATACTGTCTCTAACATTCTCTAATCATCCCCATTATTCGATTGCGGATTGCGGAATTCGGATTGCGGATTTAAGCAACCCCGGAAGAATTCGTCTTTTCAATCCGCGTTATTCAATCAAGCTCGCTTACTCTTGCGCCATGAGATAACGATGACAGCCAAGGTCATTAAAGCGCATAACCAGACGAAGAGATCGCCGAACTTCGTGTAAAAGGTCTTCCCCGTAGTTGCGCGGTACACGGTCCAGGTTCGCATCGCGGGCTGGAAGCCATCGGTCGCATCGAGGACTTTGCCTGTCTCCGTGATGTAAGCCGAGATGCCCGTGTTCGTCACACGCAAGACGGGGCGATCATTCTCCACGGCGCGAAACACTGTGTTCGCCAGGTGCTGCCGCATCACGGGCGTCGCGCCCAGGTAGCCGTCGTTCGAGATGTTCACCAACACATCCGCCCCGGACTCGACGAACGAGCGCGAGATGGACGGGAACGCCGACTCGAAGCAGATAAAGACGCCCGCACGCGCACTGTCAGTCCCGCCTCCTAAAGGCATCAACGTGTACTGCGCGCCCGGCGTGAAATCTCCGACCATCGCCGGAATCGAGCTCACGAACGGCAACCAGCGCGGCAGCGGCACATACTCGCCAAACGGCAGCAGTCGAATCTTATCATACTGTGCGACGCGCCGACCCTCTTCGTTGACCATCACGGCCGAATTGTAACTGCCGTTTGCAGGGGCGGGCTCCTGCGCGTTGAAGAGAACGGACGTCTGATATTTCCTGGCGAAGTCTGTGATAAGTTCCTGAAAGCCAATGTCTCCCTCGTACTTGAAATTCATGGGCGACTCGGGCCAGATGACCACGCGCGGGATGTCCGAACCCTCCTGCCGCGCTCTGAGACCGCTCTCGCTCAGCCAATAGTGACGCTCACGTAGATCGTTGAAGGTCGCGAGCGTCATGTCATCCATCGGCACGTTCGGTTGCACGGCGACGACGACTGCTGCCGGTTTACCAGACGAAGGGGCCGTCACGTCAGAACGAGCAGTCAGGAATGCTGACAGCGCTACGAGCGCTACGGCCAGAACCGTAACGGCCGAGAGCTTCAGTGCGCGCGCGTTTCTCTGCAAGATCGCGTAAGCGACTGCCGCGTTGACCGTAACGATCAGGAATCCGACCATGTAGACGCCGCCCCACCGCGCCGTTTGAATCAACGGTGTGACGTAAGCCTGCGAGTAGCCGATGGCGTTCCAGAGTTGTCCTATGCTTCCCAAACGCACCCACTCAAAGGTTATCCAGAGCACGGGCGCGAGAAATAAGGCCCGGACTCCCCAGCGATCCACGGCGCGCGCCAGCGCCACGCAGAAGAAGCCGTGAAACAGCCCGGCCACAGTTGTCGGAATCACAACCAGCAGGTAAGCGAGCCACGTTGGAATGTGTCCGTAACGAATCATCGCGTACGACAGCCAGTAGCATGTGCCGTAGAAGAAGAGCGTGCCCGCTATCCACCCGAGCAGGAAGGCGCACCCGCGTTGTGGCCTGCGGACGATGGCTAAGAAGAGGGGGACGAAGCCGACCCAGGCGAGCGGCCACAGATTGAAATCGGGAAAAGAGAGGATGAGCAGCGCTGCCGCCAGTGCGGAGAGTCCGACCTCTGCGCGCGTCGGGGCGCAGGCGCGCACGCGCTTACTGAGGCGCGCGAGGCGTCGCTCACGAACAGGCGTATCGAGCGAAATCGCTTCGTCCATCGTGTGGGAGTTTAACAAAAGAACAGTCTTGAGTCTTGAGTCTGGAGTCCCGAGTCAGCAGAAAAAAATTCCTTTGACTCCAGACTCCAGACTCAAGACTCAAGACTCAAGTGTCGAAATGGTTTACGAATGAGGGCATTTCGACAGAAAACGTCACCGCACAAGTGACAAAATTCGTCGCCTGCGCAGTTCAAGAACGCCTGTGATCTTGATGGAGGAATGTTTGAGCGAAGAGGTCCGGGAGAAGGGGAGAACGTTGAAATAATTGGAAAAGCCCGTAAATGCGGGAGAACCCGGCCATTTCGACCGGGTTCACATTTCGGAGAGTTAACTGAAGGATCGCTCGGCGGGCGGCTGGCGCAGCGGCAGGCGGCGCTCAGAGGGGTGTTGGCGGCGGGGGCACGTTCCATTTCGTGCTAGCCGTCCTGAGCTAAGGCACCTTGCGTGCCACGAAAAAAAATTTTCTGGAAACGGGAAAGGATTGAACGTGAGAGAAGCAGAAAACAGTAGGCAGTAGGCAGTAGGCAGTGGGCAGTGGGCAGTTGGCAGTAAGCTTTAGGTCATTGAAGCAGGGGTTTATATCAACGTGAGTTCGAAGTAAACAGGGACGAGGTAGGACCCATCAGCACCCGAAGAGGGCGGAAGATTTTAGCCAGGGGCGTTAGCCCCTGGAACAAGCACGTAAATATTTATCGAGCCCCGTCAGGGGCGGCAGCATAAAGCCCAGGGCGTGAGCCCTGGGTCACAGCGCCGATTTGAAATGCAAGCCCGCGTGAGCGGGCGACAGCCCTTGAATTGCATCTCGAATATTTTGTTTGCGTCTTAATCCAGGGATGGACGCCCTGGGCTAAAATCTTTCGCCCCTGACGGGGCTGATGCATGCAGACAGCTCTCAGGCCGAACTCACGTTATATCAAGCATCCAGCTTATCAACCCTGACCTGACTGCCTACTGCTTACTGCTTTTCAGCGGAAGGGGATGGAGTTGCCGCGGCGGGGGAAGCGGCATTTGCAGAGGAATCGCGAGTGGCGGTCCAACGACCGACCAGTAAGCCTATGGCGAAGAAGAGGACTGCGAGGACGAGCGCGCTCAGAAGCAACACGGCCGGGCGCCGCTCGTCTCTGCTGAACTCTTCGAGAGCCGAATGGCGCGCCTCGCGCTTAAGCTGCTCTGAGTAGTTATGTGTGTCTACTGCCATAGCGAATGTTGGGCGAGCAGTGCGCCGCCGGACACTGCTCGCCGCGAGCGCTCATTGAGAGATCGGCTCGACTTCGAGCAGGTGACTGCTTGCCCCGATGACGCGCACCGTCTGGCCGCGCCCGATGCTGGTGCCCTGGCGCGTGCGCGCACGCCACACCTCTCCGCGAATCAGCACGGACCCCTCAGGTTCGAGCGCCGTTTCAACCGAAGCGAGCGCGCCCATCAGATTAAGCTCGCCCGTCGCAGCCTTCTTGTGCCTGGACATGGCTACGATGAAGAGGGCACATAAGCCCAGAACCAGTGCGGCTGCAAAAACAATCTGCAAAATATTCATGCCCGTTCGGGTGGCCCGGAGGCGACAGGCTCAGTTCGAGGGAGCGAATTTTAACACAAACAGCAGAAAAAAGAGCCGTAAATCGTAAATCGTGAATCGTAAATCGAGAAAGCTGTTTCAATTTACGATTCACGATTTACGATTTACGGACTTCTTACTTCCCGCCCATCTCCACCTGGCGTAGCAGTCCTATCGCTTCCTGGTTATTGGAATCAATCTCCATGGCGCTGCGCGCGTAAGTGAGTGCCTGCGCGCGGTCGCCCAGTTCGAGAAAGATGCGCCCCAGGAGTATATGCGCGTCAATCGTCTTCGATTCCCAGAAGATCGCGGTCTTTAAGGCGCTGATGGCGGCCTTCTGATCGCCCAGGCGTTGATTGATGCGGCCAATCAGAAGGAACGCTTCGGCGCTCGTCGGCTCAAGCGTCAGGACGCGCCGCAGCAGCGGCAGGGCTTCATCGTCGCGTCCCTCCTGATAAAGTTTCAGCGCCTGCGCCAGCAGCTCCGCGGGGCTTCCGGGAGTCGAGACCGGGTCCTCCGGACCCGGCGAACGGGGCAGATCGCTCGGGATGAAAACCTGTCGCAGTCGAACCGTCAGGTTCGCAGTGGTCTGCGACTTCTGCCATTCGGTCTGCCACTTGGCGTAAGAGGGAAGGAAGCGCCGCGCCTGATCGTCAGCGGCAGCGGCCTGCTCCGCCTGCCCCAGCTTCTCCAGAGACTTCGCCAGGATAAAGTAGGCTTCGCCGTCTCTAGGGTTGGCGGCGAGGATGGTGCGTAGTTGATTGGCGGCCTCCTCGTACTTGCCCGAGAGAAAGAGCGAGTAAGCGTAGTTGAACTGCACAATCGCGTCGTCGGGCGAAGAGGAATCAGACGCACGCTTCAAGAACCTTGTGCCCTGCGCCAGCAGCTCGTCGCGCTCCTTCTGTTTCTTCTCACCGCGCGCGAGTTGGACGGAGAGTGCGCCCGCGTTGTTGACGATACTGGTGAGCGGCGTCCTGGAGTTTTCAGGCGTCAAAGGCATCAAGACGTCCAGGGCGCTGCGCTGGTCGCCCTGTTTGGTATAAGCAATCGCTGCGTAGAAAGCAGCCTCTGTGTATTGCGGGTCCTCTTTCTGGAGCCTCGAAAGGTACTCGGCCGCCTGTTTCCAATCCTGCTGGCGGTAATAGAATTGTCCGAGCTCGAAAGCGGCCTCCGGATAGACCGCCCCGCCTCTGGCGTCCGAGTAGATTCTGAGCGCGTTCTTCAGATAAATTTCCTTGACGTACTTCTGCCTGTCTTCCGAGAGCACCTTGTCGTCCGTCAGCTTACCCTTGAGCCACGCCTCGAAAGCCTGCTGCGGGGCTTTGGTCGCGCGCTCGATCATCTCGTTGCGCGTGAACGGAAAAGCCTTGTCGCGCGCGTAGAGAATGTCGAAGGAGATGCGGCCGAGCATTTTCTGCAAATCTATCAGCGAGCCGCCGAAGTCAAAAACGCGCGACGCCCAGCGCCCATCAGGCATCACTTCGCCCATCACGCGTCCCTCGTTGACCTTGATGACGCGCGCCGAGCCGAGGACCGTGCCCGTCGTCTTATCCTGTCCGGGGGCGACGCTGTATGTCCCGAGCACGACCATCGTCGCATTGGCCGTGCGCGCCAGGCGGACCGCTGTGGCGAGAGACGGGATGGCCGTCAAAGGCAGGCCCAGACGTTGATAGGCAAGCTCGCGCTCGTCGTTTGAGAGCACGACCAGCCCGGGCACACGCAAAAGTTCCGAGAGCGAGTTGGCGAAGCTCTCCCCGACCCAGTTGTACTCCGACAGGTTCGAAGTGTTCTCGAACGGCAGAATCATGACCACGTCCCTTGCGCCTGCGGTCTGCGCCGTCGCGCGTGTGAAAATAATGGATTGGATAAAGAAGAGGGACGTCAGAGCAATATATATAGATGATCGTCTCAACATGAATAACATTCCTTCAAAACTTAAGGGCCGCCCCCTCGCGCTTTCTCGTCAACTTGAGCGACGGGCGGCCCCTTGCGTACTTTTAAGAGAACAGGAAACTCAAGCTATTTCTTAAAATCAAACCCTTGTGCCGCCTCGGAAAAGCCTAGTTTGCCACACAAAAGTGAGCGCGCACAAACCCGCAGCGCGCACCCTTTTCAGATGCTCTCGCTCCGCCACCAGTTGGACCTGCCAATTGCGGATTTCGGAATTCGGATTGCGGATTGCGGATTGAAAACCACTGCCTTTGTCTTTTCAATCCGCAATCCGCAATCCGAATTCCGAAATCAGTTGAAGGCTTCTGCATGGTCTCGGGCGAATTGCGCGAATGTGATGGGCTCGCGGCCTGTGACCGCGCGGACCGTGTCTGTCACGCGTTCGGCTCCTCCTTCGCTGTAGAACTCGAACAGCTCCACAAGAGCGTCGGCCAGCCACGGCTGCATACCCATCCCCGTCATCGCTCCGCGCGCAGCGTCCGTGGGAACTTCGATGTGCTTAACTTCGCGGTCCAAAACGGATGAGAATTCACCTGCTATGTCCCTGTAAGAGAGGGCCTCTGGCCCCGTAATCTCGTAAGCCTTTCCGGCGTGGCCGTCTTCTGTGAGGGCCGAGAGCGCGACCGCTGCGACATCGCGTGCGTCAACGTAGCTGACGCGCGCGTCGCCAAACGGGGCGTAGAAAACTCCCTGCGCCTTAATCGTCCCCGCGAACATAAAAGTATTCTGCATGAAACCGTTCGGGCGCAGGTGCGTGTATTCGATTCCCGAACGCTCTATCTCCTCTTCCGTCTCACGGTGCAGGCGTCCCAGAGAGATCGAGTCCAACTCTCCGCCGACGCCGATTGCGGAGAGCTTGACGATATGACGCACGCCAGCCTCTTTCGCCGCCCTGATGAGATTGCTTTGCAGTTCGGCCTGGCGCGGGTCGGGCGCGGAGAGCAGGAAAACTCTCTCAGCTCCTTCGAGCGCCGGTTTCAAAGTCTCCGGCTCATCGAAGTCGCCGATAGTAGTTTCGAGGCCGAGCCTGTGGACGCCTTCGGCCTTCTTCGGGCTGCGGACGAGCGCACGCGCTCGCGCGCCAGCAGCCGCGAGTTTCTCTACCAGGAGACTCCCAACAGTACCGGTCGCGCCTGTAACCAGAATGGTCTTTGTCATAAAAATCAGTTCTCACTCCGTTTGGAAAATTAAAAGGTCCTTCTATTTGTTCGCTTTCCTCAGTGCTTTGATTGATTTCAGGAGCGCCTGCAGCTCATTCGCCCATCCGTTGGTGTCGAAGTTCTGCGGGTCGTCGTGGGCATCAGGTATCCCTATGTCCACGGCCGCGTGAAAAGCCGGAATCAGCCACTCGCCGCGCCTGACGCTCGCCGCGAGATAGACGAGCGCGAGTCTCTGCAGTTGAGCCCCGGTGAAACCTGGGACGGGGGCGAACCTGTCATTGTTCGGGCCGCCCTGCGGGTCTCTGCGTCTGGGCTGGACGAGTTCGACGTGCAGGTAAAGACCTTTGCCTTTATTTCTCAGGCGGTCGCGGGCGAACTTCGTCCCGTGGTTCGGGGCGGGCAGTTCCGTCTTGAAATCCACGGCCGTGACGGAATCGCCCAGACGGTTGATGTAAACGTGAGTCACCTTCTTGCTGACCCACCTGCGCCGGAGGTCGTTCCACATCCAGGTCGCGTCGTTGATGTCCGGCGGAAATGGCTGGTCCAGGTAGTTCGGCGTGCTGACGTCGTGAATCACGAAGTAGCGCGCAAGGGGCGCTCCCGGATCGGAAGTGTTCGCGGGTGAGAGAGGGTCTGAGAGGAGACCGCCGAGGTCAGCCTCGCTGATGTTCTGCTCCGTCAGATAGCGCTGAAGAGCCGCCCGGTCCACGTTCAACGGTTCACCGATCAGCTTATCGAGCGGGGAAGGCAATTTTTTGAGGGCCGCACCCAGGTGCCCGCCCATCAGGACGGGGCGCAGGAGGCATTTGGCCTGCTCCTGCGGCGTCCCCTTGTAGCTCAGGGACGAGTCGTCAAAGATGCAGGGGATGTCCTGTGCGCTGGCAGGCAACGATTGCAGAGCCGCGACCGAGCCGATGACGAGGGCGAAGAGTTTTAAGAGCGCTCTGCTCAAGGTCCGTGGATTCTAACCTCCTGCGGCCCTGTCCTTGAGGCGAATAACGAATTTCAGCCCGGACCACACGTCGTCAATCGCGCATACTTTTGTGTCAACGACCCCCGCCGCGAGTCCAGCCTCCTGCACCTCCGCGAAAGAGAGATGGGTCTTCACGCCGGAACTCTTCTTCGGCCAGGCGATCCAGATCATTCCATTTTGTGAGAGTAAGGTGCGCGCCTCGGAGAGCCTGCGCCTCAGTTCTGGCTCGGTCTTCACAAAGACGAGTATGAAATCCAGCCCCGCGCGCGAAGAGGAGGCCAGGCGCGCCCCTTCGGGCATTTCCCCCAGAGTCTTCTCAAAACCGGGCGGAGCGTTGACGAAGCGGACGCTCATGCCCTCTTTGATTCCGAGTTTTTTAAGAAGCGGAGTCCTGGAATAGCCCGCCATCACTGATTCCCTTCAGGCGTTCAGGCACGGAAAAGTTAAGGCGCTTTTTGCCCCCGTGCGGATTGCATTGCGGCGCGATCAAAATCTGAGTGGCCGCATTCCCCTCATAACGTCTAACTTCCACTTGCCGTCTTCCTTAATCATCGGGATCGGCGGGGACGTCTCCGTTCTCGGCTGAAGGTCAGGCCCTCTCATGGTGGTGACTCGCACGACGACGGTAGCGCTATCGCCGCTGGGGCTGATGTCCTCGCTGACGACCTCCAGTTTGGGGAGTCCGCCGCTCCTTTCCACCTCGTACTTCATCATCCTGATCATCTGTTTCTTCGCTTCATTCGGTATCAGGTCCATCATCGTGCTGTAGGCAACGAGGAGGTCGCCCTCTGTCAGATTGTCTGCGGCCAGCTTTTCATAAAGATCCGTCCCGGCCTTGTAGACCGACTCGATGGTCTGGCGTGGAGTCATCCCCGATTTCACAGCCGACTTACCGCTGACGCGGCTGAGCACGATGATCAAAACGACAGAGACTCCCAGGAGAAGAACGCCGAGCACTACAGAGAGAATGCGATAGATGTTGCGGGGCTGAGGCTGGTAAGCCGCCGCCGACGCAGACCCTGTTGTGTAAACTGCCGTCGGCTCCGTAGTGCTGGAGTAGGGGGCGTAGGGAATCGTTTCGGGAGCTTGCTGGTCAGCAGTCTGGAAGTTGTATCCGCAGTTAGTGCAGAATTGCGCGCCGTCGGAGGCCATAGTTCCACAAGAAGGGCATTGAGTCATTGTCTTTCTCCTTTTCCTTTAACCTGAGGTTTGAACGACCTGTGAGCACATCCTATGTGTTCACTATTGCTGATCTTGAAAAGAGAGTGGCGTCCCGTACGGGAGTCGAACCCGTGTCGCCGCCGTGAAAGGGCGGTGTCCTAGGCCACTAGACGAACGGGACTCTGGTGACTCTCAACCGAAGCGAGGATTCAGAGGCGCAAAGCTTCAGTCGAGCTTTTTTTAGTTCTCTGGACAAACGTTGACTATAATTACAGGACATCGTAAAGAGTGTCAACCGGGTATGAAAAGCGCGAAAAGCAGAATTCAGGAGTCAGAATCCAGAAGCCAGAATGATAAGGCGGAAACCAGCTTGTTTCTCTTTTATTCTGAATTCTGACTCCTGAATTCTGGATTCCGCTCTTAGAGATGAAAGGATGAAGCGATGTCACTGCGAAGCATTACGGAAATAATCGGCGATCTCTCGAAGCCCATCCCGCGCCGCCTCTTGCGAAGTAAGACCGTCGGAGGGCAGAAGATTCTCTTTCTGCCCTGGCACACGGCTGTCAAATTCTTGGACCTCTACGCGCCCGGCTGGTCATACGAGATTCGACACCTCGTAGGCATCGGCGGCAAGCTCGTCCTCGTCTCGCGCATCTCGATCCAGTGCGCCGAGGGCGTCATCTACCGCGAGGCGACGGGGCAGGAGGACGAAGACGTGAGCCAATGGGGCGATTCAAGTAGCAACGCGGAGGCCCAAGCTTTAAAAAGAGCTGCCGCAAAATTCGGTTTATGTTTATATTTGTACGATGGCAAGCAAGACCAATGAGAAATATTTCTTAGGCAGGCTTTGTATTCATGGACATGAGTATCAGAATACCGGTCTCAGCCTGAGATACAAGCTTAACCGCACGTGTGTTGGATGCCTTGGGTTGAACAGCGCAAAATACCGTGCTGCGCACCAAGAAAAAGCGACTGCCAGTCAGTCGCGCTGGCGTAAGCGCGTAGCTAATCAAGAGAAAAGTAATATTCCATTAGAAAAGCGTTGCGCAAATTGCCAACAGGTAAAATCTTCCGGCGAGTTTTTCCCTGAAAAATATAGCGCAAGCGGATTGCGGCCGTGGTGTAAGCACTGTTGCAGCAAATACCAGCGGTCAGCCACAACCAAAGCCCGTTTGAGGAATTGGTATAAGTCTTATGTGGAGAACCCTGAAGTGAGAGAACGTATCAGAGCGAAAGGCCGCGAGCGCGCTTCCACTCCAAAGTATAAAGATTATAGAAAACATTATGAGGCTACTGATAAATGCAAAGAAACCAGAAATCGTTATAGAAAAAGTGAGCGGCGTAAAATTGCAGTGCGTAAATACAAAGCGTCACCGAAGGGAAAAATTACTGTATTAAAGTATGTCCATAAACGGCGCAGCTTAAAAGCCCAGGCTGTTCATATCCCGTATTCCGAGGCTGATCTTGCAGCGCATTTTCATAGGTTCGGCGATGTTTGTGCATATTGTGGGGCTAAGAAGAGGCTGACAATAGATCATTTCATTCCTTTGAGCAAAGGTGGTCTCGATGGTTTGAGTAATTTTGTGCCAGCATGTTCTTTCTGTAATGCGAGCAAACAATTTCGTGAACCTCAAAAATGGTATGAAGCGCAGCCTTTCTATTCTCAAAAGCGTTGGAATTTAATCCTTACAATTCTGAACGCAGCATCGAACCGTGGATAATCTTAACCTTAATCCGCATTCCACAATTGGTACATTCTCTTTACCTAAACCTCGGAGAAGGCTGCTGCATTCAAGCGGCAGATGAAACCGCAGCCACCGAAGGCGATGCTTTCAAATCGCCGTTGCTGCTTGCGCTAAACGCCTGATATAAGATATAGCTGGCGCGTGAAGGCATATAAA
>DASVXV010000107.1:0-27234 GCA_036392495.1 Pyrinomonadaceae bacterium | reverse complement strand
GATTCGGGACGCGCTTGGACTTTCTCAAACAGAAATGCTCAGGCGGTTAGGCTTTGAAGATGATATTTGGTACACGCAAATCTCAGCGTATGAGACGGGAAGACGAGAGCCGCCGCTTATCATACTCTTAGAGTATGCGCGGGTGGTGGGTGTCAGCACGGACGCTTTGATTGACGATGATCTGGACTTACCCGACAAGCTGCCCGCTCGCCGGAAATAATCCTGCCCAACAGAAAATTATCCTGCCCAACGAAATCTGTCTGAGAGGGAATCGTTAGGCAAAGCCGCGCGCCGTAAATAATCTGGCCCGACAATTATTTATCCTGCCCGACAATTAACCTTGGATTTTGGAATGTCGGGCAAAGCCCAGTAATACAGTGGGCAGTTGGCAGTGGGTAAGGGTTGAGAAGATCAAGGCTTGATTGCTAAGCCCAGCCTCGTCCAACTAAAACTTACTGCCAACTGCCTGCTGCCTGCTGCTCACTGCTCTTTGCCTTTTGAGCGATGTTCGTTTAATCTCTGAGCCACTCTCGCAATTTTATGTCAATAGGCTTGCTCGCCCTCGATTTGGATGGAACTTTGCTCAATTCGCGGGGCGAACTGTCAGCGCGCAATCTGCGTGCGATTGCTGAGACTCGTGCGCGGGGGGTGCGCGTCGCGCTCGTTACGGGGCGACGCTTTCGTGACGCCCGCCCGCTCGCGCTCGAACTAGGGTTGGACGTGCCTGTGATTTCGCACAACGGCGCGCTCACCAAACACGCCCGGACGCTAGAGACGGTGGCAGTCAGTTTGCTACCGCTCGAAGCTGCGCGCGAGGTGTTGCGCGTCGGGCGCGCGTCGGGCGCGGACGCGCTCATCTCGGATGACCCGCAAGGCGCGGGCGTGCTCATTTACGACCACATGAGCGACGACAATCAGGCGCTCGCAAAGTATATCGCCTGGTCGCGCCGGATTCACGGCGAGGAGGCAGAAGAGGCTGTGCGGCGCGTCCCCTCGCTCGAAGATTATCTGGATCACGCGCCCGTTCACATGACATTTTCCGGGGGTGTGGCGCGGATGACGCGCCTCGTCGAAAGTCTCGGCGCGGAGTTGGGCGCGAGCGTAAAACTTTTGAGAACTGTTTACCCGAAGATGGATTTCGCGCTCGTGGACGTGCTGCACCCGTCGGTCTCGAAAGGCGTCGGGGTGGAAGCGGCTGCGCGCGAGCAGGGGCTGAGCGCTGAAGAGGTCATGGCCATCGGCGACAATTTCAACGATCTGGAGATGCTGCAAATGGCCGGGACGCGCGTTCTGATGGGGAACGCCGAAGCCTCTTTGCGCCAACTCCTGGAAGAACACGGCGGCTGTCACGCGACGGCCACCAACGACGAAGACGGAGTAGCCCTCGCAATCGAAAAATTTATTCTTCAGGGGCCAGAGGTCGGGGGCCGGGGGTCGGAATGAAAAGCTAAACCCGTTTTTCTTCCGACCCCCGGCCCCCGCCCCCCGGTCCCTGCTTTTAAGGAGCATCTATGGCAAATCGCACGGCAGTTATCCAGACCAACAAGGGGACAATTCGCTTCGAGCTTTTAGAGGAGGACGCGCCGAAGACGACGGAGAACTTTCGCCTGCTGGCTGAGCGCGGCTACTACGACGGCATCATCTTTCATCGCGTCATCAAAGGATTCATGATTCAGGGCGGCGATCCTTTGGGAATGGGTTACGGAGGGGAATCCGCCTGGGGCGGGAAATTCAACGACGAGATCAATCGCTCGTCCCAACTCTATCAAGGTCCATACAAAGCCGGCACAGTGGCGATGGCGAACTCCGGGCCGAATACCAACGGCTCGCAGTTCTTCATTATGCACGTTGACTACCCGCTCCCCCCCAATTACACGAAGTTCGGGCGGGTCATCGAAGGCCAGGACGTCGTGGACGCCATCGCCGCGACGGCGACCGACCGCAACGACAAGCCCACCTCACCCGTGACGATGGAGAAAGTAACGATTGAAGAACAGTGATGAGTGACAAGTGACGAGTGACGAGTAAAAGCGGTTTTGCTCGTCACTCGTCACCTGTCACTTGTCACTGCATTTATGGGTCCGTGACCGCGTCCCAGCCCCGGCGCGCGGCGGATGGCATTGGCGACGAAGCGCTTGGCCGTCTCGACAGATTTTTCCAGATCGAGCCCCCGCCCCAGACACGCGGCGATTGCGGCCGAGAGCACGCACCCTGTGCCGTGCGTGGACGTCGTCTCGATCCACTCGCCGCGAAACAACGTCACACGCCCTTCATCGTCAAGAAGGTCGGTCGCCGATGGCGCACCATCCGCAATCCGCTGGTCCCAATCCGCAATTCCTCTGAGGTGTCCGCCTTTAACGAGCACGGCCCGCGCGCCCAGCTCACGCAAGGCTCTGGCGGCGCGGCGCATCCCTTCTTCGTCCTCAATGCTCAATCCGGTGATGCGCTCTGCCTCCGGGATATTCGGCGTCACGAGCGCGGCCAGTGGCAAAAGTTCGCCCACGAGCGCGCGGAGCGCCTCGTCGTCAATCAGATCGTAGCCCGAAGTCGAGCGCACGACCGGGTCAACCACGGGCGCGGGCAGTTTCGTCTCACGGAACAGTCGCGCCACCTCCACGATGATCTCACGCGTCGGCAGCATCCCTGTCTTCGCGCATGCGACATCGAAATCTTCAACCACGGGCACGACCTGAGCACGGACGACCTCTGCCGTCTGGTGCGCCGCGCCGAAGACCCCGACAGTGTTCTGGTAGGTGAGCGAGGTGACGGCCGCGGTGGCGAAACAGCCGAAGGCCGTGAACGTCTTGATGTCCGCGACGACACCTGCGCCGCCCGACGGGTCAAAGCCCGCGATGGTCAACGCGACGGGCATCAGAGTTGAATCGTCAGAAACCATGATCCCTATGCTTTCGCCTTAACTCATCCCAGCCGCTCATCAGGCTCCACGTCAATGCCGATTAGAACGGGTATCTTCCGCATGATCATTACTTGAGGTAATCACCAGGCATTATACATCCCTCCCGGAGATGAATATTGCCTCTAAGGCGTAGAGCCCTGAATCGCGCCGACGACACGAGCGAGATTATGCGTGTCGCCGAAGAGGCGAATTGCAGCAATTCCGCTCGCGCCCGCCCGCAACGCCTCAGAAACATTTTCGCGCGCGATGCCGCCGATTGCGATGAGGGGGAAGGGAGAGAGCGCACGCGACGCTTCCCGCAGCTTTTCAAGTCCGAGTGGCTGGCCGTGGGCGCGTTTCGACGGCGTGTCGAAGATAGGGCCGAAGACTGCGAAGTCCGCCCCGGAGTCGCGCGCCGCGCGAGCCTCCGCGAGCGAGTGTGTCGAGACGCCGATCAGGAAGCCTTCTCCAAAGGCGCGGCGGATGATTGCGGCTTCGACCGAGCGCGTCGTGAGATGAACTCCGTCTGCGCCTGCGGCGCGTGCGATGTCTGCGCGGTCGTTGACCAGAAGCCGCGTCTGTGTCCCACGCGTGAGTTGAGCGCACGCTGTGCTCAATTCATAAAGCAGGCGCGCTGGAAGATTTTTTTCGCGGAGCTGGATGAGAGAGACGCGCGCTCGCGCGGCAGCGCGAACGAGTGCCAGGACCATTTGGAAATCTTCACTGGCCGGATTGCTGGCCGGAGTCATCGCCCCGCTCGTTATCAGGTAGGTTATCGGCGCTCTGAGATGGGACGACATCTTTCTGAGGGGCGGCAGTTTTGGCCGGAACGGTTTGCAGCGCGTCAACGGTCTGGTGGAAGTGCACTATCTCCCAGACGGCGATTCCGATGTTGAGAAGGCCGAGCCCGGAAACGGCGCCGCGCACCCAGCCGGACGAGACGGCGTATTGCAGGCCCTTCAAGCCCGTTTTGTTAGCTGCATAGAGCAGGAAGAAATTGTCTCTCCACTCGCCAAGGCCGAAAGGCGAATACCAGGGCAGCACCGTGAGCACGATGCCGACCTCAAGGCAGAGCAAAATATAGAAAATGACGCTCAGCTTGGCTGTCATATTCGTAAATCGTAAATGGTAAATCGTAAATCGTCAAAGAGCGAAAGAGTTAATCCATTCACGATTTACGATTCACGATTGACGGCCTTTTGCTCTTGTAGCTCGCGCAGTTTCTCGGAGACGCCCCTGTAGGAGATGTTAATGCCGTAGACTTCGGAGAAGACTTCGATGGCTTTATCCAGATCGCCCATCTGCTCGTAAGACGTGCCCAGATCGTAACGCAGCGCCTGGTACTCGTCCTCCGTGTGGCCGGGGGCTTCCAGGCCCTTCTTGAACCACATGACGGCGAGCCGCGGCATCTCTTTGCTCATGAAGCAATGGCCGAGCATGTTACAGCACTGCAGGTAACGCGGGGTGCCGTCCTTCGGCGAGGTCATTCCGGCCGCTATTTGAAACTCTTCGACCGCCTCGTCCAGAAGCTCCATCTCTTTGTAGGCGAGGCCGAGGTTGTAGTGTGTCTCATAATCGCCGTCCGCAACATGCGCCTCTTCCTCCTCGGCGGCCTCGCGGAATTCATCAAAGATGGCCGCGAGTCCAGGGTCAATGCCGGGAGCGGCCTCTGTCTTCGACGCGTCGGCTTCCTCCGTCAAGGCCGCGGGCGGAGGCTCTGCGGGCGTAAGGTCCGGCTGGGGCGCGACCTCATTCACCTCGAAACTCTCCACCTCGATGGGCGCCACTTCCTCGGCCACATCGTAACGGGTGAAGCCCTCATACTCGACCGTCTGCTCGGGCGCGTTGGTGGCGGGCGCGGACTGTTGATTCAGCTTTGCGCGCCGCGAATCTATCTCCGGGTGAGCGCCGAACTGGCGTTCGAGCATGTCGAGCGTATCGGCCGCGATGTCCATGTACCCTTGCGCCAGATAGAAATCAACGCTGTCCAGCTCCTGCCTGAGCATTGCCTCGCGTCTCGTATCATCCGTGCCTGGAGCGGGCGCGGCCTCATTGCCCGCCACGGCGCTCCCGTCGAAGTCGAATTGCTGAGGCTCGTTCGGGGCGGCCGCCGGCTGACCGACATCAAACTGAAAGGATGTTTCGCTCGCGGAGCCCCAATCCTCGTTGAGGTCCGCAAACGATGCGGACGGGTCGGGGGCGGGCTGGGCGACCGAGTTGAACTCAAACTCCGCGACCTCTTCTACTTTCGGGAGCCCCATCGCGGAGGCGGTCGCCCCCTCGTCAATCAGCGCGAAGTTTTCGAACGACGGTACCTCGTCGGGCGGCGGCGCGGACGGCGGCGTGACTGCTGCCTGCTTCTGCTCTTGCGTGTGGCCCAGGGCGTGAAGTCGCTCAAGGTAGCGCTGGTCCGGCGAAAATTGCGCGAGCTGCATCAGGGCGGACCGCTCGACGTCGTCCAGCCCGGCGGCTTCGGCGGCCTCGGCCAGCCGTTCGAGCGCCTGGCGCTGCTTGTCGTCGTCGCGCTCCCAGGCATAAACCCGGACGAGCAGGCGCAAGGCTTCGACGTGTTCCGGGTCCAGCGTGAGGGCCTCGTTCAAAAGCTCCATCAGCTTCTCTTCCTCGCGCCCGGAGAGGATCTGCTCCGTGATGTTCGAGAGCACGCGGACAGCGTCGTTCACCTCGCCGGCCTTGAGATAAAGGCGCGCCACGTCAACGAAACGGCCGTAGTTAGCCGACTCGACGGTCACCAGCGCGGCGACCGTCCGCTCGGCGGCCTGAGAATCTTCCGCCTCCAGGTAGGCGCTGGCGAGCATCGAGAGAAGCTCAACGTCTTCGGGGCGCGACGCGAGCACTTGCTCCAGAACTTCAGCGGCCTCGTCCGGCGTGCCGAGCGCGATATGCGCGTTGAGCATCCCGTCGAGGGCGGCGTAGTTATGAGGGGTGAGATCGAGCGAAGAGTTGTAGGCTTCGACGGCGCGCTCGTACTCGCGTCGGACCAGAAACTGCGCGCCGGCTTCGCTGAAAGCCTCGGCCGCTTCCGCCTCCATCCCTTCGCGCATGTAACCCTGCGCCAGCTTGACGCGCGCCTCAGTGTTCTGTGGATCGAGGTCCGCGACCTTGCGGAAAATTTCGAGCGCCTTGCGGATCTGCCCGTCGCGCATACAGGCCTCGGCGACCGTCATGTACTGCGCGCGGGCGTCAACGATGAGACCCTGCGCTTCGTAAAGGACGGCGAGCTTGTTGGCGATTTCGGGACTGCGCGGGTTGAGGCGGTCAATCTTCTTGAACATCGCTATGGCTTTGCTCTGAAAGCCTTCTTCGCGATAATGCTCGGCGATGCGCAGGAAGCATTGGATGGCGTTCTGTTTGTCGTCCTGGCGGACGTATAGGTCGCCGAGCATGTTGAGCGCGGTGAAATCGTTGGGATCGTTTTTGACGATCTCGCGATACTCTTTGATAGCTGCGGGGATTTTGCCCTGGGCAAGATACTTCTCAGCCGCGCGCACAATCTTTGCTTTATCGAAAGCCATTCCGGAATCTTCTATGGTACCAAACCTAAGGATTGCGGCCAGTAGGCCGCGAGCGGGAAAGCCGCACTGTTTGCGCAAGCGGGGATAAACCCAACCGACCCATCTGATGCTCTCTCCGTAAAGCATCAGAGACAAGTACGCTAACACGCACAAACGGCGAGTGTCAACGCCCTGTTATTTCGAGTGTTTGCGGCTATTTTCGAGATAGATTACTGTTAAATTTAGATTCATCTTCAATTGATAAAAGATACGGCAGCCGCTGGTAAAACCGTAGGATTGCAATCACGAATTTGAAACCAAAACCCGTAAGCTCGCCGCAAGCCAGACGCGCCGGACCAAGATTCGCTTGAAACAAAATCATCCATCCGCCACCCGGAGGAATCCGCCATCACCCACACAAAGGGGCGCGGAAGAATCAACCGGCGCTCGTCTGGGAAAGCGCATTGCGCTCGCAGGCTTCACGCTTTACGCGATCTTCGCTCCTCATTCAATCGCGGGCGCGGAGATTGCCCTCGCGCTGGTTGGAATCGGCTTTCTCGTGCGCCTGCTGGTCACGAAGCGGACGAGCATCCGGCGGACCCCGCTCGATCTTCCCATCCTGCTTTTCCTCGGCTGGACAGTCCTTTCGGCCCTTTTCTCCGCGGAGCCGCAGATCAGCATTCCGAAACTGCAATCGGTCCTGGTCGTCCTCCTTTTTTATCTCACGCAGTCAATCCTCACACGGCGCACGGCCGTGTGCGTCGCGGTTCTGATGATTACTTCGGCCGCCGCAGGCGTCGTCTGGGGCGCGATTGATCTGGCGCGGGGGCGCGGCGTGATGATCGCGGAGTTGTCCACTGAAAGTCCCTTCCATGAATTTCAGATGGGGCCGGGCGACGCCGTCTGGCGCGTGAATGGGGCGCGCATCTCTTCCGTCGCGGAGCTTGACGAGGCCATCCGGCGAACCCCTGAGGGTGTGCGCCTGCCCGTCAGCATCATCGTGAAAGGCGAGCACGGCGAGCGCCCCGGCTTCGTTGTGACGGAAGAGATGAAGGGGCGGACCGCGCCTTCCGGCATCAGAAGCGACGGGCCGACGCACCGCTTTCGCGCCTCGGGGTGGACGCGCCACTACGAGACGTTTTCCGAGATTCTTCAAATCCTGGCCCAGCTCTCGCTCGGCCTTGCGCTCGCGCACATCAAGCGGCGAGGGCGGCGCACCCTCATTTATCTGGCGCTCGCGGCAACCGCCCTGCTCGCAATCGGGATCGCGCTCGCGGCGATGCGAACGGTGCTCATCGCAATGGCCTTCGGCGCTTCCGTTATCGCCCTGCGCGCGACACGCGGGCGCGCGCGCTTGCTGGTCACGACGGCCATCCTGCTGCTCCTCGTCGCGGGCACGCTCGTCGTCTGGCGCACGCGCACGGGCAGCGCCCTCATGCTGGAAGACTACAGTTCGACCTTGCGCTGGAGCGTGGCGCAGGTCGGCTTCTCGCGCGTGATGCAGCACCCGGTCTTCGGCCACGGCATGGACGCGGTGAAGAATCACTGGACCGAGTGGGGCTTTCCCGGCTCGAACATGATTCACATGCATTCGACGCCTTTGCAGGTGGCCTTCGACCGTGGCCTGCCGGCGCTCCTGTTCTGGCTCTGGATAATGCTCGTCTGCTGGCTCACGGCTCAACGCGGGGAGGAACTTTTCCGGGACTTCCCGGACGCGAGCCGTCACGGGCTGCTGCTCGGCGCAACAGGGGCCATCGCAGGCTTCTTCGCCAGCTCGCTCGTCAACTACAACTTCGGCGACGCAGAAGTCGCTTTAGTCTTCTGGTGGCTGATGGGAGTTGTCATCGCGCTGTCCGCGAGGGAGGAGTAAAAGATTGTGAGGCGCGGCCACGCATTAAATCATTCCACGATGCATGGACAATACCGCTATTAGCGGCACTATCAACCCCGATTCGGTGATAATCACGGCCTACGCGGAATCATCACCGAATTTGTGTTGATAACTCCGGGATATTGGGTATTATCCGTGCGAACGGTGTGGTTGAATAATAGTTATGCGCTTGCTACTGATCCATCAGAGAAGATAGATAGAATGAGGCCAAGTTATGCAAGCATCAGACCTTTACCACAAACTTGTCTACAGAGACATTCTAGCTTATGCAATTCCAGGTGCATTATTAGTGAGTTCTGTTTGGGTATGTCTTACACCTATAAGGATTAGTGATTATGAATTAAAGACTCCTGATTTTCTATCAATCCCACAGTTATTAGGTCTGTTAGGTACGGGCTTCATCGTCGCGCATCTTTTAGCAATATTGCCCCGCTCCATCTTACAAAGTGAGAAACGAAGAAGAAAATCTGCTGAAAAAGCTTTTAAAGATGACCGGATTATGGCTTTGAAGCCTTGGTTAAAAGAGGCATTCGAGAATGTATTTGGCGAGGGCTCTTGGGAAGGGTTCAATGTTGCGAGAAAAACAGAGTGTATAAAGCAATGGGTGAGAGCTTTTGATTTGCAGACCGATATGTATAACCGCATAGGGGCATTGCGTCTTTTCTGTGAGAATGCCACTTTAATTGTACCCTTAATCCTCTTCACCCTTGCCACTCGTCTAAACATTGCTAATCTTTCGATAGGTTGGTCAAGGTGTACCCTCATTAGTTTAGGTGTTTTATTTTTGCTTTTGGCATTTTGGGGAGGTAATGAAATAAGAATGCTTCAAGACCGTGAGGCTATGATTATATTCGTGAGATCTTATTTTCGTAATAGGGATTCTATGATAAAAATACCGACGCCAGAAGGAGCATTGACTGATAAAAATAACAGCATTGGTGGATAAACTTACCGATGGAATCTTATGTCGCCGCGCCCAACAACTCATTGAACCCAACGCCTCGATAGCTTGCCTTCATCGTTCTTTGGCTTCTTTACCTTGAATGCTTTATGCTCGGCACAGATTAGTTCGCGCATTAGGTGTCTTTCTTGTCTCTTTGCTTAAAATCCGAATGAATGATACAAAGTTTATGAGGTGAATGATTATGGTGACTGTGACATTTCCTGACCGCGAAACCGAGAAAAAAGCTTTGGCTTTTCTGCTAGGGCGCTTCTCTGGTCGCGTGCTTCGCTCAGGCGAACATTTAGTTCCTGAAGCGGCACTTGAAGCTCTCGCCGATCAAAATATTCCTTTTACGGTCAAAGGCAAAACCACATATGAGCAGCAGATGGCGGCGATTCGAGGTCTTGCTACCCCTACAGTTTAATGATGGGAGAGAAATCCCTCCTGATAATCTTTAATCCAGGTAACGTTTAATCTTCATTCTCTTTTTACCGATGCCATGAGCTTCGTACCAATGTAGCTCTACCTTGCGTATCCTACTATTGTTGAGTTAGATCACATCCGCAAAGTTCTTCCTCGTCCTGGCAAACCACCAGTAGCCGAAGATGAAAACGACGAGGGCGAAGCCTGCGAAGTAGGCGAGGCCGCGCCAGTCCGGCTGTGCGCCTTCGAGCATGATGTTGCGATAGCTTCTAATCAGCGGCGTAAAAGGATTGGCGCTGATGAAGGGCCTGAAGCGGTCGGGCACGATGGATTCAGGATAGATGATCGGCGTCAGGTACATCCAGACCATCAGGAGCAACGCGATACCCTGCACGATGTCGCGCAGGAAGACGCCTAAAGATGCGACGAGCCACGCCGCGCCGAAAGTTAAAAGAAGCTGCGGAATGATGAGCACTGGCAGCCAAAGAATCGTCGGGTGAATTGTGTGCTGGATGATGAGCGCCAGGGCTAGGAGCGCGACGGTCCCGAACAACTGGTTGGCGAGCGAGGCCAAGGATTGCGCGACCGGGAGGATTTCGAGCGGGAAGACCACGCGCTTTACCAGATTCGCCTGCGAGACGATCTTTTGCGATGAAAGCTGCACGGCCTCCTGGAACGCGGTCCAGGGCAACACGCCGCAGAAGAGGTAGAGCGCGAACTCCCAGCCCGTGCCGGTCGCGCCGAAGCGCGCCCCGAAGATTCCAGCGAAGATGAGCGTGAAAGTCGCGATGGTCACCACAGGCGTGATTACGGCCCAGATAATGCCGAGCACGGAGCCTTTGTAGCGCGTGGCAATCTCGCGTCGCGTGAGCGAGCTGATGAGATCGAAACGCGCGGGCAATTCCCACAGGGGACGCCACACAGCCCGCCGCGCCGTTTGAGCTGAAATCATGCCGGAGATTATAGCAGTGGTCAGTGGTCGGTGGTCAGTGGTCAGTAAGGACGAGCGATTGGCGTTGAGCTTTTGCCTTTAACTGGGCACTGACCACTGACCACTGACCACTTCTTGATTTGCAATCTCGGAATCTTTTCGTAATTATTCAACGAGCTATGAGTTTGGAGAGAAGCGCCGGGCGCTCTAAATTTTCGGAGATCAAGCTGGGCATCGTTTGCCCCATGGCGAACGAGGAGAAGTCTGCCGTCCGGTTCGTCAAAGAGGTCCTCAACCATTGTCTCCCTTACGGTTTTAAGTCGGTCCGGTTCTTCGTCGTCCTGGACCGCGTGAGTAAGGACCGGACGCGCGAGCTGCTGGAAGAGTTGAAGCAGGAGAGACCTGAGCTTGAGATCGTCTGGTCGCCGGAGAACAGGTGCGCCGTTGACGCTTACGTGCGCGGCTACCGCGAGGCGCTGGATGCCGGTTGTGATTGGATTCTTGAGATTGACGCGGGCTTCAGCCACCAGCCGTCAGACATCCCGCAGTTTTTCGAGAAGATGGCCGAAGGTTACGACTGCGTCTTCGGCAGCCGTTTTTGCAGGGGCGGGGCGATTAAGGACAGTTCCTTCAAGCGGGAGGTCATCAGCCGCGGGGGGACCGTCCTCACCAACATGCTGCTGGGGACGAAGCTCAAAGACATGACGAGCGGCTTCGAGATGTTCACGCGCGCGGCCCTCGAAGAGATTCTGAGGAAAGGCATCCACTCTCGCGGCCATTTCTTCCAGACGGAGATTAAAGTTCATTGCCGCAATTTGCGGATCGTCGAAGTCCCGATTCAGTATCGCGCCGCCAGCCAGAGCGTCAACAACAAGATCATCAAAGATTCTTTCAGTAACCTATGGCGACTGTATCGCCTCAGAAGACAGGGCCAGCTTTAAATTGCGGAATGCGGAATTCGGATTGCGGATAGAGAGAACAGAAGGCAGAAAGCAGAAAGCAGTAGGCAGTAAAAGCCAGAAGCGTTTTGCCTTTACTGCCTTCTGCCTTGTGCCTTCTGCTTTCTGCTCTTTTAAATCCGCATTCCGCAATCCGAAATCCGAAATCGGTACATACAGGGATTAAATGAAAAACAGAACCGCTTTAGTCGTCACCTCTATCTCCGCGCCCAACGCAGCGCTGAAGTCTTTAGCCGCCGGATGTCTTGAGCACGGCCTCGAATTCATCGTCATCGGCGACGAGATCAGCCCGCCCACATTTGAACTGGAAGGCTGCCGGTTTTATAGCCTTGAGGAGCAGCGCCGCCTCGGGCTTCGTTTCGCCAACGCATGCCCTGTGCGCCATTACGCTAGAAAGAATATCGGCTACCTGCTGGCGATGCGCAATGGTGCGTCCGTGTTGATAGAGACGGACGACGACAATTTCCCTCGCGAAGAGTTCTGGGGAGAGAGAAACCGCCATCAATCCGTCAAAGTCGTCTCCGATACAGGGTGGCTCAACATCTATCGCTACTTCACGGACGCGAACATCTGGCCGCGGGGACTTCCGCTCGACCGGATACTGACGGCCGTCCCCGCTTACGAAGCGCTCGCGCAGGAAGACGTTGACTGTCCGATTCAGCAGGGCCTGGCCGACGAGAACCCGGACGTGGACGCCATCTATCGTTTAGCGCTGCCGCTGCCGCAGTCTTTCAGAATGGACCGCCGTCTGGCGATACGCAACAACGCATGGTCGCCTTTCAACAGCCAGAACACGACGTGGTGGCGCGAAGCTTTCCCGATTCTATATCTCCCGGCCTACTGCTCGATTCGGATGACGGACATCTGGCGCGGCTTCGTCGCCCAGCGCATCGCGTGGGCGAACAACTGGGGAGTTCTCTTTCACGAGCCGACCGTCTGGCAGGAGCGCAACGAGCACAACCTGATGCGCGACTTTCGCGATGAAGTGACCGGCTACTTGAACAACACAGCCATCGGCGAAGCTCTAGGCAAGCTGCCCCTTCAGCCCGGACCAGACAGACTAAACGACAACCTGCGGCTCTGCTACGAACAGCTTGTCAGGATGAATCTGGTCGGCGAAAAGGAGTTGGATTTACTTGAAGCGTGGATTGCGGACATTACGGAGATTTCCGGTAATTAATCCAAGATGCTAGTGCTTGGTAATTCAAGGTTTTTGAATTGCCTCCAGCTTTAGCTGGAGGAATAAGCAGCAATAAAGATTTTGGCTTTAGCCGAACCGTGGACAGCCGGCTAAAGCCGAAACTGTGGTCTCCATAACCACTAGCTGAAGCTAGTGGCAATTGAAATGTTTTCCAAACAGCTATAACCAGCAACTTGGATTTACTTACCATCAAGGCCCGAACCTGCGGCGATATTCCGGCGAGTTGATGAAGCCGCTAATCATCCCGCGATAGTCTCCGTTGTTCTGATTCATAATCCGAATCCACTCCAGATACAGAGAGTCCGGGTCGCGCCTCAAATAGCCGAAGTACTGCATCACGACGAAAGCTTCCGTGTAGAACCTGTTGTAAACCTCTGCGCTGTCCACCAGCCCGCGCAGGACATCAGCGCGCGTCAGCGTGCCATTACTCAAGCCGTTAATCCAGAAGCCGCGCGTCGGGTGATTCGGCAGCCCCGCTGTTTGCAAGAGCGCGTCCACATAAGCCGTCGGCGTCGTCAAAGAGTTATATCTGCTCGCGAATTCGGGCCTCAACATGAACTCGTTGACGAAGGCCACCTTGTTCGCCTCCAGCTGCTCGGGGCTAAGGAACCCGCTCACCTTCGCTATGTCAGGGATGAACTCGTTGTAGTGCGGCACGCGCCCAAGCATCGAGTAGAACCTGTAAATAAAGTAGCCGCGCGACTGGAACTCCTCTGAGCGGAAGAAGCCCGAAGAGACTTCGATCCTATCGCAGCGCGTATCTCCTGAAGCGCAGTTGTTCAGGATGTTGAGCCACCCTTGAAAGCCCGCCGGGTCAGGCTCGCGCCCCAGGAAATCCAGATAATGCTGGCGCACGAAGAACGCGTTCGTATCTATCGGATTCGGACCCGTCGTCGCGTCGTTGTCAGCAATCGTCACGGTTGCCGTCGCGGGCGTGCCTAGGTTCGCCCCCGAAGGATTGCTGAGCGCAAAGGTGAAGCTCTCAGAGCCTTCAGCGTAGCTGTCGTCAACCAGCGGGATAAAGACCGTCTTTGATGTCTCCCCGGCGGCGAAGCGCAATATACCTACGGTCGTCGCGTAGTCGCAGCGCTGCGAGGCCACTCCGTTGGCGATGTCGCACGCCTGTAGGCCCGCCGTGTCCGTCGTCGCGTAGTTGACGCTGACGGCTGTCGTCGCGTCGCCTGTGCGTGTGACGACGACCTGAGCGCGGCCTCCCCCTTCGCTGAAAGGCGTCGCCACGGACGAGCTTTCAATCCGCAGAGAGGGCGAAGGCGTCGGGGGCGTCGGGTAGATGGTCTCCGAGTTGATCGCGTTCTGGTCGCAGGCGGAGACGGTCGTCGGAATGTTGTTGCCCTGGTCGTTGATGCCGCAGGCGTAGTTCATCACAGTCGCGCCGTCCGGCTGGTCGCAGATGTTCGCGGGAACCGCCGGATGATCCAGTCCCATCAGGTGACCCATCTCATGCAGGATGAGTTTCATGACCACGGTGCCGTAGCCTGTTTGCCCAGGGTCCGCTATGAGGATGTTCGTGCCTGGAAATGTATTGTTTGGATCGTAAGTGATGAGTCCGGTCCTGACGGTGCCGGTTGCGCCGTCATAAGTGCCTGAGAAGACTGCCGGGTTGCCCTGAGCCAGAGCGCCCGTTTGAAAACGTAAGGTAAAATTCTGCCCCGTCGTATCTTCGACGAAACTTACACGTGAATTGTTAAGGGAATTAGCACGGCTCCACTCGGCCGCGGCCAGTCGAATCTGGCGCTTGTGCTCTTCATTCAAGCCCGTGTCGAGGAAATAACGGACCGTGGAGCCTTGCGGCCAGCCGTGATTCGTAATCGCCGGACATTGAGCATAAGCGTTTGAGGCTGCCCCGCCGAGACACAAGAAAAGTGTAAATAATAGACTGACCCAAAATGCCCTGAATGTACGATTGAATCTAAACGTAAAGCCCATTTCTCCCCCTGGTGCTCATGGCCGCAAAACAGATGCAGAGCTAAAACTGCTCTAATCCATTACTGGCGACAGGCCGCACTGTACTAACGTCCGACATATTTTTGAGGATTTTTCAAAATCCGTCCGGGGCATGAAGTGCGGATGCAACTCCCGCTCCAAGCTGTGCGCGAATCCAGGCGCTTGTCACACATCATTCGTCTAAGGTAGCTTTCCCCTTATGGCAACGGCGCTGAGAGTCGAAAACGTCTCCAAGCAATACCGCATCTACGCGCACCCCGGCGATAGATTGAAGGAGTCTTTGACGCGCGGGCGCTGGAAACGCCACCGCGAGTTCTGGGCCCTGCGCGACGTGACCTTCGAGGTCGAGGCGGGGACGACGACAGGCATCATCGGTCCGAACGGCTCCGGCAAATCCACACTGCTCCAGATCATCACGGGCACACTTGAGCCGACACACGGCGCGGTCCAACACGAAGGACGCATCGCGGCGCTGCTTGAGCTTGGCGCAGGCTTCAATCCTGAGTTTACGGGTCTTGAGAACGTTTATCTTAATGCCGCGCTGATGGGTTTTTCGAAAGCGGAGACCGAAGCGCGCCTGCCGGAGATAGAACGCTTCGCGGAGATCGGCGACTTTATAGGGCAGCCCGTCAAGACCTATTCGAGCGGCATGTACGTGCGGCTCGCTTTCGCCATCGCCGTCAGCGCGGACCCGCAAATATTGATTGTTGACGAAGCCCTGGCGGTCGGCGACGCGGTCTTTCAACATCGCTGCCTGCGCCGCATCAAGCAGATGCAGGAGAGCGGCGCGACTATTCTCTTCGTCTCGCACGACCCGCACACGATTCGCGCGCTCTGCACGCGCGCCCTTCTCTTTAACGCGGGCCGTGTGGAAGCCGACGGCAAGCCTTCGGACGTTTTAAATCGTTACCAGAAGCTCATCATGTCGCGCCAGGCTGCTTACGAGGCCGCGCGCCCCGTGGCCGGCGAAACGGATGAGGCCGAGGAGCTTTCGACGCTCGAAGAAGAATTAAAGCCCCTGCGTTACACCTTTCGTCACGGCGACGGGAGCGCCGAGATTCTGAGCGTGGATTTGATGAATGCGGCGCGGCAGGCGGTCGAGTTTGTGGAGACGGGCGAGCCTGTGTCTGTGCGTGTACGTGCGCGCCTCAATCTGGAGGTCAATGACCCTGTCTGCGGCTTTCTGATTCGTGACCGTCACGGGATACACGTTTACGGGACCAACACGGAGATTCAGCAGGCCTATTTCGGTCACGTGCGCGCGGGTCAGGTCATCGAGGCGACGTTCAGCTTCAACTGCTGGTTAGGGGTGGGCGAGTTCTCCGTCACGGTCGCGGTGCACAGCGCCGGCGGCGCGAGTTTCGATTGGATGGACGACGTCCTATTCTTCCGAGTGATGAGCCCCGTCGCCGTCGAAGGTCTAGTCAACCTCAATGCAAGCGTGACGACGCGCCGACTTGCTTTACGCAGTGACAATGTCAGGGCGAATGTTTAAGCATCAAGGCAAGGGGCCGCACATCTATTGCCGTTTACAAATGGATGTGACCTTTTGAAGAGCAGCCATGAGACGATCCACTAAACCACACGCAACAACACGAAGAGACAGCGCTTTTGTTTCGTGCGGTTTCGTGTGATTTAGTGGATAGTTTTTGTTCGTCCACTCGGTTATACCCAATTGCAGGACGCTATAATTTGACCTGGGGATTAAAAGGCATTACGTTCTCTCAAACATCTTCTCATTTTATAGATGGCTGAAATTACGGATTCCGAAATAGATGTCGAGCAGTTGATGGTGGAGATACGCGCGGCCGTCGCCAGGCGCGAGGCCGAAGGGCGCAGGTCTCTGGTCGGCGCGTCGCTGGAGCTGGGCGATATTCTTTCGATTGTCGGAGACGCGCCCGTCAAGCCGTCCGAGTTGCCTCCGCTCCATTTACAGCCGGAGTTTGTCCCCCGCGAAGACGACCACTATCACATCAACGACCTGCTTCAATATCACGATCACACTTTTATCTGGAACGCCTATCGCGCGATTTTGAAGCGCGAGCCGGACGAAACGGGGCTGACCCAGTTTCTCAAGAACTTGCGCAGCGGGCGCTTCAATAAGATTGATGTGCTGGCGAGTCTGCGCTTTTCGCCGGAAGGGATGAGCCGGAATGTTCGCCTGGACGGATTGACGCGACGCCCCGTGCTCAGACGGCTCTACCGCGTGCCCGTTGTTGGTTACCTTCTGGAGATGATTGTCGGGATAGCGCGCCTGCCCGCGATGATTCGCAGCCAGCGCCAGTTTGAAGGACACGCGCAGGCGCAGGCGGACCTTCTGGCAGCGCGTCTCAATCAGTTGAGCCACACCACCTTTCAAGTAATTGACTCTTTTTCAAGTGAGCTGGCGGAAGTTTCCGAAGAGCAGAGGAGATTCGCGGAGCTGCAAAACCAACAGGCCGTCGGACTCTTCCGCGAGCAGCGAGCGATAACCGAGCGCCTCGAAGAATTGAAAAGAGAGCTGGACGCAAATCTCACAAGATCGAAGGGAGCGGCAAGCGGCGGCTTAATTGCGCCGCCACCAGCCTTCGGCAAACAGGTTTCGACGAGCGAGGCGCGCCGCAGGCTCGAAGAGTTTTTCGTGCTGTTCACGGATGAGTTTCGGGGCGCACGCGAAGAGGTCAAAGAAGGTTTCAAAGTTTACCTGCCGCTGCTGAAAGCGGCGGGTGTTGACAAAGGGGTTCTGGACATCGGCTGCGGGCGCGGCGAATGGTTGGAGTTATTGAAGGAGGAAGGCATCGCGGCGCGCGGCGTCGAGATCAATTCCCTGCTGGCCGACGAGGCGCGCGTGCGCGGCCTGGAGGTGATCGTCGAAGACGCGCTCATGTACCTGCGCGAGTTGCCGTTTGAAAGCCTCAATGTCGTGACGGGCTTTCACTTCATAGAGCATTTACGGTTTGAAACGCTGATGGAATTGCTGGACGAGATAGCCAGAGTGCTGCGCCCGAATGGGCTTTTGATCTTCGAGACGCCGAACCCGAAGAACCTTGTGGTCGGAGCCTGTAACTTCTATTCCGACCCGACGCACGTTAAGCCGCTCTTTCCGGAAACCGTTCGCTTCATCCTGAGCAACCGTGGATTTGCGGACGTCTCCATCCAGTACGTCAATCCTGTCGGCGGAAGTCCCTTCAAGGATGAGAGCGAAAGCTCTCAGGCACTCGACAGCTGGTTCTACAGCCCGCGCGATTTCGCCGTCGTAGGCCGTAAGGAGTAACTCGGCTATAATGGAGTTCACGAAATCGCATTGAGGTGCATATTATGATTAACGACGAACTACAAAATAAAGTCGAATTCATAATTGAGCAACGTGTCCAACTGGTCTAAGAAGTTGTTTGAAAGTTCTGATTTTGCGCCGAAGGCGCAGCCAGAAGGTAGCCAGACGTGAAACGTCTGGGATAGTCAGGACAAACATGTCCGCGTTGAAGACGCGGGAAGTTCTGGCGCTCCTTCAGAGCGCGGATTATTCGTCCGATTGTTCCAGACGTTGCACGTCTGGCTACCTTCTCATGGCCGCTCCGCGGCTGAAAAGTGGAATTTTCAAACAGTTTCTTAGATTAGGAGAAAGCTGAAATGATAAATAGTCGTTTTGAGAATGCCATGAGCGAATTGGCCGAAGCTCAGGCGCGGGTATCTATGTCGCAGGAGCATATGGACAAAGCGGTTGCGGCCATGACTGAGACTAAAACTCGCATCGGCGAACGATTAGACGCTTTCATCAGTGTCCTTGAGCGTTACATCAGCGAAGGCCGGAACGGGAAAGTCTAGCGAGTGGAATCCAGCATGCAGCTCATCCCCGCCGCCAATTCTTGAATCAATCAACCCGTGTCGAACCTCCCTCTGAATCGCGTCGCCGTCGTCACGTCCCATCTCGCCGTGGGCGATGCCGTCAGCAATGACGTTATTGGAATGTGCAGCGCCCTTGAGAGGCGTGGGATTGAGGCGCGGATGTACGCCGGGAGCTGGGATTTCGACCAGCCCGAAGTTCATCCCATCACTGAAATCCGAAAATTTCTCAAACATCAGAACGACCTCTTCCTTTATCATCACTCGATTGCGTGGACGCCCGGGATGGAGCTGTTGCGCGAATTGACGTGTCGCACCGCGATCAAGTACCACAACGTCACGCCGCCGGAGTTCTTCGTCGGCATCAGCCCCTGGCACGAACAGATGTGCCGCGTGGGCCGGGAAGAACTCGCGGAGGTTGCGCGCACTGATTGCAACCTTTACCTGGCCGATTCCGAATACAACCGGCAGGATTTATTGCAGGCTGGTGCGGCGCAAGAAAAATGCTTCGTCGTCCCGCCCTTTCACCATATTGAGCGTCTACAGGCCATCGAGGCGGACCTCGACGTGCTGGACGCTTACAGGGATGGCAAGACCAACATCCTGATGGTCGGTCGCGTCGCTCCGCACAAAGGGCACCCGGCATTAATCCGCGCCTTCGCCGTTTATCATCATGACTACAATCGCAACAGCCGGCTCATCATCGTCGGCAAAGAGGAAGCGCCTTTCAAAATCTATTCGGACGCCTTGCGCACGTCTGCCGCCTACAGGCTTGCGGAAAACTCCGTAATCTTCACGGGCGAAGCTTCGGACAGCGAATTGAAGGCCTATTACCTCATGGCAAACGTCTTTGCGATTGCCAGCGAGCATGAAGGCTTCTGTGTGCCGGTCATCGAAGCGATGGCGATGAAAGTGCCTGTCGTGGCTTACGCTTCATCCGCCATCCCTGCGACAGTCGGAGGCGCCGGAATAGTCCTCGAAGAGCGCCGCCCTTATTTAATGGCCGAAGCCATTGCTCGCCTCGTCGGTGACGAGTCGCTGAACATCGCTCTCGGGACCATAGGCCAGCGACGTTACCAGAGTCACTTTACGAACGAGAAGATAGAAACGGAACTGTTAAGAGTCTTGAGTAACTTATAACGAATTGCAGAACCAAATGAGGAGAGAAGCGGTCCACGAAGCCACACGAAACGACACGAAATTGCTCGTCCATGTTTCGTGTTTCTTCGTGTCATTTCGTGGACCGTTCGTTCGCTAGCTACCCAAGATGTCTCGAATCGCCATCCTGACTCCGAGCATCACGACGGGCGATGCCGTCAGCAATGACGTCGTCGGCATGTATGACGTGCTCAGAGAGCGCGGGCACGAGGTGCGGATTTACGCTGAAGGCTGGACCTTCGATAAGCCTAAGGTCTGGCCTGCGCCTCGCATCGCAAATTATCTTCAAAGTCCCTCGGACCTCCTGATCTACCACTATTCGAGGGGCTGGGATTTCGGCCTGAATCTGCTGCGAGAGCTTAGATGTCGCACCGCGGTTAAGTATCACAACATCACGCCGCCGGAGTTCCTCGTGAGATTCAGCAAGGATTTCGCCCGGATGTGCCTCGAAGGTCGCAACCAGATAATCCACGTCGCTGGCGCCGGCTGCGACCTTTATATGTCTGCCTCGGATTACAACGAGCGAGAATTGTTGCGCGAAGGTGTGCCCCGGTCCAGAAGCGTCGTCGTCCCGCCCTTTCATCATGTTGACCGCCTCCACTCGCTTGAGCCTGACCCGAAAGTTCTCAAAGCTTACGCGGACGGGAAGACAAACATCCTGATGGTCGGTCGCCTCGCGCCGAACAAAGGACACCCGGCGCTGATCCAGGCTTTCGCCGCTTATCATCACGACTACAATCCGGAGAGCCGTCTTTTCATCGTCGGCAAGGAAGAGACGCGCCTCGCCGCTTACAATAATCTGCTGCGCGAGATGGCTAGAGTTTTGAAGGTCGAGGGCGCGGTCGTCTTCGCCGGAGAAGTCTCCGACAGCGAGCTCAAGGCTTACTACGAAGCCTCGCACGTCTTTATGATCACGAGCGAGCACGAGGGTTTTTGTGTCCCGCTTGTGGAGGCGATGGCGATGGCGATGCCGATTGTGGCCTATGGCTCGTCGGCGATTCCAGGGACAATTGACGGCGCGGGCCTGGTCTGGGAAGAGCCGGACCCTTATCTTCTGGCCGAGAGCGTCAACACCGTGGTTAAAGGGAAAGGGGTGGCGGCCTCTTTGATGAAAATGGGTTTGCGCCGCTACGAGCAGAATTTTACGAACGAGAAAATCCGGGCGCGTTTTTTAAGCGCTGTCCAACAGCTTCTATGAAAAGGGTTGCCATCGTCGTCCAGCGTTGCCACGAGAGCGTGGTCGGAGGCTCCGAGTCTCTGGCCTGGCAGTACGCTACGCTGCTCAAAGACGCCTACGAGGTTGAAGTTCTGACGACGACCGCTGTGGACGCGGCCTACTGGTCGAACGTCCTGCCGGAGGGGCTGGAACAGAGAGACGGCATCAATATCCGTCGCTTCCACGTTGACATCGGCTACAGCCCCTACCGGACAGAGCTTTTCATGCGGATGGTTGAGGACTTCACCAGACTCGACGCGGGCAGTCACAACGGTCCAGATGGCGGCATGAAGCATATCCCCTGGAGCATTCCGCTTCAGGAAGAACTAATCCGGCGAATCGGCCCCTACTCGAATTCCCTCATAGAGTTTTTGCGCGACAACTGGACAAACTATCGCGCGATTATCTTCGTCACCTATCTCTACCCGACGGCCTATTTCGGATTAACGGAAATCCCGCGCGGGCGCGCTCTCTTTGCGCCCACCCTGCACGACGAGCAGCCCGCCTATCTCTCCGTCTATAAACATGCGGCCCACCGAACGCATTCGATGATCTGGCTGACCGAAGCCGAGCGCCGCCTCGGGCACGACCTCTGGGGAGAATTGCCAGGGCGCGTCGTGGCGATGGCGATAGACTCCGAGCTGCGCGAGCCGGTCCCGAGCGACGAGCCTTACATGCTCTACTCCGGTCGGATTGACCCGAACAAAGGCTGCAACGAACTCTTCGACTACTTCATCCGGTTCAAAGGAGAGAGGGACGTGCCGCTGCGCCTTGTTTTGACGGGTAACGCAGACATCCCCATCCCCGACCATCCGGCGATAGAGTTTCGCGGATTCGTGACCGCCGAGGAGAAGTTCAGCCTGATGGCGGGCGCGCTCGTTTACGTGATGCCGTCAGCCAGGGAGAGCTTCAGCATCGTGACCCTGGAGGCGATGGCGCAGCGCACGCCCGTGCTCGTCACAGGTGCCTCCAATGTGCTGGCAGACCACGTGCGGCAGAGCGGCGGCGGACGGATTTATCAAGACTACGAGAGCTTTGCTGCCCGCCTCAACGAGATACTTTCGGACGAGCCGGCGCGCCAACGTATGGGGAAGCTTGGCAGAGCGTACGTGACCTCCAGATACACGCCCGAACGCATCCGCCAATCGCTCATCGCAGCCGTTGAATCCTGCCCCAAGCCTGAAGAGAAAGTGAGCCTGGCCTCTTTGCAGGGATCAGCACGAGCTCCCGGCGCTAAAAAAGAGAAGGAGGCAGAGGGACAAGCGGACCTGTGGGCTCACTCTCCGCCGCTCTCTTTGCCTTTGGGCTGGACGGAAGAGGAGTTGCGAGCCTTCGTCAGCTCGGTGCGGGTCGAAGACGCGCCCGAAGAGGAGATGCAAGCATACGTCGAGGCCGATTTCAGGCGCTTCGTCTATACCCTCGGCCTGGTCCCCGAACGCTCCGGCCAGGCGGTGCTCGAACTGGGGGCGAATCCTTATTTCACGACCACACTCCTACGCAAATTCAGAGAGGCCGAGCTGACGCTGGCAAATTTCTTCGGCACGCCGGAGCGCTTTGGAAAACAGAAGGTCACGGTCCATCAAACAGGCGAAGTCATCGAATACAACTACAATCAGTTTAATGTCGAAGCAGATGCTTTCCCCTATGAGGACGAAACATTCGATGTCGTGCTCTTCTGCGAAATCATAGAGCATCTTCTCTCCGACCCGGTGCAAGCTCTGGTCGAGATTCGGAGGGTGCTCAAAGCCGGCGGGACTCTGGTGCTGACCACACCTAACGTCGTGCGTCTTGAGAACGTGCGGAAGATGATTGCTGGGGAGAACATCTACGATCCCTATTCAGGCTACGGGCCTTACGGAAGACATAACCGCGAGTACACGCAGAAAGACCTTTTCAGCCTGCTGTCGGCCAACGGTTTTAGCGTCAGGAACATGTTCACCGCGGACGTCAATCCGGCCTCCACGAATTTGAGCGTGCCGCCGGAGAAGGTCGCGCCGCTCGTCAGACAAAGGCAGACAGACCTGGGGCAATACATCTTTTGCCAGGCGAGCGTCAATCAGGAGTCGAAGAAGGTGCCTCCGGTCCGCCCGCTCTGGCTGTATCGCAGTATGCCGTTGATGAGCGAGCCTGAGAGTGAGTCTTGAGAATGCCCGTCTTGAGCCTATGAGCGCGGACTTAGAAGCGAAACAACCGGGTCTTAAAAGCATCTGGTCGGATTTGACCAGGCCGCAGGGACGCTCGCGCCATTGCCTCTTTGTTCTGCTGTTTTTTACACTCCTCTTTACAATCTTCTTCTCGCCGGTGCTTTTCTCGGGCTCCCTTTTAGCACCGGGCGGCAGTCGCCTCGGCGATGGGCTGCTCTCGCATCTGGCTTACTACCTATCTGAAAAACTCTCCTGGGACCCGCTGCTCTCGTGCGGCTTTCCCATGATCGCCGACTCGCAGGCGATGTCCTGGTATCCGCCACAGATGCTGCTCTCGCTGATTCCAGGCACCTGGAATATTTTCGTCGTCTCAGCCTATGTGATGGCTGGCTGCTTCACCTACGGCTATGTCTATACGCTGACAGAGTCGCGCGCAGCCTCCTTCACGAGCGGCATAGCCTACAGCATGTGCGGTTTCATGTTCGCGCACCTGGGGCACACGGCCATGCTTCACACAGCCGTCTGGCTGCCTTTAATCATCTGGTCGCTTGAGAATTTGCGCCGCAGGTTCAGCCGCCTGTGGCTCGCAATCGGCTGTGCGGCTGTTGCCTGCTGCGTCTTCGCCGGACATTTGCAGATCGTCCTCTACACCTTAATCGTGAGCGCCGCTTACGCCTTTGTTCTGGGCTGGTCCGCGCCCCTCGGTCGTAGGAGATTCTATCTGCTCTCCACGCTTCTGCTGATACTCGGTCTCGGCCTGGCCTCTTTGCAGATTCTCCCGACGGCGGAGCTTGCAGGTTTCAGCACGCGCACCGATTTCGCTTTCTCGGATTTCGTCTCCTACTCTCTTCCCTACAAGCACATTCCGCTTCTGCTTTTTCCGGCGGCGTTCGGGGGCCTGCCGCATTACGGCACGACGCCCTACTTCGGAGAGTGGAACTTAACGGAGATGTCCGGCTACGTCGGCCTCTTGCCGCTACTGCTAGCCGCCATCGGATTCTTCGTCTCAAGGCGAAAAACGGTCGCCATCTTCTGGCTTTCGGTCTCTGTCCTCGCTCTCATTCTGGCCCTGGGCGAGCGGACGCCGCTGGCTTCGCTCATTTACCAGATTCCCGTTCTCAACCGTTTCCGAGTGCCCGCGCGCCATTTCATAGAGATGGCTTTCGGCATCAGCGTGCTCGCAGGCTTAGGAGCGCGAGCCGTCCTGCAAAGAAAAATATCCAAGCGCCTGCTGCTAATAACTCTGGCGGCGGGCGCGCTGTTGATGACAACTGCCCTGCTCGTCCTGCTGTCAAACAAGATAAGCCAGCACGCGCTTGAGAGGGGCGTAGCGGCTCTGGATATGCGGCCCTGGTCTAACCCCGCGGTCGCCACCCCGCTCGTCATCTTTCTGCTGGCCGCCGGAGCTCTTTTCTACTGGCAGAGAGCGCCGAATTCCCTCCTGCTGCGCGCGCTTCTTTTAGCCGTTCTGGTGATTGACCTCGCGAGTTTCGGCTGGTTTTTTAGCTGGCATGATTTCGCGCCCGGCAAAGAGGTTTTGAATCCGCCAGCAGCAGCAGCGAAATATAGGGAGTTGCTGCGCGATAATCGCCAACGCATGCTCTCCGTGCGCGGAACTCTCGGCACAACGGATGAGCTGCCCCCGAACCTCTCCAGAGTGTGGGGCGTTCCGAACGCTACGGGATACGGGCCTCTGCTCCCGTCCAGAATGCTGTACCTGCTCTCCATACTCCCTGACGGGAGCATCGCTTCTTCGTGGAAGAACCCGGAAGACCAGAGTTTGAATCTCACTTCCGTGCGCTATATTTTTCTCCCACGAAGCTCGATTCAAAGAGATGCACGCGGAATCTCCTGGCACGAGGAGAACATGGACATCTGGCTGGGCGTGGGCTGCGACCATACTCCGCGCGACGCCGTCCAATTCAAGCTGCCCAAGCCTTTCAGAGCGACCAGCGTCGGAATAGTCAGTCGTCTGGCCTGCGCAGTATCTTTGAAAGAGGGCGAAGAAGTCGCGCGCGTCTCGCTGGTTGACGTGGACGGGAATGTTGAGACCCAGAGCATGCTTGCGGGGCGCGATTCGTCCGAATGGTCTTACGATTGCCCCAGCATCAAGCCCGAGATGCAGCACGCACGCGCCACAGTCTTCGATACTTTTCCCGCGGAGATGAAGGACGTGGCGTGCGTGGGCCATTTTTATCTGGCGCAACTGAAATTAAGCGCCGCGAGGCCCATCAGCAGCGTGGAGATTCGACACGCCGGAGGCTCCAACTCGATCACAATCGAGAAGGTCAGCCTTGTGGATGAACTCAATAATAGATCGGAAGCGATCAGCCCGCTCTCAATTCCAGGCAGCCAGTGGCGTTTCGTCGAAGAGGCCGGCGAGGCCCTCATCTACGAGAACTCGCAGGCAATGCCGCGGGCCTGGCTTGTGCCTGAGGTATCGAGTCTTAAACCGGAGGATGTGCTGAGCGCGATTAAAACTTCCAGGTTGCCGGACGGGCGCCAATTCGACCCTTCGCGCATCGCCCTCGTAGAAGAGGCTCCAGCCCTGTCCTCACAAAGCCCTGACCCAGCCGGGTCCGCCCAGATCACTGGAATCTCCGACCGCTTCATGGAGGTTCAGACCTCTTCCAACACTGCCTCGTTTCTGGTCACAAGCGATCTTTATTATCCGGGCTGGCAGGCGACCATTGACGGAGCGCCCGTTCAATTATTCCGCGCCGATTATGCGCTTCGCGGGGTGCAGGTGCCTGCGGGAAGGCACATCGTAAGGTTCGAATTCAGGCCCAAAACCTTCTATCTTGGGGTCACACTGAGCGCTCTTTCGCTCCTGGTGCTCATGGCGCTCGTCGTGCCCTCTCCTTTCTCCCGTAAGTTCGCTAAAATCCTAAATATTGAGTTGACACCGGGAAGGCCACCGACTTAAACTGGAAATGTCTTGAGGGTGCACTGGAGAGCACCTTTGGTGGCAGTGATGGAAAGCCCTTCCTCATTAAGAGTGTGATACTCTTCCCGCTTATCATTATGATTAGGAGCAACAAAATGAAGTTCGCCGTTACCCTTTTAATAGTCGCCCTCACGGCTATTACCGCTTTCGGCCAGAACGCGCCGACGTTGAGAATCGTCACGGAGGACCCGAATCTTCCGTCCGAGCTTTTCTACGGGGACATTAAAGTCAAGCCGCTGCGCCTGCGACCCGGAACGAATCAGCGCATCACGATTGACGACAGCGATTTCTTCATCCAGATGCACTACAACGATTTTCTGAATCGTATGCCTGAGCCGGCCGGTTTCCAGGGTTGGATGAACATTCTGAACAACTGCCAGCCGGGCAACACGGCCTGCGACCGCATCGAAGTCTCCTCAGCTTTCTTCCGCTCGGCAGAGTTTGCGGACCGTGGCTACTTCGTCTTTCGCTTCTACCTGGCCAGCCTCGGACGCAACGCCTTCTTCAGAGAGTTCATGCCGGACCTGCGCCGAGTCAGCGGGTTCCAGGACGCGTCGCAGCTCGAAGCCAGCAAGGTCGCTTACGTTAACGATTTCATGGCGCTGCCAGAGTTCAAAGCCAAGTACGACGCGCTGACCACGCCGACCGCTTACGTTGACGGATTGTTGCAGACCGCAGGACTGCCGAGCCATCCGACCAGAGATTTCTGGATTAACGGGTTGACGAACGGAACGCTGACGCGCGCCCAGGTGCTGCGCTCGATGACGGAGAGTTCGGAGGTTTACAACAAGTACTACAACACGGCGTTTGTGGTGATGCAGTACTTCGGCTACTTGCGCCGCGACCCGGACATCCTCTACCTGGAGTGGATCAAGACGATGGACAGGACCGGGGATTACAGGACCATGATTAATGGTTTTATGAACTCCGCTGAGTACCGTAACCGATTCTAGAGCCCACGGGCGACGATTCGTTAAATGAGAGGCCGGCTTGAATTCAAGCCGGCCTCTTGGTTTCTAAGCGACTGCAAACAGATTGAAGAGGATGGAGCCCCGCCAGGGGCGGAAGAATTTAGCCCAGGGCTGGCGCCATTAGTATCTACACAAGTATTGATAGATGTTTGGGAATCATTGAACTATCTCGAAAACCTGCAAAAATCTTAGGAAAAACGGATCGAACAAATTCAGGTCTGATCTTTGCTGCGCTCTGGTCACTTTCCCAAGTAG
>DASVXV010000106.1:0-8300 GCA_036392495.1 Pyrinomonadaceae bacterium | reverse complement strand
GCTGAGCATAAGTCCTTTGTTTGTAACAAAGCATGAGAGACTGCCTCTAAAGATCATGAGCCCCTATGCTCCTTTTAACTCCCACACTTGTTAAGTTTACAGAGATGTGGGTAATGATAAGGGCTGACGCCCTGGGCTTTAAACGGTCGCCCGCATTCGCGGGCTAAATATGCTGTCGCCCGCTCGCGCGGGCTGATGTAAGGCGCTCCAAATTTTCTCAAAAAATTTTCAATAATTTGGTGAGCAAGATTGGTATTAATATTGCCCTGAGCTTTTCCGCTCTTTCTCAAATGTGATCTGAAATCATTAGGAGGTGTGCGATGTATTTCGTCAAGCAGGGCAGCGACATATACCACATCTTGACTGACACCAATATGGGGTCTGCGCCATGTGGTCAGGTAATGAGCAACTTGGACCTGTGGAAACTCAAACAGGGTGAGCTGACAAATAGCATCACAGAAGAGAAGCCCGCAGACAAAAGTCTTTGTAAGCACTGCGAAAAGATGCTTGATAAGTGAACCGTTAGACTTTTGAGGCCGAGCTCTTGTGTACGAAAATGAGTTGGAGCGCAGGCGTGTGTGAATCTAATTGTCTTGATTTCGTCTGTAACTCTGTACGCTCGGCAACTGCCACTTCCCGTCAAATGTGATATAAAGGCGGTTGTCCCTCTTATTTCCCCTCGGAAATGCGCCCGGTTCGCCGGGAGAATCTCATGTCAAATAAAGACATCATCGTCGTCGGGGCTTCGGCGGGCGGCATCGAGGCACTCAAGACGTTGGTCTCCGGGTTGCCGAGGAAATTTCCCGCCACAGTCTTCATCGTCCTGCACATGTCGCCGGAGACGCCGAGCGTCCTGCCAGAGATACTGACTCGCGCCGGAGAGCTTTCGGCCAGGCACCCGCGTGATAAAGAAGAGTTTCGCCCCGGCCAGATTTACGTCGCGCCGCCGGATCATCACCTGCTGGTGGAGAGTGACAATCGCGTGCGCGTCACGCGCGGGCCAAAGGAGAACCGCTTTCGCCCGGCGGTTGACCCGCTCTTTCGTTCGGCGGCGCGCTCCTACGGCACGCGCGTCATCGGCATCGTTTTATCTGGCGGGCTGGACGACGGCACCGTCGGGCTTTTAGCCATCAAGCAGCGTGGCGGCCTGGCAGTCGTCCAGGACCCGCGGGACGCGATCACGCCTTCGATGCCCTTTAACGCGATGCGACACGTGGCGGTTGATCACTGTCTCCCTGTGGCGGAGATTGCGCCTCTACTGGTTCGCCTTACGGACGAGCATGCCGGGGAGGAAGGAGAGCATCCAGTGTCAGAAGAGTTAGAGATAGAGGTCAAGATTGCCAGAGAAGACAATGCGAAGGATGCTGGAGTTCTGAGGCTGGGAGAGGCTTCGATGTTCACCTGCCCGGAGTGTCACGGAACGCTCCTTGAGTTGAACAGCAAGGAGCCGCTGCGCTTTCGCTGCCACACGGGCCACGCTTTCACGGTCAACAGCCTGCTCGCCGAATTGACAGAGAACGTCGAGGACTCTTTGTGGACGACGATTCGCGCCATCCAGGAGAGCGCGATGCTGATGAAGCATCTGGCAGAGCACCTGAGCCACGGCGAAAATGATGCCGCCGCCCAACTCTTCCTGAAGAAGGCGCGCGAAGCGGAGCAACGGGGTGAGCTTGTCAGGCAGGCAGTGATGAACCACGAGAAGCTCAGCGAAGATAGAATAGAAGAGACCACAAAGTAAGAGCCAGGATTCTTCAAAACGCGCGCCTTCACCCCGCGAGCGATTTTCTCAAACGCTCACATCCGCGCCACGCTCTCAAGCTCCGTCAATTTCTCTCCTTAAAAAATTATCGTCACTGTGCGAAAACGTACTGACATCGTGAATTGTACGGCGTTAGAGTTTAGCCAGCTCAATTCCCCCATAAGCGCTACGCAGCAAGTGAGCCTCGCCGTCCCTGAAGATGAGGCGGCGGACGCTAATCTTGAATGGCAACCCCCGGCCTGTTCGACTTTAGAAAGATCGTTAGAGATTCAATGAGGAAGACGATCCCTCATTGATTTAAGCATCGCATTCGTGGCTTGGGAAAAGGCAATGCGATGCGGGACGAGCAAGGGGGGGTAAGACGGAGGGCGAGTTTGCTTTGACGGCAAACTCGCCCTCCGTCATTTTGTGTCTGATTCTAACCGTGGGAATTAAAAGTAGTGAGCTGGAGAGCCTCGCAGGGAGAATTAGGGGCCAAAGTTGAGCGTAAGTGGTGCGGTGCAATCATCCGGCGCACGCGTCACGAGCGGCTACCCGCGGCGGCTCAGCAAGAGTTATCATCCGCCGACGAGTCGGCTGGCGACTTCGAGCGCCGGCGTCTCAAATCCTTTGAGGGTCGAGGTACTCATCGAATGCGCGTCCTGGTCACTGGCGGGGCCGGTTACATCGGCAGCGTCGTCGCGGAAGAACTGCTCGCGGACGGCCACGAGGTCGTCATCTACGACAGCCTTTACAACGGGCACCGCGCCAGCGTTCCAGGCGGCGCGACCTTCGTCCAGGCCGATTTGATGGACGGCGAAAGATTGCGCCGCGCGCTTCGCGACCGCCGTGTCGAAGCGGTGATACACATGGCAGCGGATGCGCTCGTCGGGGAATCCGTCTCGGAGCCCGCAAAGTATTACCGCAACAACGTCGTCGCGGGCCTGGGCCTCCTCGACGCGATGCGCGCCGAAGAGGTGCGAAAGATAGTCTTCTCCTCGACCGCAGCCGTTTACGGCGAGCCGTCGAAGCAGCCGATTGAAGAGACGGACCCGACGAACCCGACAAATCCTTACGGCGAGACCAAGCTGGCTTTTGAAAAGGCCCTCAGCTGGTACGAAAGCGCTTACGGAATTCGTTTCGCGAGCCTGCGCTATTTCAACGCTGCTGGCGCAACCGCGCGCTGCGGCGAAGTGCATGATCCCGAAACGCACCTCATCCCGGCGGTCCTGCAGGCAGCTGCCGGGACAAGGGCGCAGGTGGAAATCTACGGCGATGACTACCCGACGCGCGACGGCACGTGCGTGCGGGATTACATACACGTCGTTGATCTGGCGCGCGCGCACATCCTCGCGCTCGGCATTCTTGACGAGCGGAGCGCCATCTACAATCTTGGGTGCGGAGGCGACGGCTACACTGTGCGCCTCAGCCCGCGCCGGGCAGGCGACCCGGCCGTGCTCATAGCAAGTTCCGCGCGCATCAAGCGGGAATTGGGTTGGACGCCCGAGAGACAGGACCTGCGCACGATCATCGAGTCGGCCTGGAGATGGATGCAGGAGCACCCCGGCGGCTATGACGGGCGCGATTGATTGAACGTCAGCTTGAGGAGGTGTCGGCGTCGCGCGCGAGCATGGCCGCGCCGATGGAGACGGCATCGGTGCCGAGCGCCGCGGCGACGATCTGCGTGGACTCGAAACAGGGTTGGAAGGCGCGGCGCTCGGCCTCGCGGATGATTGGGTCCAGAATCAAAGACCCGGCCTCCATCACGCCGCCGCCTAAAACTATCCGCTCGATGTTGAGCAGGTTGATGACGGAAGCGACGGCCGCGCCGATATACTTGCCTGTGCGTTCGATCATCATCAGTGAGAAGTCGTCGCCGGATTTAGCTTCCTGCGCGATGTCTGCGGCCGTGAACTCTTTGTTCATGGCGAGCTTTGAGAGCGAAGAGGTGTTGTCGCGGTAGAGCCGCTCGTTGGCGCGCCGCACGATGTTGGGGGCTGAAGCCACTGTTTCGAGACAGCCCGTGTTGCCGCACATGCACTCGATGCCTTCGGCGTCAATCGTGATGTGTCCGAACTCGCCCGCAAACCCGCTCGCGCCGAGCCAGAGACGCCCGTCGAGAATGATTGCGCCGCCGATGCCCGTGCCGATGGTCGCGAAGAACATGTCGCGGCTGCCGCGCCCCGCCCCGACTCTGTATTCGCCGTAAGCCGCCGCGTTGGCGTCGTTCTCCAACTCGACCCTCAGCCCCGTGGTCTTCATCAGCTCCGCGTGAATGTCGCCGCGCACCACCGATGGCAGGTCCGTCGAGACCAGCACGCGGTCCGTCTGGCGATTGACGAGACCGGGGATGCCTATGCCGACGGCGCGTATATCCGACGAGACGTCGCGCAACTCTGAAACGGCGCGCGTGAGCTGCGCGACGACCGCCTCGCGCTCCAGCGGGGATTCGCGCCGCTCGACGACCCGGCCGTCGTCCGTCACGAGCGCAGCGTGCATCGTCGCGCCTGAAAGATCGGCGCCGATAAAATGTGCGGTCGTTTGAGTGGGCTTCGCCATTCTTGAAGTCTCAGAATAAAATTTATGGGCGGGTCGAGCGCTCGCATTCTAGTGATGACTCCCCTTCCTTCAGGAAGGAGCTTCTATGGATTCGCACCAATGCAATGTCATCCCAGTGCAATACCGCTTTACTCTAGGGTTGTTTCTCTCCTGAGATGTTCTAACTTTTACGTCGGAGACTTCCTCCGACAACGCCCTAGCTAGAGTTTCAAAGAGCCGCACAGGGGGCTTCCAGAGTGTTTGCAACTATTGGAACAAAGCCTGTCGTATTGGAGGCGGAGTATAGCACAAGTTGCGGCACAAATTTGAAAGCATGTGCGCGGTTGCTACAATTCATCCTCTGCATCAATGCATGAGCCTTCTCGTGAGTTCTAATAAACGGTTTACGGGCTGTCAAACAATGGCTTCTCCGTGTAGAATGAGCCGGAGCGATGAATGCGGAACGCGGAACGATGAATAAAAGCCTCGTATTCCGCGTTCATCGTTCCGCGTTCATCGTTTATGAAGATTCGCTCAATCCTGCTGCCGACGGATTTCAGCGAGTGCGCCAGCCACGCGCTCTCTTACGCCACGTCTCTGGCGAGAGAGTTCAAAGCCTCGATCATCTGCGTCCACGTGGTCGAGCCGGTCGTTCCGACCGTTGGCTACACAGGGATTACAGAACCTCTGCCGATTGCAGACATCAGCGAGCAACTGGAGGATTCGGCGACGCGCGAGTTGCCGAAAATAGCGGAATGTGAAGAATGCTCGGGGCTCGAAGTCGAGGAGATCATCGCGCACGGCGACGCTGCGGCCGAGATCGTGCGGGTGGCGAAAGAGCATGACGTTGATCTGATCGTGATTTCATCACACGGCCGGACGGGCCTCGGGCGAATTCTCTTCGGCTCGACCGCCGAAGAGATCGTGCGCCATGCGACGTGTCCCGTGCTGGTTGTCAAACCGCCGCCTGAAGAGGAAGAATCGTGAAAGCTCGTTGGCAATAGTTCAATATGAAATGTGTGCAGGATTGGAACTCTTTTAACCACACAGCCGCGTGAGCGGCCGACTGAGCGGTAACGCTCACCTGTTATGCTCCTGGCCTTAAAAGGCCAGGCTAAATTCAAAAGCCGCTGACGCGGCTAATCTATGCGCGGCCTTTAATTCATTACTTGTTCGTCAGTCGTGTATCGCTAGCGGGAAGGCTTGCCGCTCAAAATTTTTTGTATGGCGCTTAGTTATCTTCTCGGATTAATAGGGCAGTACATCCCTTACATCCTCTTCTTCCTCATCACCGGGGCAGGGGACAGTACGGTCGCGCCCGCCGATGCCGTGGAGAGCAGCTTCTTTTTTAGCTTGATGAGGAATTACGGCCTCTACGCCGTCTTCTTCCTGACGATGTGGGAGGGCGACATCACGCTGCTCCTGGCGGGTGTTTTTGCCCACCACGGGTATTTCGGCAACTACGGTTTTTTACAGGTCCTGGGCGCGGGCACGCTCGGCGGTGTGGTCGGCGACACTCTAGCCTACGGCGGCGGGCGCGGCTTCGAAAAGAGCGTGCGCAACTTCCGCTTCTACAAAATGGCCGCGCCGCGCATCGTCAAGCTCGTTGACAAGTTCGGCACGCTCTCCATCTTCATCGTGAAATACATCTACGGCCTGCGCATCGCTTCGTGCGTCTTCTACGGCGTCGGAAGGATGCCGCTGGTGCGCTTCCTGATCCTGACGATTTCGAGCTGCGCCGCGTGGGTGCTGGTCTTAAGCGGCATCGGTTATACCTTTTACGGCACGATCACGCGCGTCATCGGCGATGTGCAGAACATCACGCTCTACCTGCTGATTATTCTCGTCGTCGGCGTCATCGCCTTTTACCTGATCGAGCGCTTCTGGCTGAGCAAGAAGGTCGAACAGGCAAATCCCGAGCGCTTGAAAGAGCTGGAGCAGGCCGCGCAGGAGAGGTTCCAGGAGATCAAGGTCGAAGTTCAGGAACTAAAAGAGGAGATACAGGAGCGCATCCACTTGCCGCACCTGCCACGCCGCAAAGATTCGTCCGCCAAACACGAGCAGCCAGCCTCGAAGAGCGGAGAGACCGGAGGAGATTGAACTAAACGCGGAATGATGAATGATGAACGCGAAAGTAAAATCTTTGCTTTTTAGTTCATCATTCATCGTTCCGCGTTCATCGTTATGATTATCGAATCGTCCGCCCCGACGCGCGTTGATCTGGCGGGGGGCACAATAGACATCTGGCCTCTTTACCTGTTTCATCCCGGAGCCAGCACAGTCAATTTCGCCATCTCTTTACGCGCCTCCTGCCGCATCGAGACGCGGCATGACGGGCGCATCATTCTGGAATCGCGCGACCGCCAGGTCCGTTTCGAAACAGAGCTCGCGGCCATCGAAGACCTCGTTCGCGAAGAGCGTCTTGAGCTGATCTCGAAGCTGGTGCATTTCTTCAAGCCGACCACTGGCTTTCACCTCGTCGCGCACAGCAAAGCTCCCGCCGGCGCCGGGCTCGCCGGTTCGAGCGCGCTCAATATCGCCTGCATCGGCGCGCTCAATCGCCTGGTGGGCGGCCGCTATGACGAGCGAAAGTTCGTGACCATCGCCGCCAACATCGAGACCACCGTGATTCGCGTTCCGGCGGGCTTTCAGGACTACTACTCCGCGCTTTACGGCAATGTTAGCTCGATACATTTTCGCCCGGACGGCATCGAGCGCCACGCGCTTCAAGTTGACGAAGAGGCTCTGGAGCGGCGCATCGCCATCTGCTACACGGGCGAGCCGCGCCTTTCGGGGACGAACAACTGGGAGATTACCAAGAGACATATAGACGGCGACCCGGAGCTTTTCAAACTCTTCGACGGCATACGGGATTCGGCCATGAGGATGCGCAAAGCTCTGCTGGCGAATGATTGGGAGGCAGTCTCGGCCGCGATGCGGGCCGCCTATCCTGGCCGCAAACGCCTGGCGCCGGGAGTGACGACGCCGCACATGGACGCGCTCGTCGAGCGGGCGCTTGCGAGCGGCGCGGAAGCCGCGAAAGTCTGCGGCGCGGGCGGCGGCGGCTGCATCGCTTTCCTCTGCGCGGAGGGCCGCCGCGAGGAGGTCGAGAGCGCGCTCAGGGCCCAGGGCGTAGAGGTCCTCGATTGGAAACTCGCGCGCGAAGGCTTAATCGTGCGCGAGAGTTAGTTCCCTGAAAAGCCGTCGGCGTCGGAGCTTTTTCTCGCGCGTTGATAAAAACTATTGGCGAAAAAGGAATCTTGCAATATATTCGTGCGGCCATCCTCGTGATTTACCACTTTAAAGACGGAGGTTCGAGGTCATGATTTTACTCGGAGTGTTGCTAATTCTAGGTGGCGCGCTCGCTATCCCATCCCTCATTGCTAAGAAGCAGCCGAATGCTGCGGAGGCGCTCAACAAGCTAGTGCCGTTTCAGGGCATCATCGGCCTCATCCTGTTGCTCTGGGGATTGGTCATCCTGTTTACAGACACCTTAGCCGGAGCCTTCACCTACCTCATGGCCTATTCGCCGTTCTGGGGGATTATTTACCTGTTGACCGTGCTTACGGCAATCGGTCTCGGAGCGCTTCTCAGCTACGGCCTGATAGCCAAGTACGCCCTGAGCAAGAATGCGGATGCGGCCCGAGGCGGGGAGGCGGTGCATGCGAAGCTCGCGGGAATTCAAGTCCCTCTGGGCATTGCCGGAATCCTGTTCGGACTCTTAATAATCGTCTTCTGGCTCGCTATCTTCACCAGACCTGTAGTCTATGTGCCTTAGGCCGTCTGCCGCTGGCCTGAGATCAATCGAAACCTGAGGGCGGGGGCGCTCTTTCTGCTCCCGTCCCCTCACGATTTTTTATCGCCGCTTCCTGCCTTCACCTATTTAATCCAAGTTGCCAATTATCAATTGCCACTAGCTTCAGCTAGTGGACACAGATGGTTAAAAAGGATCGGCTTTAGCCGAACTGTGAGGCTCAAGCGGTAAGGAACTGGATTTTATTTGTCATTCGGCTCAAGCCGAAAG
>DASVXV010000105.1:0-16429 GCA_036392495.1 Pyrinomonadaceae bacterium | reverse complement strand
TTCTCATCAGAACAAGGAACAATCCACGAAGTAACACGAAACCTCACGAAATGGCTGTGGGTTGTTTCGTGAGATTTCGTGTGGCTTCGTGGATAGTCCTGTTTCTCTACTTCCCTCAATTTCGAAAATGAATAGACCCTGTTTCCCGATGACGTTGATGACTTGTCGCCGGATGCGATGCATGTTACTTTTTTGAGTTTGCGCGAGAGCGTGTTTAGACTCTATATGAGAGCGGGCATTATAAAACTCTCCTCAAGCGCAAATGAAGAACGCGGCCCTACAGAAATGTCTGACAGCAACGCCAATTTGAAAGAACGCGTGCGCGCCTTCTGGCAGAAGAACCCGTGCGGGACGAAGTTCACGGACGCCGAGATGGGAACGCGCGCCTTTTACGAGCGAGTCGAGGAACACCGCTACGAGAAGGAGTGGCACATCCCTGCGGCTGCCGCCTTCGAGAGTGCGAGCGGGCTGCGAGTTCTTGAGATAGGCTGCGGGCTCGGAACAGACGGGGCGCAGTTTGCCAAAGCGGGCGCAATCTATACGGGCGTTGACTTGACGGACGCGGCGGTCGAGCTGGCGCGCAAGCGCTTCGAGTTGTTTGGGCTTCAGGGAGAGTTTCGCACGGCCGATGCGGAGAACCTGGATTTCGCGGACGAGAGCTTCGACCTGGTCTACTCCCACGGCGTTCTGCATCACACGCCGGACACCGTGCGTGCAGTCCGTGAGATTCACCGCGTCCTCAAGCCAGGCGGTCGGGCGGTCGTCATGCTCTATCACAGGGATTCTTACAACTACCGCGTCAACATACGCGTGCTGCGCCGTATGGGCGCGCGCCTGCTCAAGACGGAGAGGGGATTAAAACTCGTGCATAGATTGACGCGCGAGCCGGTCGAGAGTTTGCGCGAGCACGCACGCCATCTGAAAGAGGACCAGCGCAGTTATCTTGCGCCGGATGAATTCCTGAGCCAGCACACGGACGGCGCGGGCAATCCGCTGGCGCGCGTTTATTCGAGCAGCGAGGCGCGCTCTCTCTTCAAGGACTTCTCAGAGGTCAGGCTCGCGGCGCACTTTCTGAACAAACGCTGGCTGCCCGTCATCGGCAACCTGCTGCCGCGCAGACTGGAAGCGCGTCTGGCCGCAAACTGGGGCTGGCACTTGTGGATTTATGCGAAGAAGTAGTCAGTGGTCGGTGGTCAGTGGTCAGTGAAAAAACTGAACCTGCTGACCACTGACCACTGACCACTGACCACTGATTATGAAAAACATTCTGGTAACAGGCGGCGCGGGGTTCATCGGCTCGCATCTGGTTGACCGCCTCCTCTCAGAGGGGATGTGGCGCGTGACAGTCGTGGACGACTTTAACGATTTTTATGCGCCGCAAACGAAGCGCGAGAACGTGCGCGAGCATCTGCGGGCCGATTCCTACAGGCTCCACGAGGCGGACATACGCGACCGAGCGCTTCTGGAAGAGGTCTTCCGGGAAGAGACGTTTGACTGCATCGTGCATCTGGCGGCGCGCGCGGGCGTGCGCCCGTCTCTGGAAGAGCCAGTGCTCTATGCCGAGACCAATATCAACGGCACGCTCAACCTGCTGGAGCTGGCGCGCCGTTACGAGGTGAAGCAGTTCGTCTTCGGCTCGTCTTCTTCCGTCTACGGCATCAACGCCAAAGTGCCTTTCGGCGAGGAGGACCCGATTCGCCAGCCGATCTCGCCATACGCCGCGACGAAGGCCGCGGGCGAGCATCTCTGTCATACCTATTCGCACCTTTACGGGATTCGATGCGTGGCTTTGCGCTTCTTCACCGTTTATGGCGCGCGCCAGAGGCCGGACCTGGCGATTCATAAATTCGCAAAACTGATAACGGAGGGTCGCCCTATCCCTGTCTTCGGCGACGGCACGACGCGACGCGACTACACGTACATTGACGACATCATCGCAGGGGTGCGCGCCTCCATTGATTACGACCGCAGCGATTACGAGGTCTTCAATCTGGGGGAATCTCAGACGGTCGAGCTGCGGGAGCTGATCGCGCTCCTTGAAAAAGAGCTTGACCGCCGTGCGCTGATTGACCGCAAGCCTTTACAGCCGGGCGACGTGCCGCAGACTTTCGCGGACATCACTAAGGCCAGACGCCTGCTCGGCTACGACCCGCAGACGAAGATCGAGGACGGTATCAAACGCTTCGTCCGGTGGTTTCAAGAGGAGAGGGAGACGGGCGCTTGAGATGGTTTCCCAAAAGTATCTCAGCCGTGACGAAGCGGCGCGCTCTCCTGTGTCTCGGCGTGGTCCTGCTGGCCTTCACGGTCCGCTTCCTGACGGCGCAATTCATAGCACAGCACATCACTGATCCAGCGTGGTTCCCTACGGGGATTTACGCCATCTTCGATAACCAGGCGCAGGACATTCTGGACGGACGTGCAGGCGCTTTCTGGGTCGAAGACGCTTTGAACGACCCGCGCGCAGCGACTCGCGCGGTTTACCCGCCGGGTTATTCGCTGTGGCTGGCTTTCATCTACAAGCTCGGCGGGACGCGCTCTCCGCTCGTCGTGCAGAGCGTGCAAATGACGCTCGACGCTCTCTTCGTTCTTTTGATTATCGGCGTGGGAGCGAGCGCTTACGGGTGGCGCACAGGGTTCGCTGCGGGTGTCCTGGCCGCGATGTCGCCGCTGCTCGCGTTCAACGGGGCGACGCCGCTCGCGGATTCGCCGACCGCGTGGATCGTCGTAGGCGGCGCGTGGATGCTTTTGCTGGCGGCGAAACGCCGGAGCTGGCGCTGGGCTCTGGGCGCGGGCCTCATGATGGGCGCGTCATGCTGGCTGCGCGCGAATGCTCTCTTGCTCGGCGTCTGGTGCGCGCTTGCCTTGCTCCTGTTTGTACAGGCAAACTGGCGCTTTCGTTCGCTCCTGGCGGGGGTCTTTCTGCTCGGCATGATTTTGTTGGTGACGCCCGTCATCATTCGCAACAGCCGCGCGTTTCACGCTTTCGTCCCCGGCGGCATGGGCTTCGGCACGAACCTCTGGGAGGGCCTCGGCGAGACGTCGCGCGCCGCAGAGTTCGGCGCAGTCTTCGGCGACGAGAATGTGATCAAGCAGGAGAGAGCGGAGCTGGGGCTGCCGTCGGACGCAGGGTTGTACTGGCCCGACGGGTTGCAGCGGGACCGCGCGCGTATGAGCAAAGCGCTCAACGTCATCAAGGCGCACCCCTTCTGGTTCGCAGGGGTGATGCTGGGGCGTATGGCAGGGATGTTGAAGTATGCGGGCGAACCTGTCCCTTATATGGGCACTGCGGGCATCAACGTGACGAGCCGGAAATGTTTACCCACACACTTGCAGGGCGGAATTCTCGCCGCCGGCGTCAATCTTTTGGGGATGTTACAGAGCGTGCTCAGATACTTGCTGCTCCCCTTGATGCTCGCCGGAGCGGTCCTGGCTTTTAAACAGGACTGGCGCGTAAGCGCGCTGATTTTAACGATCATTCTTTACTATCTGGTCGTTGGCTCAATCATTCACACGGAGCTGCGCTACGGCTTGCCGATGCAGGCGTTGCTCTTCGTCTTCGCGGGATTCGCTATTGTAAAGATAGTCTGGAGTCTGAAGTCTGGAGTCTGGAGTCAAAAGACAAAAAACGGTTCTTTGGCTGCGGACTCAAGACCCGAGACTCCAGACTCCAGACTTTAATCTATGAAGCAGAGTTTATTAGAGTACCTGGCCTGTCCGTTGTGCGGCGGCGAAATTCGCCTGCTCTCGATGGCGCGCAGAGACAACGGCGAGATTCTGGAGGGCGATCTGGATTGCGCCTCCTGCTCGCGCCGTTTCCCGATAGTGCGCGGCGTCCCGCGTTTCGCGGAATTGAGCAAGATCGAGGCCGACAAGGCTCAGACGGCCGCAAACTTCGGCTGGCAGTGGCAGCATTTCACTCAAGCGGACGAGCAGTACGAGGGGCAGTTCCTGGGATGGATCGGTCCGGTCAAACCCGATTTCTTCAAAGACAAGGTGGTGCTCGAAGGCGGTTGCGGCAAAGGTCGCCACACTGAGCTCGCAGCCCGTTGGGGGGCGCGCGCCATCATCGGCGTTGACTTGAGCGCGGCGGTCGAAACGGCCTTCGCCGCGACGCGCCACCTGGAGAACGCGCACATTGTTCAGGCGGACATCTACAGGCTTCCTTTCGCCAGAAAGTTCGATTACGCATTCTCCGTAGGCGTGCTTCATCACCTGCCGGACCCGCGCGGGGGCTTTCGTTCACTGGCCGCGAAGGTCAAGACGGGCGGGCACCTTTCGGCATGGGTTTACGGCGCGGAGAATAACGGCTGGATTACGCGCTGGGTCAATCCCCTGCGCGAGCGTCTGACTTCGCGTATGAATCAGCGCACGCTCCTGCACCTCTCGAAACTGCCCGCGGCTGCCGTCTATGTCGCCACGAAATTAATTTACGGGCCACTCAACAAGAGCGAGCGCGGCTCTGCGATTGCGCGTCACTTGTTCTACAATGACTACCTGAGCGCAATCTCAAGTTTCGGCTGGCGCGAGCAGCACACGATTGTCTTCGACCACCTGGTCGCGCCGACAGCCTTTTACATCTCGCGCGAAGAGTTTGAGAAGTGGTGGGAAGAGATCGGCGCAAAGGACGTCGTCATCGGCTGGCACAACAAGAATAGCTGGCGCGGCTTCGGACGGATAGAGGATTGGAACGAATAACGAAACTTAACCACAGAGACACAGAGGCACAGAGAAATGCAGAAGGTAGAAAGTAGAAGGCAGAAAACGAAACAGCCCTTTGCTGCCTACTGCCTACTGCTTACTGCCTTCTTTCCTCCGTGCCTCTGTGTCTCTGTGGCTAAACTCCGGTCTTGTTGGACACGCTATTAAGGAATATGGAAAAGTCTCTCTCTTTACCGCAGGAGATGCAGCAGCACACTTACGCGATCATGTATCGCGTGGAGGGCGAGCACTGGTGGTTTGCGGGCCGCCGGCGCATTCTGGAGAGTTTCGTCCGTAGAATCTGTCAGGACCTGAAAAGGGATTTGAACGTCGAGCGTCCACGTATCTTGGACGTCGGGTGCGGGACGGGCGCGAATCTGGAAATGCTCTCCCAGTTCGGCGACGCGGAGGGCGTTGACGTCTCACAGGACGCGCTCGCCTTCTGCCGCGAGCGCGGTCTGACGAACGTCAAACAGGGCGAGGCCGAGCGGCTGCCTTACGAGGACGGGACGTTTGATCTGGTGACGGCGCTCGATGTCGTGGAACACCTGGACGACGACGCGGCCGGCCTCAGCGAGATGCGGCGCGTCGTTAAAAAAGGCGGGCGCGCGCTGCTCTTCGTCCCGGCCTTCATGTTCCTGTGGGGAGCGCAGGATGACATCAGCCATCACCGGCGTCGTTACAGAATCCCGGAGTTAAGAAGTGTTGTGGAGAAGGCGGGCTTCGAGGTCGAGCGGACCACTTACGCCAACATCACTTTCTTCGCGCCGATTCTGCTGGGACGCGCGCTGATGAAAGTGACTGGACTGAAGCCCGCTTCAGAGAACAATATCAACGTCTCGGCGCTTAACGGCGTGCTCGGGCGCATCCTCGGCGCGGAAAGCTCTTTCCTGCGACACATGAATTTCCCGTTCGGCGTCTCGGCCATCTGCGTCGCGCGTGCGAGATGAGTAGATGAAGACCATGAAACAGCGCGATCCTCTGCCAGAGCATTTCGTCAATCTTGAAGAGGCTGCTAATTTCTGGGATACACATGACAGCGCAGATTACGAAGAATACATGAGAGACGTTGAATGTGATTTTCAAATCAAAATGAAAAGCTACGATCAAGATAAACCTTTAACAAAAAATAGTGTGCGAGGCGGCGACGGTGCTGGGGATGCGCCTGATATCTCCGTCTTCCTGCCGGTCTTCGATGAAGAGCCTAATTTGCGCCCGCTTCACGAAAAGCTGGACAAGGCTTTAGCGCAGCTGGGGCGGACCGCGGAGATTATCTATGTGGATGACGGGTCGCGTGACGGCAGTCTCAATATTCTGCGCGAGCTGGCGCAGGAGGACAATCGGGTGCGCGTCGTCGCTCTTCGTCGCAACTACGGGCAGACTGCCGCGATGGCCGCAGGCATTGACGCGGCGCGCGGGCGCGTCCTGATTCCGATGGATGCAGACCTGCAGAACGACCCGGCGGACATCGCGCGCCTCCTGGACAAGCTGGACGATGGCTACGATGTCGTCTCTGGCTGGCGCAAGAATCGTCAAGACAAATTGATCACGCGCAAAATCCCTTCGATGCTCGCCAACCGTTTGATCTCCTGGATCGGCGGCGTGCCCCTGCACGACTACGGCTGCTCCCTGAAAGCTTACCGGCGCGAGTCTCTGGAAGATGTGCGGCTCTACGGCGAGATGCACCGTTTCATTCCGATTTACGCCTCGTGGGCCGGGGCACGCGTCACGGAAATCCCCGTCGAGCATCACGCCCGGACCATGGGGAAATCCAAATACGGTCTGTCGCGCACCGTCAAAGTCATCTTCGATCTGATGACGATCAAGTTCATGGCGTCGTACCAGACGAAGCCCATCTACATCTTCGGCACTTTCGGCATGCTCAGCTTTGTCGTCTCCGTGCTGGCCGGGGCTGCCGCTCTGTTCCTGAAGCTGACGCACCGCGCCGATTTCATACAGACGCCGCTGCCCGTGCTGGCAATCGTGATGTTCGCCGTCGGCATTCAGTTTATCCTGATGGGTCTCTTGGCCGAGATGCTGGTCCGCACCTATCACGAATCGCAATCGAAGAGAATCTACGCCGTGCGCGAGATGATTGGATTTGATAAAAGTGGTCAGTGGTCAGTGGTCAGTGGTCAGTAAGAACGAAAAACGTTTTTGCTTTCACTGACCACTGACCACCAACCACTGACTACTGCTCTTATGTGTGGAATCACCGGATGGGCCAGTCTTGATGCGCGAACGCCGCCGCCAGCGGGGGCGCGCGAGCTCCTGCACGCGATGTGCGAGCGGATGACGCATCGCGGGCCGGATTCCGAAGGACTGATGACCGCGACGGGCGTCGCGCTCGGGATGCGCCGGCTGGCGATCATTGATCTACAGACGGGCGAGCAGCCAGCGCTCGACGAGAGCGGCGAAATCTCCGTCATCCTCAACGGCGAGATTTACAATTATCGCGCGCTGCGCACAGACCTGGAGAAGCGCGGCCACCGCTTCCGCTCGGAGTCCGACACCGAAGTTTTGCCGCACCTTTACGAAGAGCACGGCACGGAGATGGTCCGGCATCTCAACGGCATGTTCGCCTTCGCGCTCTGGGACGCGCGCCGCCGCAGGCTCTTTATCGCGCGCGACCGCTTCGGGGAAAAACCGCTCTACTGGGGCGTCTTCGACAACACTTTCCTCTTCGCCTCGGAGCCGAAAGTCCTGCTGGCGCACCCGTCCGTCAATCCGACACTCAACCTGGACGCGCTCCGCCAGTATCTCTCGTTCGATTACGTGCCCGCCCCACACTCCATCTATCAGGGCATCTATAAACTGAAGGCCGCACACACGCTCACGGTCCAGGACGGGCGGGTCGAGGTCGAGCCTTACTGGCGCCTGAGCTACAAAAAGCATCATCCGGCACCGACGGAAGAGGAGGCGGCGCATCACCTCAGAGAATTGCTCGCCGACTCCGTACGGATGCGTCTGGTCTCGGACGTTCCGCTCGGCGTGCTCCTGTCCGGCGGGATAGACTCTTCCACTGTGGCCGCGATGGCCGTGCGCGCGTCCTCCGAGGCGGTCAAGACTTTCTCGATCTCGTTCGCAGAGGCGTCGTTCGACGAATCGGTTTACGCCCGCGCGGTCGCGAAATTCCTGGGCACGGACCATCACGAGGAGCGCCTCAGCGTGGACCTGGCGGCCAACCTCGTCGGCGAAATCGGCTCGTGGATGGACGAGCCGTTCAGCGACCCGTCGCTGGTGCCGACCTACCTGCTGTCGCGCTTCACGCGCAAGCACGTCACGGTCGCGCTGGGCGGCGACGGCGGCGACGAGCTTTTCGCGGGCTACCCTATGTACTGGGGGCATAACCTGGCGCGCTCCTACGAGCGGATTCCGCGCTTCCTGCGGCGCGGCCTGATCGAGCCAATTGTCCGGCGGCTGCCCGTCAAGACAAAGAACCTCTCGTTCGATTTCAAAGCCCGCCGCTTTATTTCCGGGATGAAGTATGACGAGGTCGCGCGCCATCACGTCTGGTTCGGGTCGTTCACGCCAGAAGAGCAGGAGCAGCTTCTGGCTCAGGAAGCGCGTGCCGCGAGCGACGGCGACATTTACCGCGAGGCGCGTCGCCTGATTGCGGAAGACTGCGATGCGGATAACACGGTCGAATGCATGCAGAGCCTGGACACGCGTCTCTATCTGGCCGAAGACATCTTGACCAAAGTTGATCGGGCAAGCATGGCCGTCTCTCTGGAGGTCCGCGCGCCTTTCCTGGACCCGCGGGTGGCGGAATACGCTGCGAGCCTTCCAGTCAACTACAAGCTGCGCGGGCGCGCGACGAAATATATCTTGAAGAAGGCCGTGGGCGATCTGATGCCGCCCTTTGTCACCAGGCGCGGCAAGAAAGGTTTCGGGGTGCCCGTGGCCGAATGGCTCAAAGGGCGGCTGCGCCCGCTCGCGCGCGACCTGCTCTCGCCGGAGCGCATCCGCAAGGCCGGACTCTTCGACGCGGCTTACGTCGAGCGCCTACAGGACGAACACGAGCGCGGGCACGCCAATCATCGCAAGCTGCTCTGGACGCTCCTGATGTTCGAACTCTGGCACGAGAGCTTCATAGAGACGCGGCGGCGAATTGAAACATCAGTTGGCAGTAAGTTGTAGGGCAAAGACGGGAGTTTCGTCTCTGCTTCTTCGCCCTGAAAGGGTCGCACATTTAGTTTGCAGTATGACCCCTTCGGGGTCAGAACGTGTTAATTCTAATTCTCCGGGGGCGCTGCCCCCGGCTATTTTGTGTATTCCCTTCGGGAATAAAAAATGGAAAGTGAGTTGGAGCGCGCATACCGTAGCCTCGCCGCGTGGTGTCGTGAACGTGACTACGCCGGGCACGATCCTTTCGACGCACTCAACAGTCGCCTCTTTCAATCCACACCTTTAAGGCGCTCGCGCGCGGCGCGCCTCGTCTGGACGCAGCTCTTCAAGCGCTCGCCGCTGAGTTTCCGAAGAATCGCGCGCGTGCCCACAGGGAGAAACCCTAAAGGCACGGCGCTGTTTGCGCTCGCAGCGCTCGCAGATTTTAGAAGAACGCGAGCCGTGGAAGCGGAAACGGAAGCGCGTCCTCTGCTCGCTGCTCTTCTCTCCGCACGGCTCGAATCCGGCGCTGGCGCGGCGTGGGGCTATAACTTCGACTGGCAGGGGCGTGCGTTCTTCGCTCCAAAGGGAACTCCGACCATCGTGCCGACTGCTTTCGCCGCGCGCGCTCTCGCGGAAGCGGCCCAGGCGTTTAATGACGATACTTACCTCGAAGCTGCGCGCTCGGCCTGTGATTTCATCCTCAAGGACCTGCCGCGCAGCGTGGAATCCGAAGAGGAGATCTGCTGGAGCTATTCGACGCTGGACCGCACGCGCGTCTTCAACGCGAGCCTGCTCGCTGCCGAGACGCTCGCTGCGGTCGGCGCACTGACAAAAGAAACCGCTCTCTGTGAGCAGGCCGTGCGCGGCGCGCGCTACGTCGTCAGGCGGCAGCGCGCCGACGGCTCATGGGCATATGGTGCTGACAGCTATCAATCGTGGGCGGATAATTTTCACACGGCCTTTGTCCTGACGAGCCTGGCTCGCATTATGAGCCGCTGTCCCTCGTGCCGTGACGAATTCATGGAGGCGACCGAGCGCGGCTATGAGTTCTGGCGCGACTCGTTCTTTCTGGAGGACGGCTGGCCGAAATACTTCCATGATAGACTCTACCCGGCCGACGCGCATTCGGCTGGCGCCGCTCTGGTCGCGCTCATGGAGCTTAAAGAACTGGACGACCGCGCGCCCGAGCTTGGCCGCAAAGTCGCGCTCTGGGCGATCAGGAATCTGCGCGACCCGAGCGGGTTCTTCTACTACCAGCGTCGCCGCTTCTACACGGTCCGTACCCCCTACATGCGCTGGTCCCAGGCGTGGATGATGTACGGGCTGGCGCGATTATTAGAAAGTGGTCAGTGGTCAGTGGTCAGTAAAAACGACTGTTCTTAACTGACCACTGACCACTGACCACTGACCACTGTTATGCGTCTCTGGATTGACCTGGCAAACTCGCCGCACGTGCCTTTCTTCCGGGCGCTCGTGCCCGAATTTGAGAAGCGCGGGCACGAGGTCGAAATCACGGCGCGTGAGTTCGCACAGACGGTGGAGATGGCGTTGAGCGCCGGACTCAAGCCGGCGGTGATTGGCGAACACGGAGGGCAGGCGCTCAGCGGTAAGGCCGGAAATTTAATCGGGCGCGCGGCGGCGCTTCGTGGTTGGGCGCGCTCTCGCTCGTTTGATCTGGCCGTGAGCCACAACTCTTACGCACAGGTGGCAGCGGCGCGCTCTCTTTCCATTCGGAGCGTGACGCTCATGGATTACGAGCACCAGCCCGCGAACCATCTTGCTTTCCGCCTGGCTTCGCGCGTGGTCGTGCCGCGCGCTTTTCCGGAAGAGGCTTTGCGCCGATATGGTGCGCGCGCACGGAAAGTCAGGCGCTACGACGGGACGAAAGAGGACGTGTACCTGGCGGATTTCAAGCCCGACCCGCTCTTTAAAGAGACCTTGCGCGAGATTGGAGTGAACCCGGGCGACGTGCTCGTCGTGGTCCGCCCTCCGGCGCGCGACGCCCTCTATCATCGTTTCGAGAACGAGCTGTTTGACGAGTTGATGGCAAGGCTCTACGCGCGGTCCGGCGTCAAAATAGTCCTGCTCGCGCGCACAGCGGAGCAGCGCGCGGCGTATCAGGAGGGAGCGGGCGCGAATCTGATTTTGCCCCAACAGGCGCTCGACGGCGCCAATCTGATCGCCGCATCCGATCTGGTCATCAGCGCTGGAGGCACTATGAACCGCGAGGCTGCGGCGCTCGGCGTCCCTGCGGCAACCATCTACGCAGGGCGCTGGGCGGCGATTGACGAGGAATTAGTGCGCGAAGGCCGCCTCAAAAGAATCAATACGCGCGAGGACTTAGACGCTTTGCCCGTGGAGAAAAAAGGCGATGCGAATGCCCGCCGCGCTCTGCACGTGCGCGCGGAGGTTGTCGAGTTAATACTTGGTGAATCGTAAGTCGTAAATCGTGAATCGTAAATCGTAAATAGACGAAAACCGACTTTCTCTATTTAATCCGAGTTGCTAGTGTTGTGAAATGAAAGTTCTTTGAATTGCCTCCAGCTTTAGCTGGAGGATAATCAGGCCAGAAAGGGTTCGGCTAAAGCCGATTAATTTCCCATCTGTGTCCACTAGCTGAAGCTAGTGGCAATTGATAACTAGCATCTTGGATTATTTACGATTCACGATTTACGATTTACGATCAAACGATTTACGATTTACGATTCACGAAGTACGATTCACGAGATGAGAGCCGAACGGCTGAAAGAACCGGCAGTCGAAGCCCGCGCCGTGAGCGTTGGCGCGCGCGCGCCGCGCTGGGTCATGCCTTTAGTGAAGGCCGCGCTCGTCGTCGCCGACCTGGCTCTGACAGCGCTCTCGTTTGTGGCAGCATTCTCCTGGCGCGAGGGGGAAGCCATTTTTCAGCGCGCGAGTGACGGCAGCCTGACGTGGGGCGGGCGCTTCGCTCCTTACGCGGCCCTGCTCCCGTTCATCCTGCCGATTCGTCTCCTGGCGCTCTACTATTTCGATCTCTACCGCCTGCGCGGCGAATTCTCGTTCGTAGAAGACGGCGTGCGCGTCTTTAAAGCCACGGCCATCGGCTCTCTTTTGATTGTGGCGCTGGCGTTCCTCTACCGCGGCGGCTTCCAGTTCCGCGCCTTCTCTTACGCGCGCGGCGTCTTCGTGATTGATTTCTTCCTGGCGCTCGCGGCGTTCGCCGTGGTGCGCCTCTTGGTCCGCGCCGCGCAGACTTTCGTGCGGCGGCGGCAGATCAACCTGATCCCGACGCTGGTCGTCGGGCGGGGTCCGGAAGCCGCGCTCTGCATCAAGGAGATGCGCGAGCGGCCGAGCCTCGGCTATCGCGTCATCGGCGTGGTCGAGAACGGAGTGATTGACGAGACCGTGCCAGCGGAGTTCGAAGGCGTGCCCGTCATCAGCGACATTAAAGGGTTGCCGGAAGCCATCCGCGAGTCGCGCGCCAACGAAGTGATTATCACGGACCCGACGACACCGGGCGACGCGCTCTTTGACGTGATGATGCGTGTGGGGCGGCGGCGCGGCGTGGAGTTCAGGATTGCGCCGAGCCTCTTTAATTGCCTGCCGCGCAAGACGGAGATAGATCAGATCGGGGCGCTGCCGATGATACGCCTCTTCCGCGAGCCGCTGTCATCGGCCGCGCGCATCACCAAGCGCGCCTCCGACATCATCATCGCGTCGCTCGCGCTGGCGCTGCTCTCGCCCCTGTGGCTGATCGTCGCGCTCGTCATCAAGCTGGACTCGCGCGGGCCCGTCTTTTACAAGCAGGAGCGCGTCGGGATGGACGGGCGCATCTTCCTCTTCTACAAGTTTCGCACGATGCGCATAGACGCGGACGACGCGGCGCACCGCGAGTTTCAGCGCAAATACATCGCCGGGCACGCCGAAGCCACATTGGTCGAAGGCGAACGCCCGGCTTATAAGCTTGTGGGCGACGCACGTATCACGCGCGCCGGGCGCCTGCTGCGACGTCTGAGCCTGGATGAACTGCCGCAACTCCTGAACGTGCTGCGCGGAGACATGAGCGTGGTGGGCCCACGCCCGCCGATTCCGTATGAGGTGGAGGCTTACGAGCTCTGGCATCGCAAGCGCTTGGACATGAAGCCGGGCCTGACAGGGCTCTGGCAGGTTTCGGGGCGCAACCGCCTGCCGTTTGACGAGATGGTCCGCCTGGACCTCTTCTACATAGAGAACTGGTCGCTCCTGCTCGACCTGAAAATCATCCTCAGAACATTGCCAGTGATGCTGCGAGGAGATGATGCGTATTAAGGAACATCTTAGCCCCGTAGGGGCGGCAGCATAAAGCCCAGGGCGTCAGCCCTGGGTCGCAGATGGAAAAGATGTTGAAGCCCATGCGCATGGGCGACAGCCCGTGCACGGCCCGCGTGCCATTCAAGGGCTGTCGCCCATGCGCATGGGCTTGCGTTTCAAATCGGCGCTGTGACCCAGGGACGCACGCCCTGGGCTTTAGACGGTCGCCCCTGACGGGGCTCTATAAATAATCGAACGCGTGTTATTTATATCCCATCAATCGCTCATCCCGGCCAGGGCCAGCTCTAGCAGGATGATCTTCTTCGTGCCTCTGTAGAAAGGCTCTATCTCGCACCATTCGGTGAGGGCGTGCGAGTCGCCGCAGGGGCCCGCGCCAGTCGAAATCGAGGGGATGCCCTCGCGCAGCGCGGCGCTCGAATTGTTCGAGCCCGTCGGCGTGATCGGGGGATTCTCGAAACCCAGCGCGAGATAGACGGCCTCGGCCAGCTTGACCATCTCCGAATTACGATGCCCTGGAATCACAGCGGCGGGCGACTCCGAAATGACCTCAACCTTAAAATTCATCCGGGCGCGCTCGGCCTCCTCTTTGATGATCGAGTCAACCTTGGTCTTCAAATCACTGATCACGCCGTTGTCCGTCGAGCGCAGGTCGAGCGAAAACCACGCGTCTGCGGCTTTCGCGTTGACGACCTCGGAGCCGCCGAGCATCCCTATGTTCAAGTTCGAGGGCGGGTTTTCGGGGACGCTCAGTTTGTAGATGCGCTCGACGGCGCGCGCCAGCGGCAGGGTCGCGGAAAAGGGGGGCGTGCGCGAGCGCGTGTGGCCGCCCGGACCTATGAAGTGATAGCGATACCAGTTGATGCCGATGCCAGCGTAGGTGAAGCCTTCGTAGCCGCCGTCGAGCGCGACGTAGTAGTTGACTTTGCCCTTGTTCTCTCTGGCGAAATGTTTGGCCCCGGCGAGGCTCCTCTCCTCATCCACTGTGAAGACGAAGACGAGATCGCCTTTGGTCTTGATGCGCGCGGCGTTGAGCGCGCGGATGCTCGCCAGGAGCGCCTCTATGTTGCGCGTGTCGTCGCCCACGCCGGGGGCATAAACCCTGCCGTCGCGAACCGTCGCCTTAATCTTCAGGCCCGGCTGAAAGACCGTGTCCATGTGCGCGTCGAAGACGACGACCGGACCATTCCCTGTGCCCTTGCGCGTGGCGATGAGATTGCCAATCCCGTCGTAATGAATCTCTTTGAGCTTGAGCTTCCTCAGGAGCTTTTCGATGTAGCGTGCGCGCTCGCGCTCCTGGCCCGAAGGCGCGTTGATCTCTGTAATCGCGATCCATTCGCGCAGGATTTGGTCGCGCGTGTTGTCTATGTGACTGAAAGCCGCGACCGTTTCCGACCGCGCCGCCAGCCTGCGGACCTGCTCCAGGTGTTGCGCCTCAGCCGGGACGCCCAACGCGATTAAGAGAATGATGGCGAGAGTAAGCCTTCGTCTCAGCATGCTCTTTCCTTTGTAGTCGAATATAATTCGCCGGACATTCTAACCCGAAACGGAACTGTGTGCGTATGGACGAAGGCGCGAGCGCGCAATCGGAGAACGAAAGGGGCGTGACTAACGCCGCCGCCTGGGTTGATCGCGCCACACTCTTCTGGCTCTTCGCGTTCGCAGTCTTCGCCCCGCACTCGATTGCCGCAACGCAGATTGCGTGGGCGGGCGGAATGCTCTTCGGGCTCATTCGTTTTCTCTTTCGCCCGCGACCGCGCTTCCGTCGCACGCCCGTTGATTACGCGCTCATAGGGTTCTTTCTGCTGACGGTAGTCTCGTCCTTAGCCTCTTACGATCCATCCGTCTCCATCGGCAAGCTGAGGGCCGCGAGCCTCTTCACAATCGTCTATCTGGTCGCTTGGAACGTCACGTCGCGGCGCATCGTGCGGCTGCTCGCCCTGACGCTCATCGCGTCGTGCATGGTCAGCGTCTTTTACACGTTTGGCGAGCGCGCCATCGGGCGCGGCGTCAAGGTCGAAGGTGTGGCGGAGAACAGCCCCTTGCGCGGGGCCATCTTCGTCAGGGAGGACAGGACAGAGGACCCGACGCCCATTCAGAGCGGCGACACGCTGCTCGAAGTGAACGGGAAAGCGCTCAACAGCCCGGAGGAGTTGAGCGCGGCGCTGGACGATCAGAGCGGACGAGAGCCCGGCTGGGTGCTCGTCAAGATTTACAGGGTCGAGTGGACGCCCCTTCTGAAGATCGAGCGCGGGCGCTTGCTGCCAGGGGAAACGGCGCTTGAGAGACTAGGCGTCGCGAGCTGGTCGCGCGGGCGCGACTGGCGCGCGGCTGGATTTTACGGGCACTACACCACCTACGCCGAGTCGCTGCAACTGATAGCCTCGCTCGCTCTGGGCCTCTTCGTCTCAAAGCGGCGCGGGCTACGGGGCGTGCTGTTGTTCGCGGCGTTCGTGGGGTTGTCGGGCGCGCTGCTCTTGACGGTGACGCGCGCCTCGTGGCTGGCGCTCGTGCTCTCAGCTTTTGTGATTGTGATTGCGGGCGCGCCGCGCCGCACGATCATCATCGTCCTGGCCTGCGCGTTACCGCTCGTGCTCGCGGGGCTGTTCGTGCTCAGGCAGAAGCGCAACGTAGGCTTTTACGATCAGACGGACCAATCCATCCAGTGGCGCGAGACGGTCTGGCGCGAGGGGTTCAACCTGCTCGTGAGCAGCCCGCGCCATCTGATAGTGGGCGTCGGGATGGACTCAGTCAAAGCGCACTGGCGCGAGTGGGGCTTGTTCGACAACGGGAAGATTCCGGTCGGGCACATGCACTCGACGCCTTTACAGTTGGCCCTGGAAAGAGGCGTGCCGGCGCTCATCCTCTGGATAATCCTGATCATAGTTTACGCGCGGATGCTCTGGCGTCTGGCGAGAAGCGAGACGGCCAAAGGATGGACCGAGCGCGGGATTCTGCTCGGCGCTCTGGGTGGGCTCGTCGGATTCGTCGCGAGCGGGGTGGTTCATTACAACTTCGGGGATTCCGAAGTCGTGATGATCCTCTATTTCATCATGGGCCTGTGTCTCGTGCTCGAAAGGGAGGCGAGAAAGAGAGGACGAAGCCCCGACAGGGGCGGAAGAATTTAGCCCAGGGCGTCCATCCCTGGGTACAGGCACACCTAAATATCGTTCGAGCCCCGCGAGGGGCGACAGCATAAAGCCCAGGGCGTCAGCCATTAGTATCTACACAAGTCAGAAACCTCCATTTTTCTTAGGATTTCTGACTACTTGGGAAAGTGACCAGAGCGCAGCAAAGATCAGACCTGAATTTGTTCGATCCGTTTTTCCTAAGA
>DASVXV010000104.1:0-11386 GCA_036392495.1 Pyrinomonadaceae bacterium | reverse complement strand
AGAGCGCAGCAAAGATCAGACCTGAATTTGTTCGATCCGTTTTTCCTAAGATTTTTGCAGGTTTTCGAGATAGTTCAATGATTCCCAAACATCTATCAATACTTGTGTAGATACTAATGGCTCACGCCCTGGGCTTTAGACTGTCGCCCATTCGCATGGGCTTCCGTATCTCTTCCTGCCTGTTACCCAGGGCTGACGCCCTGGGCTTTAAACGGTCGCCCATTTCATGGGCTAAATATTAATGCTATCGCCCGCTCTCGCGGGCTGATTATCGCGCCCCAATTTGATGGGCTTTTCCTAACTATTTCAACAATTAAATCTCGCCAAAATTCTTTCCCTTTGGGCGCAACCCACCGCTCTCAGGGAGCATCTTTATTAAGCTCGGCGAGGCGGTTTTAAGTGGAAAAACACACCGTTTCGCCCTCTATTTATATTGAGGATTGTTTGACACTGCTGGAAAGCGTGTGATAATCTTCGCAGCCTGCTGGCTCTTCTGGTAGCCCACCTGCGCGGAGCCAGTTCAAAAAGGAACTTTTATTCAGCCCTCGCGTTTTTTTATCGTGGATGCCGCTCGTGCGACTCTCTTCGGGGAGAAGTCGCCGTCGTGGATTCGCCCTATAGTCCTCGTAAAAGGAGAACGACGATTGATGAAAACGAGCTTCCCCCGTCTTATCGTTAGCGCCGCAATCTTATTGGCGCTCACTTTTTCGGCTTCAAACATTTACGCCCAAAGCGGACTCGGCTCAAGCGCTCGCTCGATCCCCACGGAGATCGAGAAGATGGACGCGCGCGTCACACAGCTCATCACTCAGTCGGAAGCCTATTTCAAAGAGGCAGAGCTGCACCTGAAAGCCAGGGAGTTGGATCAGGCGCGGCAGAAGTTCGATAAAGCCGTGGATGCCATCCTCGAATCCGGGATGGACGTGCGCGGCAACCAGCGTCTTCAAACTTACTACGTCGAGCTCGTCGAAAGAATTTATCGCCTGGAAGTCCCGCAGCAGCAGCAGGGGTCGCCGCGCGTCGAGTTAGCGCAGGCGCAGAAGGTCAACTTCACCGGACAATATCAGGAAGAGAAGAACGAGCCGCAGGAGCCCGGCTTCAAGCAGCAGAAGTTCGAGCCGTCGCCGCTTGACGAGTTGAGCAAGCTGGTCCTGACGCCCGAAGAGACGAACGACGTTGATCCTGGCAAACTGGCCGAGATGGAGATCGCCAAGAACTCTCTCGACTTCCCGTTTGAAACCAATCCGCTCATCCAGGGATACATTAACTACTACCAGGGACGCGGGCGCTCGACGATGGAAACTGGCCTGCGCCGCTCGGGGCAGTTCATGCAGATGGCGCGCAGGATTTTCCGTGAAGAGGGCGTGCCCGAAGATATCACCTGGCTCGGACAGATCGAGAGCGCATGGCGTCCGCTCGTCTGCTCCTGGGCGTCGGCCTGCGGGCTCTGGCAGTTCATCCCCGGCACAGGCTCGACCTACGGCTTGCGTCAGACCGCCTGGGTTGACGAGCGTAAAGGTTTTGAGAAAGCGACGCGCGCCTCCGCACGTTACCTCAAGGACCTCTACAATCACTTCGGCAACTGGGAACTCGCGATGGCCGCCTACAACACAGGCCAGGGCAACATTGACCGCGCCATCGCTCGCGCGGGCTCCAGAAGCTTCTGGAAGATTTATCCCTACATCGCGCAGGAGACGCGCAACTACGTGCCGAACATCATGGCGGCTATCTTGATCGCAAAGAATCGCGAGAAGTACGGCTTCCACAGTATTCGCCCCGACGCGCCGCTCTCTTATGATGTCGTCCAGGTTCCATCGGCGACGAGCCTGCACCTGATCGCGCAGACCACGAACGTGAGCGCTGATTACATTCGCATGCTCAACCCGGAGTTGAAACGCGACACCACGCCGCGCGGCGAGGCTTATAACGTTCGTATCCCTCCGGGCAAAGCGAATCAGTTCGTCGTCGCCCTGAAGGGCATTCCGATTGAGAAGCGCGACGCGCCGGTCCAGAACCTGACGAAGGACGTTATCTATGTGCCTCGTGCCGGTTCCACGCCTGCGATGCCTAGCTTGATGAAGGTCAAGGCCCGCGCTGGCGATACGCCTGCACGCCTCGCTACGATCCACAATGTTTCGGCGGAAGAAGTGGCGAAGATGAATGGCGTCGGAATCAATTCAGAATTTCAGGCAGGGCAGGAAGTCAAGATGCCGAAACCTGCTCCGGCATCTTCAACGCGCCGCCGCAGCGGCAGATAAATTTGAAAAAGCGTTCGACTTAAATTGAATGCTCAAGTAGTACCGAGCGCGCTTTCATCCACCTTCACGGAAAGCGCGCTCGCTTCTTTTAGACTGGGGCTTGCGCGTCCACCCTCGCCACCACCGCGCGCCTCTCTTTCTCTTCCTCTCTCATTAAAGGAGCAATCTCACCATGCTCTTTCGCACGCAATCAGCGGCGGTCTATGGCATTGACGCGGACCTCGTTGACATCGAAGTTGATCTGACGCCAGCGCGGGGTGAGTCCGACCCCCAGCCTTCGGTCACAATCGTCGGTCTGCCGGACGCCGCCGTGCGCGAGTCGCGTGAGCGCATCCGCGCCGCGATCTCAAATTGCGGCTTCTTCTTCCCGTTTCACAAGACGACGATTAATCTGGCCCCGGCGGACGTGCGCAAAGAGGGCGCGAGTTTTGACCTGCCGATTGCGCTCGGAATCCTCGGCGCCAACGGCGACCTGGGGGACGCAGGCGATCTGACGGACACGATCTCGGTCGGCGAGCTATCGCTGGACGGGCGCGTGCGCGCCATCCGCGGCGCGCTCCCCATAGCCATTCGCGCGCGCGAGTCTTCGATCAAACACCTGCTCCTGCCCGAAGAGAACGCTCGTGAAGCGGCAGTGGTCACGGGCGTTGATGTGTACGCGGTCCAGGACCTGCGCGGCGCCGTGGACTTAATCGCGCAATTACGCTCCGCGTCGCCGCCCGCTCCCCTCAGCGTCGCCCCGTCCGAAGTTCTCAAGGCTTCCGACCACTACGCGGTTGACTTTAGAGAGGTGCGCGGGCAGTTCGCGGCCAAGCGCGCACTGGAAGTCGCCAGCGCTGGCTCGCACAACATCCTCCTCATCGGCCCGCCCGGCTCTGGCAAGACGATGATCGCCAAGCGGCTTCCGACCATTTTGCCTCCGCTCGAATTCGAGGCCGCGTTGGAGCTGACGAAGATTCATTCCGTTGCAGGGCTCACGGGGCGCAGAGGGCTCGTCACCGAAAGACCTTTTCGCTCGCCTCATCACACCATCTCGGACGCCGGGCTGATCGGCGGTGGAGCAATACCGCGCCCCGGCGAAGTCTCGCTCGCACATCATGGCGTGCTCTTTTTGGACGAGCTGCCGGAGTTTGACCGGAGTGTTCTGGAGGTCCTGCGTCAGCCGCTCGAAGACCAGCGTGTGACGATCAGTCGCGCTGCGATGTCGCTCACGTTCCCGGCCTCATTCATGCTCGCGGCGGCCATGAACCCCTGCCCCTGTGGGTTCTGGAACGACCCGACCAGAGAGTGTCGCTGCACGCCATTGCAGATTCAGCGTTACGTCGGGCGCATCAGTGGACCGCTCTTGGACCGCATAGACATCCACATAGATGTCCCCGCCGTGCGCTTCAAGGAACTGACCGGCAGCGGCGCGGGCCCCGAGCCTGAATCGTCCGCGCAGATACGCGAGCGCGTCATCAGCGCTCGCGAGCGTCAGCGCGAGCGTCTGAGAGCGGAGGGCATCTTCTCGAACGCGCAGATGTCGCCGCGCCTGATTCGCCGGTATTGCCGGATTGATATGGAGAGCGAGCGAATGCTTGAGTCCGCAATGGCGCGTCTGGGATTGTCGGCACGGGCGTATGACCGCATCTTAAAAGTGAGTCGCACGATTGCGGACCTTGAAGGCGAGGATGAGATACGCACGAGCCACGTCGCCGAAGCGGTCGGCTACCGCTCGTTGGATCGCACCTATTGGACCTAAGGGCCGTCGTGCTCGCTTGATTGGAGAACCGGCGCGACTGCGATTATCACTCATAAACATTTCGCCGCGGCGGGCCATTGATTCTTACGGCCCGAAGCGTTTACGGTACTCGACGGAATTCATGAACCCGTTGATCATCACGCGATAATCCCCACCGTTCCCGTTCATCGTCTTGATCCATTCGAGATAGAGGATGTCCGGATCACGACGGAGGTAGCCGAAGTATTCCATCACGACGAACGCCTCGTTGTACTTCAGGAAGTAAACCTCGGCGCTTTCGACCAGTGCACGTAAGACCTGCGCGCGCGTCGTCGTCCCATTCGTCAGCCCCGCGACCCAGGTGTTTCTGGTCGGATGGTTCGAGAGCCCTGCGGTCTGCAACAGGGCATCAACGTAGGCCGTGGGGTCGGTCAACGAGTCAAACTTATTTTTGAACTCCGGCCTCGTTATGAATTCATTAACGAAGGCCGCTTTGTTCGCCTCCAACTGCTCTGGTGTTAAGAATCCGCTGACCTTCGCCAGATCAGGCATGAACTCCGAGTAATGTGGGATGCGCCCAAACGTGGAGTAGAAGCGGTAGATGAAATAGCCGCGGTCCTGAAACTCCGCCGAGCGGAAGAAGGCCGAAGAGACTTCGATGCGGTCACAGCGCGTGTCTCCCTGCGCGCAGTTACGGAGGATGTCCTGCCAGCCCTGGAAGCCTATGGGGTCCGGCTCGCGGCCTAAGAAATCCAGGTACTGCTGGCGGATGAAGAACTGCGGGTCGTCTATCGGGTTGGTAAAGGAACTGGCGCCGGAGTCGTACAACTCGGCGCTCCGAAGAAAGACAGTGGTGGGAGCAGACCTTCCGTCGTAGCCTCCGACAACCAGCACCTTCCCGTTTTGGAGCAGCGTCGCGGTGTGAAAGTATCGCGCCGCGTTGAGGCTGGCGGTCGCGCTCCAATGGCCCGTGGCGGGGTCATAAAGAGCCGCGCTGCTGAGGGTGTTATCGGCGGGGTTATTACTTAAACCATAGTTACTACCTCCCGCGACCAGGACCTGGCCGTTGGGCAGTAGCGTCGCCGTGTGGTCGGCACGTCGGCTGAGGCTGTCTGTAAAGCTCCATCTTCCTGTGGCCGGATTGTATAGCTCGTTAGTATGAAGATTATGAGATTGCCGCCCGCCTCCGGCCAGAAGAACCTGACCGTTGGATAACAGCGTCGCCGTGTGGCTTTCGCGCATTGCGTTGGGGTTGGCGGTGAGGCTCCAGCCCCCTACGTTTGGGTCGTATAATTCGGCGCTGTTCAGGGCAATATCACAATCCCCGTCAAAACACCCTCCCGCGACGAGTACCTTGCCGTCTTGGAGCAGTGTCGCCGTGTGTAAAAAGCGTGTCGTGTGGAGGGTCTCAGCGGCGCTCCATGCTCCTGTCGCCGGGTCGTATAGCTCTGTCGTGTCAGTAATAGAATAATAACCGGTGCTCCCCCCTGCGACGAGCACCTTGCCGTTTTGGAGCAGCGTCGCCGTGTGCCATGCGCGGGGTGCGTTGAGATTGCCCGTTAGTCTCCACGTTCCTGTCGCCGGGTCGTATAACTCCGCAGTGTTAGTAGGAGAGTTGTCAACAATGCCTCCGACTACCAGGACCTGGCCGTTGGGGAGCAGAGTCGCCGTATGAAACCAACGAAGCACGTTGAGGCTGCCAGTTACGCTCCAGGTTCCAGTGGCAGGGTCGTATAGCTCCGCAGTGTTGGTAATGGAATAACCGCCTTCCGCCGTATAACCACCTCCTCCCCCTGCGACAAGTACCTTCCCGTTAGGCAGTAGGGTCGCTGTGTGACCGTAGCGCGGCGTGTTGAGGCTCCCGGTAAAGCTCCAGCTCGGGGCGGCCACTTGTGCATGGGCCAGTCCTGACGAAGCCGCAAAAGGGTTCATGCCGAGGATCAGGCCAACCGCCGCCAGAATCAGAACGAATGAACATCGCGCGTAATCTCTTCTGTTTCTCATATAAACCTCCAGCTCTTTACGGAGTCCGGTCACTCGTCGGGCCGGGCGCCGGGGGCGAGTTCCGTAATCCGCTTACTCTACTTACTAGTGCGCGAATCGCGGCCGGAACCTCTAAAGGTGGCGGATCTCTTTTGAAGACCTCGTTCTGAGTCTGGGCGGCCAGTTGATGGCCGCCCAGATGTTGGCGGGCGCTCCTCTCCTCATCCGCTAGTTACCGCTTAGCGGCAGCAGGCGGTTCTTGACGGCGAACTTGCCGATCTTGCGGCCGACCTCGTTAGAGATGGTGCATGAGCGGCGGAAGTGGATGCCGCCGAAAACGCGCGCGTCCACCACCTCGCGGGCGGCGTCCCAGAAGCTACTAAAGGAGCGAACGACGCCGGGCATCGTCGGGTTGGTAGCGTTGAAGCCGACGTTCGGCCCGAAGAATTGCGTCAGCACCTCGGCCGCCGCCGAACTAGAGATGCAGTGGCCGGAGAGATACTCCGGGTGGTTCGGCATCGTGATCAACGGCGTGAAGGTCGGGTCGGGCGTGGTGTTGGGGTTGCCGTCGTCATACTGCGTGGCACCGTCGTTCTCGCGTATGGCGTGTATGGGCCGCCAGAAGAGAAAACGGTACTTGGTCTCGAAGACAACGACTTGGGAGTCCGAGAAGGCCATGTTGAGCAGGGCGAACAGTCGCGCGTTCTCGGCGAGTGTGGTCTGCCGCTCGGCTGCCATCCCGCGGGCGATGCGGTTCCACTGCAAGACCCCGCTCTCGGCCCAGAAGCGCGCCAGTTCGGTCTGGTCGAGCGTGCGCAGGCTGCCGCTGGCCCGGCCGTACAACTTGACCTCGTTAACATCAGCCGCGTACTCGGCGCTCGTCAACTCAGGCGGAGGCGGAACATGAAACTGCGTGGCGCTTTCAAGGACGAAGGGCGTGACATTGCCCCACCAGTAGAGGGATGGCGTAGACGTGAGGGGGGTCTGTCGCCAGATGCCGAGGCCGGTTGGCAGCGGCGCGTATGGCACTTGCGCGGAGCCGTCGGAACTGCGTAGGGCTACCATCTCGGCTGCGACGAACTCGCCCACAGCGATGCCGTTCTGTTTGGCGTCGCCGTCAGGAATCTGTGCGAGCGAGGCGGCGTACTGCGCGTCGAGGGAAGACTTCGCCGCAGGGAAGAGTCTGACGAGGACGCCGTAGGCGGCGGCTGCGACGGCCGCCTCCTGCGAGGCAGGCAGCGTGACGGGCGGGCTGACGGCGTAGACCGTGTAGCGCTGGTCAATGGCGTTGACGGCGTCAAAGATGGCCGCGTGGGTGATGGCGGCGGCGCGCCCTTGTTGCGGCGGCGACCCTGTCACGGTCGTCGTTGTGATGTAGTTCCAGTCGGTGACCACGTCGGCACGGGCCGGGAGCGCCGCGCAGAGGCACAGCGCGACGAGCGCGAGCGATACGACGCAGCGCACACGCCAGTCGGACGTGTAGGGGTGGTTTCGTCGTTCAAGTTTCGGCATGACTAATCTCCTTTCAATTGTGAGGGCGTTGGAATGTCGTTTTGGAATGTCGCTTCGGCTTCTCAGTCGCCCGACGTTCGGTTGTTGTGGCCTCCGCTTTTTTCGCGGAGTCGCCCGCCGCGGACAAGCTAGCGTGCCAGAGGCGAGTTCTGATATCCTGTGCCCACTTACTAGTGCGCGAATCGCGGCCGGAACCTCTAAAGGTGTCCAGCAGCCCGCACCACACGACGGGTGAACGATCTCTGCGGCGCGCTGCCTCGCAATACCTTGACCGGCTTCTTTCAGAACGGAGCTAGATGACGCCCGCATCGCACGAGGTAACCAGGCTGCTGAAGGATTGGGGCGCAGGCGACAACAGCGCGCCGGACAAACTCATGCCGCTGGTCTATGACGAGCTGCGGCGTCTCGCACACCAGTACCTGCGCCACGAAAGGCCCGGCCACACATTGCAGACCTCCGGGCTGGTCAACGAGGCGTATCTGCGGCTGGTGGATCAAAGCCAGATTCAATGGGAAAACCGAGCACACTTCTTCGGCATCGCCGCCCGGCTGATGCGCCAGATTCTGGTTGATTTCGCGCGGCGGCGAAATTTCGCCAAGCGCGGCGGCGGCGCGATTCGCGTCTCCCTGAATGAGGCCACGGCGGTCGCGCAAGAGCAGTCGGCCAGCGTGGTGGCCCTCGACGATGCCTTGAAAAGTTTGGAGAAAATAGATCCGCGCAAGGGCCGAATCGTGGAGCTGCGTTTCTTCGGCGGGCTGAGCATCGAGGAAACAGCAGAGGCGCTCTCGGTCTCGCCCGGCACGGTCATGCGCGACTGGACTTTCGCCAGGGCCTGGCTGCAAAAGGAGATGGGCGTAGATTGAGTGATCGCGCTCGGCCGGCCGTGCCCGCACCTGCGCTTTTTTCTCCCTTCCACGTGAGAGGTTTCCCACGGAATTGACGCATGAGTTTGTAGGAGGGAGGAGAATGAAAGCCAGCGGCGCGGGCGTACCTTCGGTCAACGGGACCCGACCGAAGGCGGTGCTCTCACGCCGGAAATCAGCCGCCTCTCATTACCTTCCGGGGGTGGCGCTGTAGCGGACGGCAGATCATGGCGACCGGCGATCAATGGCAACAGGTCCAGGACCTTTTTCACGCCGCGCTCGAAAGAGCGCCTCGGGATCGTTCGTTCTTTCTCGACGAGGCTTGCGGCGGGAACGAAGCGTTGCGTAGGGAAGTCGCGCAGCTCCTCTCCGCCCACGAAACGGAAGGCCACTTCATTGATGCGCCTGCCTATGTGGCCGCGGCTGACGTGCTGGCGGACGGCCGGGAATTCAAACCGGGCGAGATCTTGGACCATTACGAGGTCCGCTGCGTCCTGGGCGAGGGCGGCATGGGGAAGGTTTATCTCGCCAAGGATTCGAAGCTGAAGCGCAGGGTCGCCCTCAAAGTACTGCCCGCCGCCAGCAGCGGCGACGAGGAGGCCCGCAGGCGTCTGCTGCACGAGGCGCAGGCGGCCGCCGCGCTCGACCACCCGAACATCTGCGCCATCTACGAAGTTAACGAAGAGAGCGACCCGTGCTACATCGCCATGCAGTACGTCGAGGGCGAGACCCTTGAGGCCAGGGTGGCGAGCGGGAGACTTCCGCTTGACGAGTCGCTGAGCGTCGCTCTGCAGGTCGCGGACGCGCTCAGCGAGGCGCACGCGCGCGGCATCATCCACCGCGACATCAAGCCCTCAAACATCATGCTCGACGGCCGCGGCCAGGTGAAAGTCCTCGACTTCGGCCTGGCGAAAGCCGCGAGCACAACTTTAGTCGGGTCGGACGCAACCGAAACGAAGAGCATCCTGACGTCGCCTGGCATGGTACTCGGGACGGTGCCTTACATGTCGCCCGAACAACTCCGTGCCCAGCCTATTGACGTGCGCACAGACATCTTCAGTTTCGGCGTCGTGCTCTATGAGTTGTTGAGCGGCGAGCGAGCTTTCGCGCGCGCCAGCGACGCCGAAATTAGTGCGGCGATTCTGCACGAGCAGCCGCCCGAACTCTCATCCATTGATCCGGGGATACCGGAGGCTCTGGAACAGATCGTGAGCAAATGCCTGGCGAAGGATGCGGAGCAGCGCTATCAAACAATGCGACAGGTTGCGCACGATCTGAACGCCGCGCGAAATGGCGAGCTTGCCGCCACAGGAATTTTCGCCACGCCCACCGGCAAGGCAGAAATTGACGGCGCAAGTCGTCGGGGGGCGGCGACCACTGAGGCCGGGACAGCGCGCCCGACATCGAGCATCGAATACCTGGTAAGCAAGGTCAGACATCACAGACGGAGTGTGATGCTTGCGACCGCCGGTGTGGTCATCCTGGCCGCAGTCCTCAGTTACTATTTCTACTTCGCTAAAGGCGGCGAGGCGATAGATTCAATTGCGGTCCTGCCGTTCGTCAACGTCAGCAACGACCCGAACGCGGATTACCTTTCGGACGGCATCTCGGACAGCATCATCAACAGACTTTCGCAACTGCCGAATCTCAAAAAAGTTATCTCGCTTAGTTCGGTCTTGCGTTACAAGGGGAAGGAGATAGACCCGCAGGCGGTCGGGCGCGAGTTGAACGTTCGAGCCGTGCTCACGGGCAGGCTCACCCTGCGCGGCGACGAGCTTTTGATCAGCACCGAGCTGATTGATGTGAAGGACAACAGGCGCCTGTGGGGTGAGCAATATAAACGCAAGCTGGCCGATGTGCTCCCTCTCCAGGGTGAAATCGCGCAGGAAATTTCGGAGCGGCTGCGGCTGAAGTTGACCGGCGAGGAAAAGCAGCGGCTGGCGAAGCGTGACACTGACAACCCTGAAGCTTACAAGCTTTACCTGTTAGGCCGCTTCTACCGACGTAACAGATTAGACTTCCCGAAAGCCAGGGATTACCTCGAACAGGCAATCCAGAAAGACCCAAACTTTGCGCCCGCCTACGCCCAGTTGGCATACGTCTATCATAACCTTGCCTTCCGCCCGTCGGAGCATGAAGAGGCAAGGCAAAAAGCTTTATGGGCGGCCCGAAGAGCGTTAGAACTAGATAACACGATTGGGGATGCCCATACCGTTTTGGGACTCCTGAACAAGGATTTGAGAGAGCTTGAACGTGCCTTAGAACTTGATCCGAATTCGCCGGATGCTCAGCAATTTTACGCTAAGATGCTTTGGGGCAAGCGGCTGGATGAAGCTATTGTTCACATGAGGCGGGCGCAGGAGCTTGACCCGCTTTCGCCAGTCATGTACGTGGACTTGGGGAAGATGCTTAATTCTGCCCGCCGATTTGACGAGGCGATGCAGCAGTATCGAAAGGCGTTGGAGTTGAACCCGAACTTCGGGCCGGCCCGCCGCAACTTAGCACTTTGCTATGCGGCGCAAGGAAGGTATGAGGAAGCCATCGCAGAAGTTGAGCGGATTAGGTCTTCTGAAAATGGCTCGGACAATCTTGAGCTACGCGGGTATATCTATGGTCGGTGGGGAAAGAGAGCCGAGGCGCTGAAGATACTCGACGAGCTGTCAAAGCGGAGCGACGTTAATCCGTACACGTTCGCGTTAATCTACACCGGCCTGGGCGATAAGGATAAAGCATTTGAATTCCTGCGAAAGGAGCATCCCGCTCCTCTCATACCTCCTCTTAGAGTTGATCCGATGTGGGACAGCCTGCGCTCAGACCCGAGGTTCGAGGAGCTGCTCCGGCAGAGGGAATCGCGCCGTGAACAAGAAAGTGACAAGTGACAAGTGACGAGTGACAAGAAAAAAGCAAAGTTCAGTCAGAACCTGCCGTCTCGGCCCGTCCCTCGGGAAAGACGTCGAGGATGGGGCGCGTCACTTGTCGGTGTCCTCAGACTCGTCACTTGTCACTTGTCACTTGTCACTATTTTCGCTTTCGCCCAGAGTCAGACCACG
>DASVXV010000103.1:0-24265 GCA_036392495.1 Pyrinomonadaceae bacterium | reverse complement strand
AGCGGTTCCCAGATTGTAGTACGCCTCTGCGAGCAACGGGTTCTGTTGAATCGCCTGGAGAAACTGAGTGATGGCTTCGGTGTAACGGCCCGCGCCGACGTAGGCCATGCCCAGATCGTTGTGGGCCTGTGCGTAGTCGGGTTTCAGTTCGATGGCTCGTTCGAACGCTTCAACAGCTTCCTTAAAGCGACCGGCCCTGTAGTGCTCTATTCCCTGGTTGCGAAACTTTCGTGCCTCACTCGCTTCCTGCGGCTTGCCTGTTTGCGCAAATGGCCTGTCCACGCTCGCCGCTAACGAGCCATCCTGATAAGAAGAATTAGTGCTTCCGAAGGTGAAACTGCCGATTGAGAAGCTCAGTAACACTGAAAGCGCAAACCTGCTATGGAAATATTTCCGATTCATAAGTCTCCCCAATCAATTAACCTTCTAAGTAATATCAGCACACTTTCATAAGACCCTGCACAGGTACACAGTTATGCAGAGGCAGTTTGGGCTCCCGCCGGTGTAAGGGGTGAAATCCTTATTTGACCATCTTCGCTGTGAGAACGATGATCAAAGCACGGTCTCCGAGGGTGGCTGTACCCACTACCACCTTCTCGCCGTCGCGCAGGTTGAGGGCCGTTTGCACCTGAGTACGATTGTCCAGCGTTGTGGACGTCAAGCCTGTGGAGAATGAGAACTCGCCGATCTGAACTATCGGAGCACCTGTTGAAGACGAGGCCAGAGTTACCGAATTTATGAGGTATTCGTATGGCAAATTCATGCTTCCGGCTGTAGACGCCGACCGGGAAATCTCCACCATGCCCTTGCCGCGCAGGCCGCGTGGCGTCTCTGTGAGGCGCTGGACGACTGACGTGGCAATCTCATAATTCCGATAGCTCAGAGTTTCGCGCAACTGTGTGAGCACGTCTCTCAGTTCGGCGGGGACCTGCGCGGTGGTGGTGGCGCTGCCGCTTGTGTTAGAGGCTACGAGCACGTGCATGTGTAGCTCAATGTTCGGGCGCGGCGCGGCGGGCGTGTCCAGCCGCTTGATGGCCTCTTCGATGGTCGCGATGTTTTCGGGAAAGTCGCGTACTGTGAGAGTCTTAAACTCCGAGTTGGCCGTAATCGAAGCGCCCTTGAAACCGCTGCCAAGTTTCTGGAGCACACTTGCGAGGCTGCTCGCATCGCGGTACTTAACCTCGAAGACTCTACTCTTGAAACCCTTTTCGGTGACGAAATCGCCGTCCGCCTTCTGCGCGGTACCTGCGCCCGCCTGCTGCGCGAATGACGCAGAGATAAAGATTAATACCAGAACGAGTGTTACCAGAATGTTCTTCATAGTTTTAAGCATAAGACCTTTCCTCCTGAATATTTTGGATGATTTACTTGAGAGAATCTTGTTTAGTGCGTTGATGAGAAATCCAGATGATGCGTATGTTCGGGTCCTTCGTCTGCATTTCCACCCTCAGGGTTTTCTCTGAAACGGCTGGATCGCTGGCGGGGACGGCCTTCGGTTCCGCCAGATTGTCACTCTCTGGAGAAGCCACGGCGGTCATTGACCTGTCAGGCGTATTCGCCGCGACGGACCCTGCGCGCTCGGAAGTCGCCCCGAGACTCTTTCTTCGCTGGGGTTGATAAGTAGGGTTGACTGACCCTGTGGTCGTCTTGTCCGCGCCCGTATTCCGTTTAGTGCTTACCAGGGACGGCCCGTCGCTCTGTTCGCTCGAAGGCGAAGGAGATACGGGCGACTCGTTGCCCTGCGATGGCACGATTGGTCGTTCGTTTGTTCTGTTCTGATCTACAGCGCGATTACTGTCGGCAACCTGCTGCCGGTCGTTCCTCCGGCCAGCGATGAAGTAAAAGGCAACCACAGAGACGGCAAGCAGCAGCGCAGTTGCGGCAGCCCACCTGATGCGCGGTCGGAACAGGCTCGCGACTGATTGGAGCAGAGTTGGCGCGGTGGATTTTCGTCCAATCTCGCGCAACACACGCTGGCGGATTCCGGCATAGACCGCTTCGCTGAACGGGGGCGGCTCAAGCAGTTGCATTAACTGCTGGGCTTCGCGGAACTGTTCGGCTGAGCGGGCACACTCCGCACAGGATTGCAGATGCGCAGTGACCGGCTTCGCAAGTTTTTCATCGAGGTCGCGGCCCGCGTAGAGAGGCAGCAGTTCCTGGACGTGTTTACATTTCATGAGACTGTCCCCGCCCCTTTCTGCTCAGATACTGCTCGCAATAGATCTTGATCTTCTTACGTGCAGAGCTAATCTGTGAGCGCACGGTTGTTGAGCTGGACTTCATGATGCGCGCCACTTCATTCGTCGAGAGTCCTTCAACGTCGCGCAGCACAATGGACGCACGCTCTTTGTGCGGCAGCGTGGCCATAGCTCTGGCGATCAACTCATGCTGTTGTGTGTGCATGAGAGCATCTTCGGGGTCTTCCTGATCAGCAGGCACTGCAAAAGCTCGGTCGTCACCCGCGTCGAATGAAGTAACACGGTCGCGAAGGTGTTGACGCTTTTTCGCGATGTCGCGACAGACATTAACCGTAATCTGATACAGCCACGCGAAGAAGTCCTGGTCCTGCTTAAAACGTCCCAGGTACTTGTAAACTCTCAGAAATACTTCCTGCGAGGCATCGCGGGCATCCGATTCGTTGCCCAACATCCGCCACGTCATCGCCATAACTCTCTGCTGAGAATGAATCATGATCTGCTCGAAGGCCGCCGTATCGCCAGAGGCGGCGCGCTTGATGAGGTGAGTAAGTGATGTCTGATTTTGAGTCAGGGCGTTTACCAGCAACTCTGTTTCTACGGCCAGATCCATGTCACGAGCCCCACTCGGCACCTCTTATGCAAGTTCTTTACTTCCCACTTACATATACTTCCGGCGGCAGAAAAACGTTGAGAAGAATAATCGCGACCTTCGCTGTTACTCCAAAAGAAACACCTGCGGCTCGCTGTTTCCTGTTCCCTGATTAGACTCTCATAGTTTAGATTGTATAGGGAACGCAAATGGATTGTGGGACTTCAAGCCGCGTTTGGTCATTAACGACCAAAAAACAGGCCGTCCGAAAAGCTCTGGTCACAACCTGGTTACAAGTGGTCGAGCGGAGAACAGAAGAAAAAGCGGTTGAAGAGTTGAAAAGAGTAGGTTAGAACGGTTAGTGAAGGGGCGGGCTAATGCCTTCCGGCAAAACACATGACGCGATCACGCTGATGCTGGCCGCGCCGACTTTCGTGGCGGCGTGGGCGTTGACAGGAAAGCCAGCGTTGGCGTGCCTGGCGACGGGTGCGATGTTGTTCGGCGGTTTTATGTTCGGACCTGATCTGGACATACAGTCGCGCCAGTACACGCGCTGGAGCCTCTTCCGTTTTCTCTGGTATCCGTATCGTGTGGTCTTCCGGCACCGCTCACGCTGGTCGCACGGCATCATCTTCGGCACATTGATTCGCGTCCTCTATTTCACTGGAGTCCTGGCCTTGCTCTTCACTGCGGGCGTTTACTTGCAGGCTCTGGTGATGAGCGGCCCAGTGCCGAGCTTCAATGAGATCACTGAGGCCTGGCGAATGATTGACGCGAGCGTCAGGCAGCATCTTGGTGATCACGCGATCTGGGCCGCGCTGGCAGGACTGTGGTGGGGAGCAGCAAGCCACACGCTGACCGATGTCGCCTGGTCAGTCTTACGCAAAAGCTCTGAGATTTTTTGAGCTTCGGTTTGTTTGCAGACAGGTGGCCGGATGCGTCTCTTTGCCAGAGGCCCGCATCCGGCTCTTAACTTTGAGATGTTGCGTAACGTATAAAGTTCAAGCGCGTCTTCCGGCAATCAGGCGATAGACCAGGAGGATGATCATTGCGCCGACGACGCCAAGCCCTACTTTTGACCAGAAGCCTGTGCTTGCGAAGCCATCGGAATCTCTTGTGAGTTTGAGGGCGTGCGCGAGCCAACCCGCCAGAACCGCGCCCCCTATTCCGAGAAGCATGGTGATGGCGCAGCCGCCGGGGTCTTTACCCGGCATCAAAATCTTAGCAATGACGCCTGCAATCAGGCCGACGATAATCCACGTAAATACATCCCAGAATCCCATAAATCCTCTCTTTTTTTGAGAGCGCGCAGTATTTCGCGGGGCGCGCTGGCGGTTGTTATGGATGCCCGTTCACTTTCTCCACAAGAAAAAGGTTAAACGAGCGCTCTGAATCGAACAATGGCATTCGATTACTTTGAGAAATCGCGATAGGGACTTCTTTAATCGGCAGGCGAATTTTAGGTACGCGCGGGCTTCATGTCAATGAATTTTCAGTCTGATCGCTTATCACTTTTGCGAGCGATAAAGTCCGTAATTTTGGCGAAGTCGCTAAAAGAGCGATAAACATGCGCCTTGATGACTGCTAAGTTTCCGACTCGCGGCCCATGCGTCCTCGCACATTTGGCGGCTTTCGGAAATCGCGGTCAGGGACAAAAGCGACTATTGACATTCATCACGCAACGGGAATATCGTGTGCTCGATCTCACTCTTCGGATACCTGCTGACGAGTGCCTAAATCCTGACCCTCGTTAGCCTCACATTACCGCTGACAGCGCTGGGCGTCTAATCTGCGCCAGGCCGCTTCTCCAAAGTGAGTGAATCGCGTCTTGCGCAGTGAAGCTCAGAAAGCAAAGGAGAATAGTATGTCAATTCTATCTGCTAAAGAGTTCTCCGGTCCTCAGGGATCAGACTATGTCGGTTTTTGGGCAGGTAACATAGCCGAACCCTATGGAGGTGTAGATGAGCCGCTCATGAGAAGGGCTTTTCGCTTAATTGAAAAGCATGAGCCAAGAGTATTGCCCAACTCCGGGGCATCCCCGACCTATGTGCTTGGGGTAGATATACCCGAGGGCGCGCAATTCTTGTCCTATGCAGCCTGGGATGATGTGAAAAACGCCTTCCCGAAAGGCGTAGAGATAAAAGTAATCAAACCGGATGGGCAGCCGCTCGTGCTAGACGGGGAGGATCTGACAGGTGAGGATGTTATCTGGGAGACTGCTCCAAATGGCTCATTGGCCCTTTTCTCGTTCGTAACCCCGCTTCCTGGTACATGGACTTTTCAAGTAAGTGTCAGTGAGAATGTGGATCAATTTCAAATATTTACTTCCACACTCCCATTGACTAATGATTTGAACACGATTGAGGAAGTAATGGCGGAAGCCTTTCCAGAGTTGACCAGACCGGAGGTACTGGAAGAACTTGGGGAAGGGCTGGCACCAGGAGGCTGGGGATGTACCTGGTGCAAAATCGGCGTTTGGGTAGTTGCGGTACTTATAGTCGCGGCAATAATAGCGGGCGTTGTCGCGATAACCGGCCCAAATTCCGTGATAATAGCGGGGCTGGTAAGAATCACCAAACTGGCATCACAGACGGTATTGGCGTGGTTCAGGATGACTTTTGGAGGAATAGGTACAATGTCAGTGGGAATGGTAGCTGCCAATATTTGTACCTGGACGGGTGCCTGTAAGAAATTAGAACTAATTTGATGCCTTGCAGCATGTAGCTATCTTCTTTTCAGTGTCCGGAGCGCGTCGCTGACAGACGATAGGCTTGCCGGCGCACGGCTTCCGAGACGTTTCTGTTCTGCGAAATGTGCTGCAAATCCTTGGTGTGAATCCGCGGCAGGATATTAATCGCGGTCGGAATCGGCGTGCGCGGGTTGCGCGCGAGGTTGAGAATGATCGGGTAGGAGCGGGCCCAGGCGCGGTTCAAAGCGATGGTCCGCAACACCTCGTCGTTGACGGTCCGCATGGCGGCGATGCTTTCGACTTCCTGGTCCGTAACGCGCGGATTGTGGATGACGGCCAGGGAGACCACGCGGTTGGAATCGCGTATCAGGATGGCGCGCGCCTCGCGGTCACCTTTCAGTCCGAGCTTGATGCGGTCTTTGACCGTCATCGTCATAATGCGGCGGATGAGCGAGATTCGCTCGGGCTGCAATTCTTTCCCTTCGTTGCGCGTGTCTAAGATGATGCGCTCGGCGTTCGCCAGGCGCTGCTCGTAACTCTCTTCGACCAGCTCTTCGAAGCGTTCGAGCGCCAGCCAGGAATCGTCTATCTCGACGTCGGAGACTTCGATGTGCTCCGCGATGAGCCAGGCGTCGTCAGCCGTGAAGGCTTCCGCGCCGCCGACCGATTCCGCCGTTTCGAGAAACTCTGCGGCGGCCACCTGCCCGCGAGCGCGCAACTCTTCAGCGATCTGCTGAGCCCCGCGTTCCTTTTCGAAAAACTCCCGGCGCGTTTCGCGCGCACGCCTTTCGGCCTCGGGCGTGCGCGCAGGGTTGTTGATGACGGCCTCGATGATCGCGGGCGCGCGAATCAGACGCTGCTGGTTGACAGTGATCAACTCCAGCAGCGGGCCGTCCGAAGTGTTGCTCGCGAGCAGGGCGATGGCCTCGTCCGGAGTGTGCGCGTTCAGCGTGACGGCTTCGTGAATTTCGCGCCCGAGGTCCGGGCGGGCTGCGAGATAACCGAGGACGGCCGGGGCCGCCTCGGAACTCGAAGCCACTACCAACAGCGATTCCGCCTCCTGGACCGCGAGCGTCTCTTCCGCAGCCTTCGCAACCTTTTCATCGGCACCCGCGCGCAGCGCTACCAGGGCTTCGAGCATGTCCGCCTGGTCGAGCGGCAGAAGCCCGCGGGCCGCTGCCATACGCGCGCCCTGCGGCGCAGTGCCAGCGACGATGGCCTGAACGACCGGATTGGTTGATGTGGCGTTGGCGCTCAACTGAATCAATTCTTCGGAGAAGGTTCTTCCTTACAGGGGAGAGATTAGCAGTTCAACCTCAGAACATCGCCCGAGCCGTCTCTCAGTAGGTGTTGAAATGATATTCGATCTGAACAGAGGTCGAGACCGGACGGCCGCCCTTAGTGGCCGGCTCGAATCTGATTCTGCGGGCGGCTTCGATGGCTGATTCCGTCGTCCCGTAACCGAGCGATTTGATGACGAGGGGATGCTTCACCGTGCCGTCCGCGGCAAGGACCGCGAGCAACTTCACGCTTCCATTGACCTGGCCCTGACGCGCTTCTTCCGGGAATCTGGGTTGCGGCCTGTGGAGGATGCGCGCTTTCTCCGTCACTTCGGCTGACGAGAAGAGCGTCCATTCCGATTCCGGCTTGACGGCCGGTTCGGCGAAGACGCGCAGGGCGTCCAGCTGGTCCCGCAACAACTCTGCGTAGGGGGAGTCGGGCTTGAGTCGCAAAAACATTTCGAGACTCTCCCCGGCCTCTTTCAGCAATCTGGCTTGCTTGATCTTTCTTTCCAGGCGTTCCTCCTGCGAAATCATCCCTGGAGGCGGAGGCGAGGGCATCTTCCCGAACAGGCCGATCAAAGCTTTGTACTTCAAGTGGAATGCTGAAGCGTATTGAGGGGCGACCTTCAACAGCTCTTCAATTTCGTCCAGAGCTTTGCGGTAATCGCCCTCTGCGTAGTGGCGCTCGGCAGCTTTATAAAGCTGATCCTGCTGGCCGGATTGTTGCGCGCCGGACCTGGGACCAGCGCCGGAGCTGACGCCGATGGCGCAGACGATCAGCCCCACGGCTAGAAACAGCTTGATGAAACGGCGAGGTCTCTGCATGATTCGGTCTCCTTAAACTCTACGGGACGCATTAAGCCCCGCAGCACTTCTTATATTTCTTGCCGGACCCGCACGGGCAGGGCTCATTGCGTCCGACTTTGGGCTGGTCGCGCGTGACCGTTTTGACCTTCCCGGCCTCTTCGCCCGCAGCGGCCGCGCCCTGATTCGGGCCCGTGAAGTTGAGCGACGTGCGGCGCGCGGGGCGGCGGCGCTGCAAGGCTTCGGGCGGCTGCTCCGCGACCACTTGCAGGTTGAAGAGCGAGCGAATCGTGTTCTGGTCAATGCGGTCGAGCATCTCCTGGAAGAGGTCGAACGACTGTTTCTTATACTCGACGAGCGGGTCCTTCTGCCCGTAGCCGACAAGACCTATGCCCTGCTTCAGGTGATCAATCGAAAGAAGGTGATCTTTCCATTGCGCGTCAATGATGTTGAGCATGATGATGCGTTCGTAGGTCCGCATCGCTTCCACCCCGATCTGCTGCTCTTTCTCCGCGTACTTGGCCTTGAGCTTCTCCCAGATACTTTCCTCGATCTCTTCGGAAGTCTGGTTCTCGAAATCTATCCCTTCAGCCTCCGCGTTGAAATCGTAGATTGACTGGAGCTGAATCATGTAGTTCTCGACGTCCCAGTCGTCAGGCACGGCCTCCGGGTTGATGTACTGCTTCGTTAAATCCGCGAGCAGGTCGCGCGCCACGCCGGTCTCGCCCAGCAGGTAATCGCGCTGGTCCGGCTCCACCATCAACTGCCGGCGCAGGCCGTAGATCGTCTCGCGCTGCTTGTTCATCACGTCGTCGTATTCGAGCAGGTGTTTGCGAGACTCGAAGTTGCGCCCCTCGACAGACTTCTGCGCGCCCTCGATGCGCTTACTGACCATCTTGGATTCGATGGCGACGCCCTTCTCCATGCCGAGGCGTTGCATCAGGGCCTTGACGCGGTCCCCTGCGAAGATGCGCATCAGGTCGTCTTCCAGCGAGAGGAAGAAGCGCGACGAGCCGGGGTCGCCCTGACGTCCGGCGCGCCCGCGCAACTGGTTGTCAATGCGGCGCGACTCGTGGCGCTCCGTGCCGATGATGTGGAGCCCGCCCAGGCCGACGACCTCTTTATGCTCGTCCTCGACAATGCGCCTGGCGCGGCTGTAGGCCTCTTCCCACTGCTCGTCCGTCGCCTCGTCCGGGTCAATCTCCTCTTTTTTAAGAAACTCGCGCGCCATGAAATCCGGGTTGCCGCCTAAGAGGATGTCCGTGCCGCGCCCGGCCATGTTGGTGGCGATGGTGACGGCCCCTTTGCGCCCGGCCTGCGCCACGATCTCTGCCTCGCGCTCGTGGTATTTCGCGTTCAGGACGTTGTGCGGGATGCCGACCTTTTGCAGGCGGCGTGCGATCAGTTCCGAGTTCTCGACCGAGACCGTGCCGACGAGCGTGGGCTGCCCCTTCTCATGGCACTCTTTAATCTCCTCGACGACCGCGTCCCATTTTTCGGGCAGCGTGCGATAGATCGCGTCGGGCGCGTCCGCGCGGACCATCGGCATGTTCGTCGGGATAACGATGACGTCGAGCTTGTAGGTTGACTGGAATTCCGCAGCCTCTGTCTCGGCCGTACCCGTCATGCCGCCGAGCTTCTCGTAAAGACGGAAATAGTTTTGCAGCGTGATGGTCGCCAGGGTCTGATTCTCTTTCTCGATCTTGACGCCCTCTTTCGCTTCAACAGCCTGGTGCAGACCGTCGGACCAGCGGCGGCCCTTCATCAGGCGTCCCGTGAAGTCGTCAACGATGATGACCTCGCCGTCCTGGACGACGTACTGGTGATCCAGCTTGTAGAGCGTATGCGCCTTCAACGCCTGTTCGACACAGTGCAGCATCTCCATGTTCGACGGGTCGTAGAGATTGCCGACGCCTAAGAGACGTTCGGCCTTGTCCACGCCCTCTTCCGTCAGGACAGCGGTGTGCTGCTTCTCGTCAACGATATAGTCGCCTGTTTTGATCTTCTTCCCGGCCTCCTCCTTCTCCTCGCCGCGCTTGAGTTGCGGGATGATGGCGTCGGCCTTGTAATACTTGTCCGTCGCCTCGTCCGACGCGCCGGAAATAATCAGGGGCGTTCTGGCTTCGTCAATCAGGATGGAATCCACCTCGTCCACGATGGCGAAGTAGTGGCCGCGCTGCACGCAGGTCGCCAGATCGAACTTCATGTTGTCGCGCAGATAGTCGAAGCCGAACTCGTTGTTCGTGCCGTAGGTGATGTCCGCGCTGTAGGCCGCCTGCCGCTCGAAGTCGTCCATGTCGTTCTGGATGCAGCCGACTTCGAGTCCGAGGAAGCGGTGAATCTGCCCCATCCACTCGGCGTCGCGCGAGGCCAGGTAGTCGTTGACCGTGACGACGTGAACGCCGCCGCGGCCTGTCAGGGCGTTGAGATAAGAGGGGAGCGTGGCGACCAGGGTCTTGCCTTCGCCCGTGCGCATCTCTGCGATCTTGCCTTCGTGAAGGACGATGCCGCCGATCAGCTGCACGTCGAAGTGGCGCATGCCGGTGGTCCGGACAGACGCCTCGCGGACCGTGGCGAAGGCTTCGGGCAACAACTCGTCCAGAATCTCGCGCTCCAGGCGTTTGCGCTCCTCTTTGTCGCGCGCGTCGGCGACCGCCTGGGCCACGCGCTCTTTGAACGTGGCGGTGCGCGCCCGCAGCTCGTCGTCTGAAAGTTTCTTGACCGAGGGCTCAAGCGCGTTGATCTGTTCGATGATCGGCTGAATCGTCTTCAGGTAGCGCTGGTTGCTGCTGCCGAAAATCTTGGTTAAAAATTTATCTATCATGGTCTTTTCTAGTCCTATCGAAATATGAGAAGCGCACAGTTAAAAATGGTGCGGACGCACATGGAGCGCGTAACAGGCAATTGTAAAGGAGCGTAGAAACTGAAGGCAAGCGGGTGTAGTTTGAAGGGCGTGCGCGTCCCCTTTCGACTCTCTCTGCTCAGTCCATCGCTGGCCTTTTTGCCAGCAAAACTGAGAGAGCCGCGCGGGGCAGGCGTGTGACGACCAGGACCTGATTGTTTTCGGAGAGGGCTCTGGTGTTTTGATAAAAGATCGCTTCGGGCTCGCCGCGCTCAGGACAACTGTCGAACGAGAAATGGGCGTTATATATGGCGGCGAGTTTCTCGACCTGTACTACAAATCCAGCAAGAGGGCTGATGAATGGTTGACGATTTAAAAGAGACTTAACTACCGCAGGAGCTTTAGACTGCCAGGTAATATCTGTTGCCAGCCCTGTCTGAGCCTGCGCAGGCACACCGATAATCAACAGTCCCAGACAAGCTGACAGGACAGTGACGAAGAGCGATGTGTTGAAGTGCCTGGATGAGTTCACGTCTGCGATTATAACTCAACTTGCCGGAAGTTGCTTCTTCAGCATCTCCCCGGCGACCTGGCGCGACATAGAGAAGTTGAGGATCACCTGGTTGCCGCGTGACGAAATCTGTGTGTTCTGGTAGATAACGCCTTCGTCCTTGTCGCTCCGGGCGATTTTGCCCAGAAGGAGCATCGCAGCGTACGTGACGGCCATCTTCTCTGCGCGCGATGCGGACTCCATTTCCGATTCCACACTGGCAGTCACCTGCACGGAATCCAGCCTGACGATGAAACGGACCATGCCCCCGCCCGATCCCTCAAGGAAATAGAGCAGGTTACTGTCGTTGATGGCGGAGACCAGGTCCTTGCCTGCTTCAAGCAGGCTCGGGTCGCCGGACTTGCTCACCACCTGCGGATCGTGCAGCCGGCCCTTGTCGTCGCGCCGGGCCTCTATGATCAGCTCAATCGTCTTACTCAAATCAATCTTGCCGGTCTTATATTTCTCGTACTTGTCCGCCAGCCAGTCTTTCAGAGGTCTCTTGTTGATCTTTCCTTCTTCCGGGCGCGTGACCCCGCTCGTGGCTGCAATGTCGTCGAGCGCCTTTTCCGCAGCCTCTTTCGTCTGCGGCTCATCTGCGGCGGGCGTGGGCTCGGGCGTGGGCGTCGGAAGAGGTGTCGGCCTCGGTGTGAAAATGGGCGTCGGCAGTGGCGTCGGCTGCTCAACGGGCGGCTGCGGGGCTACAGTCTGGTCCATATTAAAGTAGCCCGGCGGATACTGGAAATTACTCGCGTCAAGCATCGCCACCACGCGGTCCTGAATCTGTGTTTTCTGATAGGCCTCGTCAACGTATTCGACGTCGGAGAATTTGTCCGCGAGATTAAACATCTCGCGCAGGATGGGCACGTAGATGATGGCTACGAAAGAGAGCGCGTGCAGCGTCAAGGAGATGACCACCAGGCGCAGCACACGCAGCCCGCGCGGCGTCAGACGAAACGGCAGCGGCAGTCTCAACAGCCGCACCTCTAACTTTTGCGGCGCCGGGTTGTTGTACTCGTAACTCTCGAAAAGCTCAGCCATTTTTTCTCCTCGCCCGCGCTTCTATTACTCCCACCCGGGCGGCCCTGCTTAGACGCTTTCGGCCCATCAATCGTTGTGAGCGTCGGCTTTAAAGGTTACCACCGCAAGAAAGCAGATGCCAGACCAGACGATTTCGGATTGCGGAATTCGGATTGCGGATTTAGCAGAGCAGAAGGCAGAAAGCAGTAGGCAGTAAAAGACAGAAGCGTTTTGCCTTTGCTGCCTTCTGCCTTGTGCCTTCTGCCTTCTGTTCTTTCATTCCGCATTCCGCAATCCGAAATCCGCAATGTTAAAATGACGCCATGCCGCGCCAACGTGTTAACAATCGCCGCAAAAGGCGGGACCCGAAAGAAGAGAATCGGGAGCGCCGGGACGGTAGACGCCAGCCCGGCGAAAAGTTGCAGCAGAGGCGTTCGGGCGTAGATTCTTCGACGCCGCAGCGTAGCAACACACAGACGCGCGAGCTGCGCCGCCTGCTCGAAGGCATCGGCACTCCGCCTCCGGCTCCTTTCAAACCCGACCCGTTTCAGCTCGCAGCCCTGGCGGCACTCGAATACGAAGACGTGCTCGTGACAGCGCCGACCGGGAGCGGCAAGACCTGGATCGCGCGCGAGGAGATTCGCAGACTTCTCGCCCAGGGAAAACGCGCCTGGTACACGAGCCCCTTGAAAGCTCTGACCAATTCCAAGTACCAGGAGTTCATAGCGGAGTTCGGGGCTGAAAGGGTCGGCATCCTGACGGGCGACAGGAAAGAGAACGCGGACGCCCCGCTCGTAGTCGGGACCACCGAAATCTATCGCAACCAACTGTTCGACTCGCTTCGCAGCGGCACGAACATCCGCGCGGACCTGGTGGTCCTGGACGAAGCTCATTACCTGGCGGACGAAGAGCGCGGCCACGTCTGGGAAGAGGCGATCATCCTGTCGCCCCCACGCGTGCGCCTGCTGCTCTTGTCGGCAACCATCGGCAATGCAGAAGAGTTCGCAGCCTGGATCGGAGAAGTGCGCGGCGTGCGCTGCGGTGTGGTCGAGCGCCCGGGAGCGCGCCCGGTCCCGCTCCGCTCAGCCTTTCTATATCCGGACGGGCAGTTGATCCCGCTCCTCAACGACGCCGGAAAATTGCACCAGGAGATTGTGCGTTTGGGCGAGCAGCAGGAGAAACAACGACAAGAACGTTCTTCACAGCGCGATTGGCGCTCGCGCAGGCGAATGAAAAATTAAAAATGTAAAATGCAAAATTGATGCAGAAAGAAATTCAGAGCCGGACGTTTGAGTTTGCTGTTCGTATAGTTAATCTCTGTCGACGGCTTGATGAACAGCCAGGAGTCGGGCGAACAATTGGGAGGCAGTTATTACGCTCAGGAACATCCATCGGAGCTAATGTTGAAGAGGCGCAGGCAGGTCAAAGCAAAGCCGACTTCATCAGCAAAATCTCTATCGCACTGAAAGAAGCGCGTGAGACCTTACTACTGGCTCCGCCTTATTGTCGCCTCAAAAGTGTTACCCGCTGAGCGGTTATCTGATCTTCAAGCGGAGGTCGAAGAATTGATGAGAGTGCTCGGCGCGATAATAGTTTCTGCGAAAGACGGCAGATAAAGAATTAAGTTCGAGGCTTCCACTTTTTTGCATTTTTAATTTTGCATTCATGAGGAAATATTTACCTTGAAGCTCAGGATGCCCGAAATGCCGCCCGCGCAGCTTCTGGCGGCGTTGAAGTCTTACAATCTTCTGCCGGCAATCGTCTTTCTCCCGACGCGCAGGCGTTGCGACGAGGCAGCCCAGGAGGCCGCTCTCGCGCGCCGCGAGCAGGATTCGGAGCGGCGCGAGATGCGGCGCGCGATCATGCGCGAGTTCGTGCTGGAGCACCCGGAGGTGCGAGGGCATCGCCACTGGGACACGATCATCAAGGGCGGCGTCGCGGCGCATCATGCCGGTCACATTCCCGCCTGGAAACTGGTCATCGAGCGCTTGATGTCCGCCAGTCTGCTTGACGCGATCTTCGCGACGGCGACAGTCGCCGCAGGTGTTGATTTCCCGGCGCGCACGGTCGTCATCTCTAACGTCGAGGCGCGCTCCGCTGGTGGCTGGCGCACGCTTTCCGCCTCCGAGTTGCAGCAGATGACCGGGCGGGCCGGGCGTCGCGGGCGCGACCGGGTCGGCTTCGTCGTCGCCGCGCCGGGGCTTCATCAGGACCCGGAGCGCATCGCGTTGCTTCTGACGTCACCGCCTGACCCGCTGCAAAGTCAATTTCGCGCGACCTACTCGACGCTCCTCAATCTGCTCGACGCTTATGAGAGCTTCCATCAGGTGCGTGAGATTGCGGAGCGCAGTTTCGCTCACCTGGAGACGGCACGCCGCCTCGCTCGCCAGGAGCGCGAGCGCGCAGAGGCCGAGCGACGCATCAGAGAAAAATTGGATGAGGCCGGGTGTCACTTGCCGACGAGTGTGGCGCGCGGGTTGGAGAGACTGGCGAGCGCGCGCACGCGTCTTCTGGAAACTCTGCCGCAAACGCGCGCCGAGATGTTGTTCCGCTGGCTGGACGAAATGGTGGTCCCGGGCCGCGTCGTCGGGGTGGGGCGCAACGGGCGGCGTCTTCTCTTCGTGATGCGACGGCGCGGCGGCAACCTCATAGGGATGCGCGAGGATGGGCGCGGCGCGAACCTCTCGCTCGAACGCGTCGGCCGAGTCTATGCGCCCGTCTATCCGCTCACGGAGGACGCCATCGAGCGCGCCTTCGCTGAAGTCAGAAGCGGCGGCGGGACGCTCGCCCTGGACGAGCCTAAGTTGAGCGAGATGCGCGCGGGCGAATCGGACGCCGTGAACGTCATCAACGACATGATAGACGGCATCGCGCCGGAGAACCTGAGCGGCAGTGAGAGGAGCGCCTGCGCCGAAGCGCTCTGGTCCGTGATCGAAGACGCGGAGGCCGTGGAGCGTTGCGAGCGGCACATTCAAAGTATCCGCGCTGAGGTCTGGGAGCCTTTCGAGCGGCGCGCGCGCGTGCTCGCCAGCTTCGGTTATCTGGATTTCGCTGCGGAGCGTGTGACGGAGCGCGGGCGCTGGCTGGCGGACCTGCACGTGGACCGTCCGCTCCTGGTCGGCGAGGCCCTTGAAAAGGGATTGTTCGCCTCGCTCGATACGGCCAGGGCCGCGGGGCTGATGGCGGCCCTGGCCGCCGACGAGGACCGCGATTACGGAGAGTTGGAGCTTGACGACTCGCTGGTCAACGCACTTGCGCGGTTTGAGGAAGTCGCCTATAAAGTTGCCACCGAAGAGTGGAAGCAAGGGCTAGAGCCCGCGCCGGAGATAAATTTTTCGGCGGCTGCGACCGCGGCGCGCTGGGCTTCGGGTGAAGATTGGGCCGATCTGGTGCAGGAGACGCGCGCCGAGGAGGGCGACCTCGTGCGGCTGCTTTCGCGCACGGGCGAATCGCTCCTGCAAGTCGCAGGGCTCAGGCGCGCGCAACCGAAAGCCGCGCACGTCGCCGCGCAAGCCGCCGAAGCGGTTTTGCGCGAGCCCGTGCGCTGAGAACAGAAGGGGAAAGTGCAAATGTCTAAAAGGGGAAAAGGAGATAAAAGGGCATTCTCTCTCTCTTCCTGCGTTTCCCCGTTTCGACTTTTGCCCATTCTTATCCTGGCGCTGGCGGCCTGCGCGCGTTCCGATTCAGCACAGACAGAGAACAAGGCGAAGATCATGAGAGAGGAACAGGGGGCGGCCGTCATCTACACCGCGCTCGGAGACTCGACGGGCGTGGGCGTCGGCGCTAAATCAGGCGGGGGCTATGTCGCCAGACTTTTCGAGAGAATCAAGAGAGAACGCACGGAAGCGCGCCTAAACAACCTGTGCGTCAGCGGCGCGACGGCAGAGGACGTCCTGCGCGCTCAGCTCGGAACGGCGCTCGCGACGCGCCCGACTCTCATCACGCTCGGCATTGGCATCAACGACATCGGACACGGGTTCACGGCCGAAGCTTTCGCGCGCAATTACGAAGAGATCATCAAGCGTCTCAGGGCAGAGACGAGCGCCGTAATCGTCGTCACGAATATTCCGGACATCTCTTTCGCTCCGGTCGTGGGCGCGAGATTTCGTGAGGAGACGCGGAGCCGCGTCCTCTCCTTCAACGAAAAGATCGAGTCAATCGCCAAGCGGTATGAGCTGCGCGTCGTTGACGCTTATACGGAGACACACAACGTCATCCCGACGCATCCGGAATTCTTCTCAGAAGATGGCTTTCACCCGAGCGCGGAAGGCTACGAGTATTGGGCCAGGACGATGTGGCCCACCGTTAAAGCGGCGCTGGAGCAGCGTGGAAATAAATAATTCCTGAGAACGCGCGGACCGGCACGCGCTAGCGGACCGCAACCGACAATGCCCTTTGACCTGCAACCTGTTTTAGAAGGCGAGCTCCTCCTTTTACGTCCGCTGCGGCCGGAGGATTTCCAGGACCTTTACGGCGTGGCCTCGGACCCGCTCATCTGGGAACAACACCCTGTCAGGGACCGCTACAAGGAAGAGGTTTTTACGGAATTCTTTCGCGAGGCTCTGGAGTCCGGCGGGGCGCTCGTCGCCGTTGATTCCGAGACGGGGCAGATCATCGGGTCGTCGCGGTTCCACGCTTACGACGAAGAGAGAAGCGAGATCGAAATCGGCTGGACCTTCCTGGCGCGGTCCCACTGGGGAGGCCGCTACAATGGAGAGATGAAACGGCTCATGCTGAGGCACGCCTTCAGATTCGTTGAGAGCATCATCTTTCTTGTCGGCACAGGGAATCTGCGCTCGCAGCGGGCCGTGGAAAAGATAGGCGGCGCGCGTGTGGGCTCAAAACGGGACGCGGGCGGGCGCGACAGCTTCGTCTATCAGATCACCCGCTCAGCTTACTCGCCGGAAGAGCGTCACTGAGCAGGGCGCGTCTTCCGGCGGCGTGATATCTATAGTTTTGTGAGCTGGCTGATGCGCTCGCGCAGTGTCCGGACGTAAGCCTCTGTCGTCGGCTCGTCGTACTTCGCCGCCCTGAAGGCGTCTCGGAGCTGGTCGTCCGTAAGTTGCGAGAGTAAAGAGCCGATCCAGCGCGCGTGCTCTACCGGTATCCCGCGCATGGCTTTCTCCTTCTTCACCTGGCCGCGGTAATAAAACGGCTGGAGCACTGACAGGTGGCCGAGTCCCCTGGGGCGGGTGTCGAAGTCGAACTCCACGACGCCATCGTCAACGCCTCGGACGAACTTGGTCGAGAGGAAGTCCTCCAGGTCGTTCTTCGTACGCTTGCCGCCCAGGCCCCCGGCGCGGCCAAGTGTCGCACCCAGATCGGTAACATAATGGCGTGCCTCGCGTCCGCCGTCAGGGGCATCCGCGTAGAAGACGCGGTTATTGGCTTCGCGCGCATCGAAGTTGTTGAGAAGGATCATAAGCACCTTCAGCCCACTCAATTCGCGTGTCTCCTCGAACGAGTTCTTCTGCCACCCCCATGTTGACCCACGCTTAAGGTCCTCGCGCTTCGGCTCGAACCGCGCGCCGCGCACCACATTACCCGCGACGAATTCCCGCCCGCGCGAGAGGCGGGGCAGGTTTTCGATCTGCGCCTCGTCGAAATAGTAAGCCTCCTCTGCGAAATATCCGACCGCCCAGACGAGGCGCGTCGCCACCGTTTCGCTCTGTGCCTCTGTGCCCAGTTTAACTTTCCACTTCACCCCGTTCGCATCCTTCACCTCGAACTTGGGCGACTCGCCGTCCTTGTCCTCTTCGACAAAAGTGAACGGGGCGACCGGCGCCAACTCAGGCGATCCCGGTCCATGTAGAAGACTGCGTGACTGGATGTCGCCGGGGTCTCGCCAGAGAATCGGTGTGGCCGATTTCTCTTTGCCTTTCTTTGATTTCTGCGCGAAGGCGGGCGGCTGCAAGCAGAGACTAAAAATTATCAGCAGGAGAACTGTTAAACTAACTCTCTTTGATATTCGCATCAAATAACTTCCTCCACAGCATCCTTCACACGGATGTGCGTAATCTTTGCCTCGATGAGAATCGTCCGTATGCGTGCGCTGTGCCACAGCCCGCAATCACACTCGCCGACCCCTAAGCGAAATAAATTTGTGCTCTTAGCCAGTATTCATGACAGGCTAGCCGCCATTTGGGTACGAATTCAGCGTATCATCAAAGTACACTTGTGCCTTTGGCTCTAAGACACCTCAGAACCGCCGCCTTCCGTTTTCTTATCAAAACTTTCCCTAGATGTGGGGGGTTGCTTAGATTGGCTCACCTTCACTGTGTAAGAACAGTGCGTCTTACAAGCGTTCATTAGGCGGGCCGAAGGGCGAGCCAACTCTTCACCCTTCGAGCCGCTCAACGGGCTGCATTTCCAGCATCTTATAGGCTCCATCGGGCGGCGCATTCGTGCGGGCCTGTGGATGGCATCGTGCTTGCTGTCCTGTCCCCCTATGAGACGAAATATTAGAGAACGAATCTGCATCGCGGTCATCTTTTGTCTGGCGCTCACGCCAGCCGCGTTTGTTGCCGCCGCTTCTCCCGCCGGGAAACAGGACCCGCAGGCGGGCGACAAGAAGGTGGCGGCGGATTTTGAGGGGCGCGTGAAGGAGTACGTGAAGCTGCGCGAGGGGCTGGAGACTAAGCTGCCGAAACTGTCGAAAGACTCAAACCCGGAGCAGATCGAGGCGCATAAGAAGCTCTTCCAGGAGATTGTGAGGGCCGGCAGGGCCGGCGCCAAACACGGCGACATCTTCACAGAGGCGGCCGCCGCCCTGATTCGCTCGATCATCAAGGACGAGTTCAAGGGGCGCGACAGGGCCGAGCTGCGTAAGACGGTTCTGGTGGAGTCGGAAGTCAAAGGCGTCCCGCTGCGCATCAACTACCCGTATCCGGAGAGCCAGGAGTTGTTGGAGATGCCGCCCACTCTGCTCCTGAAGCTGCCGCAACTGCCGAAGCAGATCAGATACCGCTTCGTGGGCCGGAACATGCTGCTCGTTGACAGGGAGAACGGCCTGATTCTTGACTACATGCTTGACGCCGTCCCGTAACGGGCGCGCGAGGAGGAAAGGTATGAAACGCACCCTCTCTCTGGTTTTAACCGCCGCTTTACTTCTGTTCGGCGGCTTCGTAACGGATACACGCTCTCAGAGCAACCCTTCGGCCGCGCGGGCCCAGGGCACGCGGGTCGGCGCGCCGGCCATGAAACTCGTCCTGCCTTTGAAGGACGGCTCCGTGCGCTTCGCCGTCGTGGGCGACACTGGGACGGGCGGCAAAGAGCAGTACGAGATGGCGGACCTGATGACGCGCTACCATCAAGCCTTCCCCTTCGAATTCATCCTGATGATGGGCGACAACCTTTACAAGGGCGAAAAGGCGGACGACTACAAGAAGAAGTTCGAAGAACCTTACAGGCGTTTGCTTGACGAAAAGGTCAAGTTCTACGCCACGCTCGGCAACCACGACGAGTCGAACCAGCGCTTCTACGAAAACTTCAACATGAACGGGAACGAGTATTACAGGTTCAAGAAAGGCAACGTCGCCTTCTACTCGCTGAACAGCAACTACATGGACAAGAAACAGGTGAAGTGGCTGGAGGACGAGCTGTCGAAGGACACCTCCGAATGGAAAGTGGCCTACTTCCATCATCCGCCCTACTCGTCTGGCGGCAAGCACGGCTCGGAAACGGACCTGCGCGAAGTGGTCGAGCCGATCTTTTTGAAGTACGGGGTCAACGTCGTCTTCGCAGGGCACGAGCACTTCTACGAGAGGATCAAGCCGCAGAAGGGGATTTACTACTTCATCTCGGGCGCGGGCGGAAAGTTGCGCAAGGGGGACATTAAGGATAACTCGCCGCTGACGGCGAAGGCGTTCGACACAGACCTGTCCTTCATGCTTCTGGAAGTGGTCGGCGACAAGATGTATTTTCAGGTCGTCTCACGCGCAGGGGCTATAGTGGATTCGGGCATTCTTCAGAACCAGAAGAAGAAAAGCGCGGCGGCTTCCAAGTGAATTCCCGCGCTTGAGTGCTAACGCGCGAGCATTGTAGGGGCAGGGACGAGTCCTCTGCCCGTGGTTTGATAAATTAGAGCGGGCAGAAGACTCTTCCCTGCCGTCTTTCAAACCTCCAGGCGCGGCTCAATATAAATTACACGAAAGGGACAGGCTCATCTTTCGTTTGATTCCGCGTGGTGCGCGCCAATCCTTTTCGTTTGCGCCGATTCTCGACATGAGCCAAATTTTTTGTGATTCCTCCGGCAACCTTTTTCTATTAGCTCTAATCTGAGCCACTTCAAAATTGGTTTCGCGTTCCCCCACGCTTGTTGACGTAAGGTCCAAACCTGCTGTCACTCCCACAATCAATCGAGCAAAAAACTGAATATCAACTTGAAGCGTGTGCGCGTGTGAGTGCCGTGCTGCCCGAGCGGTCGAAGTGTGTTTATAGAAAAGAGGTCTTGATGCCGAAGAAGAAGTCCCGTCAACAGCAGAAGCAAAAGCAGCCCCTGCGCCAAAGCCGAAGCCGACGAAAAGCTGTCTTAATAGCCGGTTTGATTTTGTGCCTGGGCCTGACCAGCGCGCTCCTCGCACAATGGCGAAGCATTCATACGTCCTCTAACTATCTCTCTCCGGCTCCACAGACCTCTCCGACGCCCCAACTCTCGAAAGAGTACATTTACGCCGGAGGCCGTCTCATCGCCACCGAAGAGCCAAGCAGCGGCGGAGGGACATCCACGCTTTCCCCGCCTTCGAGCCTCATCGCCACAGGCACGTCCACCTCTCAGGTCAATCTTAACTGGACTGCTGCTACGGGCGGCACAGTTGATCATTACCAGATCGAGCGGATGCAGAGCCTCTCCGCAGGCTACACGGTTATCGCCTCAAACGTCACCGCGACCAGCTACAACGATACCGCTGTCAGCTCAACTTCTGCCTATCTCTACCGGGTGCGCGCCGTTGATTCACAGGGCAATTTCACCACCTACAGCAACAAGGACCTGGCAACCACCGCCACCTTCACGGACGATCCGCTTAACCCTGCGGGGACGAGAACGATCATTAAAGCACAGCACCTCGTCGAGTTGAGGCAAGCGGTGAACGCCGCGCGCGCGTTGGCCGGTCTCTCCGCAGCCTCCTGGACATACCCGGACCCTGTGTCCAGTCCCACTAGCCAGCGCCGCACAATCTACCTGGAAGATGTGACTGACCTGCGCTCAAAGCTGGATGAGGCGCTCACCATCCTGGAGATGTCACAGTCCTACCCGACGGACCCGCCGCTGGCTAGAGGGTCTGCCGTCAGCGCAGCGCACTTCACGCAGATACGTGAGCGCCTGAAGTGAGAAGAAGACCCCTTGGAGCAAACGTTTACCTGCCGATTCTGTAATTCAGCGAAGAAGGAAAAGATCATGAACAATATTGAGATACCGAGACGCAAACATTCGACCCTTTGGATCAGCCTGTTGGCCGTGCTGACTCTCCTGGTTTTGACAGGGCGGATTGATCAGGCACAGGCACAAAGCCAGTGGACTACTAACGGCAATGACATCAATAACACCAATACCGGCCATGTCGGGGTGGGCACGACGAGCGTCAGCAATGGGAAGTTAACCGTGCAGACCGCCTCGGGCACTCTCCCGGCCATCACCCGCTTCGAGCAATTACAAGGGACGAATGATCGCGGAGGCTACATCTCCTTTGGCGGCGGCGCATCAGGCGTTACGGGACGCGGCTATATCGGCTTCGGGAAGACTGGGACAGGCAGTGCGACCCTCTTTTCGAGTGAGATAGCCGACTCCTTCAGTATTCGTTCCGAGGGCGCGTTTCATCTCGGCACCTTCGGCAATAACATCCGGATGACGATTAACACGGTCGGCAACATCGGCATCGGCACGCTCAACCCGACCAAACGTCTGCACATCGCTGGCGACAACTCCGAAACCGGCGGCTACCCTATTCTCAAACTGGAGAACACACAATCGGGCGGCCACTCCTGGCTGCTCTACTCAGGAGCTTTCGGCGCGCCCGGCGCGCTGGGCATCTACGACGAAACAGCCGGCGCCTACCGCATGTTCTTTGATGGGAGCGGTAATCTCGGGATCGGGACGGCGAATCCAGTAGCTAAGTTGGATGTCCGCCAACTGGGCAACTCCGGCGCGCTGGCGACCCTGCTGGTCTCATATGGCGCCAATGAAGATACCTATCTGCGTGGCGGGAGCAGTTCCGCCGTCGTTCATATCGGGGACGTGGCGGCAACAACTTCCAAACTCTTACTGATGGAGAATGGGGGCAACGTTGGGACTCGGCACCACCAGCCCCACTAAAAAGCTGGAAGTCAGCGGAGACGCCAAAGTCACAGGCGAACTCATAGTGGATGGAAACATCACGGCCAAGTACCAGGACGTGGCCGAGTGGGTCCCAGCCGCCCGCGCCCTGCCAGCCGGGACAGTAGTCACACTCAACCCCGATCAATCAAACCAGGTGATGGCCTCCGGGCAGGCTTACGACACACGTGTTGCCGGCGTGGTCTCAGAAAGACCGGGACTTGCGCTCGGCGAAGCAGGCAAAGATAAGGCGCTGGTGGCGACTACGGGAAGAGTCAAAGTGAAGGTGGACGCCACGCGCTCACCCATCCGCATCGGGGACCTCTTGGTGACGAGTGACAGGGAGGGCGTGGCGATGAAGTCGGAGCCCGTGGATGTGGGCGGAGTCAAGCTGCACCGCCCCGGCACGCTGATCGGCAAGGCGCTGGAGCCTTTGGAGAAAGGCACCGGAGAGATACTGGTGCTTTTGAGCTTGCAGTAGTCGAGGAATCCTTAACTAACCAATCTGTTGATAGAACAACAAGAGGAGAACTAGAGATGCACAAACTTCAGCATTTAATAACGAGAACGAAGGCGGGAAGAAGCGGCTTATTCGGGCGCGCTCTGGCCTGCGCCACGCTGGTCGTAGCTCTGCTAGTCACGCTGTCACTCAATGCGGACGCCCAGAGCGCGGCGCCGTCGCAGCTCACCATCGTGATCAGCGGCCAGGGAATGACGCCGGCGAGCGCGACCGTCAGTACGGGTATTGTCCACCTTGCTCTGGAGCTTCAGGGCAGCCAGGAGCAGCTCACGCTGCGGGTCAGCCGCGAGAACGGGGAGCTGGTGCGCGAGATCACTATTGCGGAGAAGGCGACGGAGTGGGCCACCGAGTTGGAGTTAGGCGCGGCGGGACAGTACGTGCTCTCGGTCGCGGGCCACACCTCCTGGTCGTGCCGGATCACGGCGCAGGCTCCGCCACCGCCTCAGGGGCCGCAGCCTGGCACGAATCCTCTCCCTTAACCGAGTGCCGAAGGTGAAACGGGAACAATCCTTAACTGATTAAGGCGACTCCGTGAATGCAGCTACACGATAAACATTTTCCCTTAGATAGGAGTCTTGAACAGAGGGAAAGAGGGACGATTCTTCGAGGATAGATTCATCATGATGCTCATCAACTTACATTCATCGAACTTTACCGTCGCCTTACCAGCGATTAATCGTCAACAGCTTCGATTGACGAGTTTTATGATGAGAATATTGTTGCTCCTCTGTTCATTGTGCCTTACGTCTTCTGCGACGTTTGCACAGAACATTCAATACAACCAGGGCAGCATCGGCTCCGGCCTTGATAACACTTTGCAGATTCCTCTGCGCGCGTATCCGGGACGCGGCGGAGCAAGTCTGCCCATCACGCTTTACTACTCCTCGAAGGTGTGGCGCATCAAACACACCGGCACTATCTATAACCCTTACGACGTAAATCAATCCGAGGCAATGACCGAGGCGAAATACGCAGAGCACTCAGTTGCCGGATGGACATCAAGCCTCGGAGTTCCAACTTTAGAATGGCCGGAGAGCAGTCAGGTTTATTACTACGACGGGAAACCAGTCTGCCTCGATTGTCGTAACCCTGTGTGGTCGCCTGACGGCTTTTGGAAAGTACCTCGTCTTATCGTTCACATGCCCGACGGCTCATCTCACGAGCTACGCCGGGACGATACACCCTATACAGGGCAGGTGAATAACACGGGTAATTACTATGCTGTTGACGGGTCGCGCTTGCGCTATGACAACTCAAATTCACCTCCGACGTTGTATCTCCCGGACGGCTCGCGCTACGTTTTTGGCGAAAACACGATTCAATTCATTGATCGCAACGGCAACACGCTGAACTATAACAGGAGCACGGCCCAGTGGACTGATACGCTGGGGCGTCCACCCATCTCTGCGCCGCCATTGGCAGGCGCTCCCGGCGATTACAACTATTCACCGCCGGGCA
>DASVXV010000102.1:0-52662 GCA_036392495.1 Pyrinomonadaceae bacterium | reverse complement strand
GATAGGACAGGTATCAAAGCCGTTTCTTTGCGCCTTTGCGTCTTTGCGTGAGAAAACCAAAACATTTCACGCAAAGACGCAAAGGCGCAAAGGGGTCGAATAATTCAGTTTGTTGTGTTCTTTCTCTTAATCCGCAATCCGAAATCGCCACGTCTTTTCGCATTGCGCTTCTGTGTTACACTCTTCACCCGACGACTTGCGCTCCCCAGGCTCACTTCATCACCGGAGGCCACAATGCTCTCGCGACGTCTTCTCTACGCTTTTGCCCTGGCAGCCCTCTTCCTCTTGCCCGTTTCCGCGCAGACCCCCGATGACCAATCAACGCTCAATCAACAGGAGAAGCAGCAAAAAGCTCTTGAGCTGAAAAAGGAGCTTGAGCGGAAGACCTTCGTGCTGCTGGATGAAATAATCCAGAGCGCGGCGACTCTGAAGCTCCCGGAAAATCGCGCGCTCGTACTGGCAGGTGCTGCTGACTTGCTCTGGGCCTCGGACGATAAGCGCGCCCGCGCTCTTTTCCGAGATGCCCTCGCCAATCTCCGCGCAGCGACTCCTCGTTTCGAAGAGAAGATGTCGGACGAGCAGCGCAGATTCTATTGGATGCTCACGCAGCAGCGAAAAGAGATTCTGCAAATGGTCGCGCGGCGCGATGCGGACTTCGCGCTGGAATTGCTGCGCGCCTCTCGCCAGCAGCCTCCCCAGGCAACCGCCCAGGGCTCAAAGAACCGGTCCGCAGACGACGAGCATCGGATGGAGCAAAGCCTCATCAACCAGATCGCCATCAACGACCCGAAGCGCGCCTTTCAGATGGCCGAAGATAGCCTTTCGAAGGGGGCATCTTTCGAGCTGCTCAAAACGCTCGCCTATCTCAACGACAGGGACAAGGAATTAGCCGGGCGACTTGCCACAGACATCATCAGCAAGCTTCGGTCTGAGAGCCTGACCACCAACAACGAGGCTGCCTGGACCGCGATGATGCTCCTGCGCATGGGCCTTCAGCCTGAAGGCGAAGGGCTCTCGGTCAGTTTCGGTTCCGTTTACATCCCCAAAACTCCATTCAGGCTGGACGAGCGGCAACAGCGCGACCTTCTGGAGATGATCACGACTGCCGCCCTGAGTGGGACACCGAATCCCTCGATTCTCAATTTCCTTCCCCAGTTCATAACAGAGGTCGAGAAGCGCTTTCCGGACCGCGTCCCACTTCTGCGCCGCCGTATAACGGAATCTTTACGCACGCTTGAGCCCAGAGAAAGAATGTACGTTGAGCATCAGGAGTTGATACAGCGCGGGAGCATCGAAGATCTTCTGGCGGCGGCGGCAAAGGCTTCTGAAAAAGAGAGCGTGATGCTTTACGAGAATGCCGCCTGGAAAGCCTTTAACCGCGGGGACGAAGAACACGCGCGGAAGATTATCAACGATCACGTCAAAGATGCGTCGAGTCGCGAACGCATCCTGGAGAGTTTCGAGCGCGCGGCGTTATGGACTTTGATGAGGAAGGAGAAGCTGGACGAGGTCAGGCGGATGATGGCGCGCATCAAGTCGAAGGAGGAGCGTGCGGCCATCCTGGGGCAACTGGCCCTGGGCGCGGCCATCAAAAAAGACCGCAAGCTCGCGCTCGAACTTTTAGACGAAGCCCGCCCGCTCCTGAGTCTCAAGCCTAAAAATGATACACAGCTTTACCCGCTGCTTCAGGTTATCAGGGTGTATGCGCTGGTCGAGCCCGCGAAGGCTTTCGAGATGATCGAATCGCTCGTTGACCAGGCCAACGAGCTTCTCGCCGCCGCCTCCGTCCTGAACGGATTCTTACTCCCAAGCGGTGTTTTCAAGAAAGGCGAGCTGGTCCTGGCCCCAGGCTATTCCCAGGTCACGGCGCAATTCAGGCAGTTCGGCAAGGAGATCGCAGCGCTCGCTATCGTCAACTTCGACCGCACCAAAGCCGCCGCGGATAAATTCCAGCGCAACGAAACGCGCACGATGGCCCGCCTCTTCATCGCACAAGGTATCCTCTCCGAACAACTCGGCTCAAGCGCAGCAATTTATGAGGGCGGCATCGTGATGGGTTATTAGGAATGCAAAATTAAAAATGTAAAATGCAAAAAGTGGCGATGAAAAGCTCGCTCCCACATCCCCGCTTTTGCATTTTACATTTTTAATTTTGCATTATTTACTGATGTTACGCAGCTAGAAATTTGAGTTTCGACTTGACGGATGAAAACCCTGAGCAAAACCATCGCTTTTGGCGGTAAATAGTGGCCAAAAGCCCAGCAAAACCGCTATTGAACCAAATCTGCGTAACGCCAAAAAGCGTAGCAGAACCCAATATTTTCCGTGTCAAGCGGAAACTGCCATTTCTTTTTGCGTAACATCAGTTATTTAGTATGCTGCGGTCGAGACAGTCGGTTTCGCGCCTGCGGCTTCCTGGGCGATCTTGACGCCGACGCTGGCGCCGATGCGTGTGGCCCCCGCCTCGACCATCTTGCGTGCGTCTTCCAAACCTTTGACACCGCCGGAAGCTTTGACGCCGAGTTCGGACCCGACTGCCTGACGCATCAACGCGATATCGGCGACCGTCGCGCCGCCTTTGGCGAATCCCGTCGAAGTTTTGACGAAATCCGCGCCAGCGCGTTTGGAGGCGAGCGAGGCGCGCACCTTCTCTTCGTCCGTCAGCAGCGCTGTTTCGATAATCACCTTGCAGACCACATCATACTCGTGCGCGACTTCGACGACCGAGCGAATATCGTGCTCGACGGCGCAGTCGTCGCCGCTCTTGAGCGCGCCGATGTTGATGACCATGTCAACTTCGCGCGCCCCGTCAAAGATGGCACGGCGCGCTTCATATGCTTTCACGTCCGCGAGCGTCGCCCCGAGCGGAAACCCTATGACGGTGCAGACCGGAACACCCGTGCCGCGCAGGTGGCAGGCAGCGGCGCGCACCCAGGTCGGGTTGATGCAAACGGAAGCGAAACGATAACGTGCGGCCTCTTCGCAGAGATGCTTGATGTCATCTTCCGTGGCTTCGGGTTTGAGAAGTGTGTGGTCAATCAAACTCGCCCAATCGCGCGCGGAGGCCGTTTCACCGAGCACCAGCCCGATGCGCGCGGCTCCGGCGTCCACAATCCTGTGCATCCGCTCCGGGCAACGGTTGAAACACTCGTTCGTGCAACCGCAAAGCGCAGACTGCTCGTCACGATCCCCGTTGAGGCGCGCGACAATGACATCCGTTATCTGTTCGACGAGGCGCTCCAGGTCTCCGTTTTGTGAATATGGCATGGCTCGAATCCTGAAAAGATTAAGAGCACCTAACAAAACCAGCTATCCACGAAACCACACGAAACAGCACGAAAATGATTCGTGTTCTTTCGTGTGGTTTCGTGGATCATCTTTTCGCATCGCAGAGTTTTGTTAAGCGCTCTAAGTTTTCACCACTGTATGTTCTTAACTTTTCCAACATTCTATCACACCTGCCGTTTGTTCATCGCCTGAAGCATCGGCTGGAGGCGTGGGAAACTTAACCTTTGCCCGCGCCAGGCGTACTCGCGCAGACCGTCAATCGCCGTCCAGGTCGGGTGATAGCGCTGGTAGATGTCTTCGGACTTCATATCCCCCCAACTCCCGTCTTCGTTCTGGCAAGAGAGCAGATAATCCATGCCGGCGCGGATCAAAGGATGCGTGTCTTCAAGGCCGAAAGCCTTGAGCGAATCCAGGAATTCACCCATCATTTCCGCGTCATCAGTTTCAACCGCTTCCTGAAGATTCGCCTTCAGAAACGCGAACTCGTGCGGGAGCCAGCGCGGCGAAAGGCGAAAGGCGCTGTAATGATTCAAGGTGTAGACGATGTGCGTGATGGCGTAAAGACAGTGATAAAAATCCTCATTCTCTCCTTTCTCGCTTTCCGGATACGGGCGCAGCGTGGGCAGCCATTTGAGGACATCAGCAAATCGAGCCCCGATATGAACCCCGACGCACTCGCCGTTATAGGCCAGGATGAGCGCGTCGTACCAGAGCCTGTAACGATTGATGAACGTCAGACGTCTGCGGCACTCGCAACAGGTTTTCCGCCCGCGTTCGTTCAAGACCCCGCACTCGCAGGTCTCCGTCACGTCGCTTGGCGGCGGCTCGGTCGTGGGGTCAAACCAGAAATAGTCCTGAGCTGTGATGCGCTTCGCGGCCTCTTTGAGCTGCCCTTTGAGAGCCGGGTCGCGCGAGCCCAGGCGAGCCGCAGCGTAGTCGCCGTGAATAAAGATCGAGACCGTTTCGGCATCTGCGCGGCGCGGGAGTCGCTGATGTTTCTGCCTCCAGACGCGTGCGCGCTCCCTGCCCATCTCGCGCGCCGTGCGCCTGAGGGCGGGGTCGCGCGAGGTGGTTGAGATGAAATAGAAACAGTTGAGCAGGTCGTGCCCGTATTCCGCGAAATGCTCTCTGTCGCAGGCTATTTGGTAAATAAACTCTAACCCGCGCTTGATCGCAAGCTCGCGCTCTTTCGTCTTAAATTGTCTCATAGCTTAAGTGAGGTACTGGCGTTCGACTGCCGTAATCTTGGCAACGCGTTTGCGGTGACGCTCTTCGCTCAGCTCTGTCGTGAGCCAGGCTTGAACGATCTCTTTCATCTCCGCGCTCGTGACGGTTTTGCTTCCGAGCGTGAGGACGTTGGCCCCGTTATGCTCGCGTGAGTTTTTGGCGACCGCGACCGTGTAGCAGGCCGCGGCGCGCACCCCTGGAACCTTATTCGCGGTCATCGCGGAGCCGACTCCCGCGCCGTCTATGACGATGCCGACATCCGCACGAGAGTCCGCGACGGCGCGCGCCACAGCGTGTGCGAAGTCCGGGTAATCCACAGCATCTTCAGAGTTCGTGCCGAAATCGTGGACCTTGTGGCCGAGTTCAGTGAGAAAGTTTTTCAGCTCTTCCTTCATCTTGTAGCCGCCATGGTCCGCCCCGATGGCAATCATCTTGACTTCGCGCGAGCCGCGACGCGGCACACGCCTGATCAGCTCGATTCCCCGCTCGCGCACGATGTCTGCGGCAAGAGGTGTCAGGCGCGCGCCTTCGGCCACACGCAGCCGCGAGCCTTCCTCCAGTCCACGCACGTCATCTTCCGTAATCACCATCTTCGATGATTCGTCGCGCGTGAACTCCTTAGCCGGAGCCGAACTCTCTTCCGGCACAGTGTTGATGAAACGCGTCGGGGTTGAGGAGGGAGTTGTGGCTGATGTTGCCCCGCCCGGCGTTGTCGGGTTTGCCGCGCCCGTGCCAGCCGTTTCTTCTTCGGCAGGCAGAGCGTTCGCCAACACGTCGCGCACCAGAGCGCGGACGCGGTCCCTCGTTGTGTCGTCAGTTGCCATAAAAAGCAGATGTCAGATGTTAGATGTCAGATGCTGGTCTTACTGACATCCAGCATCTAACATCTATCTTTACGCTTTACTTAAATCCAGAAGCCTTCCAGCAAAGGCTGTGACTTTGTTGGCCCTGACTGTGAAATCCACGCGGCCCAGGTAGATTCCGCTCTTCCCGACCTGAAAGATCACTGTGTTGGCGCCGCCGGGTTGTTTGACGAGCACCGGCTGCTGCATGAAAGTGTGCGTGTGGCCGCTGGCGATGAAATCTATGCCGTCAACCTGCGCCGCGACCTGTGAATCCCCTACATCATCCCCTTTCGGGTTCGGATAGTAGCCCAGGTGTGAAGCGCAGACCACCATCGCGCAACGCTCTCGCTCGCGCAGGACCCGCACGGCGCCGACGGACACTTTGACCGGATCGTAATACTTGATGCCTTTGAAATTCTCAGGGGTTATCAGACCCGTCGGGCTGATGCCCAGCCCGAAGATTCCAATTCGCACGCCGCCGAGCTCGCGCACGACATATGGCTTAACGCGCGATTCGATGGCCGTCCCGCGCACGTCATAGTTGGCGGAGACGAACTCGAACTTGGCGAACTTCATAGCCTCTGCCAGTGCCTCTACGCCGTTATCGAAATCGTGGTTGCCGAGCGTGACGACGTCATAGCCGATGGCGGTCATGGCCTTGTATTCCACTTCGCCGCGATAGAAATTGAAGTAGGGCGTTCCCTGAAAGGTGTCGCCGGCGTCTAGAAGGAGCGTGTTAGGGTTCTCCGCGCGCAATCGTTTAACCAAAGTTGCGCGGCGCGCGACTCCGCCCTTGCCGGCGTTCCTGTCGTTCGCCGGAAGCGGGTCAATCTGCGAGTGCTGGTCGTTGGTGTGAAGAATCGTAATTAACGTCTCGTCCTTGTCAGGACGAAGAAGCGGAGCGGCGAAAGCTGAATAGGAGCGTGTGACGGCAAAAGAATTGAGGGCGTTCGCAGAGAGAGCCAGCCCCGCGCCGCCGATGATTGATGAGCCCAGAAAATTTCGTCGTGTAATCATTGCGGCTCCTCCTCCGACTTTGTCGCACCGGGCTTGTCGAAACGGAAACGCCCGTCCAGCATCGCCTTGATCGGACGGCCCGCAGCCGTTTCGGCCCTGACGTAATCGAGCACTGCGTCTCGAATTGTCATGTTAAGCGGTTGCACATTCTTAGCCTCCTGCAAGAGGGCGTAATCGCCGCCGCGTTTCACCAGATAATCAATCGTCACGATGGTATAAGTCGCCGACGGGTTAATATCCATCTCGCCAGCCTTATCGCCGAGTTTGACGGCGACGACCTCGTTCTCTTTCTTGTCGTTTGTCCGGTAAGTGATGCGCGCGCCGGATTGCGCGTCGCGGTGTGACACGACGATATTGAGGAAACGTTTTAACTGCTCCCCGGTCAGGTCGAGCGAAATCAGGGCGTTCTCAAAAGGCAGTAGCTCGTAAATATCGTTGGCCGTCAGGTTGCCCTCAGCAATCTGGTTCTTGCGCAAGCCCCCGCTATTGGTGATCGCGAGAAGCACTGGCTTGCCGAGTTTGGCTTGAGCACGGTCGCGTATGGCATCGGCGACGAAGTTACCGAGCGAGCCAGCGCCCATCCCACCTTTTTTCAATTCCCCGACGAGCTTTCCGATGGGCTCGCCGAGCGCACGCACCTTCGCGCTATAGGGCTGAAGCATCGCATCCACAGCCGGATCATTCGGGATGCTATCGTCAATCGCGCGCTCAGACGCCCTGACTCGCATATTCAACGGCGTCGGCGTGGCCGAAGGCGTCGCGGGCGGGCCGGAAGCCTGTGGCGTCGGGGTCGGAACGGCTGTCGCCGCGCCGCCCTGCTGCGCCGCACCGGGAACAATCAAAAAGATGAGGAGCGCAATCGCACCACAAGCTGATTTAAAATATTTCACCCCCACTCCTTTCGAATTAGTAGTCAGTATTCAGCTAAAAACTGAAAACTGATTACTGACTGCTTTTCAACATTGACCTCAAAGGGGAGCTTGAATAGTATGTCGCACCAAGCGGCGCGCAGGCAAACGCTCGTCCGGTCTTTCGGAGAGACCAATTTTCAACATTGGAGGCCATCTTGTCCACATCTACAGCAAAAGCTATATCCGAATTCAGCAACCCGAACCTCGAACCGCTCTTTACGGCCGAACAGATTCAGGCGCGGATCACAGAGCTTGGCGCGGAGATTGCCCGCGATTACGAAGGCAAAAACCCTCTGCTCATCGGCGTGCTCAAAGGAGCGTGCATCTTCATCAGCGACCTTCTGCGCGCGATTGATCTCCGACTCGGGATAGAGTTTATGGCGATCTCAAGTTACGGTTCGTCCACGCGCACGTCAGGAGAGGTTCGCATCATCAAAGACCTGGACGTGCCGATTGAGGGACGCGACATCCTGGTTGTCGAAGACATCGTTGACACAGGGCTCACGCTCTCCTACCTTATGGCAAATCTCAAATCGCGCGGCGCGACCAGCGTCAAACTCGTCGCGCTCCTGGATAAGCACGAACGCCGCGAGCGCGAAGTTGAAATCAACTATCTGGGCTTTCCGATTCCGGACGCTTTCGTCGTCGGCTATGGTCTTGATTTCGCCGAGCGCTACCGCAACCTTCCCTTTATCGCGGTGCTGAAAGACCCTGCGATTGACTGAAGGTGACCTGGGAAAACGGGATCGGCAATTCAAACCGCGGATGTAGGAAGGTTTTGAGCGCGGAAAAAACTTCCCTCAACCCTCATCGGGTCTAATCTGCCGTAAGAAGCTTTCGCCGGCAGAAAGTTTCAGGCCGAAATTGTCCGCAATCGTCTGCCCGATGTCCGAAAGCGAGCTGCGTATGCCGAGGTCAACGCCGGGGCGGGCATTCTTTCCATAAACGATCAGCGGCGAATATTCCCTCGTGTGGTCCGTTCCGGGAAACGTCGGATCGTTGCCGTGGTCCGCAGCGATGATGAAACAATCGCGCTCGCCCATCGCGCCTTCAATCTCCGGCAGGCGCGAATCGAAATGCTCCAGAGAGAGCGCGTAGCCTTCGGTGTCGCGGCGATGGCCGTAAAGCATGTCGAAGTCCACGAGGTTCGAGAAGATCAGGCCGCGCCGCGCCTGCCCGAGCGCGTTGATGGTTTGATTAATTGACTGTGTGTTGTTCTTCGCCGAAAGGTCCAGAGTCACGCCCACTGCATCGTAGATCGAGGCCACTTTGCCGATGCAGACGACGTCTAGCCCCGCCTCACTCAAAGCCGGAAGAAGATTCTCGCGCGGGGGAGGCACGGCATAGTCGTGCCGGTTCTCCGTGCGCCGGAATGCGCCCGTTTCGCCTGTGAAGGGGCGAGCGATGACGCGCCCGACCTCGTCTTCGCCGCGCAAGATTCCGCGCGCAGTTTCGCAAATCTCGTAGAGTCGCGGGAGCGGAATTACTTCTTCGTGCGCGGCGATCTGAAAGACGGAGTCCGCCGAAGTGTAGACTATCGGCTTGCTCGTTCGGACGTGCTCTTCACCCAATTCTTTGATGATCTCCGTGCCCGAAGCAGGGACGTTGCCGAGCACGCCCGGCAAATTCGCCTCTTTGACGAAGCGCTCTATGATTCCGGGCGGGAAACCCTTCGGATAGGTCGGGAAAGCCTTATCTAGAATTATACCGGCCATCTCCCAGTGCCCTGTGGTCGTGTCTTTACCATTCGAGCGCAGAGCGCAACGCCCGAAGGAGCCGCGCGGGTTCTCCACGGGCGGAAGATTTTTCAGAGGGCGTATGTTTCCGAGCCCGTAGCTTTGCAGATTCGGGAGCCGCACTTCGCGTGACTCAAGAATGTGTCCGAGCGTGTCCGAGCCTGCATCGCCCCACTTAGCAGCGTCAGGCATCTCCCCTATCCCTGCGCTATCCAAAACAATTAAAACCATCCGCTCAAAAGCACTCGCCTTGTTCATTCGTTATCCCTTTTCTAAAGTCTGCTCACTGCCAATTAGCTTTTCGGCGCATAGTAGCCTTCGCGCGCCCGGACCTGTGTGCCCTGCGTCGTGCCGCGGATTTCAACGCGTATGGTGCGGAAACGCCCGTCGCGCGTTTTGTTCGTCGAATAGTAGCCGAGGCTATATTGCGTGCCGATCTCCGCGGCGACCAGCGCGAAGGCCGCGCGAGCCCCTCGCAGATCGGTCGCCGGGAAAGTTTTGCCGCCCGTGGCGCGCGCCAGTTCCCCCATCTCGCCGCGCGCCAGATCATACAGGCTTCGGCTGATATGCATGCGCTCGAACTGACCCATCTGACAAAAATCCTCGTAGCTGGTCGCGTCGGCGCGCGGAACGAAGATTCTGCGATAACGCTGGAGCTGCGCCTTTGAGAGATGGAGTGTGCCGTACTCCTGGCAATCTCGTAACAGGCGGTCTTCGACGAAATCCTCCGTGTTGACCTGTATGAAATAACAAGCGATGCCCTTGCGCTGCAACTCGGCGCGCACTTGGGCGAAATCCGAATTGCTCGCGGAATCAACGCCGTCAGTCAGGGCCACGACGGCCCTGCGCCCGCGCACCTCCTCGCGCGGCGGCTCGCGAAAAATCTCCTCCGTGATCCGCTCCAGGGCGTCATAATAGGGCGTGCCGTTGCTCGTCTTAACGTTCTCCAGAGCCTTTTGCAGGGCTTCGCGGTCGTCCGTCAAACGTGAGAGGACATCAACAGAGGCAAAGCCGGACGGTCCATCCTCAGAGTTTTCGAAAGCGACGATTGATACGCGGTCGCCCGGACGCAGGGCGCTGAGGAAAGCGTTCGCGGCTTGCCGGATTAGAGTAAGGTCCGAGCGCGTGGACCCGGAGGTGTCGAGTAACAAGACGATCTCAAAAGGGGCCTGGGTTGTGGCAAAGTTACTAATCTGCTGCGGGCGCCCATCTTCGTATAGGACAAAATTTTCTGCGCGCAGGTTCGACAGGGGATGCCCCGTGCGATCCGTAACTACCGCCGGGACGGAGACGAGCTGTGTGTCAATCCTGACGACGTCGCCATCGTTCAGCTCATCGCCCTCCGCAGTTGATTGGGGCGGGGTTTGCTGCGCTCTGGTTGCAGCCTGCTTTGACGCGTCCCCGACCCTGCGCGGTCGCTGCTGGTTGGGAGCTGAGACTTGTTGCGCGCCAGCGACCAACGGTCCGCAAAGAACTGCTAAAACGGCAGCGATGCAAAGTGCTGTTCGGGGTAAACGCGCTCCTTCAAGATTTGCCAGAGTTTTCGCCATAGTTCTAAACTCTCCGAAAAAGCGTTGAGGGACGACTAAATATAGCCGCTCTGCGCGGCGATTGAAAGCCCTGGCCCGAGAATTTAAAAGGAGCGCATTAATGTCTGTCGCGACGACCTCCCCGTCTGGCTTCTCTAACGTAGGACAGACATTCCTGTCTGTCATGAGCGCCGCCAGGCGCGAATAAATTAGCCTATAGAGAACAGCTAGCGTGCTTACGCACGCTCCGACAGACAGGAATGTCTGTCCCACGAATATCTGTCCCACGAATGTCTGTCCTACGCTTAGCTCAGTGTGAAAAAGTCGCGGATGCGTTTGAGCAGATCGCCCTGCGCATGGTGCATGCGCTTACGCTTGGCCTGCTCGTTCAGACCTTCACGCACGGCTTCAAGCTCGACGCGGCGGCGCGCAAGGATATGTGAGATGTCCTCCGCGATTTCGGGGCGGCGTTGCAAGATGTCTTGAAAACTTTTCTTGTCGAGGCGGTAACACTCGACGTCCGTCTGCGCGATGACGGTCGCGGTGCGCGGCTCGCCCGTCATCAAGCCCATCTCCCCGAAGAAATCTCCGGCGTGAAGCGTGGCGACCTTCTTCGTCAGGTTGCGGTCGGCGGCGATGCGAACCTCCGCGTCGCCTTCGGTCATAATATAGAGCCAGTGCGCTTCTGCTCCCTGCCGCGTCATGGCCTCGCCTTTGATGAAGGGAGTGACGATCATCCGTTCGGCCAGCGCCCGCCTCTCCTCATCCGTCAACGAGTGGAAAAGCTCAACGTTGTCGAGCGATTTGACGCGCCGGTCAATCTCCTCCGCGTGTTTACGCCGGCTGCGCTGCTCGTCCTCTTCGGTGATGAAAAGCGTTTGCGCCGGAATCGAGAGCGGGATTCCCGCACGCCGCAAAGCGAAGTAGATGCGCGAGCGGACCACAGAATCGGTCGGGTCTGTGAGCGCGAGGTCAGTCAGCCAGTAGCGGGCCGCGTAGCTGATGTAGCTGTCTTTGAAATCGAAGACAAGGCAATGCGCCGCCGGCTCAGTCGCGACATTTTCGATGGGTTCCGCACGAAGCGCCGTTTCGACTGCTTCGACCACGTCCGTCGGGGCGAAACGAAAATCAACGTTGAAGTAGACCCACTGGCGGTGCTGGCGCGGCGCTCCGAGCCGGCGACCCAGAAGAAGCACCTGGCCTTTCATCAAAACGCTGTTCGGGATGACCACCGTGTCCCAGTTGCGCGTCTCAATCGAAGTCTGGCGCCAGCGAATTTCCACGACCTTTCCTTCCTGCTGATCCACCCTGATCCAGTCGCCGACGCTGATCGAGCGCTCCATCTGCAAAGCCATCCCGCCCATCACGTTTCCCAAAGTGTCCTGCAGCGAGAAGCCGACCACGGCGGTGATGACGGCGGAAGTGGCGACGATGCCGGTCAAATCCACACCGCTGTTTGAGAGTAACGTTATGGCGATGACGATGTAGGCGAAGGCGATCAGCAGGTCGCGCAGGATGCGCGGCGGCTTGAGGTGAACTGCCCCTAACAGAACGTCAAAGATGACGACGCTCGCCAGATTGATGACGGCGACGCACAGGATGATCAGGGAGGCCCAGCGAACCCAGCGGTAGGCTGTGCTCGTCGCGGGGTCGAAGCCGTAATAGAGAAACGACGCGGCTAAAAACAGCCCGGCGACGGAGAGCAGGAAAAGAAGAGTCGCCACGCGGATGCGCCGGCGTTCAGTCGGAATAAGCGCGGCGAGGACCAGCGCCAGGACGACGAAGCCCAGCGCGAGCCAGTGGAAGGCTCCACCCAGGCCGGCAACGAATTGTACCTGCTGCCAGAACGTCATCGCGGGCTTTAAATCTGAGAGAAAGGCATGCTTCGAATTGAAATTGCGTAGAGCGAGGCATCTTAACACGACCTGAACTTGGTGTTACAGAAAAGTGTTGCGGAAGAAAATAACGGGCGTGGGTTTTGAGTTCCCACGCCCGTTCTCAGATAGTTTTACTGGATGAAAGGCGGCTTACTTAATCATCGTGCCGGTCCTGTTCCAGCGCGTGTTGCGGAAAAAGTCCATGATGAAATTCCCGCTGGAGGGCGCGCTTTCGTCATACGACCAGTAAACGAACATGGCGCGGCCTATGACGTACTCGCGCTTCACCCAGCCCCAGCTACGGCTGTCTGTGCTGTTATTTCGATTATCCCCCATGACGAAGTAATGGCCTTCAGGGACAACACCGTCAAAGTCTTTCTCCAAGGGCTTTTCACTGTAAAAGGCGTTGTAGGTTTCCCCCTCTTTACGAGGCGGGTCTTTGATGATGTCGAGCGCTTTCTGGCGTTCATCTTCAGGGGTTGTGCGGTCGTCCTCATGGTCCCGAGCTTCAATCCGATGCTCGGGCAATTCCTGACCGTTGATAGAGATTTTTTCTTTCTGCACCTTTACGTGATCGCCCGGCAACCCGATGACGCGCTTAACGTAGTTCGTTTTAAAAGGAAGGTTATCGGGCTTGGAATCCCCGATGGGGTCATCAGGATTGCCCGGATATTTGAAGACGATGATGTCGCCACGGCGGATTTCACGCTGCGGGAAGAGCGGTACGGACGAGCCCGGTCCGAAGATGAACTTGTTGACGAGCAGATGGTCACCGATAGTGATGGTGTTCTGCATCGAGCCGGTCGGGACTTTGACGGCCTGGACGATAAACGTCATTCCGAAGAGCGCCATGATAACCGTCACCACAGCCGATTCGAAATATTCGCGCCAGATGGTTTTGGGCGGCCCCTTCTTCCTTCGCTCGGTTACTTTTGGCCTTCTCTCAAAACCGTTGCCCCCGCCGGGATGCGGTCTCGAAGCGGTCGTCTCTGCTTCCGGCCTTGTTTCAACCAAAGGCTCTGCAATCCCCGTGTTCGCCGAATCGTCGTTCATAAATTCATCCTAAAGAAGCCCGCACTGCCGGTCAAGCCGAGAAGCGGTAGGCAGAAGGCAGTAAGCTTTAGGTGATTGAAGCAGGAGTTATCAATCAAGCATTCATCTCGTCAACCCTGGCCTCACTGCCTTCTGCCTTCTGCCTTCTGCCTACTGTTTTCGGCCGTCTATCTTTTCGAGCGCGAGGTATGCGGCCTTCGTCTCGGCGGCCTTGATGGTTCGCTCCTCGGCGCGGACAGAGCCTCCGTCCCAGCTCAACTCCACGTGAAAAGTTCGCCGGTGCGGCGGGCCAGTTGTTTCAATCACGGCGTATTGCGGGGTGGACTGATGGTCGGCCTGAAGCCGCTCCTGCAACAGGGTCTTGTAATCAGCCGCCGCTGCCGCCTCCGGGTCAACGCTCTCCAACTCTTCCCCGAGCGCGTGGTGTATAAAGTCCGTGGCCGCCGTCAACCCGCTGTCAAGGAAGATCGCGGCTAACACAGCCTCCATGACATCCGCCAGGAGGGCGCGTTTTCCGCGCCCGCCGCTCTTCTCTTCACCGCGGCCGACGCGTAAATATTCACCGAGGGTCAAACGCTTCGACGCCTTGGCCAGCGATTGTGCGCTCACGAGCCTGTGCTTCATCCGCGACAGCTCTCCTTCGGTCGCGTTCGGATAAGACAGGAAGAGATAATCGGCAACGACCAGTCCCAGGACCGAGTCGCCGATAAACTCCAGCGCCTCATTGTGAAGCCGCCGGGCCTCCCCTTCGTTGCCCGGCGCGACCTGCTCATGCGCCCAGGAGCGATGCGTCAGGGCGCGTTCGAGCAAGGACCTATCGCTGAAAGTGTAGGCGAGAATCTTTTCCAGCTCGCCCAGATCAGTTGTCTTGGATTTGGACTTTTTCACGGTGGGACCGATTCTAACACGAACGCCGAACGCATCATCCCTGATAATACGTCCGGCGTCTTGCTTGGAGGAGAGAGCGCTTGTGCGCGAGAGCCCCTAGTTTCGCTTGCCCCGCGGCGCGTGCGCACGCTTGGGCGTGGGCTTGGTGCTCGTGGTCTTGCCGGTTGGCTGTGTGCCCGCGGCCTTACCGTTTGGCTGCGTGGTCGTAGTCGCAGCAGGAGTCGTCCCCTGCTTCGTGTTTGCAGGAGTCGTCGTGTTCATCGTGCTGCCGGGCTGCGTTGGCGCGGTGCTCGAAGACGGAGTCGTTGACGACGGCGTCTGCGGCGTCATCGGAGCGACAGCTTCGCCGGGCTTCGGAATCGGCCTGGAAGTGATTCCGGCGATCAACTCTTTGAGGCCCGTGTCCGAGTTGTTGTTGCGGAACTTATAAAAATTGGTCAACGTCTCCATCCAGCCAGGCCTGTTTTGATTGTAAAGCGCCGGATTGGAGGCGGTGTTGCTATAAGCAATGGCGCGCGCCAGAGCATCTATGATGCGGTCCACAACCGAGTTGACCTTCGCGCTCAGGTCCTTGCAGGGCTGGGTCTCAACCTGCTCGGCAGTAGCGCACTGCGCTTTGAAATCGGTGGCGAGTTTGCTGTATTCGGTGCTCGTGTACAGACCAGCCAGCAAGATATATGTCTGCGGGTTTTTCTTGTAGAAGCCCTCCAGTTGCGCCGCATTTATAAAGTAGTTTACGGCTTCGGTCGGCTGAGTTTTATATAAGAAAGCGCCGGCAGCATAATTGAGATAACCCAAAACCTCATCCTTTGGCTTTTTTGCTTCGGGATTCTTGCCAGCTTGAACAAGCTGAATAGCTTTCTTCGCGTACATCGCGGCGTCCGCATTTAAAGTGTCATTGGTGCCCATATTAGCAACGCCCGCGTTTACCAGGGCGTAAACGACATCCACGTCGTCCGGGTAATCTACCAGGACTGTCTTGGCGCTGGCGAAAGCACCGGCGTAGTCCTTGGCTTCGTACTGCTTGAAGAACTGCGTCCTGCGGGCGACCTTCTCATAGGAAGCCACCCACTTTTTGATGTACTTCACATAAGGGTCGTCAGCGGCGGCGCCGGCCTCGTATTTCGAGAGATACTCTTTCCCGGCCTCGTAGGCGACGTCCGGATTGGTCTTAATGTTGTCTGTGAATTTTTTGTATAAAGCGGCTTTAGCTTCCGCGTCGTCCTGCGAGGTCGCAGCCGTCGAAGCCGTGCCGGCGGCAGGTGTGGTCTGCGCGAAGGCCGATAAGGCCAGCGTAGAGACGAGCACTGCGAACAACAAGAGTTGAACTAACTTTTTCATCGGTCACAATCCTCCAAGCAAGGTTCGTCTTCTGGAAATCCTACTAAGTCTTTCAGGGGGTGAGAGCGGGCCGTAGACTTAATCGGCTTCGCGCTCCTTCAGATGCGTGTTTTTTAGCATTCGTTTGCCGAACTTCAAGCGCACGCACCCGTTTAACCGGGGAAGAAATCTAAGAGCATCGGTATCAGTCGAAACTAGATGCGATGCGCAATCATCCTGCAACAATCGCCCGCCTGTCAAGGCTATAAAAGGCGTAAATCGTAAATCATGAACCGTGAATAGAGAGTATCCTCTATTCACGGTTCATGATTTACGATTTACGTATCTTACTCTTACTTTTTATGGATTATTGGAATGGACGCGGCGCGGCCTCTGCGTCTCCTGTGGGTTAGGAGTCTGACCTCCGCTCGGAGCGGCAGTCCGCGGCGCGGATTCCGCCGGCCTGGATTGCGGCACGGTCATAATAGTGCTCTTGACGCCGTTACCCGTCCCGCCCGTCACAGAGTCTGCTTCATCAACGCCGCCCATCTCATCTTCCTTATCCTCGTCGCTCAGCGCCGCCGCCGCGTTCGGATTGATCTTCGGACGCGCCGGGACTGGGATGCTGGCATAGGGCTGGCTCCCCGAAGCGGGGCCGAAACGATGTCTGAGGGATTTATAGATCTGACCCGCGATGTAGGCCGGAATGTGGCCGCGCCCGTCCGATGCCTTAGCCACGACGACGATGGCTAGTTGCGGATTTTGAACGGGAGCATAGGAGGTGAAGAGGCCGATCCACTGCCTGTCCCGATCAATGCAGGTGCCCGTCTTGCCGGCAATCGTCTGTAGCGGATCGTAAGCTTTTTTGCCCGATCCGTAGTTGACCGCGCCGATCATGCCTGGGATAAGCTGCCGCATGGCATCCTGCGGGATGTTCATCTTGCGGCGGACGATGGTCTTGAATTTGACGTCCTCCTGCGGCGTGCGTGGCAGGTGCGGAACGAGTAGATTTCCGCCGTTGCCAATGGCCGAGACCAGATTCGCGAGCTGAATCGGGGTGACTTCGAAGTCATCACCGTGCGAGCACATGTGATTGACGGCATAGCCAGTCTTATAGAGAGGCACCCGGCCCGGAGACTCATTCGCGTGGTTGATGCCCGTTCGTTCGCCCAAGCCCAGTTCTCGCGAATAGGTCAGGAGGCGGTCAAACCCGACGCGGCCTCCGACGTTCTGGAAGTAGCCGTTATTTGAATAGGCGAGCGCGTCCGTCAGGTCCAGAGAGTATCGGCGGTCCGAGACAGCAACGCTTTGAACCGGATCAATCACCTTCTCGGTCAAACCCGCCAGACCGGTCATGAGCTTGATCGTCGAGCAGGGCTTGAAGCCGCGCCTGAGCGCCCAATCCTGGTTGACCACCGTATAGACGCGCCCCGTTTTCGGGTCCATGACGACCACTGTGCCCGCGCGACGGCCCAGAGCGGCGACGGCTGCGCGTCGCACTTCCAGGTCCTCGCCCGTCGTATCGTCTTTGGCAATGTTGGAAACGACTTCATCGCGCATCGCCTGCTCAATCGCGCGCTGTCGTGCGATGGCTGCCTGGCGCGCCAACTCGGCGCGCCGTCTGGCTTCGGCGATCTCGCGCCGGCGCTGCTCGGCCAGACGCCTCGCTTCGGCGAGCCGCTCGCGCTTCGAAAGCGGGCGGCCTCTGCGGTCCGTGACGACCTCTTTTCGCGCCGCGCGCAACTCCCTGGCGGAGTTTCGCTCACGCCTCTTATCAACACGCGCCTCCCTGGCGTTCTTACCCTTGTCAGCGCGCCCTCTCTTATCATTGCGTGCGGTTTTATCGTTTTTGGATGTTTTTGTGTTGCGCGCTGTCTGGCGCGACTTCTGATCGTTACGTGACGTTTTGGCTTTCGCCGCCGGCCGCTTCTCTTTGGCGGCGCGTTTGTCCTTGGCCCAGATTGTGCCGGTGGCGATCAGTGTCGTGAAGAGGAGAAAGGTGAGCGCAATGCGCGCGGGGTTCAGGGTACGTCTGTTTTGGGTCATTGACTGGTCCTCGCAAATAAAACTTCCGTTGGGGTGCGAGTTAGGGTCGAACGCGAACGAACGAATGCCTAACGTTGATGCTATTAAATTTTACTGGGTGCGCGCTTTCCTGTCCGGCGCGCCCGGCGTCAAGCAAGAGATATATTTTTGAAGTGTCGAGTCTCTTCAAAATACTCCTTAGAACCGTTTTCAGGTTGTCTGGCGACCTTCCGTACTGTACTGGTGAGGAGGGAGAGTTCCCGTTCAGGCGGCCTCTGGGGAGTTTGCGCTGAGACCGTGCTGAACTATAACATCTGAACTCGTCGAGGGCAACAAAAAATAAAGCCCGCTGATGTAGTCTATAATGTGGCGTGATGTCTCGGGTTGAAGCATCCTATCGCCGGGGCTACCATTGAGATGTCTTTCCCCTGGCTGATTTCGGATTGCGAATCTTATGAACCTGCTCCGACTCATTTCCAGCTTTCGCGCGCGCCTTATGCTCGTTCTGGCCGCCCTGCTGATCGCGACGCTCGGCGTGCAGTACTTCCTGAACCTGCGCGCGGCCAGGAACAACAGGGCTTTGAGGGAGCAGCACGAGCAGGCACTGATTGCCGGGGTGTCGCTCGGAGTCAGAGCCCTTTCGGACAAACCTCGTCTGGTTGAGTATATCGCCCGCGAGAACAATCCGCTCTTCCAGCCTCAAACCGGACGCATTTCGAACGTCATCATCATAGACAATAACTGGCGTGTGGTGGACAGCCTCGATTTGGAGTTGTTGAAGGTTAACGGCGAATACCAGGAGCGCCACCTGCAAGACCTGAAGACGTTGCCGCGCATGATGAACCTTTCCTATCTCCCCGCGGAGGATCGGAAACAGTTTCCAGACACCGAGGCGAACATCACAACAAACGAAGAATCCCATGCGTTCCCCGTCGAGACCGACCATGGGCGCTGGTACGTTATCGTCGTTCTACGCTCATTCAGGGACGCCTCCAGCTTCTGGAATCTACAGGCGGCGCGCCCACTGATCTATACGCTGCCCGTCCTGCTGGTCTCGACGCTCGTGGCCCTCATTCTGGTCTGGCGGTTCACGCGACCCATTAAGGACCTGTCGAATGCAGCGAGACGTGTCGCGGCGGGCGATTTCGATTTCCGCGTTCCTGCCGCCAACCGCTCCGACGAGATGGGACAGCTCGCTTCCCGCTTTAATGAGATGATCGCGCGGCTCGGCCACATGCGCGAACTCGAATCACAGCTCCATCAGGCGGAGCAGTCGGCCGTCGTGGGCCGGCTGGCTTCGGCCATCGCGCATGAGATCAGAAACCCGCTGAATTACATTAACCTCACTCTCGACCACCTGCGCACGGCCTTTCCGCCACAGGACGAGCAGAAACGCGAGACCTTCGAGCGTCTGGCGCAGCAGCTCAAAAAAGAGGTGGCGCGCATCAACACACGCATCTCGGAATTTTTGAACTACTCGCGTCCTTCGATCCTTGAACTGGAGCCACTCGACCTGCGCGGCGCCGCCGAAGACGCTCTGCGGATGGTCGAGGTGCAAGCCGCCGAGAGCAATATCAAGACGCGCGTCGAGCAGACGGGGGATGCCCCGCTCGTCATGGGCGATGCCGAAACTTTGCGCTCGGTCTTCACCAATCTTTTTATTAACAGCTTGCAGGCGATTGACGGCGACGGCGGCAGCCTGACGGTCTCCATTTCGGCGGCGGACTCGGGACACAGCGCGCAGATTGAAGTGACGGACACGGGCCGGGGCATTGCGCCCGAAGACATTTCCAAAGTCTTCGAGCCCTATTTCTCGACCAAAGAGACGGGCACAGGACTCGGCCTCGCCATCGTCAAAAAGGCCGTGGACGACCACGGGGGCACAATCTCTGTCAGATCGAAGCAGGGCAGCGGGACGACGTTCACGATCACGCTGCCGGGAGTGACGGGCGGCAAGTGACAGGCGACAAGATTTTTCCTATTCTATTAACCGCACTTGTCACCCGACACGATTAGGAGTTTTGAATGGCACGTAAAAGCATACTTGTAGTTGATGACGAAAAAGCGCAGCGCGAAATACTGGAGATGATTCTGACGAGCGAAGGTTACGACGTGACGACCGCATCGTCCGGCGAGGCCGCGCTCAAGTTCGCGAAGGATCGTCGCTTCGATCTGGCTCTGACCGATCTGAAGATGACGGGCATGGACGGGATCGAGCTGTTACAACACCTGCTGGTTCAGGACTCCTCCATCATCGTCATCCTCCTGACGGCGCACGGCTCTATCGAATCCGCGAAAGACGCGCTCCGCCGCGGAGCGTTCGACTATCTCCAGAAACCTTATGAACGCGACACGCTCCTTGAGACCATCCGGCGCGCCCTCAAGCGGCTCGACGCACTCGACGCGGAGATCGTCTCCGCCTCTCCTGAGATGGAGGCCGTCAAGAAGATGATTCTCAAAGTCGCGCGCTCTACTTCGCCCGTCCTGATACGTGGGGAATCCGGTACGGGCAAGGAATTAATCGCCCGCTCGATTCACAACCAGAGCCCGCGCGTCGCGGAGATGTTTCAGGCTGTCAACTGCGCCGCGATTAACGAGAACCTTCTGGAATCCGAGTTGTTCGGCCACGAGAGAGGCTCCTTCACAGGCGCGCACGCGGAGAAGAAAGGGCTCTTCGAGGTCGCTGACCGCGGCACGCTCTTTCTGGACGAGATCGGGGAACTGGACATAGGGATGCAGGCCAAGCTCCTGCGCGCCCTTCAGGAGCGCGAAATCCGCCGCGTCGGCGGGACCCGCACCATCAAAGTGGACGTGCGCGTCGTCGCCGCGACCAACCGCGACCTGCGCGCGATGGTCGCGGACGGTAGATTCAGAGATGATCTCTACTACCGTATCAACGTCCTCTCGGTTGACGTGCCACCATTGCGCGAGCGGCGCGACGACATCCCGGTCCTGATTGATTACTTCCTGAAGAAGCACACGCGCAACACCTCGCGCCTGGTTCGCGGCCTGACCACTGAGACCCGGCGGATGATGATGGATTACAGTTGGCCTGGCAACGTCCGCCAGCTCGAATCCGCCATTGAGCGCGCCATCCTGCTCTGCGAAGGCGACCTGATTACGGTCGAAGATTTGCCACTCGAAGTGCGCCAGGAATCCCGCCCGGCGTCAGACGAGGCTTTCAAGCTGCCGCCCGAAGGCATCTCTTTTGAGGACGTCGAGCGGAGCCTGATCCTTCAGGCGATGGAGCAGACCGATTACAACATCACGAAGTCTGCTAAACTTCTCGGCCTCACCTTCCGTACACTTCAATATCGTCTGGAGAAATTCGGCATTAAGAGACCTGACGCGAAAGGTAAGGACGAGGTCAAAGCGGAAGGATGAAAGGACCTGTAAAACGACAGCCCGAGAGTTTTTCTATATTTCAGAATTAAGGATGAGCATGCGCCGAAACAACTGTGTCTTGATTCTCTGTCTCTCCCTTCTACTTGTTTTCACTGCCTGCTCGCAAGACGGGAACAAAGCGGCGAAAGAAGCCGCCGGCACTTCATCGAATGCGTCGGGTAACCCCGATTCGAGCGCCGGTAAGGACCCGCCAAAGGACGTCGTGCGCGCCGAGGCCGGAAACGTAGAGATTAAAGCAGGAGCTACGGCCGAAGCGGCCGTCAAGCTGACGATAGCCAAGGGGTACCACATCAACGGCAATCCCCCGTCCTTTCCTTACCTGAAACCGACGGAGCTGGAGGTCGAGCCGGGCGGGGGAATCACTGCGGGCAGCGCGCCCGTCTATCCCCCCGCGGTTTCCAGAAATTTCGCCTTCTCCAAAGACGGCCCCCTCGCCGTCTATGAAGGCGAAGTTGTGATTAAAGTCTCGTTGAATGCGGCGGGTAGCGCAAAGAAGGGGCTGCAAACGCTCAAAGCAAAGGTTCGCGTCCAGCCGTGCGATGAGGAGGCCTGTTATTTGCCGCGCACCATCGAGACAACAATTCCGGTGACGGTCAAGTAGGCAGAGCAGATTGATGGAGCGCGCCTGGATTATCATTTCGGTCCTGTTTTTGGTCGGCGCCGGGGTCTTTCTGCTGCTTCAGAATTACGATGCGGTGCTGGTGACGGCGCTGCTCGGAGTGGTCGCCTGGTTTCTGAGCTATCGCGTCAAGTTGCGCGCGGCGATTGTCGAAACGAGCGGGAAGGAAGACGAGGCTTTTGAAGATCAAGATGAGAATTAAGAGACATTCAACCTTAATCATTGCGTGCGCCCTGCTTTTCGGGTCCAGCCTTGCACGGTCCCTGCCCCTCCCCTTGTCCGACGAAGCTGAAGTACGTGGCGTCGTCCAGATGATCTTCGACGAATTGAAGTCGGGTCAATACGAGAAGCTTTACGACGCGCTTCCAGCCGCTTCCAGGTCCCGTCTCTCGCGTGAGCGCTTTGTGAGCATGTTGCGACGCGCGAATGGGACCTACAATCTCGACCGCATTGAGATTGGAGCGGTGCGGGTCGCGGGCGACTTTGCCACGGCCGATACGGTCATGTACGGGAGCATAGAGCGCCCCGTCCGTGCGGAAGGTAAGATCGTCGCGCAGCAATATCTGGTTCGCGAGGACGGAAGGTGGCGCGTGGCGACGGGCGACCGCGCGACCATCCGGCGGTTCCTGGCCGCAAACCCGGCCTTCGCCAAAAATTTCTCCATCCGCGACCCGCGGGTTTTCGTCAAACGTGACGGGCGGTGGATGGATTTGAGCGGCGCTATGAAGGCGGCCCGGAAGGGCGCGCCGTAGTGAAGGCCGTGTGAAACGTCCTGCAATCAACTATTTTTGATTGGTCTTTCCCCGCTCCGCCTCAAAGCAGGTCCGCAAAGGAGAGCTGCGCGCTATCGAGTTCCGGCTCCGCGGCATTGCGGCGCGCGCGCTTCACTCCGTCCAGAGCGTCGCGCACGGCCTGTAGATGGAAACGAATGATGTGTGGCGTGATGCGTACTGAAGGGATGCGCCCTTTTTGAGCGAGGCGGCGCACGGTCGCTTCGCTCACCTGTAAGACTTGGGCGAGTTGTCGCGCCGTCAAGAACTCTTCGCGCGAGTGGTGTGTTGCGGGCGTGGCATCGTTCATCGAAATACACCCCGCGCCCGCTTCATTTCGGCGGGCGTTCTATTGTGAAAGCGACGCGATAAACCATCGCGCCGTCAACCTCGACATCTTTGACCTGCGCTTCCGCTCCCTCGGCTATGACAGTCATTCGATAGATGGCCTTCTCCGGCGAAAGCTTGAAGACGACCTGCCCGCTTTCGTTGGTCAGACGCCCGTCAATCTTCCTCGCCCGTCCGTCGGCTTCAACTCGCGCCAGCTCGATTCGCACGTTCGGGACGCTGTAGCCGCCCTGGTTGAAGACGCTGCCCCACACGCGCGCGATTGAGGCTTCGTTGATCGTCAAAATCAAACGGTCCGGAAGTGCCCTGGTCTTTCCGGCTTTGACCTGAATATTATTTAGGGTCCCGACGCTTAAGCCCGTCTTGCGAAGGGTCAGGCTGTAGGTGCCGGGCTCCAGGCCCTGGACCTGGAATTCGCCTTTCCCGTTGCTGGTGGTCTGCGCGACTTCACGCTCATTCTGGCTCACAACGACTGTGACATCAGCTGTCGGTCCCTCTCCTTTAACCCGAACCTTGCCCTTTATGCCTCCCGTTTTGCCACCCTGCGCGACGGCCGCGACCGCCGACAGCAGAAGGGCGGCAAGCAGGATGACAATCGTTCTTGATCTATTCATAACTACTCTTTCCAATATGAGGGCTGACTTTCCTTTAACCCTGTTCGGTTTACGGCGCATATTATAGCACGTGACCGCAAGCCCCTCGCTTCGAGGTCCGCGCCACTGCAAGCGCTACTGTTGATGACCATCGCCCCTGACAGTGTTGCCTGATAACCCAACCCATAATGATACCGGGCGGCATACGCGGCCATGTCTGACATTCGCCGACCCCCTGTCGGATGAGAAAACATAGTGCTACAATCCCGCTGCGGGCTCGCCAGCGGCGTACTTCTTCGCCTGTTTCGGTCGTCCGCAATGCCGCTCCGAAATATTGTTTCTTAACATCAAGGTGCTGAACGACCATTTCAAAATCAAGGGTCGCGCGTGGACCGGGTTCTATTGCCTGCTTTTCGCCGCCCTCTCGTCTCTCTCTTCGCAGACCTTCGCCCAGACTGTGCGGCCGGAGGATCAGGTACGACCGCGCCGCGCTCTCCCGAATGTAGAACAGTCCGAGCCGGATGAGGTTCTGAGGATTGATACCGATCTGGTGACAGTTGACGCGACGGTGACAGACGCGGACGGTCAACTGGTGCGGAATCTGCGCGCAGAGGATTTCAAGCTTTATGAAGACGGGGTCGAGCGACCGATAGCTTTCTATAATATAGAGAAGCGCGGCGGCGTCGAGCGTCCCGTAGCGGTCGTTTTTGCGCTGGACGTTTCCGGGAGCATGACGGCTGAGGAGATGGAGCGACTGCAACGCGCCATGACCCTTTTCACCGAACGGCTGTCGGCTGACCGCTCCTCTCTCTTTGCCGTGATGACGTTCGGGATGAACGTCAAGACGCTTCAAACATTCACCAGCGACAGGCAGAAACTGGCGCGGGCATTCGGTCGTCTGCCGCGCGAGCCGAACGGACTTTCCACACACACCTATGACGCGGTTGACGATGCCATTCGTCTCCTCATGCGCCAGGCCCCTCGGACGCGCGAACGGCGTCTGATGAAGCGCGCGGTCGTAGTCGTCACAGACGGCTTTCCAGTTGGCGACACGGTTGCACCGCAAACGGTGATCGAGCGCGCCAACGCTGCGGACGTCAGCGTTTACTCGGTGACGCTGCCTTCATTTTCCAGGATGCTTGTTTCGACAGAGCGCCAGCCGCTTCCGACGCCTCTGGATGTCAGCGGGCTGACGGAGAAGACCGGGGGGACGAGCATTTATGCCACTGACAGGGATTTCGAGCCGCTCTTTCGCGCACTGGCCGAGGAGGTCACGTCCGCCTACGTGCTGGCCTTCTACCCGCCGGAAGAAAAACGCCGCGACGGACGCTTCCACACAGTTCGCATAGAAGCGCCGCGCGGTCTGACCGTTCGCCAGAGTCGCCCAGGATATAAAGCAGTGACAGGTGACAAGTGACAGGTGACAGGACGAAAGAGTTCTCTCTTGTCACTTGTCACCTGTCACTTGTCACTGCTTTTCAGTATTCGTCCTCGTCCTCGTCTTCATCAAGGTCTTCTTCTTCGACGATGTCCAGTTCGACGGGATCGAGTCCGACGATCTCCAGTTCAGTCCCGCACTCTTCGCACGCGACTATCTCGCCTTTGTCCGCTTCCGTATCAACATGGACATCGGCTTCGCATTCAGGGCATGTTCCGGTGGGCACTTTATCTACTCCTCCGCGTTGGTGACGTAGAGGCACACCCTTTCTGGGTCGGGGAAACCTCCACCTTATTGTTGAGATAGAGCCGCCGACAATCTAACCGTGCGCGCGGGATTTTGCAACATTCTTTTTTTGAGATTACTTAACCGCAGAGGCGCAAAGACGCGAAGAGGCCGAAACGGGTCTTTCCCGTCTTTGCGCTGGCCGGGCTGCCGTCTGCGTTTTAGAAACGTGACCGGCCGAGTCGAGCCTGAATGCGGCTCAACTCGACGTTGTTTTCAACCGGGTAAGGATTAACCCTGAGCAGCGCAATCTCCTGGTTGATGCGCTCGTAGCGGTCCTTGGGCTTCGGATGACTTCTCAGCCAGCCGGGGCCGCCGTTCCCCTCCCTGCTTTCGATAAGCCGGAAGACATCTGCCAGGTCCGTCGGGTCGTAACCAGCCCGCGCCATGATTTGCGAGCCCAGAATGTCAGCCTGTGTCTCATAGCTTCGACTGAACTTCAGGAAATAGAGTTGCAGTGCGACCGCGCCGCCGAGTTCTGCTATCTGGGCCGCTTTGCCGTTACCCATCACGGCACTGGCGATACTTAATCCGATGAGCCAGGGATAGGCTTTGCTCACCTGGGCCGTGCCGTGTCTGAGCGCGACGTGGCTGATCTCGTGCGCCATCACGCCCGCGAGTTCTCCCTCGTTGCGCGCGGCTTCGATCATGCCGCGATTGACATAGACCCAGCCGCCCGGCAGCGCGAAGGCGTTGATATCCTTGTTGTCAATGACTTTGAAAATGTAACGGAATTCGGGATGCCGAAACTCCTCAGGGAGCGCGGCGACGAGGCGTTGCCCGATCCGCTCGACGTAATAAGTCACCTCGCGGTCATGTACGATTCTGGCCTCCCGCTCCGACTCTCTGGCAGCTTCTCTGCCCGCCTCAACGTCAGACTTGATTCCAAAGAAATTGCGCGGGGCTTTAATCCTGGTTTGCGCCGCCGCAGTCAGCGGCGTCAAGAGGAATGCGAGGACGACGACCAGGACACTCAATAGAGGGGTGCGGCGTTCTTTTCCGCTCATAGCTTCTCTCCTTCAAACTGCGCTGGGGGCGCTAGTGTTAGCCCGTGGTAGATTCTAATTACCACTCGGGCGGGGAGAGGGCCTTACAAGACACAAGAAGAGAGCGCCAGGTTTTTTTGCTGACTTTCTAAGCTTTCGAGATTATCTAATGGGGTATTAAGCTGGCGCGGCCGAATGGACCGCCTGGATGCGTGCAATAATTTTGGGGAGGTCCCGCGAGGTGTAGATCGGCAAAGCGGACACGGAGCCGCTGTCGGCAAAGCTGCTCTCTTTAAATCGAGCGAGAGTATTCGGGTTATCATCCCCGACGTCGTCGAAGAGGTAAAGCGCCTGAGTTTTTGCCAGGACTTGCCGCGCAGACGGTTTGATCTTACCGCCCCCGCTGCGCGTCACCATCAAAGCAAAGTCCGTATCCAGATATTTCAGGAAGCTGGTGCCTTCGACAAAGACTCCGGCGCCCTGGACACGATTGAGCGCCAGCTTGATACCCCTCTCGACCTGCTCCGTAGTTACTATTAGCCAATGAACATTGGCAGCGCCGGCATCCCAGTAACGCCCCGTGTCCTTGCCCGGCGCATAAGTTTGGGCACGCCCCGAACGAATGACCGGCTCCGCGCTCAACAGGTGGCTGACGCAGCAGGCCTCCGGGTCTTTTCCGCAGGAACGATAATGCCCGCGTGTTATTTTGATCGCTTCCCACCCCGGAAAGGCGCGCAGCAAATCACACAAAACCGTCGTCTTGCCCGAACCGGACGAGAATCCGCTGACTGCTATGATCGTCGGAGTCGTCATCTCTTTCGGGTATTATACAAACAGGAATCCGGGAATTTAAGAGAGTAAGGCGCGATTCTGATTAGGGACGACTTTCCTCTCCCGGAGGGGGTGTCTGTCCCAGCAGGCGCAGCATATCAGGTCTATCCTTGACCAGAAGATAGACCACGCTTCGCAAACGACTCACCTCCACCTCGATTTGATCCAGCCGCGCCCGAAGAGCGCGCTCGATTGAGTCGAGTCTCAGTTGTATTTGCTCTATGTCCCCACGAACAGCAGCAATATCGCTTTTCGTCGCCATCTGATCGCGCAAAGCAGAGAGATCGCTTTTCGTCGCCATCTGCTCGCGTAAAGAAGACAGATCGCTTTTTGTCGCCATCTGATCGCGCATTGTTTCGACGGTTGCGGCGATGAAATTGATGAGGTTGTGATTGTTTGACTCTTGCTCGCTCATGGCTACTCCTATCATATCACACGGAGACGACTCCGCCGCCGTCAGGCCAGCAGCTTCTCCCCGTAGCGCCCAAGACACACTTCCCCTCTCCGCCAAACCCAAAACCTTTGCGGAATTAGGAAGCAATTAAGGCATTCAAAGCTCAACGGACAGCGACGGCAGAGAGGGCATCGAGCAGCTTGCGTGCTTCCGCAGCCTCCGGGCTATTTGGATAGCGCCGCACGATCTCGCGCCAGCTCGCCCCGTCATAATAAAACCGCTTAGCGGTTCGGTCGAAGACGAAAACAATTCCCTGCCTTCTGTACCTGTCCAGCCCGTTGTAATTAAGGAAATAACTGAAGACGGGCGCGTTATTGGCGGCCATCTCTTTTTCGTCGAGACGCCTGGCGGCGTCACGCGATAGCCTAGCGGCTGCTCTCTCTGCCGCTTCGCCATAAAGCATCAGAACGCTCGGACGCAGCGGCGAGCGGGGGAACGTGTCCAGGAAGATGCGTGCGCGCGCGATGCGGTCAAAATCATCGGAGTTTCGGATTAATCGCAGCAGGCGCTCGTCATCATCTTTTCGGACGGGCGAGACCAGGGCCTCTGTCTGAATCCAACCCCCGGTTCTTTTCGTCACGGCGACGCGGTAGAACGTCACGCCATCACCGGAGCGCCTCAATCCCCGAACGGCAACCAGGCGTCCGCGACTCATCCTCTGCAAGAGATTGGCGGAAAGGTCCGGGGCGTCACGCAGCGCGGCGAGCCTTTCGTCAATGACGACCGCGCGCGTTCCGCCTTCGGGAGCGCGCCGTTGTTGGGCGACGGCGGAGATTGTCAAGAATAGAAGGCAGAGGGTGAAGGCTGCCTTGATAGACGTTGAGTTTGAGGAATGAAGAGACATTCCCTTGTCTCCTTTCAACAAGGTGAGATTGATAGGGCGACATGCTCGAACGCAGGTGGCGCGCGGGTGGGGGTTATCGTAGGACGCGGCGACGAGTCGCAGGCGACAAAGTTTTAAGGTTCACGCGGGCGTCCGCGGCGAGGATGCGCCCCTGGATGCCCGCATGATGAAACTGACAGATGGCGATGGCGAGCGCGTCCGCAGCGTCGTGCGGCTCCGGGACGCTCCCGAGCGAGAGAAGCACGCGCACCATCTCCTGGACCTGATGTTTTTCGGCGTTGCCGTAGCCGACGACTGTCTGCTTGACGAGCCGCGGGCTGTATTCATGAATCTCCAGCCGGGCACGCTCGGCGGCGAGCAGCAGGACCCCGCGCACCTGTCCGAGCTTGAGCGCCACCTTGACGTTGGTGGCGTAAAAAGCCTCTTCAACCGAACAAACGTCCGGCTTGAGCCGAGCGATGATTTCTTCAATACCCTCGTAGATTTTCAAAAGCCTGGCCGGGAATCGCTCGCGCGGCGAAGCTTTGATCGTGCCGTATTCGACCAGGCGGTAGCGGCGCGCTTCACCCTCAACCACGCCCCAGCCCGTCGTCTCGCTTCCCGGGTCAATTCCTAAAACGCGCACGGCATTAAGTAAAAAGTTAAAAGGTAATGTTCACCAACAATAAAGTCGTTACATAACAAATAAAGTCGTTACGTAAACAATAAAGTTCTTACATAAAGAACGAAGTAACGACCTATCATTGTAGAACAAGCCTTAACGTCTTAGGGTAATTGCCATTTACCCTAAGAACATCGTGAATAACCCTGATGGGTCATTCTAAACAAAAAGTAATTAAGCATACTTTACCACGCTTCACAACGAGATTGAATGTAATGTTTTGAGGACCGGGCTCGGGTCCTTACTGATTTACATATAAAATCTATACTCAGCCCGATAGTCGGGGCGAGGCAGCTCGGCCAATATTTGTCCTACTCTTTGTGAAAACGCGATGGTGACTGGTTCGCTACAGGCAAAATCCGCAGTGTTCCAGTTCATCTTGGTTAGAGCAAGAATCTCTTCCAATACGACGTTCCAGGGACTGTCGCCGAAATGCTCGAGGATTTCAATCGGCTGCGGAACTCTTGCTCCGGCGTAGGAACGTAGAAGCGGAATGTAACCCACCGTATAAAAAAGCAGATCACTTTCACTGAATTTGATGTATGTCCCACGCACGGGCGTTCTCGTACTCGATGAGATTCAGGACCTCAGTGACGCTAAGGGCGGCGGTGCCTCGCGCATGCTCAATTTCTTCGTGCAGATGGAAAACACGCTGGGGATTCCCTTCGTTTTTATCGGCACACCGAAAGTCAAAGAGTTATTCGCTGGCGAGTTCCGGCAGGCCAGGCGCATTAGCGAACAGGGCGATATCGTCTGGCGTCCAATGAGGGAAATAGCGGAAAAAGAGAAGGACGACGAACCGGACAAAGCAGACCCCGAGTGGAATGCCTTCGTCCGCGCAATGTGGAAGTACTGGTATCTGAAAAAGGATCACCCGCTGCCTGGGGAGAAGTTGAGGGCTCAGGCCCCCGGTGCCCCTTCCGCCATCTCTTTAAGTGAAGACGACAAGGAAAAGTGTCTGCTGGAAGATTCCGCTGTCAGAACTCTCTACAAGGAATCTCAAGGCATTACAGCAGTCGTCGTCACCATTTTCTTCCTGGCGCAACGGCGTGCTATCACGAGCGGCAGGGAGGACGTAACCTCTTCCGTCATCAGGCACGCGGTCAGGGATAACCAGCATTACATCAAATGGATGCTCGAGCGCCTGAGAGAGGGGAGATGGAAACCGATTGGGCGGAAGAAAATATCCGATCTTGATGTATCCGTGGCGCAACCGCTTGAAACTGTCAAACCCGATTCGGATAAGAGTGGGGAAGCAAAAAAAGACGCTAAGAAGACCGACCGAGAGAAATCTGATGCGAAACAAAACGGCAGCAAACCTATGAGCGGTAAGACGGGGGGTAAACGGAAACCCTCCAAAGCCTCTGAAACATATGCCCCCGACGACCTCCGTCGTCTGCATTCTGAGGACAAGAACAAGGTGACCAGCGAAGTATCGCTGAGCCAGCCAGACTGCTTCGCGTCAGGCGCGGGGTTTCTTGACTGAGAGATTCACGTATGTTCGCACTAAATTTAGACCCAGCCTACACCTTCGGCAAAATCACCAGCCGCCGACGGCTGGCAAAATAGTCTTATCTGATTGACCTATGAAGCTGGAAGGAGATCAGCATAGATGATCGGACACTTTCCCACGCCCTACCCGGACGAACTATTCTACAGCGTTTGCGCGCGGCACCAAGACCGGTCGCAATACGTAAACAGGCAGTGTGTCGGTCTTGAACTGTTCGGCGAGAAGAGGGCAAGTGCTGCCGTGGGCTTGCCCTGTCACCTAAACTTCCTGATTGAAAATCTTCCGCGCGGACATCGCTGGACGGTCGACAGGATCATCAACGAACACACGCTATTTCCCTATTTCCGTACGTTCCTTTCGCCCGAACGTATCAGCCGCGTCAACGCGAGCCTGCAAGGGCAAGGAACCTTGGTGGCCCAAATTGCCTCGGGCAGTGCCGCCACCAGCATACGCAGCCCCGACTGGCTGCGTTATTGCCCTAAGTGTTCCGAAGAAGACAAAAAAAGTTACGGGGAACCGTACTGGCACCGTCTCCACCAAGTGCCGGGCGTCGAAGTTTGCCCAATGCATCACGTCTTCCTTGAGAATAGCGCGGCGCGGGCGCGCAACAGGATAAACATATATGACTACGTTTCCGCCCGGAGAGTTGTTTGCGCTACTCCGAGCAGGGCGCTGAACCCTAAGGATCCGGCGCATCAAACCTTTTTGCAGATTGCACATGACTCGGCGTGGCTACTGGCTCAACGTCACCTCGTCCCGGGATTAAAGGACCTGCGGCGTCGTTACCTGCGACTTCTGGGCGACGCGGGGGTCGCAAGCCGAAGTGGGTGGGTATGGGGCAAGAAGCTCGTGCGAGCATTGGAGGACAACTATTCACCAGAACTTCTACGGTCGCTCCAGTGTAGCATCAACAAAAGCTGCCTAAGCAACTGGGCGTCCGTGCTCGTCAAAGACCTCGGCCGAGGAAATTTCCATCACCCGCTTCGACACCTCTTGTTCATCCAGATGCTGGGCCATACGGCGGAATCGTTCTTCAGTTTCCTTGCCGAGTATTACCCATTTGGGGATGGCCCGTGGCCCTGCCTTAATCCAACATGTGATAGCTACCGAAAACCTGTCATAACGCGCTGCTCTCTTTCGACGGCAATATCGGTAGCGTCGGGTGAGAAGCAGAGAGTACCAGTTGGGACTTTCGTGTGTGAATGCGGATTCACCTACCGCCGAAGGGGTGTTGATGTTTCTGAGGATGCCACTTATAGAGTTGACAGGGTGGAGGCCTACGGCCCGTTGTGGGACGAAAATCTTCGTGAACTGTGGGTGGATTCATTGCTCACGCTGGAGGATATATCGCTACGCTTATGCGGGAGTCGTCGTGCGGACCAAAGGATCAAGATCGAAGCCGAGCGCCTCAAACTTCCCTTCCCAAGGCGCTACAAGAACCGCCGAGCTGCCAACACATACAAGAAGAGAAACGTTACTCTCGCGAAGCAACGTTCAGTTAAAAGCAAACAATCGTCGCAGGACGTACTTAGAGAGAAGCAGCAGCAATGGCTGGACATTCTCAAGAAAAACCCGAACACCCTCCGAACCGAACTCAAGGAAAAGTTTCCGACTCTCTATAAATGGCTCAACAAACGGGCCCGAAAGTGGCTGTACAAACATCTCCCGCCTCGGAAGGATCATTCGTTCGACTGGGCAGGATTAGACGATTCGCTCGCACCGGCCGTGACCATATCAGCAGCACGTATCAAATGCGCTGAGAGGCCGAGACGCGTAACCCTCTTTGCCATCGGCAAGGATATTGGCTGCTACGATTATTTACGCAAGCGTATCGGCAGACTTCCGAGAACTGCGAAAGTGCTAAAGGGGGTTTTGGAGGCCTCAGTAGATTTCATGGAGCGAAAGATTCATCTCGCCGTGCTGGCTATCAATGAGCGAGGCGAAATACCAACACGGGTTAAACTCTTAAAGGAAGCGAAGGTGAGCAGGGGGTTCTGGCATAACCCTAACGTGCAAGCAGCCATCGAAAGCGCAATCTACTATATGAGTGAGGGGCGTAGCACCGCGCTCGCGGCTTGAACATCGAAGTGCAGGTGACGTTCAGAAGTTAAGCGGTGGACGTGCCTCGAAGGATATCTACTATTTCGGTTCGTATCACCTATGTAACCCGCCTCCGTAGATCTACACTGCATTACGCCCGTGGTGATAACTCCATCAGGTGGCGTACGCACCAGCGCAGGCTTAGATTGCTCTTTTGAATAACCACAGAAAGAGGAAGAAAGTTAACCACGCGAGAGTCGAAACGCCCAGATAGTATTTGAGCAGCCTGATATTGGGGAGCGGGGCAATATATAGTGGAAGTTCTTGCCTATCGAAGCGGCTGCCATTAACCTCCCCTATTAATCCCAACCCGGCGGGCTGAGGCTTACCGAAGTATCTGTTGTTCCATTGATATTGAACCTGTATCTGCGGTGAATACTGCCGCTGGCTTTTCACGACACCTTCAAAGATAGTGTTACTCCCATTGATGCCATTGATGGAGCACGAGCCATCGCCTTGCAGCAGTAATAGTGCGCTGTGGTCAACGCCGTCGCCATTACTGACGGGAAACTTGAGCATCTCATCTTCGTCAGGCGAGAGGAATTTTTTCGAGATCAAAGTTACGCTGAGCTTGCTTTGATCGTGGTAGAACAGAAACGGCGGATTCTTCTTAGTGGCAATGCTGAAGGAGAAAAGCCAGAAACAGAATAGCGTCACAAGCAACACGAACGCGTACCACAGTAGCTTTTTGCGCGATGGCGCTGGTGATGATGATAGCGGCTTTCCAGTAATTATGTCGGGTTCCAGCACCGTCTCAATTGGCTTTTCACGAGGTGGCGCTGGTGATGGCAGCGACGGTTCCGCATTTACGTCAGATACGTCAGATTCTGGTAGGGACTCAATTGGCGATGGCTGCGGTCGCACTCTTTTGGCGAGGCTTGCTACCGCTCTCACAATCCTTAAGAGGGCTCTTTTCCGTCTATCTTTATCGAGGCACCAAATAGGGGTATCCCCTTCTGACCAGAGCTGTAAGCTGCGCAGCCAACTTATTTGATCCCAAAGACATTCGTCCGCAAGGATGGGGAACATCTTAAGCCCATTCTGCTCGCTACGTTCACGCATCAATGGCACTTCAACCGTGTTGATGAAATCGGAGTTAAGGAAGTTTGTGGTAACGAGAAGGATGGCAATGTGAGACTGCTTGATGGTCTTTTGGATTTCCCCCTCCCAGCCCTGACCTGCCTCGATGTGTTCATCGACCCATATCCTGATCTGCCCATCTCTTTCAAGCGTCCTGAGGTAATTGCACAACTCGTCTTTGTATGGCTTATCCTCGCGGCAGTAGCTGATAAAGACCAGAGGAGGAGTCATGGTGCATCTCCGAGGAAGTGAGAATTGAGATAAAAGTAGAGCGCGTTCGTCGCGCCTTTGGCGATTTGCGTGACAAAGCTACGTCCGCTGGGAGGGTCCGTGAGCTATTCGATCGAAGTACCTACGAAGATCACGGTGAACACGGCGAACGCAACCGTGCCCATCAGCCATTGTGGGTTTTCTGTGATGACGGCCATCACGCCCGCACCGAGAGCTAACAGCAACAACACCAACGCAACGCGCGCTCGATAGCGCCGCGATACCATGACGCGCCAATCCTCTTGGACACCCTCCGCCCCTGCTCCAACTTGGATCTGTGTGCGGTGGGCTACCGCCTTCCACACGGCCTTCAGAATAGCGTCGGTTCGTCCATTATCTACAAAGTCCTCGATTTTTGACTCTGCCTTCAGCCGCTCTGCGCGCCTTCTAATCTCCGGGTTGGGCCACACCGTGGTGAGTACCTTTAACACTCCAGATTCCTCCTTTTCCGCCAGATCAAGTCCGGAGGTGTCCGTCTCGTCATCCTCTTTATCAAGCCGGATGTCGAGCACTGCGATATCTACTTGTTCATTCTGCAAAACTTCCTTTGCTTCATCCGATTTGCTGGCGGTCAACACCCTGAAACCTTCGGATGCAAGAGCCTCTTCCTGCCGTCTAAGTGCTTCGTCGTCGTCGTTGGCGACCAGTATTGTTGCCGTTTGCGACATCATCACACCTTCCAAGGTCTAAATTCTAAAGAAGATTGCCTGTCATCAAAGTTGCTTCTCTGATACGTAGGTCAGGTTTATCACATCGCTACGCTTGAAAACATGGTGAGCCGCGCCCGTTGGTGATGCTTCCTGCGCGACTTCCTCCGTGGGGGAGGTAATAAAGACGCTCAATGAGCGCACCTCTCACGTAGGTAGTGTTACGTCAGTCTTGGCACTCATAGCAATAAGGGGGGGCATCATAATCATTTTCTGCTGGTAATGCAAGGATTTTGGGTGTCACGAAGTTGCCTCGCGACAAGCAGTTATTGCCCGGAAGTGACGGGCTGCGTCCAACTACGATTGATAAGCATGGGTGAGTCGATGTCTCGCAGAGACTCAACCATCAGCTTTCGCTAATAGGCAACTTAATGACTATTGTAGTGCCTTCCTTCCCAGTATGCTTGAGTTCAATTTTCCCTCCATATGCTTCTACGATAGTTCGCGCCATTAGGAGGCCAACGCCAGACCTGCTGTCATCTCCAATCTTGTCAATTCTCGTTTTTAGGAATTTGTCACGCAGGTCCAGCGGGATTCCAGGTCCTGTATCAGCGACGGCGATCTCCACCATTTCTCGAGATGCCACGTCGCTGATCAAATCGGCGCTGACAGTGAGTGACTGGCGTGCGGGTTCTACTTCCTTCATCGCTTTGACTGCGTTGTCAAATAGGATGTCAAGCGCACGCTTCAGCCACTCCGGGTTGCAACGAACGGTAACGCTCTTGTCTACTGCATCGAGCTTGGACACTACAGTCACCTGACGGTAAGTCTCGTTTCGTAGCAGATAGGTAATACGCCCCTCAAGGATCTCGCGGATAGAAAAGCTACCCACTCCTTTCTCAGAAAGGAGTGGATCGGCAAGCGGCTTTTCGAGGATTTTCGTCGCCTGACGTTCAAGGCGGGCGAACTTCTCACCGAACTCCTCCCGCATCGCCGATAGCTGATCATCCGGGAGATCCAGTTTCTGGCGCATCATGTCCACCAGCTCGCGTATATTGATAGCGTGCCCGCGGATGCTATGCGCCCAGACGCCACTCGACATCCCCATCAACGCGAGTGCGGTGCTCGCTTCAACTGTCTTCTTGGTTTTTTCCAGTTCCTCGTACTGCTCGGCGCTGTGGAGCGCGATGGTTGTCTGGTTGGCGATCAGCGAGAGGAGGTTTTCCTCCGCATCGGTGAATAAGCGGTGTGTCCGCGAATGCACGAGCATTGCCCCGATCACTTCCGACTCACGACGCATAGGAACGCCCATCCCAGACTTAATCCGGTTCTGCGCGATTTCCTTCGGCGGGACGAACTCCTCCTGCTTCTCGTAGTCAGACACCCTCGACGGCTTGCCCGTCTCGATGATGTAACCCGTCTGAGATTTCCTCCCCCTCTCCATCTCTGTCTTACCGACCTCGACGTTCTCCCAGCCCTCCTGCGCGACGAAGAGGAGACGCCCTTCCTTGTCGGGGAGGACGATGTTGCAGCAGTCGGTCTTGAGCACTCTCCGCGCCATGGCTACCGCACGTTTCAATATCTCCTCGCGCCCGACCGTACCGAGCAGTTGTTTAGAGAGTTCAACGAGTGATGCCTGCTCGTATAACTTCTGCTGCCGCTCCTCGGACAGTTGGGCGTTGCGCACGATTACAAGGGCGAGGGCCACCTGCTCTGCCAAGGTCTCCATCGAGTGGCGGTCTTCATCAGTGAAGCGGCGTGGCTGGTTATAATTGACATACATTACGCCGACAGGCTCGTTACCCACTTTCAGAGCGACCCCCTGAAAGCTCTTTATTCCCATCCTCGTCAGTAGCTCCGTCCGCGGGGTGCTTCTCATGAATTGGTAGTCAGCAGCCACGACATCCGGCACGTCGAGCCAGCCTTCACGCATGACGGCGCGCGAGATACCTCCAGGCGGTGGGTCTTGGCCCTTGAATTCCTGTAATTCCGCCTCGGGAATACCGACTGTAACGAGGTCAGCCGGGAGAAACTTATCAAGACCCTTGTCATAAGGCCAGATTGTCACCGAGTCGCCCTTCAGAAACTTCCTGGCTTGTTCTGCAATCATCTTCAAGACCCGCGCAGGGTTGAGCTTCCCCGACAAGGACTGCGCGGCCCAGATCAGGCTCGCGAGATTCTCCTGCCGCTCCCTCAACTCCTTGACCAGCCTGGTGCTTTCCATGGCAATAGCCGCCTGGTCGGCGAACAACGTCAGCAACTGTGCGTCCTCTTCCGTAAACTTCCGCGGGACTTCATCCTCAACGTACAGGAAACCTATAGGCTGCTCCTGCCATCTGAGTGGCACTTCCAGCACGGCCCCAGAGGGGCGCTTCCCGAATTCGACGGGGGCGCGCTCAGCCCACTCCTCATAATTATCCACGATCATGAAAGGCTCGCCGCTCAGCACGAGTTGGCCCGCCATACCTTCACCCACGCGCAGGGTAGTGCCTTTGTGCTGTCCTGCGATGACAGTCAACTCTTGATGTCCCGGGTAATATTCAAAGATGCCGCCGTACTTCGCCTTGAGAAGTCTTGCGGCTTGCTCGATAATCTTGCTCAGAAGCTCGTCTCGCTCCAGCATAGATGTGATAGCCAGCGTCGTCTGGCGCAATGCTTCGAGTTGTTCAGCCCGCTGTTTGGTCTCTTCATATTTAATTGCCACCGACACTTGGGCGGCGAAAATCTTGCAGAGATCGATCTCTTCATCCGTGTACGAGCGCGTGTGGCCGATAGTATCGAGGCTAAAGTACCCAAGCAGTCGATCCTCGCTCACAACGGGGACGATCAGGATCGACTGTATATTGAGGTCGAGCATGGATTTCCGGATGGCCCCGAGTTCGGAGGCGTTACTCACGTCAGGAATGAAGACAGGCTCCGTGGACACACCAAGCTGTTTATATTCTTTCGCCCCACCGAACGAGATGATCAAGTCACGGACTCCGATCTCCGGGTATTCGGCGCACACCTTACCTTGCTCGTGACCAGGACTCAGCAGCACAAGGCTGCTGTGACTGACGTCAAGAAGCTTAACGGCGGCCCGGCAGATCAAGCTTAAGGTGTGGTCAAGGTCAAGTGAGGAGGCAATGGTTTTTGAGGCCCGGAGGATAGCCTCAAGGTCGCGCGCCCTCTTCTCAGCTTCTGTCAGCGTCGAGTGGTGAGAATTATTGGTTGCCATGTCGCGGCAGCACCATTAGCAGTTTAGTGTCGTCTGGCGCGCATTCGTAGGGGTCTTCCGGATAATAGACGTCGTGAAGATTCTCATGATCTCAATGATAGTCACGCGGTTGCGTGGCGAGGGGTCTTGGTACACGATGAGGCAAGACAAGTAAGTTTACTTTTCTCAGAGGACTTTACAGGATTCCGCCTTGCCACGAGACAGTCAAATCATGAAGCAATTCACCGTTAACAGATCAGAATATATCACTCATCCCCCCTTAGCACAATCACTAAGGTGACAAACAAATCTCCAAAAAAAGATTGCCACTTTGGCTTCTTTCGCATGACCCTTCTCGGAAATTTAAGCAGAGGGTTTAGGTAAGGACTTTATTGAGTTTAGCCAGCGGATGGGACTGCCCAAAACCGACTTTAGGTAAGGACTTTATTTTGTAAGCAGCCCAACGCGACCTCGCCAAATAAAGATTTTATGGTCCATTTAGGTAACGACTTTATTGTTGGCGATCAGGTAATGTTGAAAAATAATAAAGTCTGCCCCTAAATAATAAAGTGTGCCCCTAAACTCAGAGTAGAGAGGCAACGACTAGGCACTGAACAGACCTATTCAAAGCGAACCAATAGTTTACTACCGACGGCTAATTAGCATAGCACGTTTTGATATTTCAACTTAAAAGTTTTGTAAGACTTTGTTAAGCACAGATATTCTAGAAATACATTGGTATATAAAGATTCAACCACTCGCCGCTATCGGCGCATTCAATACGTACCCGTCCACTGTTCATTCTCGCCATAATTAAGTGATCCAACAAAGCCTGCTGCGTTCCAAACGGCATTGAAAGAGCTGTGTAGTATTTTCTCTGGCTGTTCCTCAAAGCTCTGAATCAATTGCCTTTCGCGGAAGTTTTATCACTGAAAACATTGACGCCAGACGCCGACCGGGTATAGAGTCGCGCCCGCCTCGCATCATCACGAACGAGTACCTCACATGGCTCACTCAACCGTCACCCCCATCACAAACGTTTCCTACAGAAAGGAGTGATGCCTCTCATGTCAATCTCTAACGATCCCGTCGTCACGAACATCATCGTGGTCATGCTGGAGAATCGTTCTTACGACAACGTGCTTGGATGGCTCTACAATCCCGGCAACAATCCTCCATACAATCAGGCCCCGTCACAGCAGGCCAACCTGAACGGCTTAAACGGCAAAGAGACGAATCCTCCGGTCAAGGGTACGAAGCCAATCCAGGTTATGAATCAAACGACGACGACCGATGGAAAGACCGGGAAAGTTTATCCCGGAACGACCGTCCCCGTTTACGACCCCGGCGAATACTTCAAAGATATGGCGCAGCAGATTACCGGAAGCTCGTCAGTGCCGACCAGCAATCCCTACGGCACTGGAACCTGGCCGCCGGATTCCGAGACTCTGATGCAGGGCTTCACGCTCAACTACGCGAAGATAACCGAGCCGTTAACCATAGATAAGGTTCCCGAATCCAATTACCGCGACGTGATGAACTATCTGACGCCCGCACAGGTTCCGGTGACGGCGTGGATGGCGAATAACTTCGCGGTCTGCGACCAGTGGTTCGCGTCCGTGCCGACGCAGACTTTCACCAACCGAGCCTTTGCTCACTGCGCGGCCCCGGCGGTCCACGAGAAGGAGTTTAGCCTGATAGACGATGCGCAGTACCTCATAGACTCTATAGATGAGCTGCCGTCGGTCTTTAGCCAATTGGATGCCGCTTTTCCGAAGACCGCGAGCGGCTCGCCGCCAAACTGGAAAGTCTATTTCCACGACTACTCTATCTCTATGATGACCGTGCCTTACGTCAACGCTAAGGGCGCGAGTTCGAGTAACCTGAACGTCGCCACTTACGACACTTCAGACTGGGGAATGAACCCGAATCCTCTCCCGCTGGCTTCTCCGAAGACCATTGTGAATCCTTCGGGAACCACGCTCGGAGCATTGCCGACGACCTTTCTGGAAGATTTGGCATACAACACGCTCCCGATGTACTCCTTCATAGAGCCTCGCTACTCTTACAACTACGCCCCTAACCAATATCCGCCTAACTCGAATCATCCGGGCGGGGCAGACTATCTCAAGATTGTCGTCTCGAACGACAACCCGCCGATTGACGTGTTTGACGGTGAACTTCTTCTGCTGGAAATCTACACAGCCCTTTCCAACAGCAAGTACTGGCCCTCGTCGCTCCTCATCATCACCTACGACGAGCACGGCGGGACATACGATCACGTCGTTCCGCCTGCTGTTCCGACGAATGCGGTTCCGCCAGCTTCAAATATTCCTGCGGCCAAAGACCATGGTGACAAGGTGGCGGACGGCTTCAATTACAATGTCTACGGGTGTCGTGTTCCGGCCATCATCGTCTCGCCATTGATCGGGGCAGGGACGACCATCAATCCGCCGGGCACAACGCCCTTCGACCACTCGTCTATTCTCAAAACCGTCTGGGACTGCTTTGGCATCAAGGACTCACTCACCGAGAGAGACGCGGCGGCTCCGAGTATCTATGATCCCCTTTCCAACACGGCTAACAATCACCCTGGGCCGTGTCCTGTGACACTCGACAGAGGTGCAAGGAAGCAATGAGGAATTGTCCTCTAAAAAGAGAGTCATCTTCCTGGCAGGTCCAACTTCAAAGGAGAACTCACCATGACGACAGAACAAACCAATCCTCCATGCGAATGCATACCCACAAATAACAACTTCGAGACCCGTATAGAGCGTTTCTACGTGACCCTGCCCGGTAACGAATGGGCCGCTGGCCTGTCGCTCGGCGTCATCAAGGGCGTGGCCCCCTCTGGCGAGCCTATGGTCACCAAATGCTACAGCGGCTACGCGGACGCGACTAAGAAGATTAAGATTGATGAAGACACAGTCTTTGAAATCGGCTCGACGACCAAGACCTTCACCACCACCATGCTGGCTGCCGCCGTCAACCAGGGAAAGGTCAATTTGGACATCCCCGCGCAGTCCTACTACGACCAGTACGGACCTTCCGTGACCCTGCCGGTTTACAAAAACCCCAACACAGGTGTCCCGTATCCGATGACCATGTTGGACCTGGCGGACTACACCAGCGGCATCCTCGACAAGAGTCCGACGAACCAGCGAGGGCCAAACGAGTACACGTATGAACTGATGCATGCGTACCTGGAGGCCCTGGGCAATCTACTCGTCCAGCCTGGCACACAATACAACTACGTCAACACGAACTTCGGTATCATCGCCGAACTGATGATGTCGATGGGGGGATTTATTAGCTACAACGAAGCCTTGCAAAACCTAATCAGTGATGCCCAACTGAATATGGGAAAGACAGGCGTCATAGAGTCAAACAGCCCTCAGATAGCGAATCTGGCTGTAGGCTACAGCGCCGTGGGAGACGCCCAGACAAACTACGCGCTTGGCACGTGGCCTGCGCTACAGGGCGCGGGCGCTATCTATTCGACTCTGGACGACATGCTTGAGTGGCTCAAATTCAACATGGGTCTGACCGCTAGCCCCTATAATGACCTGCTGCCGAGTCTGCAAGAGGTCAGGTTTCCTGCGGGAGCAGCGCTTGGCAACGGACTCGGCTGGTTTATCAAGAACCTGCCGGGGACACAGCTTAGATTGATTAACAAGAATGGAGGCACTAACGGCTTTCATTCATGGATAGGGTTCTTGCCCGATTCAAAGATCGGCGCAGTCCTCCTGTGCAATACCGCCCTGCGGGGCGATCAAATTACAGGCATCTCGCCCGTTGATAGGTTAGGCCATCAGATTCTCAAAAGTCTCGTGACTGCTTAAACCACACTTAGGTCAGTACAAATTATGTTGGTTACTCAACAAATTATGTTGGCGCTCCAATAAATTATGTTGACGACCCAGCATTTAATTCTCCTGCTTAGGTAAAAGGCAAAAGTTTAGACGTTCTTCCTGACTTTTATCTTTTGCCTTTTTACTTTTACCTTTCTTCTAAGCTCCCGCCATATCAGCTTCGTTGATGTCAAAGTTGGCCGAGACCTTCTGCACGTCGTCGTGATCTTCGAGGGCTTCCATCAGCTTGAGCATCTGGCGAGCATCGTTGCCTTCAAGCTTCTTATATTCTTTCGGGACCATCTCGACTTCGGCGACCTGCGGCTCGATGCCCGCCCCTTTAACGGCCGTCAGCACGCTGTCAAAATCGCCCGGTGCCGTAATGATCTCAAAATTGTCTTCGTCGTCGCGCAAATCTTCCGCTCCGGCATCCGTCACTATCTCGAACAGCTCCTCTTCCGATTTCGATTCTTTTCCGACGACGATGTAACCTTTCTTCTCAAATATCCAGCCGACAGCGCCAGCCGCCGCCAGGTTGCCGCCGTTTTTTGAGAAGAGGTGACGAATCTCCGCTACGGTCCGGTTGCGATTATCCGTCATCGCATCAACCATCACGGCGACGCCGCCCGGTCCGTACCCCTCATAGGTGATCTCCTCATAAGAGACGCCCTCTTCGGCGCCCGTGCCTCTGCGAATCGCCCGATCAATCGTGTCGTTGGGCATATTCGCGCCCTTCGCGTCCGAAACAGCTTTGCGCAGCCGCGCGTTGGCGTTAATATCGCCGCCGCCCGTGCGCGCCGAAACCTGAATCTCTTTAATCAGCTTGGTAAAAAGTTTTCCGCGCTTGGCATCGAGCGCGCCCTTTTTATGCTTAATTGTATGCCACTTGGAGTGTCCAGACATTTAAGATATAGAGTCCTTTAGGATGAAACTTAGAGGTTGAAACGGGCAGGAATATATCACGCGATTTTTGAGGCCCGCAACCGCATTCACTCCCGGTTCGAGACGCGCTCTAACTGTTCGCACGTCGCGCCTCGCACGCGAACCTGCTTCAACCTGGAAGTATATCCCCTGATTATCTCCACCTCCCGCGCGGGAACATCAAAGGCGCGTGCCAGCAAGCGCACGAGCTCCTCGTTAGCCGCGCCGTCAACGGGCGCGGCTGCAAGGCGCACGCGTAAAGCGCCGTCGTGGACGCCGGCGACCGAACTTCGCGCGGCGCGCGGGACAACTCGGACGGCAAACACAAGAGCCCCGTCGCGCTCCGTACATTGAACCATGCGCCTCCCCTTACGAGGGCTGCCCCCCTGGCACCTATCAGCGGATGAGCGTCCCCATGATGGCTTGCTGTAGCAGTTGAATGAGCAGGAGCACTACTATGGGTGAAATATCGAACATGCCGAGCGGCGGAATGAGACGACGAAACGGTCCGAGTATTGGCTCGGTCACCCGTATCAGAAAGCGCAGCACGGGGTTCACCGAACTCACGCCCCACGAAAAGACTATTCGCGTGAAGATCAGCAACGAGAACACTGCGAGCAGGCCGTAGAGCGAGAACCCGACGAGCTTGAAGATTGTTCCATAAGTCAGGCTGAGGATGATTCCGTTGAGCGTAAACAGCACGGCCCAGACAAGCTGCACCGCGATATAGCCCAGCAGGATCGCGATCAACAACGTCACGAGCGGGGCAATCTTCGGGTCAAGCCCGGCCCTGGCAAGCCCTCGCCGCACTGGATTGACCAGCGGGTCCGACAGTTGCCGGACCATTCGGGATAACCAGCCAAACGGATTCAGGTCCGCATAGTTCACAATTGTCCGCAGCAACATCAGGACGACGAGAAAGACGATGATGACGGCCACCGCATACCAGACAAAATCGTAGATTTGATTGAAAATTGCCATTCTGAAAAGCCTGCTCTTACTTCCCTGTTGCGGCCTGTCTCTCGCCGAAGATAGCGGTCCCGATGCGCACCATCGTTGCGCCCTCCTCAATCGCTATGCGGTAATCATGGCTCATGCCCATTGAGAGTTCCCCCGGCCCTGTTCCGAAAGCCTGCCGCTCTTTCAGCGCGTCGCGCAGCTCACGCAAGCGGCGAAAATACGGCCGTACGAGTTCCGCGTCATCAAAGTAGGGCGGAAGCGTCATGAGCCCGATCAGACGCAAGCGCTCACATTCCGCTACAGCCGCAACCAGCCCCTCCAAATCCTCTTCCCCGGCGCCCGACTTGGTCTCTTCCCCGCCCAGATCAACCTGAATCAGAACGTTCAAAGTTGCCCGCCCGACTTCGGCGCACAGGCGATTGAGGCGATGGGCGAGCGCCTCTGAATCCAACGTATGAATGACATCAAAGAGCGCGACAGCGCGCCTTGCTTTATTCGCCTGAAGATGCCCGATGAGATGCCAGCGCGCCGCCTCGCGTCCTACCTCCGGAATCTTTGCTTCCGCTTCCTGCACACGGTTTTCGCCGAAATCAGTTGCCCCCGCTTCGAGAGCGCGCCGCAAGACGTCCGGCGGGTGCGTCTTGCTCACGGCGATCAGCTTAATCTCAAGCGGGTCGCGCCCGGCGCCACGCGCGCTTGCTTCTATCCGGCGGCGCACCCCCTCAAGGCGTTCGCGTAGTTCGTCAGAGCTAAGCGCTTTTTCGGACATTACCTTATTACTGATAGAGGGGCCAACTATAACAATCACGTCAGCTCAGCCGCAACTATTTCCGTAGTTTAATTAACTCATTTTGAGCCTTAGAGACAGTTGCCTTCGTCACGCTTCCATACGATACGGAATCGCTATGTTCCCGTTATCGTATAGCAGGGGCTGCTGCCGGTCCCTCGTTGTACCTGGTTTCAACTACTTAGCGGCCGCAAAACGTGGCATAATGATTGTATTGGGAGCTCTGCCCCGATTTTATTCCTCAACAATTGACCCGGAACTCGAAAAGGGCCTGAGACTACTCACTTATCCTTGGAGGGGAAAGTTAATGACTATGACCAATGGCAAAAAAATCACTCTTTGGGCGGCAATCTTCATGCTTCTCGTTGCCGTCGCCGTTCCGACCGTCGTGTTGGCCGATTCCCCGCAGGGTCGGGGACAAGGTCGCGGCAAGAATAAGATTTCACATCAACAGAAGAAGAACGAAAAATTCAAGAACGGCCACGACGCGCGTGACGGCCGTTGGGACGGGCGCGGCCCGCGGGACCGCGACGACATCTACGACGATGACGATTATGACCGCGACGGTTACGGACGTGGCAGAGGCCGTTATGGCGACCGCGACAGCGACGGGATCAATGACCGTACGGAGATTAGGGAGCGGGCGCTGAGGATCGGCTACGACGAGGGCTACCGCGCAGGGCGCGACGACCGTGCCAGCGGAAGGAGCGCAGACTACAGCGACCACAGCGCCTACAGAAATGGGACCGCGGGCTATCGCAGCGAATACGGCAACATAGACTTTTATCGAAGCAATTTCCGCCAGGGATTCAGGCAGGGCTACGAGGATGGCTACCGCAACCGCAGCACTCGTAGCGGTCGCTGGGGCGATATTCTTGGGGATATTTTAGGGCGTCCCTAAAGGGAGAAACGCTTGCTTGACACCTTCCGGCCGCGTCCGTAATATCAATTTCAACCAGTTGATGAGCGGATGTGGCGGAACTGGCAGACGCGCAGGTCTCAGAAGCCTGTGATCGCGAGATCGTGGAGGTTCAAGTCCTCTCATCCGCATTCAGAATAGATTTCCCGAAGGGGCAGGCTCTTACCAGGGGCTTGCCCCTCGCCCTTTATGCCCCTTTCTGACTGGGACAATAAAACTTAATTCGCCAGCTACCCCTTCAGCACGTATTGATGAGCGCTTCTTCCATGCCGAAACTGTAACCGGACAAACTATTTTCACGTCTATTAAATTATTACGGAACTTTTTCTCCGCTCAGGCGAATAATAAGTTGTCACAAAAACTGTCTGGGCGGTGTTTTCTACATAAGGGGCACATCATGAGCAGAAACGCATTTGCCTTAAAACCTTCTGTCTCGAAAAGACCTGTACAGCGCCTGCGCTCTGTCGGACCAGCCGGGGAAGTTCAGGATAGCGCCAAGGCTGCTCGGGTCGGCGATAGGGTTCGAGGACTGAAAGATTTAATCTATCTTTTATTGAAGGAAGTCCAGGACCTTGAACACGACGAACTGGTATCTGAATTGACCACACGCCAGGGGGCGCGCAGGCTGGAGATCGAAAAAGGGATCAAATTTGACGAAGTGGTCCGCCAGTTTGAGACCAACATCATCAAGCAGGCCCTCGTCCTTACTGGGGGCAATCAGGCACGCGCAGCTCGACTGCTCGGCATCAAGCCGAACACTTTAAACTATAAGATCAAGCTTTACGCCATTCTTCCGGCTTAACCAGACTCAATTCACGGCGTCAGAGACGTTTTCCGCCGATTGCGTTGATTTCGCGTCCGCAACCATTAGCGGCTGCTCGTCAAAAAGCGTGGAATTGATAAGCGTCTGGACCCAGTATTGCCCCGCGACCGGAAACATCACGTTGACGAAAAAGCTGATGTTATCGGCAAAACCGCCAGAGGCAATCTCAAACGGCGTGGGCTGTGAGACGACGACCGGATGTTGGCGGTCCGGCGTCAGAATCCTCACCTCGGATAAATGCGCTCCCTCGCCCTGCCAGTGATTGACCACCGCGAATTTAATCAGAGACACGGGTAATTGCTGCACGACGATATTCTGAAACACCCCCATCAATGAGAGCTTGTTGCCGACTTCCAGACGGACGTCATCGCAGTAGAGCGTATAGACAAGTTTGAGCTTCTTCTCCTGATCTTCGGTTGCCATCATTCTCCTTCGACGGGCGATTTCAGCAGACATCGCCCCAATGATTTCTCTCTGATTTCCTTAACCGAGCAACTTCTTCAGCGCCGCTTCATCAATCACGGTCAACCCCAGCGCCTGCGCTTTGTCCAACTTCGACCCGGCATCTTCACCCGCGACCACATAATCCGTCTTCTTGCTGACTGACGAAGTCACGCGCCCGCCGCGCGCCTCGATTAGCGCTCGCGCCTCGTCGCGCGTCAGGCTTTCGAGTTTCCCTGTGAGGACAAATTGCCTTCCCGCGAACGCCTCGTCCTGCATTTCATCGCGGCCGCCCTCCATCTCGGTTCGCACGCCGGCCTCACGCAGGCGTTCCGTTAGATAAAGATTTCCGGCGTCGTCGAACCAGTCCCTCACGCTCTGGGCAACAGTCATCCCGATTTCGTGAAGGTCGTCAATCTCTTCCACCGTCGCACGACTTAAGCGTTCGAGAGAACGGAAATGGCGTGCGAGAATCCCGGCCGTGCGTTCGCCGACGTGCCTGATTCCCAGACCGTAAACCAGTTGAGGCAAATCGCGCTTCTTGCTCGCTTCTATCTGCCCTATCAGGTTCGATGCGGACTTTTCCGCCATCCGCTCCAGCGAGGCGACGTCTTCGAGCTTCAAACGGTAGAGGTCGCCGACGTCGTTGACCATCTTCTTTTCGACCAGTTGCTCGACCAGGGCCTCGCCGAGCCCTTCGATCCGCATCGCCCGGCGCGACGCGAAATGCAGCAGTCGGGCCTTGAGCTGCGCAGAGCAATCGGCAGCCACGCAGCGCGAAACCACCTCGCCCTCGGGTCGCGAGATGACGCCGCCGCACACCGGACACTTTTTCGGCATCCGAAACTTCTTCTCTTCCCCGGTGCGACGCGACTCTACGACCTTGAGCACCTTCGGAATAATCTCTCCGCTCTTTTCAATCAGCACCCAGTCGCCCTCGCGCACGTCCAGGCGCCTGATTTCGTCTTCATTATGAAGCGTTGCGCGGGCGACCGTGGTGCCGGCAAGCTGCACTGGCTCAAGGTTGGCGACGGGCGTGAGCGCGCCTGTGCGTCCGACCTGGACGACTATGGAAAGAACCTTTGTGGTCGCCTGCCGCGCAGGATACTTGTACGCAATCGCCCAACGCGGAGCTTTCGTCGTCGCGCCGAATTCGTCCTGCAAAGCCGTGGAATTGACTTTCACGACGACCCCGTCAATTTCGTAGCCGAGTTCGTCGCGCGTCTGCTCCATACGGTTGCAGAACTCAATCACCTCGTCAATCGAGGCGCAGAGAGCGCGATGCTGGTTGACGTGAAAGCCCGCGCTTTCCAGCCAGCCGAGCGCCTCCCAGTGCGAAGCGAATGGCTTGCGCTCGCCAGTAATCACGTCATAGGCGAACATGTCCAGACGACGTGCGGCAACTATCTTCGGATCGAGCTGGCGAATCGTCCCGGCCGCGGCATTACGCGGATTTGCGAAACGCGGCAGCCCTTCATCTTCCCGCTCCGCGTTTATCCTGTCGAAGATGCTTCGCGACAAATAAGCTTCGCCGCGCACTTCGACCTCTTCAAGTTTGCCGTCAACGCCTTTGAGCCGGAGTGGAATGCTGCGGATCGTGCGCGCGTTCTGCGTGACGTCCTCGCCAACCCGACCGTCGCCGCGCGTGACTCCGCGCACGAGCAGGTCGTTCTGATAATGTAGTGAGATGGAGAGGCCATCTATCTTCAACTCCGCGACGTATTCAAAGCTGCGCCCGTCGGCCAGCCTTTGGCAGCGCTCGTCAAAGGCGCGCAGGTCTTCTATGTTATAGCTATTGTCGAGCGAGAGCATCGGGCGGCGATGCACGTACTCCGCGAACCCTTCGGCGGGGCGGCCCCCGACACGCTGCGTCGGGCTGTCCGGGGTGACGAGCTCCGGGTGAGTCGTTTCGAGTTCTTGAAGCTGCGCGAGAAGGGCGTCGTACTCGGCGTCTGAGATTTCCGGGTTGTCGTGAACGTAGTAAAGCTCTTCGTGCCGGCGAATCTCTTCACGAAGGCTCTCGATCTCTTTTCTGGTAGCCTGGCTGCTGGTCGGCGGCAACTTCGCTCTTACCCCTTATATTCTGGCTGTAGAGTAGCGCCCTCATGATAAACGAATAGGCGGAGATGGCAAGCCTAGCCCCTGGAAAGCACAAGGGCCGTCGAGCTTTTATGGCTGCCTCTGGATTGCCTGACCTGCTGGCCGAGGTTGTGAATGACGCGACCGAAGAACTTGATGCTTTGCAGAAAGTCTTCGATGCGGATGTTTTCGTCTGGCCCGTGTGGATTCGAGCCGGAATAGCTGGTCCCGAAAGAGACCACAGACATGGGCGGGTCGGTCGCACCGCAGACTGCGCCGACGGGCCCGCTCGCAGGGTCGAGCGGATAGACGACCGCCGGACCGCCATAAATCTCCGGCGCGGATTCAGTCGCCGCCCGCGCGACGATTGACTCTCTTGAGGACTTCGTCACGGGCGCGCTGCCGAGCTCGATGATCTCCACGTCTTTGAAACCGCGCACGTCCAAGTGCTTGCGTAAGAGTTCGACCACGATTCCCGGCGTCAGGTCCGGCACGAGGCGAAAATCAAGTCTCGCCATCGCGTAGCTCGGCAGGACCGTTTTCGGCCCGGCCTCCGTGTGTCCCGTCTGGATTCCGCAGATGGTGCAGGTCGGGCCGAAGATGTGCTCTTTGACCAAAGTGCCCCCGCGCATTCCGCGAAGCCAGCCGCCGATGCGGAACTCGTGCTTGAGTCCGGCCTCGTCCAGATGAATCTCTTTTAAGGCATCGGCGTCTTCGGTAGCGATGGGCGCGATGTGTGAAGAGAAGCCGTCAATCGTGATGACGCCTTTGGGCGATGTGACGGTCGAGAGAGCCTGAACCAGACGCCAGGCAGGATTCGGGACAATTGCGCCCCACTTCGAATGCAGATCCGTGCGCGCCCCGTGTACACGAAGCTCCACGAACGTGATGCCTTTAAACCCCAGGCTGATGACGAAACGCTCCTGAGTGTCCTTGTAGCCCTCTTCCCAGATGCAGCCTTCGGCCTGAAGCATTTCCCGATGCTCTCCGGTGAAACGGTAGAGACTAGGGCTGCCGATGCCTGCTTCGCCTTCGACGACGAACCGGAGGCAGACGGGCAGCTTGCCGAAAGTTTTTTGATACGCTTCGACGGCTGCGAGGCGCGCTACCAGGTCGCCCTTACTGTTGGCCGCGCCGCGCGCAAAAAGCTTTCCGTCCGTGATGACCGCGGAGAAGGGCCCTGCGGTCCAGCTCGTCAACTGCCCGACCGGGGCGACGTCGTAATGGCCGTAAACGACAAAGCAATGCGAGCCCGCGCCGCATTCTCCGAAGAGGATCGGATAGCCGCTGCCGATTTTGAAAGAGCGTGTGCCAGCGCCAGAGCGCTGCATCAGCTTCTCGACCGCTTCGGCCATCGCGCGCATCCCAGTGCCGCGCGCCGCCACAGACGGCATGCGACAAATGGCCTGCAAGCGCTCCGTGAAAGCGCGCGCATGGCGATCAATATAACGGTCGAAACGGGTGAATTGCATAAGTTCGTGAATCGTGAATCGTGAATCGTAAATCGTGAAAGACAGAAGATGGTTCTTCTATTCACGATTTACGATTCACGATTCACGAAACAGCAGATAGCGCGGGCGTGCTTCGTCGCGCTCGAAACCGGCGCAGACGAGGCCCGCGTTAAAAGCTTTCTTAAATTCCTCGCGGACCCGGAGCTGCTCCCGGCGTGCTCTTTTGATGTCATCGCGTATGAGCGCGGTCCAGTTCGGGGGAATCTCTATTGCCGCCGCTATGGCTGAAGTGTTTGCGGGCGAGCGCCCTTCCGATAATGAAACGACTCGCTCGGAATCCAGATGCCAGTCGGCGAAGAGGCGGTCGCTGTCGAGATTGGTATGGTCGGACTCCCGCTCGACTGTAATGTAATCCGTGCCGTAGAAATTTTCCGCCAGAGAGTTAACAATGACCCCGAGCCTGTTCAAGTTGAAATGGGCGTTTCTGGCCTGCATCGGGTCCCAGGTCCACTTGATGAACTTTCTCCCTTCCTGGAGCGCGCGTCTTCGCTGCGCCCACTTCAGGCGCGCCCCCACCCCCCTGTTCTGAAACTCGCGCGCGACAGCCATCATATGCGAGTAGCCAACAATCTCGTCCGAATTCTGCACTGCGACCAGGTGATGTACGAAGCCGACCATCCGGGCGGCCGCAAATGCGCCGAGCGTCCATCCGCCCGCGCGGCGCGAGACGATCAAATGACGGCGCGGTGAGATTTCCAGATCAGGCAGCGCAAATGCCTCGCGTTGCAGCGCGATGCACTCATCGAATTCCAACACGGTCGTGCACTCGCGAATCTCTATCTCAGCCTTCGCCGCTTGATCCTGAGCTGCTGTCTCCACCATTTCTCCAAATCAGAAATTTTGAATTTTGAATCCTTATCCTTTAATTCAAAATTCAAAACTCAACATTCAAAATTATTATTCTTGCTTTCCCTCGGTTGGCCTGACGGGGAGTTCGATAAAGACCTTGAGGCCGCGAGGTTGCAGATTCTCAAGCATCACGGTGCCGCCCAGCAGCGCAATCAGGTGGCGCGAGATCACAAGACCCAGTTCGTACATGTCCGGCGCGCTCCCGCTCGGCGTGGAAGCCTCGACCGACTCGAAGATGTGAGAGATGCCATCCAGAGGCTCACCGCGGTCTTCAATCGTGATCCGAAAGCTAGACGAAGCGAAGCCCTCGGCGTATATATGAACGGTTTCGCCTTCCGGGCTGCGCTTGATCGCGTGGGCGAAAAAGTTGTAGAGCACCTGCCTCAGTTTGCCTTCATCCGAGACAATCGTCGAAAGGCCTTCATCGGGGACACAATCTATCTTGACACTCTGCTTCTGGGCTAAGCGCTCGACCGCCGCGCACGATTCATTCAAAACTTCGCTCAGAGAGAATTCATGCAGGAAGAGTTCAGATTGCCCCGCTTCGATTCGCGAAAGATCAACCAGTTGATTGAGACTCGTTTGTAATTGCAACCCGGAGGAATGAATCTTTTCGCAGAAACGCCTCTGGCATTCGGACAGCTCTTCGTGTTCGAGCATTATTTCCGCGAACCCCAGGATGGATGTCAGCGGGGTGCGAAGCTCGTGTGACATGCGCGCCAGAAAAAGCGAGCGATAATTTGCCACACGACGCAGCTCACGGTTCGCTTCCTCCAGAGCATGACTGTGCGTCTGCAACTGTTCCAGGAGATGCTCGATGCGCTGGTGCTGTTCGCGCATCGCCGCCGCGCGTCGCGCGTTGCCGACGCCGACGACAACGGGCGCGGCGATGAAGCGAATGCCGTTCAGGGCGGCGCGAAGGCGTTCCGGGAAGACTGTCACGGCGATGAGAGCCCCGACGAGTTTTCCCCTGACGTGTATCGGCACCGCGACGCCCGCGCGAAAGCCGGAAGACTCCAGCATGGCCCGGAGGCGCTCGTCGCCGGAGTTTTTCTTAACGGCATCTGTCTCGTCAACCCAGGACTGCAACTCCTGCCCCTGCTGCTCGACCTCGGCCGCGAATTGCGAGCTCACTTCGCGCGCTTTCGCCTCATCGAAATGGGCGTGAGTGTGGATGGCGCTTTCGCTCAACCTCCCTTCGGCATCGCGCAGATAAATGACGATGCAGCACAAATCCCAATGCCGCAGAATCATATCCGAGAAGGCTTCACAGACGTCCGCCGGGGTATTGATCGTGTCGGGCGAGAATATCTGTGTGTGGAAGAGGTCAACGATCTCTGCGCTTAAGGAGTACAGCTCCGTAAGCTGCGCGTCAAGTCCGCCCCTTCTTTCAGGAGTGATGTCTTCGGATACACTTCGCGTAATCAGTTCGCTCATCTGACGGCCAAACCAGAACGCCTACGCTTTAGCCTGAAAAGCGCAGAAACGGAGCTTTAGTTTCTATCAATTTGTGTTGCTGGTTACTATAGTGCTCAGATTAACGAAGTGTCAAAGGGAAGAACAGTAGGCAGAAGGCAGAAGGCAGTGATCAGTGGTCAGTAATCAGTCAGCCCCGCTAGGGGCGACCGTCTAAAGCCCAGGGCGTCAGCCATTAGTATCTACACAAGTATTGATAGATGTTTGGGAATCATTGAACTATCTCGAAAACCTGCAAAAATCTTAGGAAAAACGGATCGAACAAATTCAGGTCTGATCTTTGCTGCGCTCT
>DASVXV010000101.1:0-76617 GCA_036392495.1 Pyrinomonadaceae bacterium | reverse complement strand
GGTCGTTTACTGCTGCTTCGCGCCCGGCTGCTTGGCGTTCTGCTCGATCAATTGTTCGAGCGCGGCGAGGCGCTGCTCTAAGGAGTTGACCTTAACGCGGAGCTGCTCGACCTCCTCGGTCTTCTGCTGAAGCTCAAGGGTGCGCGCGTCGAGCGCCTTGACGGCGGCGAGCGAGACGCCGACGGCGTCCTGCACGCCGATGGTCTTGTCGCTCGTGCCGAGCCTGAAGGCCGAGTAGAAGTCCTCGGCCATCGGCCCGAGGTGGCGCGACTGCCCGCCCTCAGAGATGTAGTTCCAGGTCGAGACCGGGACTTTGCGCAAACGAGTGAGCACGTCGTCGCCGTCCACGCCGAGGAAGTTCTCCTTCGTCGTGCGGGTCGAGGTGCAGTTGAAGACGCCCGAGCCGGCGGGCAGGTTGCAGCCCGTAGTGCCCGCGAGGTTCGTGCGGAAGCGGAAGCCGCCCGTCGCGCGCGCCGCGAACTCGTTGTTCGCCGTGTTGCGGAACGTGTCGGCGGTCTGCTGGGCCGAGCCGTCCGACCAGATGAACGTGCCCGTGAAGCCGTTGTTCGAGGCGAACTTGCCCATCGCCGTCGTGTGATCCTGATCGGCCGTCACGTTGTAGCCGATGGCTACGGCCGCGAGGCCGCGGATGTTGAAGGTGTCGGGGTCGCACTTGCCGTTGATGAGCGGGCCGCCCGACTTGGCGTTGTTGCCGAGCGCGACGCCGTAGGTGTCGCAGACGCGGTTGCCCGCGCCCGCCGAGAAGCCCGCGGCGCCCTTCACCTGATTGCCGCTGCCGAAGACGATGGACGAGGTGCTCTCGGCCGAGTTCGTGTCGCCGAAGGCGAGCGCGTAGAGGCCGATGGCGGTCGAGTTCGAGCCGCCCGCCCACGAGAAGAAGCCGACGTTCGCGTCGTCCCACTCGTTGTCGGCGTAGCCGGAGCGGAAGGCGCCCTTGTAGCTGTCCCAGGAGGTGCGGTAGCCCTTGCCCTGCATGGGCGAGACGCCGATGCCGAGGTTGCCTGTGGCGACGAAGCTGCCGTTCTGGAAGACCTTGAACCAAGCGGGCGTGTGGCCGCCTGGACCTGAGCAGCAGGTCGAGCCGCCGCGCAGGTTAATCATCGTGGCCGTGCCGTTGGCGTCGCCGACCGAGAGCTGCTCAGCACCGGGGACGAACTTGACGAAGTTCGCGTCGGCGTAAGCCTTGTTCACGGCGTCGGTCGCGCTGACGGGGTTGGCGACGTTGACGATGTTCGTGCCGTTCATCGACAGGCCGTTGAAGGTGTTCTGCCCCGTCCAGTTGTTCTGGCCGTTCAAGCGCGCGAGGTTCGGCGAGACGCGGTTGTCGCCGATGACGCCGACGGTCGCCGCGTCGTTGATGGCTGAGACGATGCTCGTGCCCGTCATCGAGCCGCCGCCCGCGGTCGTCTGCTTCGTGCCGTCGGCGAAGATGATGCCGTTGCCAGCGCCGCTCACGCGCAGGTCGCCGACGACTTCCAGCCTGGCTGAAGGCGCGACCGTCCCGATGCCCACGTTTCCGCCGTTTGTGACTCTCATGCGCTCGTTCCAGCCGAAACCAGCCTTGTAGGTGGAGAGGACCAGGTCGTCCGTGGTCGGCGTGCCGGGCTTTGCCATACCGTAGGAGACGGCAGCCGAAGGCGCGCCCGTCCCGCCGCCAAGGTCTTTCCAGAACTCCATCGCGCCCGATCCGCCCGCCATCGTCAGCGGCGACTTCGTGCCGGAGGCACCGATCTCGACGACGTGGAAGGCCTCGGAGCCGGGGAAAAGCGAGGCAACCTGGCCGGCGTGGTTCTGCCCGAAGAAAGTCATCCCGCCCGTCTCAAACAAGGCCGCGTCACCCAGCGTACCCGAGCCGTCAATCCACTTTGACAACCTGCCTGCTGTTCCCGTGCCAACCACAGATGCAGACGTCGCGTTGCCAGAGGCAGTGCTCTGCTGACCGGAGACAATCGTCGAGCGCGTGGCGAGACCATTCGCAGAAGTCAGGACAGTTCCATCGTCGAAGCGGATGCCGCCGCGCGCGCGGATCGTGCCCGCCACGTCGAGCGTATCCTCAGGCTTGTCCGTCCCGATGCCGACGCGTCCGTCCGAAGTGACGCGCATGCGCTCCTGTGCGCGGTTGAAGAAGAAGTCGCCCGTGCGGAAGGTGAGCGCGCCCGTCGTCGAAGTGACCTGTCCATCCTGTCCGTCGTGCGCCGTGATGACTGCGGAGCGCTCCTTCCCTTCGCGCAGGATCGTCAGGGGCTCGCCGTTGCCTGTAGCCTCAATCTTTTGCGCCTGCCTGCGGACCTTCAAGGACTGCGACTGTGCTGGGGTCAATTCCTCCTGGCCGAGCCGTTTTAACTCAAGCTGGCCAGACTGCAAGGAGACGGCGCCGAGTCTCTGTCTGAGCTGTCCCTGGTAATCTCTGACCGTGACCACAGAAAGATATGAGCCATCGGTCATGGCTTGCGAAGCATCCGTCGTCTTCCAATCAATGATACTGCCCTGGCGCAGACCCGAATCGAAGAGGAGTTCGCCAGCGGCGCTGTAAATTTCGAGTCGGATTTGCAAGATCGGTTCCGGAGATGCAAAGCGTATGTCCCCCGTGGCTGAAACTGTCGCCGTCACGGCGGGCGTTGATGATTGCTGGCTTTGAACGCTCTTTTGATCTTGAGCCATGGCGCTCTGAACGCTCAGAATTGATGAAAGGGTAATCAGCAGTAGTAATCGTCGCATAAGATTTCTGCACTCCTCTAATAAAACTTTCGGCACCGCACTTATTTTCGGATGGGGTTTTATGCCCTCACTTAACTAACGCGCATTTTCGAAGGCGAATGAATCACAGGGTAAGAATTTATTGAGATTTCTATAGAAGCGGTGTGATTAAGAGAGTTTGAGGCCAGGGCACTCGCCGCTTTAATTCAGGGCGTTAAAAGTTAAGGGGCGCGGATACTCAGTAGTATCCGCGCCCCTCTGTTTCAATCTAATTCGAGCGAGCAGATTAAGCGTTCGGTTGTTCCGCCCCGCCTTCGATCTTGGTCCCGCATTCGTTGCAGAATTTGGTTCCCGCAGCGACTTCAGCCTGGCAATTCGGGCACTTGGGCTTCTCCTGCTTGGCCCCGCACTCGTTGCAGAACTTGGCGCCCGACTGGAGCTGTGCGCCGCACTTGACGCACGGGACGGTCTGCGAGGCGACTTCGAGCTTCGCGCCGCATTCGTTGCAGAATTTGCCTGCGCCGACATTGGCCGCGCCGCACTTCGGACATTTGATTGTCGCGCTGCCGACGCCGCCTCCGCCGCCCTGCTGTTGCTGCGGCTGGTTCATGGAGTTCGCCATCTGTCCCATCATCTGGTTGCCGATGGCGAAGCCTGCGCCCAGGCCTGCGCCCATACCTGCGCCGCCCGAAGGATTATTCGCGGCATCGCGCATCGCGTCTGCGGCTTGAAACTGCGCGTAACGCCCGACGTCGCCGATGACGCCCATCGAAGTGCGCTTGTCCATAGCGGCTTCGACCTCCGGCGGCAAGGAGATGTTCTCGATAATGAATTTCGTCAGCTCAAGCCCGTACCCCTTGAACTCTTCGTTCAGCTTGTTACGCCCGAACTGTCCCAGCTCGTCGTAGTTTGAAGCCAGATCGAGCGCGGCGATTTTCGATTCGCCGAGCGAGTCTGTAAAGCCGCTGACGAGCGTGCGCTTGAGCTGGCCCTCGATGTCTTCGGTCTCGAAGTGGCCGTTGGTGCCCGCGACTTCCTTGATGAAGGCGCGCGGGTCCACGACGCGAACTGAGTAGATGCCGAAGGCACGCAGGCGGACCATGCCGAAATCGGCGTCGCGCATCATGATGGGATTCATCGTGCCCCACTTGAGGTCCGTGAACTGTTTGGTGTTGACGAAATAGACTTCAGCTTTGAAAGGCGAGTTGAAGCCGTATTTCCAAGCCCCAAGTTTGGAAAGGATCGGCGTGTTGCCGCCGTTGATCGTGTAGCGGCCCGGAGCGAAAACGTCTGCGATCTGCCCTTCGAAGACGAAGACGGCAGCTTGCGACTCGCGAACGATGAGCTGCGCGCCGTTCTTAATCTCCTGCCCGCGCACGGGGAAACGATAAAGCATCGTGTTACCGGATTCGTCCAGCCACTCGATGACTTCAATGAACTGTGCCTTGATGGCGTCAAAAATTCCCATGTTGCTTCAAATCTCCTTCTTAGCGGCGCTCAGGGTCTCTACCGGTTTCAGCCGCCGTATATTATACGTCGGGGCGCGGGCTAGGGGTTCAGGTATTGCTGCCAAATCGCGCGCCCTCGTGCGGGAGAATATTGCACAAAAGCGTGCGCGAGGGAAGGGTGGAAAAGCATGTATGGGAAACGGGAGAGGCGCTCTTATGAAAGCGCGGGGTGAGGGTGTCCTGCGCTCAGCTCATTCTTTCACACGAGATCGCTCGCTCTTAGTTTTTCGTCTTCGCCAGAGGGAGTAGAGCAGGAGCGCCGTCAGGCCGCCGGAGATGTCTATGAAACTATCGTAGATGGAGCCCGTGCGCGACGAAACGAAACTCTGATGATATTCGTCTGAGAGCGCGTAAAGGACTACGAGTGCGAGCGACGCGTAGAACCAGCCGTGTCGCAGTTGCTGGTTCGAAGAGGTGGCGAAGGCGCGCGCTGCCAACCAGGCCAGAACGGCATACTCCGTAAAGTGCGCTGCTTTGCGCGTGATGAAATGCGCGAAAGCCAGCCGCTCTTCGCTGATGCCCGGAAAGAGCCATTTGAGCAGCGGGCCGATGATCCGCGAGGTATTATCAGCCGAGAACTCCCCTGTAGAAGCGAAGAAGATAAAGGCCATCCAGGCAATGAGCGGCCCGTAGCGCCAGATGCGCCGCCAAGCACCCGCGCTCCTTTGAATCTCCACCGTTTAGCTCCCGGAACTGTTTTGACTTCAGCAACGAACGCCCGGATTGTAGCTTATCAGCGCGAAGCGTTGCAGGGCTCCCGTTTAGTAGCTCTTAATCCCCTCTACTCGGCCCGATTCCGGGCGATCTAAGCTGTCCAAATAATCACAGCAACGAATAAACCCAATAAATAAGACTCACCGGCACGAATTAAATAGAAATATGCTATTGCTTTTGGGCTTAGCGGAGAGTTAATCTCTTGAGCCGTAACGTATAGCGCCTCCTCGCCGAGTTTCTTGCAAGTACTCGGCCTCACGGCGCTAATCAAGACACACTACAACCTAGCCGCCCGAAACGTTAATTAACGGCAGCTCGACGCCATCAGCACTGCGCGCTGCCTAGAAAAGCGAAAGCAGGCTCTGTAACAGACTCAGCGCGGCCTCCGTCACCGGGTCTATGGAGGTGACGCCGGTTGACATCTCGCCTGTATAGCCCGTTGTCATATCACCCTGTATGGTTTGAGATTCGGGCGAAGGAGGTTGTGACACGACGGAAGTTGATATATCGCCTGCAAAAGCAGACATTGTGAGCGCCAGAGTTAACACGAACACGGCACAGAGTCGTTGTAAGGTTTTCATTTTGTTCTCCTCTAAGGCTTTTTCTTGCGCTTTAGCAAAGGTGTTTTTGCTCTTATCGCTGCTGGTGGACGGTGAGGAATTGCAGCTATAACCAGACCGTCCAAGACGTGTTTCGAGGGTGCATCTTATCACTTTGGCGGTTAGAACGCGCCTTTACCGTTGGCTGACAGTTTTTATCAATGCTATGGAAAGGTAATCCTCACAATGAATTCCACCAATCAGCTTCTTCACCGTATAGCTGATCCGTCACTCACTCTGAACGAACGGGCGCAACTCCGCTGTCAGCTTGCAAAGCAATTAGAAGAGATAGGGAACTATGAAGCGGCGCGCGAGGCGATGGGCGACTTATGGCAGGGTGTCGGCCATTGTCCAGTAATAGAAGAGTTAGATCAGGCAACAGAAGCCGAAGTGCTTTTGCGAGTTGGTGTCCTAACTGGCTGGATCGGTTGTATTAAGCAGATCGAGGGCTCACTAGCAACAGCAAAGGACCTTATTAGCGAGAGTCTAACGATCTTTAAAAGTTTGCAGAACACATTAAAGACAGCAGAAGCACAAATGGAACTCGGCCATTGCTATTGGCGCGAAGGGGCTTTCAACGAAGGTCGCGATTTGTTGAAAGACGTATTGAGCCGACTTCCAGATGAAGCGGGCGACCTGAAGGCTGTTACTTTGCTACGCCTCGCTATAATCGAAAAAGTAAGCAACCGACTCAGTGACGCACTGCACATTTTAATGCAAGCTGCGCCTTTGTTCGAAGCAAGTAGCAATCACACGCTTAAGGGAAGATTCCATAATGAATACGGCACGGTACTTAAAAATCTCGGTAGGGCTGAGTGTCGGGATGATTACATAGATCACGCACTTATTGAATATACGGCTGCTAGTTATCATTTTGAGCAGGCCAGACACACGCGTTATCAGGCTGGTGTTGAAAATAACCTCGGATTTCTATTCGGCACTATTAAGAATTTTGCTGAAGCCCATGAGCATCTTGATCGAGCGCAAGCGCTTTTTACCAGCCTTAAACATAAAGATCATATCGCACAGGTTGACGACACGCGCGCCCGGGTGCTGCTTGAAGAGGGTCGTGTCGCAGAGGCGGAAAAATTCGCTCATGCTGCCGTGAGAGTTCTCAAAGAGGATGACCAGCAGGCCCTTTTTGCCGAGGCGCTGACTACTCACGGAATCGCGCTCGCTCGTTTGGGTCATCACCAGCACGCACGCATCACCCTGCAAAGTGCGGTTGAGGTTGCGCAGAACGCTGGCGACTCCGAAGACGCCGGGTTGGCCGCGCTGATTATTATCGAAGAGTTAGGAGAACACCTCACCCTTGAAGACCTGGGAATCACTTTCCAACGTGCCATAGACCTGCTGGCCGCTTCGCGGAACATGGGCACACATGCGCGCCTGAGCGCGTGCGCCGCGCGTGTCTTGTTCCTCGCGGGTGTGCTGCCGATGGCGGCGACGTGGGAGAACTTTTCACTCAGGGAGGCATTGCGGCGCTATGAAGGTCGGATTATCGAGCGCGCTCTGAGGGATGCGGGCGGGATAGTCACGCGCGCGGCGCACATGCTGGGCTTCAAACATCATACGAGCCTCATCAACATACTGAACTCCCGGCACACTGAGTTGCTCGCCGTCAGGACGCCGATCGAGCCGCGCAGGCGAAGTCTGATCTTTGTCAAAGACAGCGAGGTTGAGATACGGCCCCTTGTGATTCTGCACGTGGAGGATAACAACCTCGTCGCCAGCGCCGTGAAAGAAACGCTGGAGACAGAGGGCTGGACCGTGGAATCGCTCGGAGATGCGGCCGACGCGCTCAAAGTGATTTCGAGTGAGGCGCATTATGACGTTTTGATCTTCGATAATGAACTACCGGGCATGAATGGAATCGAGCTGATCCATCGGACGCGCCAGATTCCTCACAGACAGCAGACGCCGATCATTGTGTTCTCGGCCAGCGATGTCGAGAGGGAAGCACGGCGGGGCGGGGCGAACGCTTTCCTGAGGAAGCCGGAGAATATGCCGCTGATAGCCGAAACGGTCGCACGGCTGCTCGCGCGCAAACCCAAATACACCAGCAAAGGACGGTGCGAATGAGACAGAGAGAAGAGCTTGAGCATCAATCCAAAGTTATAGACGATAACGGGCTGATCCGCAGCAGAGTTCCCTGCCCGATTCTTAAAGCCATCGGCGCGCGCCCTGGCGATCACATGATTTTTCGACTGGATAATTCGGGCAAGGTCATCATGCGCGTGTCACATTCGAGGGGGAAATCGGGTGGCCGGAAGTTGGTTGGCGGCAAGCGCCGCTGACAATTCCGCACAGGGAAGGGGTGTACAGACTGGGTGGGCTGTGCACCTCACGCTGGCACATTCGCGATGGAAATCGGCGAACTGTGCCATCGAGGCCGCCGCGCTATTCTTGAGAGGGGCGCGGCGGCCTCAGCTTTGTTGCGAGTCGCGGAAGCCACGAAGCAAAAATACGAAAATGTTTCGCGCCTCCCTGCCTGCAATCAGATTAGTTCTGAAGTCTGCCGTTGTCAAAGAATTGACAGTGAGTCCTAAGTCTATTTACAGATCGTTGCATAAGTAGCTTAACTTTACTTTGCGGAATTCAGCCTAAAATGGGCCTATTACGTCGAAAAACTTAACTTTCTTATGCAATGATCTGTAATAAACCTCTTTGGTGATGCAAATCAAGGAGAACAACTCTTGACGGCCAAGAACCGGAGGCGTATATAGGCTGTTTATCCTGTAATTGTTAGCAAGAGCCTCACTCCTCAATGAGTCTCGCTCCTGCTCAAACCTCATAATGAATCTTTACGAAAGGATTAACGCCATGTCAACTTCTTTCTGGCGAATGGCCGTGATCGTGCTCATATGCTTGATAACGACTGCACTCTCTTATGCACAAGACCCAAAACTGCGAACCATAGAAAAAATTTCTAAGTTCGTTGAGCCTGTCGAAGTAGTTGATATACAGGTCGATGGAGGATCGGTTAAGCATCTCGATAAATTTCTTGCGGGTAAGGATTGGCTAAAAACATTTAAGCTGAAGATAAAAAACACCTCCGGTAAGTCTATCTTGTATCTAAGGGCTGAACTGGAAATTCCTAAAGCGGGGACGATGAATTATCCATTTCTTGTACCTCTCATACACGGTCAACTCCCCCCCCACCGGGAGAACCAAACGGTTCATATAAACCGAAACCGATTAAATCCAACAATATTCAGAGCCTCATGATTACCGACTCGATGTATGAGACCGCCATAGAATATCTGAGGCAAAATAAGGTTGATGACATAGATAATGTAAAGTTAAATATTGACCTTATAATCTTCGAAGATGGAACCGCCTGGAGCAATGGTCAAATACTCTATCGGGACCCGAATAATCCCCGCAAATGGAAAGTAAAAGACGCCTCAAAACTAAATGGCACATCAATCAATAACCCTTTCTTGAACTTGCCTAGGAGTTATCCTAATCTGAATGAGATCAGTCTTATTCTTAAGGCAGCCTTCAAAGCCGAAGTTAACAAGTCCTCTCCGTTTCAACGAATCAATCATTCAATTAATAATAGATACTGTGATGTAATATTTGATGATACTGCATTACCATCTTGTATATATTTTTCTGAGTTTAATTATAAAGAATGCGGGACTGATAGCTGTGGTGGTACTTGTATATCGAGAGAAGATTCTGGAACTAGAAGTAAGAATGGTGAACCAGGCCGTCTTGTGACTAAAACACAAACTTGTGAAGGATAGGGCGGGCAATGCACTTGCTCAGTTACAATTACACAAGTGAGGAGGTGGGAGCCTGTGCTTAATAGTGAATGTGTATACAGCCCTTGCTCCTTTACTACATGCATAGGACTTCAAAGGCAAAATCCTGAAACATGTGAGTGTGAAAATCCTCCTGATGGTGGCGAATGCGGACCGAACTCTGCCTTAGCCGAAACAGAGTGCTACCAGGGCGGCGGGATGTGGCATGGCTACCCGGATTGCTATTGTTATTACTGGTATCAGCACGACCCAGGCTCGCCCATCCTAGTGGATGTTAACGGCGACGGCTTTGATCTGACTAGCTCCGCTGAAGGAGTCCTTTTTGATCTAAACGGAGATGGCACTGCCGAACACATCGCATGGACTCGACAGCAAGCGGATGATGTATGGCTCGTTCTTGACCGCAACGGCAACGGGATTATAGACAATGGCAAGGAACTATTCGGCAACTTCACTCCGCAGCCTTCGATAAGCTCACCGAACGGCTTTCTGGCGCTCAGTGAATATGACAAGCCACAGAACGGCGGCAATGAAGATGGAGTAATTGATCGCAGAGACGCCATCTTCTCCAGCCTTCGTCTCTGGCAGGACACGAATCATAACGGCGTCTCGGAATCAACAGAGTTCCATACGCTGCCGGAGCTAGGTGTGGCAACGCTCGACCTCGACTATAAAGAGTCAAAGAGAGTTGACCAGTACGGTAATCGGTTCAGGTATCGTGCGAAGGTCAAGGATTCACACGGCGCGCAGGTGGGCCGCTGGGCCTGGGACGTGTTTCTTGTCGTGACGCGGTAGCTCTATGCTCACTTTATCTTTACAGCGCCGCTGCGCCCGAGACGACTTCGATGATCTCGTTCGTGATTGCAGCCTGGCGGATGCGGTTCATGTTGAGCGTCAGCGTTCCGATCAGCTCGCCAGCATTTTTCGACGCAGAGTCCATCGCAGTCATGCGCGCGCCGTGCTCAGAGGCAACGGATTCGAGCAGCGCACGAAAGATTTGTGTCTCGACGAGGCGCGGCAGTAGCCGACTGAAAATCTCCGCCGGCGGCTGCTCGTAAAGGTATTCCGTCAAATTTACGGGGCGTGTGTGTGTGTCCCCTCCGGATGTCTCGCCGGCGGTTTCAGCCGTGCGCGCGACCGGCAGTAACTGCTCGATGATCACGCGCTGCTGAAGAACAGATTTGAATTCGTTGTAGATGAGAAAGACCTTGTCGAGTTCTTTATCTTCTTCGAAACGGTTGATGACGTTGCGAGCGATATCCACAGCTTCGGAATATTCAATGCGGCCTTTGCCCGTCAGACCGACATACTCGTCAACAAACGTCACGTTGCGGCGGCGGAAAAAATCTCTTCCTTTACGACCGACGGGAAGCATCTCGATTGTTTTGCCCTCATGCTCGCGCATGAACGCCTGCGCCGCTTTAATCAGGTTGGTATTGAATGCGCCCGCGAGGCCTTTGTCCGCCGTAATCAAAACTACCAGATAGCGCTCGTCGCCGCGCACATCCAGCAACGGATGATGGAAGTCTTCGTCCGTGCGCGCCGCTAGATCGCCCAGCACCGCCATCATCTTGTTGGCAAAGGGGCGCGCCGCGACGACCAGGTCCTGCGCGCGTTTCAACTTCGCCGCAGACAGCATCTTCATGGCCTTCGTGATCTGCTGCGTGTTCTTGACCGACTTGATCCGGCGTCGAATGTCTAAAAGGTTAGGCATTTGAAATCAATTTTGGATTATGAGTTTTGAATTTTGAATTAAAGGGAAATCCAGTAATTCAAAATTCAAAACTCATAATTCATAACTATTCTCAGGCTCCGGCGGCGGTTGTTTGAGCGCCGGTAGATTGTGTGGCCGCGGTTCCGGCCGCAGGTCTCGCCGCAACGCCTGTCTCTTCGGTCCAGCGCTCTTTGAAATCCTTAAGAGCCTGTGTGAGCTCAGCTTTGATTTCGTCCGTTATCGTCCTCTTTTCCCGTATGGCTTGCAGCAATCCGGGATGAGAATTTTCAGCGAAGCGCAGCAGTTCCGTCTCGAAGCGGCGCACGTTCTCCACAGGAATGTCGTCAACGTGTCCGCTGGTCGCGGCCCAAATAACGAGCACCTGCTTTTCGACATCCATCGGCTGGTACTGCGGCTGCTTCAGAATCTCTGTCAGCCGCTGGCCGCGCGCGATCTGCGCCTGCGTTGCTTTATCAAGGTCGGAGCCGAATTGGGCGAACGCCTGAAGTTCGCGAAACTGCGCCAGCTCTAGACGCAAGGTTCCGGCGACCTGTCTCATGGCCTTGACCTGGGCGGAGCCTCCGACGCGCGAGACAGAGTTGCCGACGTTGATCGCCGGGCGGATGCCAGCGTTGAAGAGATCTGCTTCAAGAAAGATCTGGCCGTCGGTGATGGAAATCACGTTGGTCGGGATGTAGGCGGAGATGTCGCCCGCCTGCGTCTCGATGATCGGAAGGCTTGTCAGCGAGCCTCCGCCTTTCGCGTCCGACAATTTCGCGGCGCGCTCCAGCAGACGCGAGTGCAGATAAAAGACGTCGCCCGGATATGCTTCGCGTCCAGGCGGACGGCGAAGCAGAAGCGAGATTTCGCGATAGGCCGCAGCCTGCTTGGAAAGATCATCATAGATGGTGACCGCATGCCGCCCGTTATCGCGGAAATATTCACCGATGGCCGCCCCTGTGTAGGGCGCTAGAAACTGCATCGCCGCAGGGTCAGACGCCGTGGCCTTGACGACGATGGTGTAGTCCATCGCGCCGAAGTCAGTCAGAGTCTTGACCACCTGCGCCACCGTCGAAGCTTTCTGGCCGATGGCGACGTAGATGCAGATAACATCTTTGCCCTTCTGGTTGATAATCGTATCTACAGCGACGGCAGTCTTGCCCGTCTGCCGATCACCGATGATTAATTCGCGCTGTCCGCGCCCGATGGGGACCATCGAGTCAATCGCTTTGAGACCAGTCTGCAGCGGCTCTTTCACTGGCTGGCGATCAATGATTCCCGGCGCGATGCGTTCGATGGAGTTGAAAATCTCCGTGATGATCGGTCCACGCTCATCAATCGGCAGGCCGAGCGCGTTAACCACGCGACCGATCATCGCGTCGCCGACCGGCACCTGCATGATGCGCCCGGTGCGCTTGACCAGATCGCCCTCTTTAACGGCCTGGAACTCGCCGAAGAGCACGGCGCCCACTTTGTCTTCTTCAAGATTCAGAGCGAGGCCGCGGACCTCGTGCGGGAACTCCAGCAGCTCGCCCGCCATCACCTTTTCGAGGCCATGAATCTCGGCAATGCCATCACCAACTTTGATGACCGTACCCACTTCAGTGACCGTGACGCCCGAATCGAAGTTCTCAATCTGCTGGCGTATGATGTCGTTAATCTCGTTAGCTTTGATCGGTTCCATAATCTTCTCGTAAAGCGTGAGTCGTAAAGCGTGAGTGTTAAGAACGTTTTTGTTCGACTCACGATTTACCGGTTAATCTATCTTTGACCTGCTGCAACTGATTTCGCACCGAGCCATCATAAATGGTCGATCCGATATGCGCTACAACTCCACCGATTAATTCTTCATCGGTTGTAAAGCTCAATCGCACATTCTTTCCCGTCATCGTATCAAGCTTCGCTTGCAGAGCACTCTGCACAGATTGCGGTACGGGCCGCGCCGTGACGACCTGTGCGGACACAACGCCTGAGCGCTCGTCAAGAACTTGCCCGAAGCGTTTGTTGACCTCGCTCAATTCAGCCAGGCGTTGGTTCTGTAGAAGCACTTGTAGGAAGTTAGCTGTCGTTGGCCGAACACGCGTGCGTGCAATCAACGCATTTAGAACTTTTCGTTTCTGCTCGTAGGGAATTGTGGGATTGCGGAAGACTTCAAGAAGCTGCTCGTTCGACTGAATCATCTCTGCCCATTCAGTCAATTCATCCCTTACTTCTCGCGCCTCACCGCGCGCCATTACTACGTCCGCCAGCGCCGTCGCATAACGGCGCGCCACCGTCTGCACGCTCAACGCCTGACCCCTCCCAACTCTCCAACACGGAGACTGACTAAGCGCGCATCATCTTCCGGCTTAATGTCGCGTCGGATCATCTCTTCCGCAAGGCGTACGCTCTGCGCGGCAGCGAACTCTCGCAACTCCTGCCGCGCGGCTTTGCCCGCGCTCTCAATTTCACGCTGGGCCTGCTCACGCAGTTTTCGAGTCTCTTCTTCAGTTGATTGCCTGATACGCTCGCGCTCTTCTGCCGCTTCCCTTTCCGACTGCTCGCGCACGCTTGCCACCTCTTTATCCAAACTCGCCAGACGTTGTTCGACCTCTTCAAGTTTTGAGAGGGCTGCATTGCGTTCTTCCTGCGCGCGCATCAAATCGCGTCTGATGCCTTCGCGCCGCGCGCGCATGGCCTCGCTTACCGGACGGCGCAAGATATAGATGAACAGGACAACGAAAATAAGTAGGTTAACCCATCTCCATACTTCAAAGCTCGGGATATTCCACCAAGGCGCGGGCTCTCCTTCAGCCGGAACAAAGATATTTGCGATAAAATATATGAGCATAACTTTTAAGCGCCGGTACCGATACTGGCTCTCACCGTGTCGCTAATTGGGCGATGAAGAATTTGCGCGCCGATCTCTGCGGCGAGGCGCTGGGCTTCCGCTGAAAGGGCCACACGAGCTTCTTTAACCTGCGCGTTAATTGCTTCTTTCTGCTCTGTGACAGAATAATTTATCTCCTCGCGCACGGAACTCAATTTTGCCTGCCGTTCCGTTATCGCCGCTTCACGCTCCTGCTCCATCAAGCGATAACCTTCGGTGCGCGCTTGGCGCAGAGTCTGCTCATATTGAGCCATTTTTTCTTCGACGCGTCGCAAGATGTCATGGGCTTCGCCTGATCGCCCACGAGTACGTTTTTCGCGCTCTTCTAGTATACGATTGATAGGCTTAAAAAGCGTGGCATTGAGCACAAACACCATCACTAAAATAATTGCGATATGAAGAATTAGTGTGCCGTCTGGCACTAATTGGATGGAATTTTCAGCGAAGGCCAGAGAGATCATAATACTCAACGGGCTCTAACGAACACGTAGATATTCTTCAGTTCTACTATTAAGAATTTTCTGAGTGCCAAAAGCCTGCGAGTCTAGCACGCAAATTTATAGGCAGTCAAGGCAAGGTACTTTACGCGACGCGCGTCTACACTGACTGTATTTTATAGCTGGTATAGCCTCTTTGTTTTTTACCTTGTTCTAACTAGACCTAATTATTCACTCAGCTAAACAACTTGAATTAAATAATCTTTTTTATCCTGTACCTTACCAATAATCACAGAGCCATCAATTCTGCTGGCCAAATATTCAGCTTTTGACTGACCTATACTAATAAGGAGTCCACCTGCGGTCTGTGGATCAAAAAGTGCGCTTTGCATTTCGCGCGAAATATGTTTTCCAATCGTAACGGTGTCGCCGACATATGCCCTATTATTTTTGTCCCCTCGCGTAAGCATCCCTTGCGCGATTAAATCTAAAACATCAGGCAATAAAGGGACACGCGCCGCCTCAATCGTTAAACTAACATTGCTTGCACGTGCCATTTCGTAGGCATGGCCTAGCAGACCAAAACCAGTGATATCAGTACAGGCATGTGCTCTTGCTTTCCGCATTTCTTCGGCAGCCCGCGCAGCTGATTTTGCCATTATATTCTTAGCGGCTTCGGCTGCTACCACACCTGCAATCCCATGTTTGATAGCTGTGCTTATCGCTCCTGTTCCGATGGGCTTCGTTAATATAAGTGCATCTCCCGGCTGGGCTTGGGCGTTAGTTATTAAATGTTCCGGATTAATTAAACCAGTGACCGCATAACCGATTTTAATTTCCGCATCATCAATTGAGTGTCCACCAAGAATGACAACACCCGCCTCACTCATAGCCAATTGCCCACCGTATAGAATTTCGCTAAGGACATTTAAATCTTCTCTTTGCGGATAACAAACGATTGATAGCGCCGTAAGCGGCGTTGCTCCCATTGCATAAATATCATTTAAAGAGTTTATAGCTGAGATACGACCATATAGCTGGGGTTCATCCACCACAGGAGTGAAAAAATCGACTGTCTGCACCAACGCAACGCCATCCCGCAAACGATACACACCCGCATCATCGGCTAAATCATAGCCGACCAGCACATTTTCATTTACTGGCTGCTCAGGCAGCTTGCCCAAAACTTGAGCAAGGTCGCGAGGCGACAGCTTCGCCACTCAACCAGCACATGAAACCATTTCCGTTAATCTTTTAGCCACACATTAACCCCAAGCCCACTATTTTACAATGTAACACACAGAGCATAAACGCATATTCCAGCCCAAGTGAGAATATCTCTTTGATCAATTTGACAGTACGATACTTATTTAGACAGTTGTTAATTCTTGCCCACTGATTAGCAGTTGGTATATGCGATTAAGGTCTTCATCATTATAATATTCTATTTCGATCTTACCGCCTGGGTTCGTTGAATTTGGTATTACACGCACATGTGTGCTTAGACGGCGTCTTAACTTAGTTTCAGCGGCTCGCATATTCGCATCATCTGGCTTTTGTAAGGGCAAGACAGATGCATTTGGATTTACACCAGCGATAATTCTTTTAATTGTACGCTCCGTTTCGCGTACTGACAGAGACTGCCCAATAATACTGCGTGCGACCTTACGCTGAATTTCTTCATCATCAACACCAAGAAGTGCACGCGCATGCCCCATGGTCAACTTCTCCTCTTCTACAAGTCGTTGGATGTCTTCGGGTAAACGTAACAAACGCAGGTAATTAGTTATAAAAGAACGATCCCTCCCAACACGTTGTGCTACGGTTTCTTGAGTTAGACCAAGTGTTTCTATTAGCCTCTTGTAAGCCTGCGCTTCTTCAATAGCGTTCAATTCCTGGCGTTGGATATTCTCGATAAGTGCCAATTCCAGTAATTTACTATCTGGAATTTCTCGCACTACCGCGGGAACTCGTTGTAGGCCTGCACGCTGTGCAGCGCGCCACCGGCGTTCTCCAGCTATAAGTTGATATCGTCCTCCTCGTTTCCTGACCAATATAGGCTGAACAATTCCATTTGACCGAATGGATTGTGCTAACTCTTCTAGCCGACCTTCATCGAAATGAGTTCTTGGCTGTGCTGAACTGGGATCAATCAAATCTATGTCAATTTCAAGAAAGTCCTCATTAGCTGTCGCCGCTGAATCCGATAGCAGTGCGCTCAAGCCTCGACCTAGCACTCTTCTTGTCATGTGCTATGACCTCCTTTGCAAGTTGAAGATAGCTTTCCGCCCCTCGCGAGCGTATGTCATATATAATAATAGGTTTACCATGGCTCGGGGCCTCTGCCAACCTTACATTTCGCGGGATTACTGTCTCAAAGACTTGTTGGCCATAAAAATCTCTTAAATCCGCAGCCACCGCAGCTGAGAGATTTGTGCGCTCGTCATACATTGTTAATAACAAGCCCTCTATTGTAAGCCCCGGATTTAAAACTCGCCGAATGCGGGCAAAGGTATCAAAAAGCTCTGTTACACCTTCCAGAGCAAAGTATTCACATTGAATAGGAACGAGTAAAGAATCCGCTGCGGTGAGTGCGTTTAATGTTAAAAGGCCGAGAGACGGAGGGCAATCCACAATGATAAAATCATAATCATTTTCTACGCTCTGAAATATTCCTTTTAATTTATATTCTCGTTTTTCTAGATCAACCAACTCAATTTCCGCCCCAGTAAGATTTTTATCGGCGGGTAGAAGTTTTAAAAAAGGGATTTCCGTTGATTGTATAATATTGTGAAGCTGCTCATCTAAAACAAGCGCGTGGTATAGGCTGCGGCGGAAACTACCGCGTTGAACTCCAACACCAGAGGTAGCATTTGCTTGAGGATCTGTGTCCACAAGAAGCACACGCATTTCCTGTATAGCCAATGCAGCAGCAAGATTTACCGCCGTTGTGGTCTTCCCAACGCCACCTTTTTGATTAGCTATCGCTATAATTCTTGCCATTTAAAATGTTCGCCCCGCCTAAATATAAGTAAATTAACATAAGATTAAACGGCACGCCACATTTTTACGCTCAGAAGTATGTTTCACGTGTCACATCCAGAACGTCGTAGGCAAACATCATAAATGTTTCACGTGTCCCGTATCTTCGTGTAAGAATTATTAAGGGTTTAAAAATACCTGCTCTTTTATTGTAAAGTTAAGTGAATGAGTAACGTAGAGAGAGCGGTAGGGGTTAAACCGGGGATTCGACGTGCCTGACCAAAACTTTCGGGACAAGCCCTTTCCAAACGCTCAACCATTTCTGTAGCCAAACCATTAACACTGCGAAAGCTGAAGTCGCGAGGAATACGTAAGCCGTCGTGATTGTATAACCGTTCATAATTAGCACGCTGTGCGTCGATATAACCACTGTAGAGCAGATCAGCCAAAACGGATTCAAGATCGGTAACACTAATTTCAGCAGAGGCTTCTTTAAGCAAAAGTTGCTGAATTAGGCCTAAAGATGCTTTGGGACGAAGGGCAAGTTGGGCAAGTGTAATCGAGGAACCTAAATCAGTCCCCAGGGTTTGAACCGTAGGCAAATAAGCTGGATGAGATCTTTTAAGACGAGTAGATTCAAGAATGTTTTTGAGGTGCGCTAGTCGGTCGCGGCGCTGATTAAAACGCTCCCACTCTGAGTCCCCTAGAAGACCAATATTTCGACCATATGGAGACAAGCGAGCATCGGCATTATCATGCCGCAAAGCTAACCTAAATTCGGCACGAGAAGTAAAAATACGATAAGGCTCATCCACACCATGCTTTATAAGATCGTCAATTAGAACACCTATATAGGATTCTTCACGGCGAAGGCGTAATCCATCACGTTCTTGTACTTGAAGAGCCGCATTTATTCCTGCCATAAGCCCTTGGCATCCAGCTTCTTCATAGCCAGTTGTTCCATTTATCTGTCCAGCGAAAAAAAGCCCCTTCAACCGAATCGTCTCTAAATAGGGTGTAAGCTCACGTGGATCAATATAATCGTATTCAATAGCGTAACCTGGACGAATAATATTAACCTGTTCCAGACCAGGAATCATTCGCACTAATTTCTGTTGTAGATCTGGAGGTAATGAAGTAGAGAACCCATTTAAATAAACTTCATTTGTATAATACCCTTCTGGCTCTAAGAAGAGTTGATGGCGATTTTTATCAGCAAATTTAACTACTTTATCTTCAATCGACGGACAATAACGCGGACCGATTCCCTTAATTTTGCCCGAATAAAGGGGTGACTCACTGATATTTGAAAGAATAGCTTTATGAACGGCCTCAGTAGTATAGCCTATAAAGCAGTTGATTTGTGGCTGGTCAATCTTGTCTGTAGCAAAAGAAAAGGGCGTCGGCCGCTCATCTGCCGGCTGGGGCTCAAAGATTTCCCAGTTAATCGTACGCCCATCCAAGCGCGGAGGCGTCCCAGTTTTTAACCGTCCGACGGGAAAGCCGAGCCGCTTTAAACCTTCTGCAAACTCTACAGATGCGGGTTCTCCGGCCCGTCCAGCCTGATAGGTACGACGCCCTGTGTGAATTAATCCATTTAGAAACGTTCCGGTTGCCACGACGACCGCTTTAGCAAAAAGCCGTCTACCATCCTGCATTTCTACTCCGCGGACTCGTTCTTTTTTGACGATAAGGTCAACGACTTGACCTTGCCGCAAGTGTAAATTATCCGTGGCTTCTAAAGTACGCCGCATCTCGATACGATATGCGGCGCGATCTGCTTGTGCACGAGGAGATTGAACAGCAGGGCCTCGTGATTGATTAAGTAGACGAAATTGTATTCCTGTGCGGTCAATAATGCGTCCCATGATGCCGCCTAGAGCATCTATTTCCCGAACAAGATGTCCTTTGGCAATGCCACCAATCGCTGGGTTGCAAGACATTTGACCAATCGTGTCTAGATTGATGGTTATAAGAGCAGTTTTAGCACCCAGGCGGGCAGAAGCTGAAGCAGCTTCGCAGCCAGCATGCCCTGCTCCGATCACGATCACATCAAAACCTTCATCAAAACTCATAATTATTTACCTATGCAGAATGTCGCAAAAATTTGGGAAAGGATATCTTCAGTGGTCGTCTCACCTGTAATCTCACCTAAGAAACGTAAAGCATCATAAAGACCAATAAGCACGAGTTCTTCGCTAGCACGCTCTTCAAGTAAATCGGCTGAAGAGCGAAGTGCAGACTGCGTGCGCCGGAGCAAATCAAAATGCCGAGCATCAGTAATAAGCAGCCCCGAGTTACTTACTTCGGATGTAGCGAAAGGTTCTAGTATAGCATCACGTAAAGAATCAAACCCTTCTCCTGTTTTAGCAGAAATATTGATGATGGGGATTGTCTCTTTAGATTTTTGCTCCAACTCAATCTCTTTAAAAGTCTCCAGATCACTTTTGTTTACCGCGATTAGGTAATTATTATGGGCGACCTCATTGAAAACTTCATAATCTTGCAGATTCCTGGGCTCTGATCCATCAAGCACAACTATTATTAGATCAGAATCTGCGACGGCGCGCCGTGTTCGCTCAACGCCCAAATTTTCAATTAAATCCGCCGAAATACGAAGACCAGCTGTATCGGTCAAAAAAACAGGCGCTCCTTGAATATTTATTGCCTCACTTAAACTGTCACGCGTCGTGCCCGGGGCACTTGTCACAATAGCCCGGTCAACCCCCAACAACCTATTGAAAACACTAGACTTACCAACATTCGGGCGACCCATAAGTGTAACCTTAAGACCATCTCGAATAAGCCTCCCTGTGGTAAATGTTGATGCTATCTGCTCAATATGATTAATAAGGGTGGAAAGTTTCGCCTGGAACTGGCTAACGACTATATCCGGCAAATCATCTTCAACAAATTCTAGAGAAGATTCCAAAGGAACAATTATATCTAATAAAAGATCTTTTAGAGGCTGAAGTAGTGCGGAGAGTTCACCTCCTAACTGACGAGTAGCCTGTTTGACGGCAGCCTGCGTTTGAGCATTGATCAAATCGCGAATCGCCTCTGCTTGGCTTAAATTCAGCCGTCCATTTGCTAACGCACGTAGCGTGAATTCACCTGGTCCGGCAAGGCGTGCATCAAGGCTTAAAAGGAGATCTATAAGATGGCGGAGAAGAACGGGTGAGCCATGACAACTCAGCTCTACAATATCTTCCCCCGTAAAGGAGTGCGGTGATTTGAAATAGGTGAGAAGAGCATAATCTAGAATCTCCCCTGTAATCGGGTCAGATAGTTTTTTCAACGTGGCGCGATTTGGCGCCGGCACGAAATTTTCATCTTGGATAAGATGGCGGGAGATTTCAAGAGAGCGCGATCCGCTCAAACGTATTACGCCAATTCCACTACGTCCCGGCGGGGTTGCTAAAGCAACGATTGTATCCTTGACTGGCACTACAGAAGAGATTGCAGGAACAAAATAAAATCTGCTGCGATCTGATTTTTAACTTTTGAGGGTAGATTTCAAACTTACTTTCAGACGACGATCAGAACCTTCACCTACTGATTCTGTATAAAGATCCTCTTCACCTGCAAGCGCAAGATGAATAACGCGGCGTTCATTTGAAATCATCGGACCAAAGATGAAGGCGATTCCTGTTGAGCGGACTCGCTCGGCGGCGTGTCGGGCCATTGCACGCAACTCTGCTTCTCGAGTCGAGCGAAAGTTTTCGACGTCGCAAACGATGCGTTCACCTTTCGGTAGTGTCCGACCGTATGCTTGATTCACTAGATGTTGAAGAGCCTCTAAAAGCTCTCCACCTTCATTCAAGAGAAAAGATGAATCCGCTCCATCTATATTCAGAAGGCATCCATTAGTTGTTTCTTCAATAGTGATGCTCAGATCAAAGCCAGCCCCACTAAAAATGGTGCGAATAAAATCCTGCGCTTTAACACATACTTCAATCATCACTTATACAAATATTTCAGAACGCCTGCTGTCCTTACCCCTCAAGCCTGCGAGATACTTGTTTTCAGTTTTTTTGTTGAACGAGTATCAGCCTTCTTTCCGGAAGGTGGTTGTTCATCATCCTCAGTTTTAGTCAAACGATTTATTATGAACTGCTGACCGAAACCAACTAGATTTCCGACCAGCCAATAAACTAACAGACCAGCAGGAGCGCTCCATAACATCCAGAGCATTAGAAGCGGCATCCCGATAGCCATCAACTTACGCTGCATGGGGTCAGCGGATGGAGCTGGCGTTATTAACTGTAACACCATCATTGATCCGGCCATGAGAATCGGGAGAATGTGGATCGCCGATGGCTCTGCCGCTGATAAATCGGGAATCCACAAAAACCTCGCTTGACGAAAATCAATAGAGATAGTGATTGCACGATAGAGCGCAAAGAGGAAAGGCATTTGAATAAGAAGAGGCAAGCAACCTCCGAGAGGGTTCCCCTCCTTCATCAACCGCATCTGTTCCATTTGTAATTCTCTGAGACGCGGATCCGTTTTCTTCATCCCCTTGATCTTCTCTTGCAATTCCTTCATGCGCGGCGCAAGTTTCTGCGCCCGTTTCATAGCTTTAGACGAACGCCATTTAAGCGGGAAGAAAAGCGAATAGATAACAATAGTGAAAAGTATGATGGCTACACCATAGCTGCCCGTGATTTTATATAGAAACTTAATACACCAGAGGATGGGGACCGCTAGAGGACGCGACATCCAACTCAAAAATCCGTAATCAATCAGACCTTCAAGGTCGACAGGTCGTCCAACTCCTTTGCTCGCACCGCTGATATAATCGCTAGCGTCAGACAAAATATAATGATCTTTAGGTCCCACATATAAGGTAGTCGGAACGTCACCTACAGGAATCGGAACGTGTCCAGTGATTAAATACCTATCTTCTTCTTTCCCTTGTGCATCTCCTAGAATCGGGTGCTTGTATCCTTTTGTGCTGAATTCGAGACGTTCAGTTTTTTGCGCAGGTATAACAGCCATCGCGAAATAAGTATCCCCGACGGCGGACCAATCAATCGTTCCATTGACTAAATGCTTGCGCGGTGCTTGTTGAGAATCAGCAAGTGCACTCGAATAGTAACGCTCGACCTTGTCTCCAACAACGGCCACGCCCTCCGGCGCAACAGAGTAAAAGTTGTATTGCGGGATGCCTTGGTCGCCAATGTTTGGTCCGATTAATAGCTTGACAGTTTTTGGCTGATCCTCGTTCGATTTATCCTTGCGATTAAACAGGACCCTGATATCAGCACTGTACTGATCTGCACGGAAAGTTATTTTCTTTGTTACACTCAGTTTTGACGACTCATCTTGAGGCAAAATAAATTCTATAGTTTTCTCGCCGCTCTCCAAGATGATCTCTTGTTCGGCTAAATTGGTTTGATACGTGCTGGTGGCAAGTAGACGATCAGTTGCCTCATCTCCCGTTTCAAGGTGTAACGGGACTTCAAACAGTTCTCTTTTTCCTGCCTCTTTCCCTTGCCAGATAAGTTCGAGATCGCCGCCTGAAATAGAACGAAGTTTGCGATCATAAGTATCGCCTTTAATTTTATCTAATATCCAGCTCGTTACTACAGCACCACATTTATCTAGCTTGACACGATATAGTGGCGTCGTAACCGTGACTGTTTCCTGGCCAAGCGTACAGGCCGGCTTCTCATCCTGTTTTGGCGACTGCTCCGGAGTAGTTTCTGATGCTTGTGGTGAAGGCGAGGGTGAGGCCGCCTGATTTACGGGCGCGTTGCTGTTAGCATTAATAGTATTAGCGTTATCAGCGTTATTCTGCTGCGGGCGCTTAACAGGAAAAAGCCAACTCCATCCAAAAAGGATCGCAGCCGAAAGGACTATGGCTAAGACGAAACGTTGTTTATCCATTTAATTAATTACAAGTGTAAAGTATTAATAAGAGACTTATACGAGCAACGACATTAACCATTACCCAAGGCCATATTTATTTAACTGGGTCGTAGCCTCCTGGATGAAATGGGTGGCAACGCAAGAGGCGTCGCAAACTCATCCAGATTCCACGCAAAGCCCCATATCGCTCGATCGCCTCACGTGAGTAGTCCGAGCAAGTGGGAATAAAACGGCAAGAAGCCGGGAGTAAAGGCGAAAGAACCCGCTTGTAAAACTTCAAGAGTGAGACTAGAACTGCGCTCACTTTAATTACCAGCTTTCACCAAATTATTTCGCTCATCATCTGTTGCCCGAGCGATAATGGTTTGAAACTCTTCAAGCGAGGCTGTTACCTTTGTACACAACAAGGACCTCTTGGCATTTATCACCCAGTCATAGCTCATCTTCATATTACTCATGGCCGCAACACTTAAGCGGAATGTCTCACGAAGCAATCTCTTGGAGCGATTGCGCTCAACCGCATTGCCAATGGCCTTCCGGGAAGCTGTAACGCCGAACCTATGACAGGCTAAATCGTTAGGATATACGAAAACACTCATCAAGGAGCCGTCGTAGCGTTTGCCAAGTGTATAAATCCTGCGAAAATCGCCAGAAGAACGTAGATGCATCTGTTTTAGACCACTACGAATCAGGCTAATAATGCGATGGGGTTAGGCGTTTACGTCCTTTGGTACGGCGCCTCTTTAAAACAAGACGACCATTCTTGCTGGCCATACGAGCACGGAATCCGTGTGTTTTGGCTCGACGTCGGTTGTTGGGTTGGAATGTGCGCTTAGACATAGTTAATAACTCTCCAATTTAGTGAAAAGCTAAAGACTAACTGTCGAATAGCATTCTGTCAAGAAAAGGAGTGAAAGCGATTAAGGCAATATTGTTACCACCAAGAAAGACTCTCCCAAGACTGTATCATTATAATTCTGGCCCAGAAGATGAAGATCTGAAAAGCGGAGAATTTATAGAGGTTCTTAGCGGGTCGAATTTTTTCTTAGGAGCCCTGTGGATTTCTCTTGCATCTCATCGCACATTATGCTAGTCTCCGCCCCGTTTCGCACGTCTCGGAAGCCTGTAACTAGTTGAAAAAGAAATACTTAAAGCAATACTTTAAGTATCGTGTTTTTTCCACAGGGTTGTGGAAAAACCTGTGGAAAAAGATCAACTTGTCGTCGAAAGATAGGACCAACGAGCACGTTTACAACATCTTCCGCAACGTTACTCAAAGAATAGCTTGAGAAATGTGACACGAAGATATGTATTAGTTTGCGACATTTTCCATCTTTATTAAGTTCCGATAAAGATGAGATAGGATTCAAAAGCGTATGAGTACAGTGATTGAGAATAGACTTTGGAGCAACATTCTTCATGCTATCGAAAAAAGGCTCAATCGCCAGAGCTTTGAAACATGGTTTCGCCCTATCAGGTTCGATGGCTGCGACGACTCTGAGCAAGTTTTGCATCTACGTGCTCCTAACCAGGTAATTAAGGACTGGGTTAGCTCCAACTATTCTGAAGTGCTGGACGAATCTTTGGAGGAACTTAATCTCGCCGACTATCATGTTGATTGGATGGTAGAAGACGAGCCTAACAGCAATTCTGTAGAAGTTACCCCGGAAAAGGAAGAGACGGAGATCTATAACATCTCGGAAACCATAGCTAAGAGTAGTAGAAACAAAAACTCAAATTTATTCACCCTTTTGGAAGCAGCTGAATCAGATGGGTTAACGCCGGGGGCGACCACTTTTGTAGATATAGAACCTATCGAACTATCGTTAAATCCCAAATATACGTTCCAAACTTTTGTCGTTGGCTCATGTAACCAATTCGCTCACGCCGCGTCACAGGCAATCGCGGAAGCTCCCGGTAAAACTTACAATCCGCTTTACATATATGGCGGCGTCGGGCTTGGGAAGACACACTTAATGCATGCGGCCGGTCATGAGATCAAAGCACGCAATCGCCACCTGCGGCTGTCCTATATCTCAGCGGAAAAATTTATGAATGAGCTAATCAATGCCATTCGCTACGATAAAGCTCAAACTTTTCGTGAGAAATATCGCTCAATTGATGTTTTGCTAATGGATGACATTCAGTTCATGGCCGGTAAGGAGCGTACACAAGAAGAGTTCTTCCATACATTTAACGCTCTGTATGACGGCCAAAAACAGATTGTAATCTCATCAGATTGTCCGCCGCGTGAAATTCCTACGCTGGAAGAAAGGCTTCACTCTCGCTTCGAGTGGGGTTTAATTGCAGATATGGAGCCGCCGGACCTTGAAACAAAAGTAGCGATTCTTAAACGCAAGGCTGATTTGGATGGCGTCACACTTCCTGACGATGTAGCGTTCTTTATTGCAAGTAAAGTAAAGAGCAATATACGAGAACTGGAAGGCTCGCTGGTGCGCCTTGTAGCTATCGCATCTTTGCGTGGACTACAGATATCTAAGATGCTGGCGCAGGACGCTATTCGTAATATCGCCGAAGACGATCAGCCCGCAGGAATCACTATTGAACAGATTCAACAGACAGTAGCTGCCCATTACCGTCTTAGAGTTGATGAGTTAACGTCAAAAAACAACTCACGGCAGATTGCTGTCCCCAGACAGATTGCCATGTATTTGTGTAAGCGTCTCACAAAACACAGCTTCCCTGAAATCGGACGAGAGTTTGGCGGTAAGCATCATACAACCGTAATTCACTCCGTTGAGAAGATTGAGGCGCTAGTATTAAAGGATCAAAATTTCCACAAGATCGTTAGTGACCTTATGGATAATCTTTGCAAGTAGTTAGCGCGGCACAGGGAAATAAATTTCCACAACGCGCTTTTCGATTAAGTTCTTTATATTTAAACTTTAACTCAAAGTTTTCCACATTTCCACAGGCATCACAAAAAACCGCCTGTGGAAATGTGGAAAACTTTATTAATAGATTTAATTTCCACAAAAGACCGGGGATTTCCACAGCGATTTCCACAAGGGTTGTGGAAATCAATTTCTTTAGTATCAACATTAAAGTGACTTTTCCACATTTCCACAGGCCCTACTACTACTACTATATATAAATACTAGTTGTTTAATTAGTATAGATAGTAAAAGGCGCGTAGTGGGTTTAGTTAATTTAGAACTGATTCGGGATGCAATTATTTGATTCATTAGAATGAATCTTCATTTATCTCAATAGGAGTCTGTCAATGGAATTTACTATCGGTAAAAATGCTCTTCAGAAAGAGCTGGGCTTCGTGCAGGGCATCGTTGAAAAAAAGAATACCATCCCAGCGCTCTCAAATATTCTGATTGAGTCTGTTGGTGAAAGCACGATTCGTATTATCGCTACGGATTTGGACGTCACGATTCGTTGCGAAACGGAAGCAGAGAGCATTAAGACCCCCGGCTCAATGTGTGTGCAGGCGCGTAAACTCTTTGACATCTCGCGCCTGCTTCCGGACGCGTCAATCAATTTCCATAAAGAGGAGAATGATTGGGTTTCAGTCAGATGTGAAAACTTTCGCTCGAAGATTGCCGGACTTCCACGAGAGAATTTCCCGGAAGTGCCTAGTAGTAAGTCCGCGCCCATGAAATTCCCCGCCGACATTTTTAAATCCTTCATAGATCGAACGATCTTTGCCATCACGCAAGAAGAGTCTCGCTATACACTTTCGGGCGCAAAATTCATACTCGATAAATCGGGCGCTAAGATGGTTACAACCGACGGACACCGCTTAGCCTATATCGCACGTCAGGATTTAGGGAAAAATGCGTCTGAAGAGGCGCTAGACGCCTTAATACCACGCAAGACGCTGGCGGAGCTGACCAAGCTGACAGCCTCTTATGAGGGCGAGATAAGCCTGGGAGCGGATGAGAACCATATTTATTTTGAGGTCGGCCCGCGTCTCTTGATTTCAAGAATGCTCTCCGGACAGTTTCCGAACTACGAAATGGTTATGCCGAAGAGTAATGACAAGTCTGTCGTATTTGACAGTACACAGCTTAATCAAGCGATACGGCGCGTCGCTCTTATGGCTGATGATCGTTCACACGCCATTCGCTTCCACCTTATACCTAACCAGTTACAAATCAGCTCACAGAACGCAGAAGAAGGCGAAGCTCGCGAAACGGTCGCCACTGAGTACACCGGCGATGAGGCTGAGATAGGTTTTAACGCGCAGTACCTGCAGGATTTTCTAAATGTTGTGGGGGATGGTCAAATAGCCTTTGAGTTCAAAGATGGAAACTCCCAGGCACAGCTCCGACCTGCAACAGACGCTGATTACGAGTACAAATATGTCGTGATGCCCATGCGAATCTGACGTTAATTACGGCAATCTTGGTCATAAAGATGCGAGGAGGCTCTAACCAATAGAGCCTCCTCGCATCTTTATGACAGTGGCTCAAACTCTTCGTCCCTTCTTATATCATGCTGGCGTTATGTTAAAATCATCACATGCTGCTCGAATCGCTCGATGTACATAATTTTAGAAATTTGAGCGGCAAAGTCTCGTGGGGCGCCGGACTCAACATTATCTACGGCGACAACGGGCAGGGGAAAACAAACTGGCTCGAAGCCATCTACCTTCTTGCTACCACTAAATCCTTTCGGACGCAGCGCCTACAAGAAGCCATTCGATTTGGAGAGGAGTTGGCTGTCGTGCGTGGGCGCGTGGCTCAAAGCCTTGAAGTTCAGCGCGAGATGCAAGTGAACCTTCAGGGCTCTACGAAGTCCATTTCAATTAATGGAAAAAGAGAATCCGTATCGCGCTATCTAGGGCAGCTTCACACAGTCGCTTTTACCTCGGACGAGTTAGACATCGTGCGTGGTATGCCGGAATCTCGCCGCAAGTTCATGGATCGGGGAGTTGCCTCACTGCACCATGCCTACGTCCAGACACTGGCTGACTACAATCGTGTAATCAAACAGAAGAATCGCCTCCTGCAGGATGCTTCAGAACTGGAGATGGGCTTCGACCAAGCCTCCGAGCTTATTGCCCCCTGGAATGAGCAACTGGTCAGTCTAAGTTCAGCGATTCACCATGCGCGAACGGACTACGTGCAGCGCCTGAATGACGTCTTGGAACGCCGTTTATTCGAGAGAGAAGATATTACGATCCGGTACGTTTCTTCACTCGAAGGTAAAGGTGATTTGGGTGATTACAAAGCGCTCATTGCAGATCGCCTGCGCTTGCGTTTGCAGGCCGAAATAGCCTCCGGATATTCTCTCATAGGGCCTCATCGTGATGACCTGGAAATATTGTTTGACGGGCGCGATATTCGCGCCTTTGGAAGCTCCGGTCAACAACGTAGCGCATTGATAATACTTGACTTAGCTGCGATTTCGGTATATTATTCCTGGCATAATGAGTATCCACTTTTCCTCATAGATGATGTAGATGCTGAACTGGATCGGAAGCGCATAAGTTACTTGCTGGAATACCTTGAAGGGCGAACCCAAACGTTCATTACGACCTCAAAAGAGAGTCTCGTCCAAGAGTTCATTGCGCGGGCAAGTGTATATCAAGTGAGTAATGGTATGGTCGTGGTTAATTCATTTAATCCGGAGCTGATTTGGTCGAGCGCCAGCCGAGACGAAAGCATCTAAAGGAGTATTACAAAAGCGACGAAATTTGAGTCGCTTCGGGTCAGGCAAATGGGAATTTTATGAGTAGGATTTACGAAGAGGAGACTATTTTGGCAACAGCACCATCAACATTATCGAAGAAAAAGAATACAGCTTATGACGCAGGTTCGATTACGGTTCTTGAGGGACGGGATGCTGTGCGCAAACGCCCGGCCATGTATATTGGGTCAACGGGCGATTTGGGCTTGCATCACTTAGTTTATGAAGTTGTGGATAATTCTATTGACGAAGCGCTCGCCGGGCACTGCGACACGGTCGAAGTGGCGATTCATCTCGACGATTCAATTACGGTTGTTGATAACGGTCGCGGTATTCCGGTTGATTATCACAAGCAGGAAAAGAAGAGTGCTGCTGAAGTTGTGATGACCAAACTTCACGCCGGCGGAAAGTTTGATTCCAACGCTTACAAAGTCTCAGGCGGTTTGCACGGGGTGGGCGTTTCCTGCGTGAACTTTCTTTCCGAGTCGCTGCGCCTTGAAATCTGGCGGGATGGCAGGACTTACGAACAGGAATACGAGCGCGGTATTCCCGTCACAAAACTGGAGCAGACTGGAAAGACGCGTAAACGTGGCACCAAGATTACTTTCAAGCCGGACTCGGAAATCTTCACCGAAACCAAGTTCAGCTTCGATAAACTATCAGAGCGTTTACGTGAAAAGGCATTTTTGAATAAAGGCATCCGTATCACCATCAAGGACGAGCGTGAAGAGGTCGAGCGTTCGCACGAGTTTTATTACAGGGGCGGGATCGCTGAATTCGTCAAGCACCTCAACAAAAATAAGAACACGCTGCACGATAAACCGATCTACTTTGAGCGGTCCGGGGAATCTCTCTCTCTTGAGGTGGCCATCCAATACAACGATGGTTATGACGAGAAGGTTTATTCTTTTGCCAACAATATTAATACGGTTGACGGCGGAACGCACCTTTCTGGTTTTCGTTCGGCCTTCACACGCACAGTCAACACTTACGCACAATCTTCCGGTCTTGCTAAGAATTTCAAAGGGTCGCTTTCCGGCGACGATGTTCGTGAAGGCCTTGTCGCTGTTATCTCTGTCAAATTGCCGCAGCCCCAGTTTGAGGGGCAAACCAAAGGTAAGCTTAATTCTGATGTCAAAGGTGCCGTGGAGTCGTTTTTAAACGAGCGCCTGACAGAATATTTTGAGCAAAATCCGACTGTTGCCAGAAAGATCGTGGGAAAATCCCTGGATGCGGCACGCGCCCGGGAGGCCGCACGCAAGGCGCGGGAAATCGTCCGAAAAGGCGCTATTGGTTCAACGATGCTTCCCGGCAAGCTTGCCGATTGCCAGGAGCGTGACCCGGCTTTATGCGAGATTTACATTGTAGAAGGTGATTCTGCGGGCGGGTCGGCAAAACAGGGGCGCGACCGGAAGAACCAGGCGATTCTTCCCTTAAAAGGTAAAATCTTAAATGTGGAGAAGGCCAGATTCGATAAGATGCTTGGCCACGGGGAGATTAAAACACTCATTACAGCGCTTGGCACAGGCATTGGTAAGGATGATTTCGATCTCGCCAGGCTTCGTTATCATAAGATTATTCTGATGACGGATGCGGATGTGGATGGATCACATATCCGCACTCTGCTCCTAACCTTCTTTTACCGCCAGATGCCGGAGTTGGTCGAGAACGGTTATGTCTTTATCGCACAGCCCCCGTTGTTCAAAGTAAAACGGGGTAAGCGCGAAGAGTACATCAAAGATGAAAGGTCTATGGTCCGGTTCATGATGCGGCAGGCGACCAGCGACATGAAAGTGAAACCCGCCGGCTCCAAGACCTTTATTGAAGGCCGTGATCTGGCGCGTGCCCTGGAACAGATGGTTGAATTCAAGCGTTACTGTGAAAAGGCCACGCGCCGGCTGGGTAATGATAGCCGTCTGCTTCTTACTTTGCTTGAGGCCTTTGGCGGTCATGAGGGAGTGCTTCGCAATGAGAATGTGACCCTTCGTGGTGTCTTCCAGGACGGAGATTTTATGGCTAGCATTGAGGGGGTTTTAGCCGAGGAAGGGTATAAAACGGACCTCTCAACGGACGAAGAGCACGGTCTCTGGGAGATCGAGACCGTAGCGGATACAGGCATCAACGTCTGTCTTGATTGGAATCTGGCGAGCTACGTTGAGTTTCAAAAAGCTGTGGAACTTTATAAATCGTTAGAGGACCGGCTGGCAGCGCCCTTCGTAGTTGGGGAGAACGGCTCAAGCGAGAAAATACAGACGCGCGAGGAACTTCTTGAACGAGTGCTTGCAGCAGCCAAGAAAGATCTGGTCATCCAGCGCTACAAAGGTCTCGGCGAGATGAATCCGGAGCAACTCTGGGAAACCACTATGAACCCGGAGAAGCGCACACTGTTACAGGTGAAGGTTGACGACGCTGTTGAAACGGATCAAATTTTCACCGTGCTGATGGGCGACGCTGTTGAACCACGGCGTCGTTTTATAGAAGAAAATGCCCTGGATGTTAAGAATCTCGATGTCTAGCTTCGAGTGGGTATGACGCGTGGTGTGAAATTCGCAGGAAGCAATTTGACACATCACACTCTGTTATATAAACTACAATTCCTTTTCCTCCTGTGGATCATGCCGCTGCATACATCTCGCGTATGCAGCGGATTTTTTTCCTTCAGATTCAGGCCGCCTTCACTTGATCAAAGGCCTCAATATGGTGCCCTCCCGTTGACTGCAGGAGTTTTATCAACCGCGGCACGTCAGCTTCTGTGACCTGAGCGACAAGCAAGCAATCGCCCATCCGTAAATGCTGCTGATAAAGGCGCACCTGAATGCCGGGGACCTCGGCCATCAGTGCTCTGATTAATCCGGCTTCCGCCGGATTAATCACGGAGAGGCATCGCGAATCAAAGCCGTTCTCAATAGCAGAGTCGAGAAGGCGAGCAGCTTTTCGCCGGTCATCAAAAGCTGAAATGATGGTTTTAGCCATAACTTACCTCCCATTTACCTCCCAGCGGAAAAGCCCCCGTCTTCGGGTGCAAAATATGCTAATCACCCGCATGGACGAGCATGACATTCGATAAAAACCGTCAAGACATTTTCACACGCCCTCGGCATCAACTCCCTGTTTTATCGTCCGGCGTGCGTGTCGCCGTGTATTCGTCCAGATCAAGGCGCTCCGACTCTTTGACGCCATGCTGATTGTAGTAACCGCCGGGAGCAAACTGTCCCGACTCGCCAATGTCGAGCGACCTCTGGTCGTTTGCCGGATTGACCTCTTCCGCTGCGTTCGGTGTTGCGTCCGGTTTCAAGTCCGGGTCCGCGTTGTTCTCTTCCAGAGAGGTTTTCCTAGCGTTGTCGTTGGCCATTTAATCCACTCCTTGTTTTGAAGGTTTATTGAGTTGCGCCGATTCTCGAAAACGCTCGACGCGAAAACGAAAAAGCTTTAGAGGTGTGCCGGGCGCGATCCCGGCCTTACGCGCCGCAATCTCAACCTGATGCTTCGCAGACTCGACGCCCGCCAGATCGGGCAAGAGCAATCCACGCAGCGTTCCGCTCTCGTCCTCGACTATCACTCCGAAAACTTTCGGGTCGAGCTCATTAAACTCTGCGGGCTCAGGACTAGACAGTACGTCAACCGAGTAACGTAAATGTGATAACTCTGCCGGAGAGACGGGCGAGAATCGTGGGTCGCGCGTGGCCGAACTGACGGCGTTAGCAATCAGCTCTTCTGCCAGCGTTTCTTTCACAGGCTCGATGGTGCCAACGCAGCCGCGTAAATCTCCTTCGTCAGTTTTGATGGAGACGAAACATGCGGCGCGTTCTTTAAGTCTCGGGTCTTCCGCAGTAGGTTTTTCGATCACACGCCCTTCACGAACAAAGGTCTCGATCGCCCGACGCGCCAGCCAAACTAAATCATCTCCTACACGTCCTTCCGCTACCTGTTTTTCTGTCTGCGAGTCGCTTCGGCCCGCTGACTCATTCTTATGAGTCGCCTGTTCGCGGGCGATCTGCGCGACCATGTAACCGACGCCGAAAGGGGCTTCGTAGTGCAAAACCTCACAGGCCTGATCCATTTCTTTTGCCACCCCGAGGGCGACGAGCATAGAGCGATAGCCACATTCACCGGCCAGTTTTCTTAAATCTTGATTGATGTCTGCGATTCGTTCGGGCGCAGAATCGCGGATGGCGTCCACCACCTCCTGGTCGAAAACGTGGGCTTGCGGGTAATAGCCAGCGGGCGCTTCCGGCTTTAACCTGTGGCTCAAATCGCCGCTGGCGACAAACGCCGTATGTCTCCCTACTTCATCCGCCGCGCGCTTAATGCATGCACCGAAACTCAAGTGATCTTCATTTGATAGAAAGCTGTAACCGAGCGCCACAACCCGCCCGCGCCAGCCGTTGCGCTGCAGAAAGTAGAGCGGCACGGCCGTTCCATGATCCAGCTCGTAGCCGCGAATTCCTAAGACTTCGTAGCCTCGCTCAGACGCGGCGCGCGAGAGGGTCTTGAGCAGTTCTTCATCAAGATCTGCTTCGACGCGCGTGTCGGGCGCTCGAAAGTTTGAGAAGTCGCCGTAAAGCTGCGAGTCTTCGTAGGCGACGAAGGCGCGTGCATCCAGCGGGGCATGCGGTGAAACAATCACGACCGTCTCGGCGCCGCTCTCGACGATGCGCTCGGTGAACTCCCGCATCGCCTCGATTGAGCCGCGCACCTCCTCCACCGCCTCGCGTCCCACTTCCGGGACCATGATCGGCGGATGAGGCGCGATGCCTGCGAATACAAGAGAACCCACGCTCATCTCAACACCAAACGAACGCTTGCGCTACCTTTGCGGACAAGAGCAACGCGGCTTAGAGAAACGAGTGCCCGAATCCCCATAGAAGAGGAGCAGGCAATCGGCGGCTCGGAAATCATTCTTGGAGGGAACAGGCGGCATTTTATCACATGAGATGGTCAAGGCTGCAAGAGCGCAGATTGCGCCACATCTAGAAAGCCATTTATGATGTGAGGCCGAAGATGCTGGAAGGGCTCGGATATTGAAGGTTAAAGGTAAGCGATTGATCTGAAGATGGCGAGCGAGAGATTCGATGTCTTGATTATCGGCGCGGGGCCGTCCGGCTCATTCGCGGCAGAAAAACTGGCGCGCGCGGGCGCACGCGTCGCGCTCTTCGACGGGCGACCCGCTGGCGAACCGAAGGCTTGCGGCGGCGGCGTCACTTCCAAGGCGCTCAAAGCCTGGCCGCATCTCCTGGAGGCCGTCGGGCGAACGGTCGGTGAAATCGAGATGTACTCCCCCGCCGGAAAGCGCCTCCACCTCAAACTGTCCGAGCCTTTCGCCATCTACTCGCGCACGGCCTTCGATTCATACTTGCGCGACCGCGCCGGAGAGTCTGGCGCGCATGTCATCGCAGAACGCGTCTCTTTCCAGCAGCGCGGTAGTGAGAATGAAGATTGGGTGCTGCGCGATAGAACGGGAACGACGTGGTGTGCTCCACAACTGGTCGCCGCGGACGGCGCTAATAGCCCTGTGGCGAAGAGACTTGCGGGGGCCCTGCCTGTCTCTGAGATGGAGGTCGCCTTCGGCTATCGCACCCCGCTGCCCGTATCCGAAAGCGCACCGACCGTCGTGGCTTTCCTTCCGGGGTGGGCCGGTTACGCCTGGGCTTTCCCGCGCGTAGATCATATCTCTTTCGGCATCGCCACCACGCAGGACGCTTTCGATCACCCGGCGCTCGATTCTCTCTTATGGAAATTCATGGTCGGGTATTACATCCAGCGTAAGGACCGGAAGTCGCCTCTCTGGGGCGCGCGACCGGGTGAAGTAGAAATCCATGCTCAAGTGCGTAGAGAACTCGAAGCGACCGCCGAGCGCTATGCCGCGCGGATACCGGGGCTCGCCGCGAAGACCTGGGATACAAGGCAAGCTACTGGCGTCGGCTGGGCCTTGCTCGGCGATGCGGCGGGTTTCGCCGACCCGGTGACAGGTGAGGGTATCTACTACGCACTGCGCTCGGCGGAACTGTTCGCCGAAAGTTACCTGGATGGAAAGCCGCTCGATTATGAGCGGCGCTGGCGCGAAGATTTCGGGCGTGAGTTGAAGCGGGCGGCGGAGATGCGACGTCGCTTCTACGGAAATTTCTGGGGAGCGCCTTTTACGGAGAGAATGATCGAACTGGGGCGCGCTCACCGCGGCATCAAACGCGTGCTCTGCGAATTGGTCGCGGGCGATCAAGGCTACGTTAATCTTAAGCGCAAACTGGCGCGCAGCGCCATCTGGCCTCGTTGAAAAGGCTATCAGCTTTTATCACCGTCGCCGGGGTTAAGCAACATTTCTCTGGCCTTCTCCAGCGCGCTCGCGTTCTCTAAAACCAGCATGAAGGTGGAGAGGATTTCCGCGCGCGGGTGCGAGCGCGACTCGGAGAGCATTTTGACGAACTTCGGCATCTCGCGCATTCCCTGCACAACATAAAGCGCGATCTTTTCAGCGTTGAGCCGCTCACGCCCCTCAGTCACCAGGACTTCGACAAGTCTCCGCCGCATGTCCTCGAACATATCAAACTCAAGACTGTTATCTTCTGTCATTTGCCCCACTCCCGATGAATCGGACCGAAATGAACAAAGTAGGAGTTGCGATGCGAAAGAGACGAGGCCGGTGAGGTTCAATTGCGCAAGAGCATCTTACCATAGTGACAGGTGACAGGTAACAGGTGACAGGGAAAAGCGTTTATCCTGTCACCTGTTACCTGTCACCTGTCACGGCAACATAGGGTGCGAGGCGACGCCTGAGTTCTTCGGGGACCGGAACAGCGTCGAAGGTATCGCGGCGGACGGCGACGAGAATGAAGTGCGCTTCGGCGATCAGCGCCTCTTCGCCATTGCGCCGCACTTCGAAATTAAGCCGCAGCGATTTTGTCCCGATGCGCCCGACGAAGACTGAGACTTGCAGGAGGTCGTCCAACTGCGCCGCGCGCCGGAAGTCGCATTCCAGATGAGCGCGCGGGAGCCAGATGTCCAGCTCGTCGAACATCACGCCGTAGGGAAGCCCGACCGCGCGGAAGAGCTCCGTTTCCGCAAACTCGAAGAAGCGTATGTAAGCGCCGTAGAAGATGATGCTCGCAGCATCAACGTCGCCCCAGCGCACGCGCTCCTCTATGGTGAACTTATGGTGTTGACTCATCCGTTAAGGCCCGAGCTCGTCGAGGAAACTTTTGAGCGCGCGGTTGAGCTCCGCCGGGCGTTCGAGGTTTGAAAGGTGCGACGCGCCCTCAATGATTTCGAGACGTGAGCCGCGAATCTCGTGATGCATCTGTTCAGCATCCGCAGGCGGCGTCAAACGATCTTCACTGCCGACGATAATCAACGTGGGAGCGATAATCTCTGGCAAAAAATCTGTCTGGTCACGACGCGCGGCCATTCCCCGAAGCGCGTTTACAGCACCCTTCGGATCGGTCCTGACGATCATCTCGCGCACGCGCGCGACCACTTCGGGCTTTTCCGCAAGCGTCGCTGGCGTCAGGACTTTTCCGAGAAAATCGTCGGCGATTGCTTGCATGCCGTCGCGTTGAATCTTCTCCGCCTGCTGCTCGCGGTTGCGCCGGACTTCGTCCGTGTCGGCCTGTGGGCGCGTGTCCGCGAGGATGAGCGCGCGCACGCGCAGCCCAAAGCAGCGGCAGAAAGCGAGGGCGACGTAGCCTCCCATCGAGAGGCCGCCCATGACGACTCGCTTGATCCGCAGCTCATCGAGGAGGGCGGCCGTATCCTCCGCCATCTCGTCCATCGTCGCGGAATCAGTCGTCGCTGGCGTCGCTCCATGCCCCCTGAGGTCCGGCGTGATCACGCGATAGCCCGCGGCGAGCGCGTCCCTTTGCTCACGCCACATCGAGCGGTTGAAAGGATAGCCGTGCAGCAGAACAACAGGCGGGCCGCTTCCGACATCATCGTAGGCCATCTTGATTCCGCGCACGGAGAGCTTTTCCATCGCGCACCCTCTTATTTGACCCGGCTCGTGCGCCTTCTCAGAAAATCCATCAAGACGAACTGTGAAAGATTATTCGGGTTGGCGAAATACGCCTTGCCGTTAGTCATCGCCGTCATCTCTTTGACGAACTCGACCAGGTAGTAATCTGACGCCAGCATGAACGTATTAATCATAACGCCGGCCTTGCGACACGCCTGGACCTCCTTGAAGGTTTCGGCCATCACGAGCGGGTCGCCGCCCATAGAGTTTTTATAAAGTCTGCGTTCCCCTGGAGCCCCGAACCCTCTCCGCCCGAATGAGGCTGCGGCGGCGTTATCCAGAAAGCAGGCAGTCGGTTTCCCGTCCGTGACCATCACGATTTGCTTCATCTCCTTACGCTGCGCTTGCAATAGGCGGCGCGCGAGTCGCAAACCCTCGGCAGTGTTCGTGTGATAAGGACCGACCTGTGTCGTCGCAAGTTTCGCCATCGGCAACTCTTCCGCAGAGTCGTGAAAGAGTACGACCTTGAGAGAGTCGCCCGGGTACTGCGTGCGAATCAAGTGAGCGAGCGCGAGCGCAACTTTTTTGGCGGGCGTGAAACGGTCCTCCCCGTAAAGAATCATGGAGTGCGAGCAATCGAGCATCACGACCGTGGCGCAGGAGGATTGATAGTCGCACTGGTGTACGTGCAGGTCCTTGTATTCAAGGTTCAGCGGAACCCCTAAGCCCTCGCGCTGGATTGCGGACAACAGGGTGGTGTTGACGTCCAGATTGACGGTATCGCCGAACTCGTAGAGCTTGCTCACCTGCGCAGCCTCAACTCCCGTCGAAAAGTGCTGTGTGTCATGTCGGCCAACGGAACTCTTCCCGAGACTTCCTAAGAGGTTTCTTAAGGTTTTGTAGCCCAGAAAATCGAGCCCCTTCTCCGTCACTTCAAAATGGACATCGCGCGGCAAAGGCTCCGAAATTTCGCCCTGCCCTGCGCGGCGCTGTTCGCGCGCACGTTGCGGCTGCTCCTCTCTGAGCTTCAGATAACCCTCTTCCACCAGCCGCTCGATCAACTGGTTAAGCATCTCTTCCAAAAGCGATCCTTTAAATTTGCCGTCGTTATCCGCCAGCATCTCCTGAATCTGCCGCTCGTCAATCAGGCCCTGATCCAGGAGCGCCTGAAGCAGAGCGCGCCTCAGAGCGTCGAGCGACGTATCCTGCTGCCGGCGCTGCCGCGTCCAGTAGTAATCGTCGTCGTAGCCCGACTGTAAAACGGAATCCGAGAGAGCATCCATCAGATCGCCGAGATTAATCCCGGAAACATCTAGGCCTTTGAACTTGGAATAGCGTGTGAACTTCATTTTGCTCTTTGAAAATGGTTGTAAGCAATGCTGGCAAGGCTATGCGGCAGCAGAAAGCCTGACTACATTCATGGGAGAAATTGGGGAGAACTCCTCTTGAATTTCTTCAGTGATGAAATCTACAGGAGTTTTAGCGTTAAGCAGCTTTGATAGGTTTGACCGAATAGACTCGTCTTTAGGCGCTAATGCCTGCGCGCTTTCTAATCTTAAAATCGCTTCTTCTACTTCGCCATTGTCGGCGAGCGCGCAAGCATGATTGTTTAAGACTTCAGGTAGCATCAATCCGGCGTCTTCAGCCCATTGATAATAAGTAATTGCTCTTTGTAAATCGCCTTTACTTACACAAAGCATAGCCATGTGAAAATAAGCTACACCCAGATCATGCCGAGTTCTTTCATTGGGATTAAACGTGTACGCAGCTTCCAAATGCTTTACGGTTAGAGGAAAGTCACCCTTTTTATAAGATTGAATACCAAGGACAGTGTGGCTGGTAGCAATATTTTCTTTAATAATAGATTCAACGTCCGATGGTGATTCTATTCTTAGAGCTGACTGGAAAAGTTGGATGGAATCCTCATAATTACCTTTGTTAGCCTCTTGAACTCCGTAATTAAGATATGCAATAGCCAGGTTATTCTTTGCAAATTCATAATTTGGATCAATTAATCTCACAAAGTGCATCGCCGCTATAAGACGAGGCCAATCCTCAATCGGGGCTAAAGTCTGCCCAAAGGATTCATGCAGTCCTCGCACATAGCTTGGTATTAGTTCAGCGGCTTGCCGAATTTCTCTTGCCGCTTCTATATAATTCCCCTGTTGTAAATGTGCCATTCCGCGCGTGTAAATTTCTCTCGCGATAGTGTCGATGTTTTTTATTTGGCTTGGTTTTACCCAGTCTGCAATCTTTGAAGTAGCACCTAAATCCTCTAGGAATTCAATCATGTATGCTTCTTCGGGTTTATCAAAAACCTCGACTACGGTGCCTTTAGCGCCCTTAAGAAGACCATACTCTGGTAGGTCTTCTGTCAGTTCGACAATATCTAGTTCGTGAGCTTTTTTAACTTCGATCATGGCTCACCTCTTTCTCTTACCGTTCGCGGTGTGACGAAACTTGGATAGTCAGTTTCAGGTCGGATTATCCAGACGGTTTCTACAATAGCAACATTGCCATTAAGCCCTATCACTGGCAAAAATACCAGATACTTCTTACCCCATCGACCTTCTTCCACAGGGAACGCCTCGTGATAGGGTAATTCATCTAGGATGATTTTTTCCAGCTTCTGCCAATCGGCTTTTTCAAATCCGAGTATGCTTTTAAAAAGACGCGCTTTGTGTTGCCCGTCTGTATGAACTGGATTAAGAGCATACTCTTCAAGCTTACTACGCGGGATAACTGCTCGCTGGTGGTTGGGCAAAGCTTTCGGATGTACGCTTCTTGTCTCGTCGCCCATTCACTTGTTCGTTTATCAGCTATATCTCCCCGTCTCCGTCAGATCATCATAAATCATCCCGCGGCGGTCCTTCTTCGCTTTCGTCGCGGCGGTGTAGCCGCCCTCTTCGTTGCGGCTGATTTTGTTCTGCGCGTAAAGTCCTTCGAGCGCGAATTCGCAGGCGGCGACCGTTTGGGCTTCGTCCGAGCGTTTGAAGTCGAAGGGGATCAGCGCCGTCGCAATCAACTCGGGCACGGCTTCAAGGAGGTGCATGCACTCCGTGGCCGCCGCCGTGTCGGCCAGCCGGAGCTTGTTGCCCTCGTCAAACCAACGGACCGCGTCCGCGAAATCTATCCCGACGAAGTAGCCCTCGAAGATGATGCCAGCGGCCCGCTTGATTAAGTCCTTGGCTATTTTATTCGCGCCCACCTGCTCGCCCTCGTATTCGAGTTCCATCTTGCCCGTAATCGAAGGGGCCGCGGCGTAGATGTCTGAGATGCGCGGCACGATCTCTTCCTCCTCCGTCAGAATCGCGCGCCGCTCCGCGTTGGAGACGACCGATTCCGTCACCGTAATGGGCAGGCGCTGCGAGACGCCGGAGCGTTTGTCTATCCTCTGGTCGTCGCGCGCCTCGAAAGCGATCTGTTCGACGGTCTCGCGTATGAAGTCCGGAACGTGAAGGCTAAAACCGTCCAGGTCAGCGCGTGAGGTCCACGCCTCCTGTTTCGTGATTTCGATGCCGAGCTCCAAAGCGGTCGGGTAGTGCGTCGAAATCTCCGCGCCGATTCGGTCCTTCAGTGGCGTGATGATCTTGCCGCGCGCCGTGTAGTCTTCAGGATTGGCGGAGAAGACCAGCATCACGTCGAGCGGCAGGCGCACAGGATAGCCTTTGATCTGCACGTCGCCCTCTTGCATGATGTTGAAAAGGCCGACCTGAATCTTGCCCGCGAGGTCCGGCAATTCATTGATGGCGAAGATGCCGCGGTTGGCGCGGGGCAGCAGGCCGTAGTGAATCGTCAGCTCGTCCGAGAGAAGATGCCCGCCCTTGGCGGCCTTAATCGGATCAACGTCGCCGATGATGTCCGCGACGGTCACGTCGGGCGTGGCGAGCTTTTCGACGAACCGCGCGTCGCGCCCGATCCATGTGACGGGGGTCGCGTCGCCTTCCGTCTCGATGCGCTGCCGCCCGAAAGCGCTGATCGGGTGAAAAGGGTTGTCGTTGACTTCGGAGCCAGCGATGACCGGGACGCTCTCGTCCAGCAGGTCCGTCAGCTGGCGTATGATGCGGCTCTTGGCCTGCCCCCGCAGCCCCAGCAGGATGATGTTGTGACGCGCAAGGATTGCGTTGACCAGCTGCGGCACGACGCTGTCGTCGTAGCCGACAATCCCTGGAAAAAGTCGCTCGCCCGAGCGGAGCTTGCGCACGAGGTTCGCGCGCATCTCGTCCTTGACGGATCGCACGCGGTAGTTGCTCTCTTTGAGTTCACCCAGGTTCTTCGGTAGCGCCATTGCTTGAATACCCGTCCTTGTCAGCTTTTGTTTGAGATTCGATGAGACACGCCCCCGGCGTTATTTCCGATTAGAATTATCACAACCCTTCGACGCGTCGAACCCTATCAGGTTGAGTTGCACGAACGCGTCGCCGACCCGTTGGCTGGCCGGATACTTGCACACGAGCTTCCAGAAATAGCCGGATGCATCTTCGGACCGCCCGTCAATCAGGGAAACTTCTCCGAGAAAAAAGAGCACCTCGTCCATCCGAGAGAAGTTCGGGTACTCGCGCACAATCTCCAGCAGGCGCGATTGTGCCCCCTTGGCCGCGCCGGCTCTGGCAGCCCTGTTCACATAAAAATTCGCCACCAGTAAATTATGCTCCGCCAGATTCTCCTGCACCTGTGCGAGATTATCTTCAACCCAACCATGGTGCGGGGTGTCAGGGTAAAGCCGTAAAATATCTTTCAGCAGCTTTTCCGCTCTTTTCAATACATCCGTCCGATTCCTGACCAAATTTTGTTTCAATAGCTGAATATCTTCGTCGGCCTTGCGGAGTAGCTCTTCTTCGGAAGGTGGCGGCCCGCCATCAGCAAAAGTTTTCTGCGCGCGGGAACTGCTGCCCGGAAAATAGAGGAGCGCCATGAGAATCAGGATGAAGACAAGGCGGCGGCGAGAGAACATCTTTAACCTCTGGTGATCATCTTTTTTAGCTCGCTGACGGGTTCGTGTCATTAGCAATATAGCAACCATCCGCGCGTTTGGCGATGAGGTTCTCGGCTTCCAGCTTTTCCAGGTGCGCCAGAACTGCGCGTTCGGCCATCTGGTGCGCCTTCGGGTGAACGTCCGTGTAAACGCGTGCCACGATCTCTTTTGGCGTTTCTGCGCCTTCACGCACGGCCTTCAGGATATTGGCTTCGCGTTCGAGGCGGTGCGCGATGTACTCCTCTATTTTACTGCGGGGGTTGCCCATCGCTGGACCGTGCGCGCCAAAGAGGACCGTCAGGTTGGGGAGCGAGCGCAAGCGTTCAAGCGAGGCTAGATAATCACTCATCTTGCCCTCGGGGGGATTAATCAGGACCGAACCCAGGCCGACGATGTTGTCGCCGGTAACAAGCGCGCCCGTTCGCTCATCGTAGAAACAGAGATGGCCACGCGCGTGGCCCGGCGTGTGCAGCGCACGCAAAATAATTCCAGGCTCGCCTTCAAGCTCGATCAGCTCCTCGTCTTCAATCAGGCGATCCACGCGGATCGTGCCTTCGAGCGCTTCAGCCGTCAATTGATGCGCCGCGACGGGGACTTTGCCACCCAGGTGCCGGACGAGCGCGTTGACTCCTCCGACGTGGTCCGGGTGCAGGTGCGTCAGGATAATCTCACGCGCGCGCCGCCCCTCATTGAGAAGCTCGTCAACCTGAGAGGCGAGCGCGGCCTGCTCTTCTTCAAAGGGCGAGGCTGGATCAATGATGACGAAATCATCGGACCCGACGATGTAACAGTTCGTGTGCGTCGCGGGCGGCAGGGTCTTCGTGCGCACGGGAAAACAGATGAAGCCTGGGCGAAACTCTATCCGGCGTACAGGCTCCCCGTGCGCCTGGCGCACCGAGAGAAAACGGTCCGTCAGATCGTCCGTGAGACCTTCCCCTAGAGTTTTCAAAGCATGAAGCACTGGCGGGACAAGTAGAACTTCCGAGCGCTGCCACCTCTCGATGGCCCCGCGCGCTGCTATCCACTCGCCTGCGTCAAGCTCCGCATCGCCCGTGACGTATGGTTCCTGTTTGGCAGGGCAGTTGACCAGAAAGAACCAGGTGTCAAAGCGCTTCGGGCTGAAAGGCGGCGTGACCCAGCGCCCGCTGAAAGTGAAATCGTTTGCGTCCAGCTGAAGGCCGTAGTGTCTGAGAAGTTCCGGAAACGTCATGCGGCCTGATTCGAGATCGTCAAGCAGTGAGGCGCGCTGTCCCTTAGTCAAAGTCTCCGCGCCGCGCGCCACGAGTACGCCCAGCTCTTCAAACAGCTCGCGCGCAGCGCAACTAATCATCGCGGCGGTCTCTCCGTCTTCGCAATTTTCGACGCGCGTCTCCGCGTCCGACGCGTCACGCTGCCCGCCAGGGAAAGCATGAAAGCCCCCTAGAAAAGCCATGCGATGGCTGCGGCGCACCCAGAAGACTTCAGGATTGGATTTATCGGTTCCTGCCCGGAGTAGGATAACGGCAGCGGCATCTTTCGGCGTCGCTCCGGCGGCAGCCTGCATTGGAATAATGGCGTGCGCGTTAGTTGGAATGCTCAAGGCCGCTTCAACCCCTCTCAGTGTTCTGCAAACTCCCCACTCTTTACAACCTCTGCGCCGCTCGGACGCTTTTCGGGCTCTTCGCCCGTTGCTTCTCTGATCTCAATGCCTGCCCCCTGAAGCATGGTCTTGATGGCTTGAACGACCTCGTTCTTGACCGTTGCTCCACTCGCGGAGCGCGGGTCAAACCAGTAGCGTCCTTCGAGTTGCACCGTGTCTTGGTCAATTTGCTTGAGGCGGATGGGCGTCTCGACGCGACCCGTAATCGCCGAGTTCTTCTCCATCTCACGAAGGAAAAGCTCGCGCACCTCGTTGATCTTCGCGTCCACCGGAACAGCTATGGTGACTGACTCGCGAATGAGCTTGGATGTCGTGTTGTTGACGACCACTTGGGTGATCAGCAATGTGTTCGGAATGATGACGTTGCGGCCATCAAAGGCGCGCATCACAGTGTCGCGCATGCGAATCTCTTTAATCGTTCCCTCGTAATCGTTCAGCTTGATCTGATCGCCGATGCAAAACGGGCGATAGATGAGGAGCATAATGCCTGAGAGCAGATTCGAGAGCACATCTTTGAGGGCGAAGCCGAGCGCGAAACCCGTCAGACCGACACTGGCAACGAGCGCGTTGACGTTCAATCCGGCGGTCGCGAGCGCCGTGACGATTCCAAAGATAATGATGCTGTAGTAATAGACGCGCGAGAGAAGCAGGACGACGCCCGTGTCTGCTCGCACACGCGGCGCGGCGTAAGCGATGATGCGATACCCGATCCACGCTACCAGCAGGAAAATCAGAAAAACAATCGCCGCCGTCATGAGCCCGGGAATGGCTTGGAGGAGGCGCGTTCGAAGACTTGAGAGAACTTCACCGACCGATTGCGGCGCGGGTTCAGCCGATTGCCAGAGCAACAGAGATGCATTGATTAGAGATCTCATTTAAATCTCTTTATGCTGTGCGTCGCTCGGACGGCCCTTGAGGTTTTATTCGTCCCGCTGCCAGCGGAAGCGCTCGCCGTCTCTTCCATTCCAGGGCACGCCGCGCATGTGGTAGCCGCCCTCTTCCCAGAAGCCTGCCTGGTCCTCTTCCAGAAAGCGCACGCCCTTGACCCACTTGGCGGACTTCCAGGCGTAAAGCTGCGGGACGATCAGACGCACGGGGCCGCCGTGCTCCGGCGGAATCGGCCGGCCGTCGTGGGACCAGGCGAAGAGAGAATCTTCCGAAAGAAAATATTCGAGAGGCAGATTGGTCGTCCACCCGTAATCGTAGCCGAAGGCGACGACGAACTTAGCCTGCGGCTTGATACCTACGATGCGCGCAAACTCGCGCGTCGAAACGCCGCCCCAGACGTTGTCGAGGCGCGACCAGCGCGTTACACAATGAAAGTCCGCATAGACTTTGACGGCAGGCAACTGCATGAACTCGTCCAGGGACCAGCCCTGCGGGTGTTCGACGAGACCATCAACTTCAAATCGCCACGTCGCGAGATCAATTTCGGGCGTGCCGTGCGCGTCCAAGACAGGCCACTTGCGCGTGCGCGTCTGTCCGGGCGGAATCCTATCCTCGCGCCGCGTGTCCGGGCTGATGATGACTTCGGGGTCGTTCACCTCTTCGGGCCTGCGCGCCGCGCCCTTCTGATAGAGCGGATCGTTAAATAGATTTCCGAGAAAACTCATAACCGTTCCTAGTGACAAGTGACAAGATCAAAACGCTTTTTCTTGTCACCTGTCACCTGTCACTTGTCACTGCTTCTTCGCCTGCCTCTCCGCCAGTTTCATCAACTCCTCAGGCATCCACTTGTTGACGCCTTTGGCGAGCGACTCTTTGATGCCGACGGTGCGGTCGTGCCATTCGTCGCCGTCCTGCGGGTTGCGCTGCCGCTCGTAGTTCTCCGTCTGCTCCAGGCTGAGCACGATGCCGTTGATGATCTCTTTCCAGTCCTGCTGCTGTATCCCGCGCATGACTATCGGAAGCCCCGCGGTCCAGTCCTCCTCGGGCGCGCGGTCATCCTGCTCCGGAATCGTCAGGCTGTTCGTCGGTGGAAAGGCTGCGCCCTGATATTCCTTGAGAAGTTGCGCTTTCAAATCTTTGTAGGAGAGTTGCGGATTCTCCTGGCGCAACGCTTGTGCGCGCCGGAAAATGTCCGCCACAGTCTGTTGCTCTTGGGCCATCGGACTCCTCCTAAAGACCTCCTGAAATTTTCTCTTGAATGGAAATACCTTACACGCGCCCGCCACGAATCTCAACCCCATGTGGCGCTCAGGAAAGTGTCATATGCCGCTGGCCAATTCTAAAATAATAGGCTGATAATCAGCCCCGTCATGCTTCATCAACCCACAAAATTATCACTGCGCGCGGTGCTGTTTGCGCTCAGCTTAGGCTTCGCCGCGCCGTCGCGCTTGCACCTTGCCGCTAACTTGCAGCGGCCCGCGTCGGCGATTCAGCAGAATACTGCTGCGCGTGGACAGGCACGCATCTCCGTGCGACTGAAGGCCACGCTCGCCGGGCACAGGAAGAGCATCAATGAAATCGCTTTTAGTCCCGGCGGAGAACTACTCGCGACGGGCGGCGAAGACAATACAATCAGGTTGTGGGATGCAGGCACCGGAGAATTAAAAGCAGTTCTCACACTCGCGGAAAAACAGAAACTGAATGGATTTCTATGGAGCTACGACGGGCGGAAGATAGCTGCGACCAGTTATCGCGGGAGCACCGGAAAGGGCCAGATAAGAGTCTGGGTGACCGACACGGGCGAGCTGAAAACTACCATCGAGTTGAACCACCGCGACTACCTGACCGATTTCAAATGGAGTCCGCAGGGGCGAATCCTGCTGACGGCCAGCGAAGATGGAATAGTCAAACTCTGGGACGCAGAAACAGGCGGACCTTTAGAAACCCTCGATCAGGACCCGCGTAAGGCTAACGAAACTGATTCGTTCTTCGGCTCGATGTTACCGGGCAAGAAGTTCTCAGATTTCAGACAGACCAGCGGATATTTCGATGCCGTGGGGCAAAACCTTCTGACCCTCAGCTACAACCGACCGGCGAAACTCTGGGACGTCGCGACGGGCAGACTGAAAACGGAGTTGCCGTCAGACGGAGGGCCGGAAGATACCTCCTCGCCTCCTCCGGGCCGCGCTCTGTTCAGTCCCGACAGGCGATTGGTAGTCAGAACAAATAGCCGCGGGGTGACGCTCGTAGATACGACAACGGGGGAAGCTAAACAGACTCTCGGCGAGATCGGTCGCCCGCTCGCCTTCAGCCCGGACGGGAGCGCCTTGCTGACGCTCGAATACAGTCTGCCGAGAGCTGTGGATCAATTGAGCCTGTGGGACGTGGCTACCGGACAAAAGCTCTTGAGATTCGAGACGCTGCCCTACGGAGTGAAGACTGTTTACTGGAGTCCGAAGGGGAATGCTCTCGTCGTCGAAGGCTATTATGGTATGCACACGCGGTTAATGGACGCGCGCACGGGGCGCGTCGTGGCGAAACTACCGTATGACGGTTGCGCGGCCGGCAGTTGGTTCGGCAGCAGCGGCTGCGAGCCGTTCGTCTTTAGCGCGGATGGCCGCCTCTTCTTGAAGCAGAAGAAACCGCTGCGGCTCTGGAGCGCGTTGACGGGCGAGCTGCTCACAACGTTGGAGGAGGCGGACGCTTTCGCCCGCTTCAGCCCCACCGATAACCGATTACTCGTTACCCGTGGGAAGGACAAGAAGGCCCTGCTATTCTGGGATGTCTTTGTTCATTAATCCTCTTCAGGATAAACGAAAAAACGTCGTTGAGGCCGCTAACAAATCTTTAACGAAGAGTCCGAAGACACGGAAAGTTTTCAGTGTGGAGAGCGTTTAAGAGCGAGGAAACCTTCTGCTCTGTCTCTTGCGGCAAAGTAACCTCGGTTGGAGTTTTGGCATCCAGAGGTACGCTTTGAATAACTGCTTTTGTCACCTCTATGATCTTGTCTGTTGATGATGCAGCATCTTTTTTGACCCACTTACCGTCGCACTTTAACTCCAGCTCTCCCGTTTGCTTCCAGCGCAGAATAACTATCTTCTGCTGCTTTCCTTCTGTTGAAAGCGACCGGATTGTGGAGGTCAAGTCAACCTGAACGGATGAGGGTTCTTCGTTTCTGTTTTTTAACGGAGCCAAGTCTATTATCATAGTCTGCATCTTGTATGACACTTCCGTGGGCTCAATGAAGGCTATAAGAATGCGAATCTCATCATTGTAGGGGCCAACCATAACCTTACGAATCCGCTCCTGGCTTGAGGCGCTCGCAGATATAAGGCACAGACACATGAGCAACTTTATAATCAAACGCATGACTTTACCCTCACTCATTTGCAGATCCAGGATTTCAGCTAATAATGATGATTTGCAGAATAGCAGAAAAAGGCAAGTGTGCGTTATTTGAATCAAGACGCTATTTTAATCGCTTGCGTTAGTCCTCAATTCTGTTCATCATAGCGCTCCGAAATCTAAACCAGGTCAAAAAGAACAAGAGGGGCAAAAGAGAGAGAATGTCTGACGCAATCATATCCACGGAGCCGGCTAATCTTCATTCAAATCAGGCGGCGGGCAAACCCGTCTGTCCCGTCTGCGGGCGCGAGGCTCCGGACGGGCTGCTCTCCTTCGACGCGCTCTCCGAAAAGCTGCGACTCATTATCGCGGCGAATGCTCCCGCAGGGGTTGCAGAAGTCTGCCCGCGCTGCATCGGGCTCTTCGAGCGAGCGCTGGTTCAGCTCGAATCCCATTCTGTGGTCTTCGAGCAGGGCGGGAATGTTCTCTCAACGCCCCTACGCATGGACGCGGACGAGCGCTTTACTGGGCGCGGCGTCACCATAGCCTTTCTGGACTCCGGATTTTACCCGCACCCCGACCTGACGAAGCCCAGAAACCGCATCCTCGCCTATCACAGCATCGTCGCAGCCGAAGGCGACAAGCGTTCGCTCAACACCCCGGACCCTTCGAGCTGGCACGGGATGATGACTTCCGTGGTCGCCGCTGGAAACGGCGGGCTGTCGAACGGCTTCTACCGCGGCATCGCCCCGGCCGCCGATGTGGTGCTCGTCAAGCTCGCCAAATCCGGGCGCATCTCCGAAGAGAACATCGAGCACGGGCTCAAATGGGTTATGGCCCAGCGGGAAAAATTCGGGATCCGCGTCGTCAACATCTCCGCGGGTGGCGATGATGAAGAGCCTTACTTGACCAACCGTCTGGCGCAGATGGTCGAGCAGGCCGTCGGCGAGGGATTGATAGTCGTCTGTGCTGTGGGCAACGCAGGGCTCCAGCCGGGTCACCCCGTCCTGCCCCCCGCGAGCGCGCCGTCGTGCATCGCGGTCGGGGGCCTTGACGATCAAAACTCCATGGACCGTGCGCGGCGTGGCATGTACCGCTCGTCCTACGGCCCGACGATTGACGGCTTGCAGAAGCCCGAAGTGATCGCGCCGGGCATCTGGGTCCCGGCTCCGATCCTGCCGGGCACGCCGACCGCCGAAGAGGCAGAGCTCTTCGCTATGCTCGACAATGCGCCGGACGACGAGTTGCACGCCCTGATCGCGCAGCACGCCGGCATTGACAAGGATTTGGACGAGGCGCGCAACTTGCGCGTCTCGCTTCTCAGGCAGTTGATTACGATCAAGCTGCGCGAGGGCAACGTTATCAGCGAGCACTACAAATATGTTGACGGGACGTCGTTCGCTTCGCCCATCGTCGCTTCCGTCATCGCCTGTATGCTCGAAGCCAACCCTGGGTTAACGCCGCAGCAGGCCAAGCGCATCCTGATAGACACGGCCGAGCGCCTGCCCGGAATCGAAGTGGACCGTCAGGGCTGGGGCGTGGTCGCCCCGCGCCGCGCCATCGAATATGCTCTGGCATTGCGCCCCGAAATGAAGTGATAGAGGCGCGAGCCAGCAAGCGATAGGGTGATGAGCGATTGTCGTTTACATGACGGCTCGACCGTCGTCATCATCGGGGGCGGGCCGGGCGGCGCGGCCTGCGCCATCAAGCTTCTGCAGGGCGCGGACGCCCTGGGCTTTCGTCCGCGCGTGCTGATCTTCGAGGGCAAGGACTTCAAGGTCCACGCCAACCAGTGTGTCGGCGTGCTCTCGCCGCCCGTCGAGGACGTGCTCGCCGAAGAGTTGGAGCTTCACCTCCCGCCCGACCTGATTAAGCGACAGATTTTCGGATACCGTCTGCACGGCGCGCGCGAGAATCTGCTTCTCACGGGGCACGGCGCGACCGCCAGCGACGTCCGACGGGGGCGCGCGACGTACGCGGTCGAGCGCGCCGAGTTCGACCAGTTCATGCTCGACCGCGCGCGTGAATTGGGCGCGCAGGTGATTGAGGCGCGCGTCACGGGCGTGGAGTTCGTGCGGGGCGACGGCCTGGACGAAGTTCGCGTTTACAGCGAGTCCGAATACATCCGCGCGGACGCGGTCGTCGGCGCGTTCGGACTGGACGAGGCGATGCTCTCGGTCTTCGAGGAGGTGACGCAAAGGGATGGCAGCTACGAGCGCCCGTCCAAATGGCTCAAGAGTTATCTGACGACCATCGAAACCCCCAAACATTTCCAGGCCGAAAAGATGGGACACATCGTCCACGCCTTCCTGCTGCCGCCCGCCGTCCCGCGCATAGAATTCGGCGCCATCACGCCGAAGGACGACCACATCCTCGTCAATATCGCCGGCGAGCGGGTTTCGTCGTGCGACCTGGACCTCTTCCTACAGATGCCGGAAGTGCAGGCGCTCCTGCCTGGCTTCGACCCGGCGACGATCAACTATTACGAAGGGCGTTTCCCTTCGGCCCCGGCGCGCGGAGCATACGGGCATCGCTACGCACTGGTCGGGGACGCCACAGGCTGGCTCCGCCCCTTCAAAGGCAAGGGCATCAACACGGCGATCATCACGGGGGTGCGCCTGGCGGAAACGATGCTCGCGCACGGGGTCTCGAAAAAGGCGCTCGACAATTACCGCAAGAGTTGCGGCGATCTTCTGGACGACTATCGCTACGGCGTCGTCGTGCGGCGCCTGATGCTGATGGGCTCGCGACTCTTTCTGGACCCGATGATTGATGTCGGCAAGACGGACCCTTTGATGTATGATGCGTTGTTCGATTCCGTCTCGGGACACGAATCCTATCGCAACATCATCAAGCGCTCGCTGAAGCCGCGCCTCGTCAGAAAAGTCGCCTCGCGCGTCTTTCAGGGCCTACGCCGTCACCGGGCGCGCAGGGCCAGACAGATGCCGGACATCACTGTGCGAAACATGACCGTGCGCGACATAGACCAGGTGCTGCGCATAGACGAGAAGATCACGGGCAAGCCGCACGCGGCTTACTACGAATCGAAGGCCGCCTCGTACATCAGCCGCGGGCCGGACTATTGTCTGGTCGCGGAGCACCGCGACCATGTGATCGGCTTCGTCCTGGGCGACGTGCGCGGCTGGGAGTTCGCCGCGGAGCTTTCGGGCTGGATGGAGATTATCGGCGTGGACCCGGAGTATCACGGCCAGGGCGTGAGCCGCGCCCTGATGGACGAGCTCTTCAAGCGTTTCAAGCGCGCGGGCGTCACCGTCGTCAACACGATGGTCAACTGGAACGACGGTGACCTCATTGACTACTTCCGCGCCAACGGCTTCGAGCGCGGCGAGTATGTGAATCTAGTGAAGCGCTTTGATGAGTAATAATTCATTTAAAAAATAGCCACAGAGGCACAGAGGCACAGAGAAAGGCAGAAGGCAGAAGGCAGAAAGCAGACAAGGTAGCACCTCTTTGCTGCCTACTGCCCACTGCCTACTGCCTTCTTTCCTCTGTGTCTCTGTGCCTCTGTGGCAAATTCCAGGCTTTGAAATAGGATGATAGTTCCAGAGATTGAGACGGCGCGCCTCAAGCTTCGCGCTTTCACGCCCGCAGACCTGGATGCGCTCTTTTTAGTCTTCGGCGACTCCGAAGTGATGAGGTACATCTCCGGAGGGAAGCCCCGCTCGCTTGAAGAGACGAATAAAGGAATGCTGCGCACTGTCGAGGGCTGGCGCAAACGAGGGTTCGGCCTCTGGGCTGTGGTTGAAAAAGAGAGCGGGCGGCTCATAGGCTATTGTGGCCTGATTCCTCTTGAGGAGACGTCCGAGATAGAGGTCGCTTACGCCCTGGCGAAAGAGCACTGGGGCAAAGGCTATGCGGCGGAAGCAGCCCTGGCCGCCCTTAGATTCGGCTTCGAGACGCTCCGCAGGGAGCGCATCGTGGCAGTCGTCAATCCTGAAAACGTCTCCTCGCGGCGTGTCCTGGAAAAACTCGGAATGACTTATGTGAAGATGGCGCACCACTACGATGCGGATTTGATGTACTACGAAATGACGCGCGCGAGTTTTGACCTAAGTGCTCAAAACTAGACAGGCCGCGGCGGCGTGTGCCACAATCCAACGCAATCCAAAGACTAAAATTGAATTAGAGGAGAGGAGAGCCGTTTACTCACATGCAAGAGAACGAAACTGCGCCGGAGGCAGCCGCCCCGCCGAGCGAGACGAGCGAGACGAGCGAGACGACCGAGCAGCCAGCGCCGACTGAAGATATTACCTACCACGCCGTGGAAAAAGACGGACAGGTGACGGCCATCTGGGAGATGCGCGGTCGCAAACACCTCAGAACCATTGACCCGCGCTCACGCCAGGGACAGGAGATTCTGCGCCTCTACACGGCGGACCAGCAGGAAGGGACGGCTGAGACGAGCGAAGCCCAATAAGGTAAAAGTAAAAGGTAAAAGTGAACACGAGGAGCGAGCTTCTCGGTCGTCCACTTTTACCTTTTACTTTATTTCCTACCGTGAGCAGCAACTGCTCTAAAGTCCCTGAGCGGGGTTAAGTAAGTGACCATGAGTGGATATTTTCGACGCACATCATGGTGTCACAGAGTTCTTAGCACGCGGCGTCCCATTGATGGCTCCGCCACCAGAGTTGGTCCCGTTCCTGGTCACCCCGTTATTGTTCGCCCAGTTTGAGGAGAGATCGCCGCTCGCGCCCGCACTGATTCTCTCCATCGTGTAGTAACCTGTCGTCGTTCCGGCAGCCCATGCGCCTCCGCTTGTGTTGACTATATCCACGCGCGTGCCACTAGCATTCTGTAACTCAAGCGTGTCTCCAGTATTGGCAAGATTCACTCCAGAGATAGTGATGTCACCCGTCACGCTCGTCGCATTGGCAGAGCGTTCGATCAGGTAATATCCGTTGGCCGGGATGGTCCCCGAAAGGTTATAGGTCTGCGCCCCGTTATCGTCAACTATCTTCCAACCCGTAAGGTTGATAGCACTGCCCGTAGTGTTGTAAAGCTCAATCCACTCATCGTAAGGGCTGGCGCTGGAGCCCGCCCAGGCCACCTCGTTGATGACCACCTGCGGCGCAACTCCGTAGTTACCGTCGGTCGAGTAGTTGAAGGTCTGTCCTGTGGAACTCATCGTCACCGAGTAGGTGCTGCCGTCCGTTAGAAACGTGATGTTGCCTCCGACCTTAACCTTACTATGAGTTCCCCCATTGCCAAGCTCCGTCTGCCAGATGGTGTCCATTCCGGCTGCCGCCCCCAGACGATTGAGAACAGTTTGCGTCGGATGCCCGTAGGAGTTGCCGTCCCCACAGGAGATCACCGCCTGTTCCGGCTTGATCGTATCAACAAGGGTCTGATTAGTGGCGGTGCTGCTCCCGTGATGCCCGCAATGAAGCACGTCCACGTCTCCGGCATCCACAGCGATCTTAGATTCGACGTCCGAAGTGGAGCTTCCTCCACCGGACAAGTCGGAAGTGATGAGATAATCGAACGTGCCGTAGCGTAAGACCAGGGCGATGGAGCGTGCGTTTTCGTCCGACGGGGTGACGTTGCCGTGGTTGGTCGTACCGTTCACGGCGATACAAGTGAGCACACAGCCTCCACCTAAATCTATCTGCTGGTTCAATGTGATGGTAGTACGCTTAGCTCCTACGGCTGTAACGTAGTCCGTATAGGTTTGAGATGAATATGAGCCTCCGCGATCATAACTAGCGATGTTGAGGGTGATGCCGCCATTGATGACTTCGTCAATCGCCCCGATGTGGTCGGCGTGGTAATGACCCGCGACGAAGTAATCTATTGACGTGAGGCTGAGAGAGTTCAAGACGTTGCGGATCTGTGTGCCAGAGCCTGTGACGCCGGCGTCGAAGAGAAGGGTCTTCGATGGTCCGATGATTAAAGTAGCGTCCCCTTGTCCCACGTCAATATGGACGATGCGGACCTGTTGGGCGAAAGCACCGCCCGCGACGGCGATGAATAAAAGGGTGAAGAGGCAGGCGAGGATTGAGGTTCTTAACGTGCGCATCTATTCTTCTCCTGTGTGATTAGAGAGTTAAAGGTTGAAAGGTCCGTCAGCTTGGGGGAAGTCCCGAGGACTTTGGCCTGGACCTGCGAATGCGAGAAGGCGGATTCTACACTGGACCGAAGCGTGATACAAGGCGAAGGAGATGGAGAATGGCCGATCAGGCGCTGAGGCTGCTGGCGGAAGCAGGGCTTTTGCCAAGGGCGATGCCGAATAACTTCACCTTCAATAAGGTGAAGGAGATTCTGCTGGAATTGGAGAACGCCGGGCAAGACAAGCTGCGTGAGGCAATCGAAGCGGCAAAGGGGCTCCAGATACATGGACCGCTGGCAGCCGTGATCTTTATCAAGCATCACCTCGAAGGTGCCCATGAAGTGGAGGTTGATAGAATCGTCAGGGGCGAAGACGGCGCGGACTTTACTGTCCTGGTTTACCCTGAGGGAGAAGTGCCCATCCGGATGGAGTATTTACACGGAGATGTTAGGGCCGGAAGGCGCGCGCATTATGATCCGTCCGAAAGGCGATACCGCCAGTAGTTAAATATTTATGCAGGCAAGATTTTATTTCTTGATGAAGGCTTCGATGTTGTTTATCAATTGATCCGCCAGCGTTTGCTGCGCCTCGCGGCTCGCCCAGGCGACGTGGGGCGTGAGAATGAAGTTGGGCAGATTCAGGTCAAGCAGGGGATTCCCTTCGCGCGGCGGCTCCGTCGTCAGAACGTCAAAGCCCGCGCCCGCAATCAATCCCGAGCGCAGGGCTTTTACCATCTCGTTTTCCTCCACCAGCCCGCCGCGCGCCGTATTAATCAGGAACGCGTCACGCCGCATCATCTGAAACTCCCTGTTTCCGATAAGCCCGCGCGTCTCGTCCTTGAGCGGGCAATGAAGAGTGACGATGTCGCTTGAGCGCAAAAGCTCTTCAAAGCTTGTGCGCCCGGACCGCAACTCTTGCGCCCCCTTGTGCTCCGAGACGAGCACGCGCATGCGGAAGCCGAGCGCTAGTTTTTCCACGGCCTGTCCGAGCGCGCCGTAGCCGACGATGCCGAGCGTGCTGCCGTGCAGGTCGCGTATGGTCTGAGTCGGCAGACAGAAGACGTTAGCCTTCGCCCACTCGCCGCGCGCGACCTCTTCGCGGAAACTCAAGAGGCTGCGGCGCAGGCTCAGGATAAGCATGAAGACATGCTCGGGCACGGAATGTCGCGCGTAGCCGCGGACGTTCGAGACAGGGATGTTGCGGCTGCGGCAGTAGTCCAGATCAACGACGTCCGTGCCAGTAGCAGCCACCGCGATGAATTTAAGACGCGGGAGGCGCTTTAGCTCCCCCTCGCGCAGTGGAACCTTGTTCGTGATGGCGATGGTCGCTTCCTTCAATCGCTCGACCACTTCCGCAGGGGAAGAAGTGTGTGTGTACTCCACCCACTCGTGCTCAAACCGTGGCCGGCGGATGTCTACCTTCATCGTGCTGCGATCTAAAAAGACGATGCGTTCCATAACTGGAAGGTGATTGTAGTACAGATGTTCTATAATCGCCGCCGGAACTGTGCCCTTCAGAAAGATAGTGAACAGGAAGGCCCTCACTGTGGAAAGCTCAATCTAAGGCTACGCATAATGTTTTCAGCATTCAGATCGGCGTCAGCATTAATATCTTTGTGAGGAAGAGGCAGCACGTATAAAATCTGCGCGAGGTGAGAAGATGAAAAGAAGAGTTTTATTGTATCCAGGTGAAGACGGATACACGGTAGCCGAAGTCCCCAGTTTGCCCGGTTGCGTGAGTCAGGGGCGGACGCGAGACGAGGCGCTGGCAAATATTCAAGAAGCCATCACTCTGCATGAAGAAGTTTTGCGCGAGCGCGGCGAACCTGTGCCGGACGATAACGTGGAGATAGTCGAGGTCGCCGCGTGAGCAAGTTGCCGGTCATTTCAGGGGCGGAATGCGTCAGGGCGCTTGAGAAAGTTGGCTTCGCCGTTTATCGGCAGCGCGGCAGCCATATCGTGATGGTGCGACAGACGCCACATGCACAGACCACCATCCCAAACCACAAAGAACTGGATCGGGGTACGCTCCGCGCCATTATTCGGCAGACTGGACTGACGGTAGATGAATTCGTTGCGCTTTTATAAAGCATTGTACGTTCTCTTCTTGGTCTTGAAATTGAAGAGCGAGTAAATCAGTAAGTCAGATAGCTTCGTGGTTCCGAACTCTATCGGAGAAGGGTGAGTCGGAAAAGGAGACAGGGGATGCTGTTCATGGTGATCGAGCGTTTCAAGGACGGCGATGCCGAAGCAGTGTACCGTAGGTTCCGGGAGCGGGGGCGGATGTTGCCCGAAGGATTAAAGTATATTGAGAGCTGGACGGAAGCTGCTTTTGACCGCTGCTTTCAGCTGATGGAATGCGAAGACCCTAACTTATTCGGCGAGTGGGTCTCTCGCTGGCAGGACCTGGTGGAGTTTGAGATCGTCCCGGTCCTTACGTCAAAGGAAACGGCGGATAAAGTGACGCATGTACGCTAAACCTCGCGCTTATCTCAGAGGAGGTCTTTAACATGAGCGGCGAGAGCAAAGGTTATCGCGGGGGCGAGATTGAGCTGAGCGCGGATAAGCCCAGAGGCTTGCCGTTCCTGAAGCCGTTGTACGGGCTGCCGCCCTACCAGTACACAGACGACCTTGTCCTGATTATCGTCTACGAGGCCGAAGAGGCGGCCATCCGCGAGGTGCTGCCACGCGAGCTTGAGCCGTTGCCCGGAAACACTGTGGCGATGTGCTTCTTCATCTGCCCGGACGTCACGGGCATGGGGCCGCACAACTTCACGATGCCCTGCCTCCCTGTGCGCTATGGCGACTACACAGGGCAGTTCGTCCCCTACCTTTACACGAGCACGGACGCCAGCCTCGCCTGCTACCGTGAAGGGCAGGGGTGGCCCGCCGTCCTGGGTCAAACGGAGGTCATAGAAGACGGGGGGCGCGTGCGTGCGCGCGTCGTGCGCGGGGGGCGCGAGATTATTAGCGCCACTGCTCAAGTTGGCGGTGAGACGATCAATACGCTGGATTTCCTTCCCATCATTCTCTACAAAGAGATTCCAGGCATTGACGGGAAGAGTTGCGACGATGCCTACTTTCTGACCTCCACGTCGCTTCTGACCAATCTCGATTTCAAAGCCGGGACCGGGGAATTGAGCTTTCCGGACCCGGGCGACGATCCCATAGCTCGACTCAAGCCTGTGAAGGAGGGAAGCGCGCTCTACGGCACGCTCGACGACCTTTACCCGGAAAGCATACGCGTCCTGAAGAATCTGAAGTAAGCTCTCTGACGAGGGCGGCTTGCTGTCAATGATGAAACTGTTGTGTGGGTCGTAGCGTAGAAATCAGCGAGGGAAGAACGTCCTTCTAAAATGGAGGCGAGCGCGCGATGTTCTGCCCGCAATGTGCAACTGAGAATCAGAAGGAGCAGCGTTATTGCCGGCAGTGCGGCGTGCCGCTCACGGCTGTTCGGCTCGCCGTCGAGGGGCGCGTCGAAGAGGCCCTGAAGCGGTATAAGAAGAGCGAGAACCTGATTAGCTGGGGGCTCATCCTCGCCAGCATCGGCCTCGTTAATGCCGGCATCAACGCCTTTCTACACGCCTGGCAATCGGCGGTCTTCAGCGCAGGCTTCGGCCTGGTCCTCGGAATCACGCTCATCGTCTGGGGCTTGAACCGCCTGGGAAACGCGTCCAAACTTTTGACCCCGCCGGAAAAAGATGAGACGAAGACTTCTCCTGTTCTCGCGCAATCCGAAAACGCAGCCTTGCCGCCAGCGCCCATTACAGAGGAACTGATAAGCAGGCCCGCCCGCCCACCTTCAGTCGTCGAGAACACGACGATCAAATTAAAGCCACCACAGTAGGGTTTGTCAGTACCGCCTGCGGTAGCGGGCGGGTAATGGTGAACTAAGAACCCGCCCGCTACCGCAGGCGGTACTGACCCGCGACCTATTGCAGATTACTTACGTGCCTTCTTTCGAGCCTTTTTCCGTGGCTTCGAGTTTTTCACGCGATAAGAGACCAGCACGCAGCCGTTTTTGAAGGGCTGGCAATTGAGCAGCTCAAGGTCAATCTGATGGTTCATTTCGTGAAAGAGCGGGATGCCTGAGCCGAGCAGGACCGGATGAATGTTGAATCCGATCTCGTCAATCAGGTCCGCCTCGAAAAGAGTTTTCGCAAACTCGCCTCCGCCCATGACGCAGATGTCTTTGCCCTCCTGAGCCTTCAAAGAGCGGACGAACTCTGCGGCGTCTTCCGTAATGATCTCGACTCCGCGGCCAGAGCCGGCCTTCATCGTCCGCGAGAAGACGTACGTTTTCATGCCCGGATGGAGGTCGCCCTTGCCTTTGGTGAACCCAAGCGCGACCTCGTAGGTTTTGCGCCCCATCAGAATGGTGTCTATAGTCTTCCAGTAATCCCTCATGTACTGGGCCGCTTCCTTACTATGCATTATCCAGTCAAACGTGTGGTCCGGGCGCGCGATGTAATTGTCCAGGCTGTTGGCTCCGCCGAAAGTCACCTTTCTCATCATTCTTCTCCTTTCAGTCTTTTCCTCGCCTGAAAGAGATTACGGCCGGATAGATGTCACCCTTTGTCATATTTCTCGGATACAATCTTGGGCCGAAATGTATGAGTCAGTACCGCCTGCGGTAGCGGGCGGGTGTAGCCACATCAGGACCCGCCCGCTACCGCAGGCGGTACTGACCTGATCCAATGTCAGGAGGAAGAAAAGGATGCGCGCGGACCGATTGCTCTCCATCCTGTTGCTTTTGCAGATACACCAGCGCATGACGGCGCGGGAACTGGCAAAACGCCTGGAAGTTTCCGAGCGGACCATTCACAGGGACATGGAGGCTCTGGGCATGGCCGGAGTTCCTGTGACCGCCGAGCGCGGCACGCACGGCGGGTGGATGCTGATGGAGGGCTACGAGACGAATTTGACGGGGCTGAATGAGATGGAGATTCAGGCGCTCTTTCTCACGCGGCCCGCGCGCCTGCTGGCCGACCTGAGCTTGGATAAAGCTTCCGACGCGGCGCTCATCAAGTTGTCTGCCGCCCTTCCGCCCGTCTTTCGCCACGACGCGGATTACGCGCGCCAGCGTATCTACGTGGACGTGACGGGCTGGAATCTACGTGAGGAGACCGTGCCGGCTCTACACAGGCTGCAAGAGGCCGTCTGGCAGGGGCGCAAGCTGCGTTTCACTTACGGGAGCAATGAAGATTGCGGCGCGGGCGAGCGTCTGGTTGACCCGCTCGGACTCGTCGCCAAGGGGAGCGTCTGGTATCTGGTTGCTGCCGTCGGCGGGGACGTCCGCAGCTATCGCGTCTCACGCATTCATGACCCGCAGATTTTGAATGAGCCGGCGCGCCGCCCACGCGGGTTTGACCTCGCCTCGTTCTGGGAAGAGTCCTCCGCGAAATTCAGGTCGCATCTTCCGAAATACTCCGCGACCTTGCGCGCCAGCCCCGCAGCTCTCCCGCGCCTGCCTTACGGCGGTAGATTCGCGCGCATCGAGCACACAGGCGCGCCAGAAGAGGACGGCTGGGTGAAGGTCGCCATGAGATTTCAGTTTGAGGAAGAGGCGTGCGAATACGTCTTGAGCTTCGGGACGGAGGTGGAGATTCTGGAACCCGCGCATTTACGCGAGAAGGTCGTCCGAATGGCGCAGCGCGTGATTGATTTTTACGCCGGGCGGTGACGCTTAACGGGAATCCACTCTGTCCGCCGTCACGACGAGCACTAACACACCGTCTGAGAGGCCGGTCGTCATCGTACCGACGACAGCCGGGACGCCATCGCGCAAAGATAGTTCGGTGGAGAGTCCATTAACGACATTCTCGAACCTTTGTATGGGGTTGCTGCTCCCCTCGGCCCGCGCGGCCTCGACGAAAATCCGCTGCCGAAACTCGAACCGTAATCTGGAGACGCGCACCCATTCTCCGCTCGGAGTAGATTTAACTCCCGCTATCGTAAACGTGTAGTACTTGGGCGCAAGCGCGCCGCCCATCTCGAATTGTGCGTAGGTGACGTCGCTCACTTCAAGGACGCCGCCGTCCGCGACGTTGTAAACGTAGGTCGCTATCAACCTGTGATTCTTAAAAGGCATTGACGCCTTAAGCTCTTTGACGATTGCGTCCAGGACGGGCGGGTAATCAGTCTTGGCGTTGACAGCATTCGAGGCGACAAGCAACTGCAACTTAATCTTATGCTGAAGACCTTCGGGCCTGGCGGGAGATGATTGTGTTGCCGCCGTGGGATTTTGGGCCCGTGCAATGGTTAAATAGAGTTGAGAAGCAATGATCGCGACGGCCAGGAAAAATAGGTGTCTTTTGACGCTCATCTTGTCCCTTTCTGCTGTCGGATTCGAATTAAATAGTCGTGTTTGGCGCTTCAGCGCTTGCGTGCACGATTGAAGAGACTCTGGCAATCGCCCTTTCCCTTCGTGGGATTCTCCCAGACGGTCAAATCCGCATAGGCGACGCAACGGATGATTACCTGCTCCCCAAACGGTTTGCGGCTGTCTTTCTCAAGACCTCTGGCGGTGACGAGTCGTGTCGGAGGCGCTGCGGAAGTCACTGTTAAGGTCGAGCTCTTGTCCGGCTTGATCCGCGAGAAGCTCTGGAATGTGTGGCTGTTCAACTCCTCTCCCGTGACAGGGTCTGTAAAGATGTACGCCCATTCGAGCGCCGTGATCTTTTTCGCGCCGGTGTTCTTAATTTTCAACTGGTAAACAAACTGCTCGGACGGGTGCCAAGATTTCGACTTCGCTGTCGGCGCCTCGATTGGAGCTTTGGCGGGGCTGGGGCCCCGCTCCCGCTGAGGCAGGCTCGCAGCGTTGCGTATGGTGGCGGCTTTCTCCTGTCGAGTGGGGGCGCCCCCCTCTAAATTCTGGTTAGAGGCTGAGAAGATTGAATCTTCCGATGCTCTGACACGAAAATAGTTGCGCCAGCTTTTCTTAAGTATCAGCACGTCCGGAGGTGCTGCTGCTGCCGCGCCCGAAGCGGTCTGCGCGCCGCTCTGTGCGGAAGAGGTTGACGCGCTCATGAGCAGTAGCGTGATGATCAGTAAGGCTCTCATTTGAGGCTTACTATAACATCAGTGCGGCTCGTCGCGCCGCTCTTATTTGTCACCACGACGGGCACCTGGCCCGTGACGCCGCCGGGTATCTGGACGTTAATCTGGTCGAGCCCGTTAAAGCCGCCGCTCGGACCGGCATATTCCACGTTCGCCGCCTGTCCTCCGATGCTCACTGTAACGGGCAGTGAATTGCGCCAGCCCGTGCCGAAAAGCGCGATGACGGTTGACTGCCCCGCAGTTTTAGCGCTGAACGGCCCGCGCGTGTACTGCATTCCAGAGACGAGAAGCGCGAGACCCTCGCCCGCCCCGTTCTGCGCGTAGGTGAAGAGACCCGGATTATCGTTAACGACCGTTACGTCATCTGCCGCCGTGACGTTACCATTAACGTAAACGACGATTGAGCCGACGCCCGTGCCGGCGGCTTCGGGGACGTACACGTTAATCTGCGAATCGCTGAAGGAGAGCACGGGGACTGTGCGCCCTTCCAGCGTCACGCGCACGCCCCGCGCCGAGGCTTCAGCTTCGGTCCTGCCGCTTCTACCGAGCGTCAATCCCGTGCCGAGGATTGTCGCCAGGCCGCCTTTCGTGCCGTTGCCGTGAAGGCTGGCGCTGTTGGTCATCGTCAGATGCGCGACCGCCGGGAGCACCGTCTCCACGCCGAACGCGAGCCCCGAAAGCGCCTGCGTGTCGCCATTGTCGGCTTCGGCGAAGAGAGAGCCGTCGCGCAAAAAACCGTTGAGCGCGGGGTCCGGGAACGCATCTATCTGCGGCCAGCCGAGATTCCCTCCGTCTGAAGCAAGGTCGGCGGCGCCCGATGCGTTCTCTATGACGTAAACCGTGCCCTCGCGGTCGGTCGTCAGCCCGTGAAAGATCAGGCTGTTATCAATCGAGAGACCTTCGACGACGACCTCATCGCGGTCTGCATAACCGTTATTATTATCGTCGTAGAGGGCGAGCATCACCGTGTCATTGCCGACGGAGTGCGAGAAGACGACGCCGCGCGAGTTGGCCGCGATGTCTAAGGGGGAGTCGTTCGAGAAGCTGTAGCGATAGTAAGGAGTCGCGTCGAGCGTATCAGGAATGCCGTCCGCGTTTGTGTCGCGCACTATCCGCAGCTCGTTTGAATCGAAGTCTGCTATCAGAAGATCGTTGTTCGGAAGCAGGGCGAGCGCATTGGCGTTGTTCAGTTGATTGCTGCCGACGCGCACGAGCGAGCGCGAGAGCGCGCTGTCGAACCCGCCCGTTGAAGTGTCGCGGACGAGCAGGACGACGCCTGCCGAAGGCTCGTTGTTCGGGTCTGAAGGGTTGTCGAAATCGTAATAGCCGCTCGACGAGACGACGACGAACTCGCGCCCCGCGCGCGACGTGCCGGAGACGACCGAGACGGCCGAAGGGAGACTAAAGTCCCTCTCAAGATCGAACGTGCTGGAAGAATCGCGCGTGAAGTCGCCGTTCGTGTCGAGCCCGACGCTGATGACGCCGACGCGACGATTGTTGAGCGTCGCGGAATAGACTTCGTAACGGGCGCCGGAGCGGCCAACCGCGATGTCGAACGAGCCGCCCCCCGCGTTAAAAGTGGTCCTCTCATCAGCCACCCCGTCGCCGGTCGCGTCCACGTACTGCTCGGCCGTTCCGGCTGAAGACGTGAGGCTCAGTTGCGAGGTGTGCAGGACCCAGCTCAAGGGCGTGCCCGCGAGGATGCGCGGGTACGTGATCTTGTCCGCACGCGCATCGCTCTGTTCGGACTTCCCGGTGAGACGAGCCGGGCGACGCTTCGTGCCCGATTCAGCCGTTGCCTCGTCGCCCGTCACGGTGCGCGGCGGGCGCGCGGGCAATGAGGCTTTGTTTTGCGCTGGAGCGTAGCCGTCCCGGCGCTTTTGCAGGACCGTTTCACGGATGCGCGTCTTGAGCGCGCGCTGCACGTCCGCCCTGACCTCCCCCTCAACGCGGCTTTGAGCGTGGGTCGGGCGAATGAAGGGAGAGATAACGAGTGCGACGGCTGCCAGAGCCGCGCCCATGCGAAAGCGTAAACGCGTCGTGTTCATGATTTCGAGTTCCAGGTTTCAAGTTTCAAGTTTCAAGTTCCTGGACCAAGATTCAACCTGGAACTTGAAACCTGAAACTTGAAACTATTTATTCAACCTTTTGTCATCCCTCTCCATTTTCTGTCGCAGGTTCTTGGCGAGGTGCTCGGCCGTGCTCTTCTTGCCGTTGATGGCGTCCACTTTGTAGGAGCCGACGGCGTAGGCGACGACGCTCGTTTTGAGGTTAACGACCTGAATGCTCGCCTCTGATTCGGGCAGGCCGCTGCCAAAAATGATCTTGGCCCAGCCCGCGCGCTTGTGCTCTGCGTAGCCCGTAATCTCAAAGTCAGCCTGCGAGCGGTCGGTGACGACGAGAAGATCAACCTTCTTCTTCTTGAAGGCGGCGACCAGGTAGTTCTCAAAGCCGTTGAATCCCTGGATCGTGCTGACGTAGACCTTTGACCCGTGCGGGATGTAAGCGGGATCGAGAGCAGCCTTGGAAACATCCGCGGATGAACTGTGAGAAGCGTCAATCGTGCGCGCGCGTTCCTGCGCGAGGCAGAGTGCGGGCACCATCACCAAAATAGAAACAATTATCGGGAGTCTTCTTGTTCGTCTCATGATTCCTTCCTCTCAAGTTAGGCGTAAGTCAAACTACTGGTCGCGTTGCTGCTGCTCTTCGCCGCGCCTGTTCGGGCGCGCGGGCGCATCCTCGCCGCGCTCGCGCGGAGCTGGTTTGGACTCTTCGCGCGCCGGCGGGTCCGGCCTGGACTCAGGACGCGGTTCCGGCCTGGGCTCAGGACGTGGCTCCGGGCGAGGTTCGGGTCTCGGTTCGGGACGAGGCTCGGGACGAGGCTCAGGTCTGGGTTCGGGCCGTGGCTCTGGCCTGGACTCCGGTCTCGGCTCAGGTCTTGGCTCTGGTCTCGGCTCGGGGCGTGGTTCGGGACGCGGTTCGGGACGCGGTTCGGGCCTCTCATATCTTGGCTCGGGCCGCGTCTCCGGACGAGGTTCCGGACGAGGCTCAGGTCTGGGCTCTGCCGTAGGTTCCGCTCTGCGAGATGGACGCGCGACCGGCTCGTCATCGTCGTTGCGCCGCGGCGAGGCGGGACGCTGGCGCGGCGCTGAAGGCTCCGGGGTCGGAGTCGCGGGCTCGTCAACTCTGACAGGCGCTCCTGTAGGCCGCTCCACGCTCGGCGCGGGCGACGAGGCCGGCCGCTCCTCACCGGAGTTCACGCGCGAAGGTCGCGTGGGACGCTCATACCAGGGCGTGCCCGCGCCGCCGTCGTTGCTTTGCGGCGCGCGCTCCGTCGTCGGACGCACGCGCGCAGGGCGCGCCACCGCTCCAGTGTTCCCTGGATCAACGCCGACACTGCCGCCCGCGCCGCTGCCGCTTTCATTCGCGGCCGACGGACGAGGCTCGCGCCCGTTGTAGAGACGCGTGCGTCGAAGTTCATCATCAAGCGCGACGCCTGGCAGACGCGTCGCCGCTCCGGTCGGGCGATTCTCTAAAGCAGCCGCCGATGGGCCCCCTGCCGCGGTCGGAGGACGCGCCGGAGCCATTGTGCGGACGGGGCGTTCACCCGCTCCGCCGGCGCTTGTCGTAGAGCCGTCGGTGGGCGCAATCGGAAGACGCCCGCGCACGGGTTCAGTCCCGACTGCGCGTCGCGCAATATCCGTTGACGCTTGCTGCGTTTGAGCAGCTTGTCGTCCGAAATCGCGTGCGGGCAGAGAACTGATCGCACGCAAGTATGCCGGGTTAGTTCTTTCGAGCCGCGCCACATCATTCCTGCGCAGCGCTTCTAGCCGCCGGTAGTTGCGAGAGCGCGGATCGCGATGGCCGTAGGAGAGCGGATACCAGCAGACGCGCTCGCCGTAACTGGTCGGGATATAGACGAAAGCTACGAGCGCAGGTCGCCACCAGCTACGGCGATACGCATAGCCGTAGCCGCGCGGAGCCCAGCACCAGCTATTGTTGTAATAGACCCAGCGCCCGTAGTGATAAGGCGCCCAGCCCCAGGGTTCATCGCCCACCCAGGTCCAGCCGTACGGTGGACACCAGGTCCAACGGCCATAGCGATAGGGCGCCCAGTTGTTATAGTTGTTGATGACGGTTACGTGCGGCCGCCAGATCCAGCCGTAATCGTTGACATAGACCCAGTCGCCGTAAGCGTCCAGCTCCTCTGCGCCCCAGACGTTCGCGTCGTAGTAACGATCACGCCCGTCATAGCGCAGGCGCGCCGTCAAATAGCGTTCGCGCTCGTCAACCCACCTGTCCCACTCGTCAAAACCTGCGGCGACGCTCAACTCCCAGTCGCCCGCATCCGTCCCGTTGGAGACGAGTTCTGCCGTGCGTCCGTCACGCAGGGTGAAGCCGGACGTTTCCGAATAGATGCGCGCTCGCCCGCCGTCACGAACGATCATCCGCACATGCCCCTCACGCGAGACATCCAGGCGATAGACGCCGCGCTTTTCAGCCGCGAGCGTCGTTCCCGGCGCATCAATCTCGAAATACTCTTTATCTTTGTCGAAGCGCGCGAGGCGGATGGTGGCTGTGCCCTCCGAAAGACTCAGCGCGACGCCTTCCTCACGCAGCGTCACAACCTTGATGACGGAATCGCCTGCGAGTCGCACGAAGTTGCGCGCGTCAATCTGAATTTCGAGGCGCGCGTCCGCGCCTGTGGTCGCCAGCAGATCGCCCTCGACGAGCGGAAAGTTGACGCGTGTGCGCTCCCAGGTCTTGCTGCCGCTGCGTTTTAATTGAACGTCGCCGCGAATCAGGCTGACGCGCGCGACGCGAGCATTCTCGTCGTACTCGTCCGCCTCCGTATCGTCGGCGCGCACCGTCAGGGCCAAGGCGGCAAGCAGAGTGAAGAGCAAGAAGAGACGGGTGGATAGAGTAGACCTCAAGTGCCACATAGCTTTACGCTCCTTTAGTTTTGAAACGTCAAGAGGGGAGCCGCTCGCTTCCGGTGTGCGCTCTCTCGGGGCAAAAAGCTTTTCAGAAAAGCAAAGCGCGCGCGACACGCGGGGAAGAGCTTTAAGCGAGGGCTTCGATCTGCTGCGGGGCGCGAGAGCAAGGGCCGTGCCCGCAGGTTCAGTCCGAGATGGGTTTCCAGCTTTTCTTATATTTTTCTTGCAGGCGTGAGTGTGTTGAGGGGTTTCTTATGCCAGATGGTGTGCGTTCCGGCACTATATCGTGCGCGATGAAGTGAAAACTTCGTTAGCTGCCCTAGCGAACCGGACGAAAATAACTGTTGATTATTTGTAGAGTGGAAGATTATATTGCCCGCACCTTAGCCGTTTGCTTCCTGCCGGTGAACGCTTTTATCCTCATCGGCCTCACGATAACGGAAACCTTCAGTTGTGTGCCGAAGCAGCGTTCCCTCACTGGGACAAGCCTTCCCCAGAAACGGGATTATCACTCCACCGATACGGATGTATCAAAAGCTATGAACTTCACCTCGTCTCTCAGCAGTATCACTTCACATAGGATACTACTCTCGACGATAGCGGTGATAACCGTCCGGTTCAAGTAAACCCTATCTAACTTGGAGGCTAAAAATGAAAAAGACCAGAATCGTCCTTTCAGGCGCGTTACTCACAGTATCTCTCCTCACCGGGTCTCACGTAGGGCGTGAGACTGCATCCGCTCAATCGGAGCCGGCCCCCGAATGCACTTGCGTTTTTCCTGAGACTAACCAGTATGGAGTTCTGAGGCGATTACCGCAGCCGCTTCCCTCAGGAGAAAGGGATACCTGTGAGGTTAAAAGATGCTACAAACGGCTCTCAGAAGGGGGCGAGGATTTAGAGATGTTGCAACAGTGATTCAGGACGCAGCATCAATCTTTGCATCGGAATGAGCAGCAAGGTTGCCCCATAATCCCGCTGCTCATCGAAAACATTTATCATTTGTCAGGAAGGAAGTTATGAAAAGCAAAAAGATTGGCGTGATTTGGAAACTTCTGGTCTCCATGTTCCTTGTGGCTTTGATCGTTGTCGTGGCCTTCTCTCTAACACGTCAACGGCAATTAGGCTTAACGCAACAAGCCAAGCCGAAATGTACCTGCTGGTTTCCGCAAGAAAAGAAATATGGGGTGCTGGATGAAAAGGAAGGATGCAAGATAGTGGATTGTGAGCTGCCCAAAAAAGCGTCGAAGCCGGGCGAATAAGAGCTTTTATGCAGTATTACAATAGAATCGAGGATTTCTTAAGATGAAGCCACTTAGACGACATATGATTGTCATCGCGATTGCGCTCATAACGTCATATTCTAGCGTCTATGGGCAAACATCCAGTAAACGTGGCGCTTCGCCGCTTAATCATATTGTCGTCTTTACACTTGATTCTGTAATAGATGAGCTGCGAGAGGTTGAAAGCCTTGAGGCGCGCGTGGCGTTAGCTGAAGATGTTATCGACTTACTTATCAAAAAAAAGCCTGAGCGTTGCCGCCAGATGCTTGATTCTCTATTCAATGATGCATTGCAATTGGGGAACATAGAAGATAGTGAAAAGCAGAATATCAATTTGGACTCAGTTATGAGCAAGATAATCGGCATTGCCGCCCGGTTTGACAAGAAACTTGCTGAGTCATACGTCGCCAAATATGCGAAGCTGGGAGAGGAGACCTCCCGAAGAGGGTCCGTTAAGCCCGCTGAACGGAGCGGGAGCTTGGTTGCGGGTTTTTTGAGATTAGCCACTGAACTCATCGAGAAAGACCCTACGGTTGCGGCGTTAGTAGCCGAAAAGTCGTTCAGTTATGGCGTCACTGCGGACACCTTGATGTTTCTAGCCAGACTCCGCAAGAAAGATATGACTCTAGCTAATAATCTCTCCGTCAGCGCGCTACAAAGCGTTCGGACACGGAGGGGCAATGATGTCAACGAGCTTTTCTTGCTTTATGCGTATGTTTTTTCGGCAGCACAGGTTCCGTCTATAGAATCTCAAACGCCAGCGCTCCAGCAAATACCTGGCTACCTCCGTTTAGCCGAAAACAATCCAATTAATCATGAATTGAGCATCACCTATTTACAAACTTGCGCGCAGTTATTGTTAGACCCCACGCGGTCCAACAGAATGACTATCGGGCAACTAAGCGCTGGCGCTTTGGGAGACTATTTCTTCCTCAAGACTATTGAGCCTCATATCAGCAGCAGACTCCCGGCTTTATCCACTTCAATAACAGCACGGCAGATCGTGCTGGCAAATTATCTCAACCAAGATCAGCGCAACTCATTGATGAGCACAATTGAACGGTGGAATGATTCACGAAGAGAAGCTACAAACTCTTCCGGTGGGGTTGAGGCTCTGCTACAGCAAGCCGCCAACACACCTGATGAAAAGCAAAAAGACAGACTTTATTTCAAGGTAGTGATGGTTGCCATGCGCGATAAGCGGTATGAGGTCGCTTTGGAAACAGTTGAGAAACTTTCGCAGGAGGCGCGCGAAGTGGTTAAGCCATTCATCACATATAGCGTGGCTAAGCAGTCTGTCACTGACAATCGGCTTGAAAGGGCCGAGCAATTTGCCCGGAATGATAGTGATTTAGAGAGACGCGCGTACATCTTCACGCTGATTGCGAGAGCACTTATCAAAAACGAAAATAAAGATTTTGGGCGGGCGGCGGAGTTCCTCAGCGAAGCAGAGCAGATTTCATCGAAGTTGGATAATAGAGGAAAGGCTTTAGTCTTAGTCGGCGTGGCATCCGTGTACGCAAATTATGATGCCGTTCGCGCTTCCCAGCTTCTGCAAGAGATCATAAAAACTGCAAACAAAGTTGACGGTTTCACTGGTGATGAGAAAATTGTTCGCAGCTTCAAGTTTGATGGTTACAGCTACTTCTATCAAATGTATGGGGATGGATTGACGACTGGCGACGTCTTCAGACAGCAAGGCAGCTATGATTTTAATGGCACACTCTTAAATGTAAGAGAGATCAAAAATCGCCTCTTTAGGCTTAAAGCTACGGTTGCCCTTTGTCGGGGGGTGCTGATCGATTAGTGAATAAGCTAAAGACCATCCCTACTCGCCGCACTGGAAATTGATCTTTTTCTTGAGCGTCGAGGGTTTACCCTGCCCGGTCAGCGTGGCCGTGATGGTGGTCGGGCTGCACAAAGGACCGTAAATCCAGATGGGGATGAAATATTTCCCGTTATCGTTGAGTATCCCGACCATCATGTTCTGCGTCAGAAGCAGTCTGTTGCCTTCACGAACAGTTACCAGGACCCGGCGGTTGGCATAATCCCCGGCCTTTCCGGAGACTTCGATCTTCACCAGGTATGAATTGTCTATCTGGTTCAAATGGTCTGATTCAGGGTCTGTAATCTCATCGGAAAAGGCGTCGTGCATCCGGTCATAGGGAATGACCTTGATTTCTGTTAGCTGTGCGGTCGAGGAATCGGCACCTCTTCCTCTACGCCTTTGTCCGTAGGCCGCTGTTCCGCAGATGAAGAGCAGGAGTAAGATAGTAAACCACCGCCTGGGGAATGACATTCTCATAGGTTTTTTACCTCTCTATTGTCGGAGACAAGAGACGAGCGGAGAGAGCATATCATGGAACCCGCTAAGCAGACCCGCAAAATAAGAGTGACAAATTCTATACTTTTGGCAATGACATCACCTTTGCTCTCTGCTCATTTGATAAAAAAGGAGAGCTATCTACCGCACTATCAAGAGAAACCATAAGCAATTGTCCTTTTGCGGAAACGACTATACCCCAAATATAAAAAATTACTCCCACCAGGCCACCCAGAAATAAACCACCTAGCTGCATCGGGAGACCATAATTGAACCCAATTAGAGTGTTAATGTTGCCAAAGACTGTAATGAAACTAATCAAGATTGCCAGCGCAACACCAATGGTTTTAAGAATTTTTCCGAATCCTGTTGTTAATCTTGCGGCAAGATAGGCGTCTTTATACCTTTTCATCACAGCTCTAGCCAAAATCGCTTCTCGACTAGTTTCCCCTTGCTCAGTCCAAGCAGCTATTTCTTCTTCTGTCATAGCCTGCTCTTCTTCATTCCCGGCAACTTCATTTATACCGGTACCGCAATTTGGGCAAATAGTTTTTTCAGATAAAACGTTGACCCCACAGGTGGCGCAGATCCAGTTTGACTTGTTATTAACTTCACCTTCGATTTGCAGTCCGGGCACGTAAGCATCTTTGTCCGTTTGACAATTCCAGCAAGTCTCGAAATTGTCATCAACTTCATTGCCACAACTCACGCAGGTCCACATATCTTTCTCCTAAACCAAGAAGCGCGAGGCAACCGATGATTTCTGTTTTCAATCTCGACCAACGCCGAGCGCGTCGGCCACGCGGTTGATGTAGTTGAACCAGGAGGCGATGAGCGTAATCTGTAAAATCCCGCGGTCATCGAAGCCCACGGCGCGCAGCCGCTCATGGTCCTCCCTGGAGATGCGCGTGGCGTCTTTTGTCAATTGCACCACGTAGTCAAGCATCACGCGGTCCTGCTCTGTAATGGGCGCGCTCTTGTAATCGTCTTGAAGCTGGCGGACGAAATCTTCGTCCAGTGTGACTCGACGCAGAAACTCTGCGTGGGACTCGATTCAATAATGGCAGCGGTTGCTGACGGAAACGAGCGTGGTAATCATCTCATGCTGGCGGCGCGTCAGGGGCAGCTCCGGCGACATCAGCGCGCCGAAAGTGCCGAAGGCGTGGTAGAGCGCCTCGGGTATCAGGCTGTGCGAAGCGACGATGCCGGATGACTCGCCGTCCGGCGTCGGATGCACAGGCTCAGCATACTCAATCGGATAAAGTTCGCGCTGCGCCTCCATCGCATGCCTTAATTTCTCGTCGGCTTCCGCCATCGGAATAGTCTTAATCCAGGTCATAAGGTCGGTCCTTTTTGCTTTCAGTAGTCAGCAATCAGCTTACTCTTAAGAGGGTATCATAAATAGAAGTATTTAAGCCTGAATAGAAGTATTTAAGCCTGCGTGAGCAGGCGACAGAGTAAGTAGCCATATATTTTCCAGCCCGCGTGAGCGGGCGACAGATGTTTGATTCAAGAGCGTCTGTCGCCCGCTCACGCGGGCTGACATACGACTTTATGTAAACTCAATCAGCGTCATTTGCTGACAGCTTTTCCCTTAAACAGCAGTTGATAAGCCACTGCGCCGAGCGCAACCACGCCGACGCCCAGAGATGCCTGCAAAGGGCTCCTCGCCGCGATCAGGAAAAGCAGCACGGCGACGAGCCCGAGAAAGAAGAGCGGCGTCAGCGGGTAAAGGGGCGTGCGGTAGGCCGCGGCGGAATCTCCTCTCTCCTTGCGTCGCAGGATGAAGAGCGCCGCGACCGTCAGCGCGATGAAGAGCACTGTGACGAAAAAGAAGTAGGCGATGATCTCCTCGAACGTGCCGATGATGATGAGGGCCGAGGCGAGCAGGGCCTGCAAAGCTATGGCAAGCGCAGGCGTGCCGAAACGCGGGTGGACCGCTGCAATCTGTTTGACGAAGAGGCCATCAAGCGCCATCGCGTAATAGACGCGCGGCGCGGCCATGATATATGCGGCGAGACTGCCGAGCGCGCAGATGACCACGATGCCCGAGAAGACCTGGCCGCCCGTCTGTCCGAAGAGCGCCACGCCCGCCTGAGCCGCAAACGTCTGTGCGCTCGTTTCGCCCGTAGGAACCTTTGAGAGCGGCACGAGGTAAAGAAAGGCCGCGCTCGTCAGGACATAAACTATAGTGATGACGAGAATGCCGAGCAGGAGAGCGCGCGGCAAGGTCCTGCGGGGGTCGCGCGCCTCGCCCGCCACCTTCGTCAAATCCCACCACCCCGCGAAAGAGAAGAAGGCCAGAACACAAGCGCCTGCGAGCGCGGGCAACAAGCTTTCTGAGCCGGGCCTTTGCGCCGTAAACGGAACGAAATTACCCCAATCGCCGAGCCCCGAGCCGAAGCCCCAGAAGACTATGAAGAGCAGCAACCCGATCTTCAGAAACATCAGGGCCTGCATCAGGCCTACGCTCACCCGAACGCCCAGGATATTCACGACGGCGAGAATGAGAATCGTTCCGATTGCCAGCAATTTCATCGCGAGTGGCGAGAGCGGCACGATGTAGCTGCTGTAGCTCGCCAGGCCGACAGCGAACGTCGCCGTCAACCCTGGATCGAGGACGAGAAAGACCATCCAGCCGTAAAGGAAAGCCACGCGCGGGCCGTAAGCTTCTCGCAGGTAAACGTAGCCGCCGCCCGTTTCGGGAAACCTGGTGGCGAGCTCGCCGTAACAGAGCGCGCCGGCGAGCGCCATCAATCCCATCACGAGCCAGACCACGAGCAGCCAGAAAGGTGAGCCGAGCGACTTCGCCATTCCCGCCGGGTAGAGGAAGATGCCGAGCCCGATCACCTCGCCGATGATGATCGCGGTCGCAGCCGTCAGTCCGAGTTGCCGTTTTAGCTCGCCTTGTGTTGGCACTTTGAGTTCTCTTCTGGCAGAGGGCTTTTCACCACAGAGACACAGAGGCACAGAGAAAACTTTTGATAAAGAACGAACATGAAGAGATGGCCTTCATTCCTTGCTTTTCTCTCTCTGTGCCTCTGTGTCTCTGTGGTTTCTTTTAGAACGTGAACCGCGCTCCGAACTGGAACGCGCGCGGTCCGCCCGAACCGAAGACGCCGCCGGCCGTCGTCACCGCCTGCCCGAAACTGCTGGAGCGCAGGAAGCCCGGATTCAAGGGATCGCTGCTGTCGCGCAGCAGCACGTTCGAGAAGCCTGAATAATTAACGTTCGAAACGCCGAGCACGTTCGTGATGTTGAAGAGATTGAAGACCTCTACAATCGGCTCAAGCGTGATCTCTTCTGTAAACGAGAATTTACGCGAGAGCCGCATGTCGAACGAATTGAAGCTGTCGCTGAAACGCGCGTCGTCGCGTACGAGCGGAAGGAGCTGACCGCCAATGCCGCCCGCGGCGTTGAGCTGGCGCAAGTACGCGTTCAAATCCGCGCCCGTCTGGAAGAGTCGTCCTCCGGCGTTGCGTTGCAACGTGGGGATACGCGAAGAGCCGTCGGGCAACAGAATGTCCATCGGGACCGCGGACGCCAGGGTCCAGATCGGCGCCAGACGGAAGCCGCGCGGGAACTCGAAGACGCCCGCGAAGACGAAGCGGTGGCGCTGGTCGTTGGGCGTCGGACCGTACTCCAGCCTCAAATTGGCGGGATTAACGGGACCGTTCGAGAAGGGAATCTGATCGTCGTTCGCGTAGTTGAAGCTGCGCGAGAGCGTGTAGGAAGCCCTGAACTGATAGCGATTCGAGTAACGTTTCTCGAAGCTCAGAAGCATTCCGTCATATTTCGTGTTGACGGAGGATTCCAGGTTGACCACGCGGTCCGGTCCACCGACGACAGGGTTATTGACGACGCCGATGGTCCTGCCAATGATGAAGTGCGTGCCGAAGTTGTGCAGGTAATCCGCGCGCACGATGAAGTCTTTGAAGAATTCGCGCTGAATGCCCAGATTCGACTGCTGCACCATAGGGTTTTGCAGGTCGTTATCAATGATGTTGATGCCGGAAGCCCCAGCGCCCGGCAGGATGAAGCCCGTGAACGGGTTCGAGAGGGTCGGGGCGAAGGGCGGGAACGTGCCGGTCATCGGGTCTATGAAGAAGACGTTGCCGGCGCGCACGGCTATGGGCAGGGCGCGGCCGTCGAGCCCGCGCTCAAGCGATTGAATTTCGAGCGTCACGCGGTCGTAGTAGATGCCATAGCCGCCGTGAATGCTCGTGCGCCCGCCGTCGAACGAGTAGTTGAAGCCGATACGCGGACCGAAGTTATTGGTATCGCGTGAGCGCGTGCCGCTGAGAAACGGCAGGATGAGCGGGTTAAGCTCGCCGACGCGGCTGACGTTCTTGACGTCCGTGTCGAGTTCGTAGCGCAGGCCCAGGTTGAGCGTCAGATTCGGGGTAACGCGCCAGTCGTCCTGCGCGTAAAACGCGAAGTAGTTGCTGTCAGCGTCCGGGATGACGAGCGCGCGGTCCGGCACAGCGCTGCGCAGGGTGACCGCGATCAGCAGATCGTTGTCATCAACGCGCCCGTCGCCGTTGCGATCAAAGGCAGGGAAATCTTCGGCCAACTCGATGCGACCCTGCTGGAAGACGCCCAGGTTAAAGTCTGCGTCCAGCTTCTGCGCCTCGCCTCCGAAGCGCAGGGTGTGATTGCCACTGACCCAGGTCAGGGCGTTGCTGAATTGAAGGCGCTTCTGCCGTGTCTGCTGCGGGACGCGGAAAGACGCCCCGTCCTGCAAACTCGGAAACGTCAGTTGTGGCGCGGCCGTAACGGGCTCCGTGCGGTTGAGATAACTGCTGACGTTGAAAGTGAAGCTGTTGACGACTCTGGGCGAGAAGACGCGTGTCCAGTTGGTCAGAAACGAGTGATAGTTGTTGCGCCCCTGTTGGCGCTGCGAGGCGGAGCCAATGGCGCGAATCAGCGTGCTCGCCGCCACGTCGTCTTCGCGTTCGAGCGAGTAGCGGAAGTTGAGTTGATCTAAATCCGAAGCTCTCCAATCGCCTCGCAGCGTCAGCAGCAGATCGTTCAGAGGCGCGGGCGCGAAGGTGCGTGTAATTGTGCGGCGCGCCAGGTCGCGCGCGCCGACCAGCACCGCGCCGTCCTGATTTCGATACTCGAACGAGCCGAAGTACCAGGCTCTGTCTTTCTTGAGAGGACCGCCGACGGCGAAGGCATATTGCTGGCGGTCGAAGGGCGGCTCCTGGCCCGTGCTGCGGTCAAAGGTCGCGGGCAATCCTTGCAGGCGACGGTCACGGAAATAGAATGAAGCGGACCCGTGCGTGGTGTTAGTGCCCGTTTTGGTGACGATGTTGATGACGGAAGAGCCCGAGCGGCCGAGTTCGGCTGAGAAGCGGTTGGTGGCAATCTGAAACTCCTGCACGGCCTCCTGCGAGATATTCTGGAGCGGACCGCCCACCACGTCGTCGTTGTTGTCTGTCCCGTCAACCATGATGTTGCCGCCGCGTCCCAATTGGCCCGCGGACGAAATGGTGACCACGTTCGTTTTCGTCGGATCGAAATTCGGGGCGGGCGCATTGCCGGGAGCCAACAGCGCGAGTTCCAGAAAATTGCGCCCGTTGAGCGGCAGGCTCGCGATCTCGCGCTCGTCAATCACACGGTCAACTTTCGAGGAGAGCGTGTCAACCAGAGGTATCTCGGCGACAAGGTCAACAACTACATTTTCCGACTTGGGGTCAATCTCAAGCGCGGCGTCGAGCGTGACGCTCTGCCCGACCTGGAGCACGACCGGCGACTGCGAGATTTTACTAGCGAAGCCCTTCGCCTGAATCTTCACCTCGTACTGGCCCGGAGGTAAGTTCGATAAGACGTAAACTCCAGAGTCGTTGGTCGTCGTCTCGCGCTGAACGCCCGTCGCCTTTTGTGTCGCCGTCACCTGCGCCCCGGCGACGACTGCGCCGTTCGGGTCCGTGATGATTCCGCTCAGCGTCGCGGTCGCGGGTTGCTGCGCGTGGGATGCTATGGACAGGAATAGGGTGAACAGTAAACAGGCTGCTACGTGTGCAGTCGTTTTCATTTTCCGGGAACTCCTTTGGGATTTTGAGAAGGCTTGCAAAATTGTAGGGGCAGGGACAGGTCCTCTGCCCGCATTCGCAGACGGGCAGAGGACCTGTCCCTGCTCCTACAGAATCAGAATCATCCCATTGCGGCGATGATGGCTCGCGCGAACTCGTCCGTCTTGGCGCTGCCGCCGATGTCGCGTGTGCGCACGCGCCCTTCTTTGAAGACTCTCAGCATCGCGGTTTCCACCTTCTCCGCCGCCTCGCGCTCGCCGAGGTAACGCAGCATCAGGATGCCGCTCTGTAGCAGGGCAGTTGGGTTGGCTATCCCCTGGCCGGCGATGTCCGGCGCGCTTCCGTGCACGGCCTCGAAGACCGCGCCGAGCTCGCCGATGTTCGCGCCGGGCACGAGGCCGAGCCCCCCTATGAGGCCCGCGCACAGGTCCGAGACGATGTCGCCGTAGAGATTTTCGAGCAGCATGATGTCGAACTGTTCCGGGCGCATCACGAGCTGCATGCAGGCGTTATCAACGATCTTGTCGTCGGCCTGTATCTCCGGGTAGTTCTGGGAGACGTTGCGGAAGCATTCGAGGAAAAGTCCGTCCGACAATTTCATGATGTTGGCCTTGTGGACGGCCGTGATCTTCTTGCGCCCCTCGCGCTGCGCGTACTCGAAGGCGAAGCGCGCGATGCGCGTCGAAGCTTTTTCGGTGATGATCTTCAGGCTCTCGACCACGCCCGGGACCACGACGTGCTCCAGCCCCGCGTAAAGACTCTCCGTGTTTTCGCGGACGACGACGAGGTCCAGTTCCGGATAGCGGGAAGGGACGTTCGGGAGCGCGCGCACGGGGCGCAGGTTGGCGTAAAGGTCCAGCGTTTTGCGCAGCCCGACGTTGACGGACGTGAAGCCCTTGCCGACGGGAGTCGTGATCGGCCCTTTGAGCGCGACCTTGTTTCGCTTGATGGATTCGAGAAGCTCTTTGGGCAACGTGTCGCCGAATTTTTCCAGCGCCTGCGCCCCCGCGTAGTGCGTCTCCCATGCGATCTCGACGCCCGTCGCCTCGATGATGCTCACGACCGCGGAGGAGACTTCCGGGCCGATGCCGTCGCCTGGGATGAGTGTGATAGTATGTTTCATAATCAGTGGTCGGTGGTCAGTGGTCAGTGGTCAGTGGTCAGTGGTCAGTAGAGGCCAGTCTTTAACTGACCACTGACCACCGACCACTGATAACTTTTGTTGCATCATACCAGCAAGTTCTAATCAATGCGAAATCCAGAAATGTTAAGAGGG
>DASVXV010000100.1:0-19327 GCA_036392495.1 Pyrinomonadaceae bacterium | reverse complement strand
GTGCATCATAAGTGGCAGCTAATCCTTCTCTCTTGCATCAGCGGTGATGCGCCCCTGAGTCAGCGGCGTTCGGATAGTTCGAGAGCGGGTTGATTTCAACCACAGAAGTTGCTCCAAGAAGAGCATCCGAACCTGAGCCTTCGATAGCGACCGTTACTCCGAAGCACACTTCGATTCGAAACTTCTCTTAACACTCCAGAAAAGGGAGAGGTGTATCTACATGACAATGAAACTATACGTCGGCAATCTCTCGTTCCAGACTTCGAGCGATGATCTGCAGCAACTGTTCGCACAGGCCGGCACGGTCGAGAGTGTGTCGGTCATCGAGGATCGCGACACGGGCCGTTCGCGGGGCTTCGGGTTTGTCGAGATGTCGTCGAAGGAAGAGGGCGCAGCGGCCATCGCGCAGCTCAACGGCAAGGAAATCCAGGGGCGGAGCCTGACCGTCAACGAGGCCAAGCCGCGCGAGAATCGCAACGGTGGCGGCGGTGGCGGAGGTCGCGGCGGCTACGGTGGCAATCGTGGCGGTGGCTACGGCGGCAATTCTCGCTACTAATCTAGCTGTCCGCTATTTCCGGCGACTCTTTACAGAAAAAGCCTCCGGCAAGAGTTTTCGCCGGAGGCTTTTTCTATTGTCCGAGCGAGACATGTCCGTTAACTGAGAGCTAACAGAGGAGTGCACTTCTTGTCTAAAGAAGATTTGATTCCGGCTGAGGGAGTGGTCGTGGATAAACAGCCCAATGCCTTCTTTAAGGTCCGCCTCAACGACAGTGAGCACGTCGTCTTGGCGCAGATTTCCGGCAAGATGCGTAAGAACCGCATCCGCATCCTGATGGGAGACCGCGTGAGCGTCGAGATGTCGCCTTACGACCTGTCCAGGGGGCGTATCACCTACAGATATAAATAAAAGAGGAGGATTATATGGAGAAGCAGCTCTACACAGTCGGTGAGAGGGTGGATAAATTATGCGCCGTGTGCGCCGAGGAGCGGGGCCACGTGGCGTTGTCTATCACCAAATTCGGGAACATCTCGCGCGTGAGCTGTCCGAAATGCGGCACGGTCAGCAGCTTCAAAAGTAGCGGGCGCACGGAACGCCGCCCGCAGGGACAGTCCGGCCTGCCCTACGACTGGACTCGCACGTACCGCGCCGGGCAGACTATCACGCACCCGACTTACGGGCAGGGCGAAGTTACTTCAGTGATCGAACCGCAGAAGATCGACGTGCTGTTTGCAGATCGGATGCGCAGGCTCATACATGCGCGTGTTTAAGCGTCAGGGAGGGGTGGCCCAACCCGAAAGAAAGAAGCGTGGTGCCGTCCAAAGCTGGGCGACAACAGGTATGAGGCTGACTTTTCGCGCAGAACTGATGCCGGGGCGGGAACCGCTTGAGCGCACCTTCACTGTAGCGAGCGTGCAGGCTAACGGACGAGTCGAGTTGATCGGGCTGGCAGGGCAACATGCCGAAAGAGAATTCGAAGCGCCCCGTCGAAGACACGAGGGAGCATCCTACGGTTAATCACGTTACTATATCTAATCCTGCGCGTTAATCATCAAAAAGGGCTTTCATGAAGACCCCTGTTGATGTCAATCTAATACTTTATCAGCGTCGCGCCATCCCGCCCTCAAACCCTGGCTCGGCGCTCCCGCGCGCACTACGTTTATCATATTCTCTTGAGAACACGACGACTTCCTTGAGGTAGACGAGATCACGCCCTTCCACCTCTAATGACCGTAAGCGCCCGCGACGCACGAGGCCGTGAATCGCCGCCCGCGTCACCCCGCACAGCTCAGCCGCCTTGGCCTGGCTAATTAGCGACTCATCAGACACGCCCGGTTGTTTCTCCGATTTGTTTCTCATAGAAAGCCTTTCACTAGGTTGAGGGCCCGGCAAATGTAAGCGGGGCTGACGGGGACGGTAAACAAGTTCCTCTCTAATTAATCGCACGTCCGTACAATCTCATTAACGCGTAGCTACTTTGGCGATTACTGGTTGATGTAAAACGCCGCGCATTGCGGTGCGCTTGAACTGGGAAGCCTGTCTCGTGAACGCCAGCGCGTCGGCCTAACAGAGAAGCCTAACTTCTTTCACGCTTGCTCCGCGCCGCTCTCCTCTTGGCTGACTTCTTCTCTTCAGTCAGCAACAACACGTCGCCCGGTTGGCAGTTAAGCGCCTGGCAAATCTTCTCCAGGGTGACGAAGTTGATCCCGAGCGCCTTGCCCTTCTTCAGCCGCCACAACGTCGTGTGGCTGATGCCAGTCTCTTTAGCCAGCCAGTAGAAGGAGCGCCCCTGGCTTTCCAGCAGCCCGTCAACCCGAACCTCAATCACAATACTTAACCTCCCCACCCCAATGATTATCGAGCCAGCCCCAAGTGTTTACCACATATATGATATATTGTCTACAGAATATAGGCCGCATTTGACATATATCCTATACCTGGGCTATACTCATCACGAATCGAGTCCAGCTAAACTCCCTTCTCAGCTCCTCTGGAATCACCCAGGCCGCCTGAGGCTAACAGCCAAACCCACAACGGAGCTCAGAATGTATACACGCCGTCTTGTCATGAATCTCAGGCCCGACTCCGCATCGGAGCTGGCTCGCGTTACCGAGAATGAGATTATCCCCCTGCTTCGCAAGCAGAAAGGTTTCCGCGATGTAGTCACCTCTATTGCCGCAGAGCGCTCACAGGCCATCAGCGACAGCTACTGGGAGACGAAAGAGGACGCGGAGGCGCACCACCGAACGGGGCATCAGGAGAGCTTAAAGTCCTTGATTAATGTAGTGGTGGGACTCCCGAGGGTGGAAACCTTCGAGATATCCAATTCCACGTTTCACGAGATTGCCGCGAAAGCCGCTTGAATCAAAGAGACCTTCCGATTCAGGGAGTCAGACATCAATGAAACGCATCCTTATGATAGGTGTTTACAAGCCCGGCGATCTGGCATCTGAGATCATTGACCTTGATGATGTCAGTACTAAGGTCAACGGAAACAGGGCTGTATTCACAGGCCACGCGACTGTTAAGAGTCGGTTCAAAGGTCAAGACTTCGGAGGTTTTTACCGACTCAGCAAGGTGTATGAAAAACGGCGGGAACAGTGGCAGGTCATCGCCTCACGAACGGCACGTTTAGGGGACAGGTAAATAATGGTTTGCGCGGCACCTCAAGGAACAGGTTGAAGGAGAAGTGTGATGTCAAAATTTGATGCGGACGATCTCGGACTGCCGGACAGTCCTATCTATTCAGATTACTCGAACCGTCTGTGGAAGTCGCACACTCGACTTGGAGGAGTCCAAGCGCATAACAGGTCACGCGAAAACACAGACGGGCCACGGCCGCCGCAAGACGAGCCGCCCGCACAGAGCAAGGCTAAGTCTGCTGCTTGAAGCCAGCGCGCAGGTTGAATGCACGCAAGACTGTTTGGCGCGCGGCCAGTTCGGCGCTCAACTTAACCTCGAAATTGATGGAGGAGATGAACTAGTGAGTAATATCAAAAAGAGCGGAATGAATATTCTGGCAATGGCCATCGGGGTGCTTGCCCTGGGGGCAATGGCTATCTGGCAATTTTATCTGTTCGCTACCTTTAAGGGTTCGCAGGGAATCGAGGACCCCCAGGGTGGAACACACCATTTCTGGTGGGGCCTCGGCGCGGCGTTGCTCGCCTGCATCATCGGCTTCTTCGTGTTCTCAGTCTTCCTTCGTTACGACAAGGATAATGAGCTTCACATCACTTCCGGAGCCTCGGCCCATTGAGGAGCGTGAGAAAGGAGCTTGCGATGAGCAGCATGTATGCCATGCGACGCGCCAACGGCGATTGGTTCGCCTTCGGGGAGTATGGAGATCTCCGCGTGCCGGTGTTTAGGAGCAGCCGCCAGGCGATGCAGGCGCGTGAGCATAACTGGGGAATGCTGCTCTTCAAGCCCGTCATCTTTGACGAGCGTGCGCTCAACGGACTCGCCCCGACAGGAGGGGAAACGGGCGTCCACTTTTGGCTGGCGGACGGGTCGTCCACCAAATTGGGCCACGGTCAGTTAATTGACCACGCGCAGCTTGACTTGCTCATGCACGAGCCGACGGAACAGCCGCCGGGATAGTCCTGGAATTTAGTTGGCAGCACATCATTTTCGATAGTTAGAACTAAGAAGGCGAAGCGCTTTATGCCTAGAACAGATCAAGAGACCCACAACGGTTTCAGCCACATCTCGAATGAGGAGGTGTGGCCGGGGGTGGATTCGAGATACCGGCTGATAGTCCTCGCCGCCTTGAGAAGCAAGCAGCTCCTGCGCGGCTCACTACCCCGGATCGAAGTTGACATGCAGAGACGTAAGAATACGAGCATCGCCCTCGAAGAAGTCAAACGAGGACTGGTCCCCTTCACAATTGTCAGCATAGATCGGAAAGTTAACGATCATGATACTCAACCAGCAATGGGGGAGGAATCATGAGTCTGACGAAATGTCCGGACCGCCGCTTCGTTCGCGCGGACAACTGATCTGGAAGCGCCAGTCGAATCACTTGGTTCACATAAGAAAAAGTTTATGACCATCGTCGGCAAGACAGAGGAGACCTTTACCATCGGCTTCGGGAATGAAGAGTCAAAGGTTCGTTTAGAGCTCATGAATGAGACCAATCAAACGCTCAGGTGCGTTGAGATTCTAACCGTCTTCCTGAAAGATGAGGAAACTCCGGGCGGCGGCCCTTCGCGAGTCCATATTAGCTTTGAGTCTCTAGATTCTATCGGATCAAAAGAGAAGGCAGAGGTGCCGCACAAAACCTGGATGGACGGCAAACCGGCAGATCACTCAAACGATCAGTTGGAACGTCTGAAAGTAATGACGGGTGAAGATAGACCTTACACACTGGACATTTCGTGGAAGGATGCTCAAGGGAAAACACGATTTCAACGGATACCGGTGGGGCACTGAGTTCATGTTATATCCGGCACTGGAAGAGAAATTACGCAAAGCCAGGCTCGCTCTTGACGGGGCGACGAGTGAGAGCATTATCGAACTCTGCAAACAGTATCTCGCGCTACTTGCCGAATACCGCGACGGGCTTTACAGGCTTCCTGGCACGCTTCAACTAAATCGCCATTCAAAATCTTCGTCATCACGGGCGGATGTTAACGGCACCAGGAAAGAAGTCCGCGCAGCGATTGAGGAGACCACTAGCGAACGTGAATGGGCCGAGAGACTGATTCAGTGGTTCACCGCGATAAGCGGTTACGGGGCAGTGGAAACCCTTAACAGGGGAAAATTCGGAGGGCGTGATGACTGGGAATTAAGGGCGGGCGGAGTCAGACGTAATGGCGGAACAGATTCTGAGAGGATGACGGTACAAGATGCAGTGGATGCGGCAAGCCTGCTTCGGCGCGAGGAACATATTGCCCAAAACGCGGCCAGGAGCGCGTCCACAGCAAACAATGCGCTTAGTATTTCCGATAAATCTGAATGAAGTAGATGCCTGGAAGGAAGTGCATGATGATAGTTTGCGATTTCTGCGCTCACTACCAGCAAGACGGTAAATGTGGGCTCGGCCTGAGCATCCCAAAGGGGATGGGCTGTCGCGGTTTTGGACCGGGCATAGCGAGGTTCTGCGCCGATCCGAAAGATTTCGTGAGTCCTAACCAAATTATCCAGATGGCTATATTCTTCGGAATGAAGGGGACGGAACTGAAGAAGGTGAAGCTGATGGCCACAAGGGCAGAAAGCTCCCGTTTGTAGATTCGAGCTAGCCGGGTGACAACACTCCTTTCAAGCTCGGCCACTTATAGAGTTGAAGCCTTCTTCGTCCCCTCACGCGCCCGCCATTTTTGTGCCTGCTTGTAATCGCCAGTTTACGGTGCGCCTGCTTTTAACTGACCTGCACCCCTTTCCAAAAGGCGACGCGCCCCTCGATCTGTTTGGCGGCATCTTTCGCCGCGGGGTAATACCAGGCGGCATCTTTATTCACTTCGCCGTCCACCGCCACGTCGTAATAGCTTGCCTCGCCTTTCCACGGGCAGGTGGTGTGAGTGTCGCTCGGCCGGAAATATTCCATTCGCACCGATTCCGGCGGGAAATAGTGGTTTCCCTCTACCACAACTGTCTCATCGCTCTCTGCCAGGACTGTGTTACGCCAGACTGCACGCATCGCTGCACCTCTTCATCCTCAAAATAGTGCTTCCTATTTTACATCATCAGCGGGTGCTGGCACCCCTTCGGATGAGAGCAGCCCGCGTCCGCCTCCAAATACGTTCAAAAATAGCTCTATAGGTGATTTTTTTTGTCCTGCGGTTACGCGTTAGAGGATAGAGGGGCGGATTCCCGCGTTAATGGATAGGCCAGCCGCCCGCTCCGTGTAAGCAAAGAGTTCTGTTGTATGAGTCAATTATGTCGCCGACGAAGGAGAAGAGATGAACGTACCTGTTAAGCCGGACCAGATAATGCAATTGGGGTTGGGTTTCTGGGCCTCAAAGACGCTTTTGAGCGCTGTCGAGCTGGGACTTTTCACGGAACTGGCCCGTGGACCTCTGTCTGCCGCAGCGGTCGGCGAGCGTCTTGATTTACACCCACGCGCGCTGCGCGACTTTCTGGATACTCTGGTCGCGCTGCGGGTGCTGGAGCGCAACGGCGAAGGGCTCTATAGTAACGCGCCCGAAGCAGACATGTTTCTTGATCGGAACAAGCCCTCGTACATCGGCGGAATACTCGAAATGGCGAACGCGCGCCTCTACACTTACTGGGGCTCGCTGACCGAAGCCCTGAAGACCGGACGGCCGCAGAACGAGGCCAAGAGCGGGGGCAATTTCTTCGAGGCTCTGTACGCAGACCCGGAGCGGCTGGAGAATTTCCTGAGCGCCATGACGGGGCTCAGCCTCGGCGCGGCGCGCGCGATTGCGGAGAAGTTTCCCTGGGGCGACTACAAAACTTTCATAGACATCGGCGGGGCGCAGGGCGGCGTCCCCGTTCAGGTCGCCCTGGCACACACGCACCTGACGGGCGGCATCTACGATTTGCCTGCGGTCGGTCCTGTTTTCGAGAAGTATGTAGCCAAAAACGGTCTTTCGGACCGGCTGCGTTTTTATCCGGGCGATTTCTTCAACGACTCTCTGCCGTCGGCGGACGTGCTGATTATGGGGCACATCCTGCACGACTGGAACATGGAAGAGAAGCGTATGCTGCTGAAGAAAGCCTTTGATGCGCTTCCAGCGGGCGGCGCGCTCATCGTCTTCGAAGCGCTTATTGACGACGAGCGGCGGGAGAACGCCTTCGGGCTGCTGATGAGCCTGAACATGCTGATCGAGACGCCGGGCGGGTTCGACTACACGGGCGCGGACTGCTCCGGCTGGATGCGCGAAGCTGGATTCCGCCAGACGCGCGTGGAGCACCTGATCGGGCCGGATTCGATGGTCGTCGGGTTTAAGTGAGAGTGATTCGCAACGAGGTGGCTAGAGGAATGGTAACCAAAGTTGCCGGGAAAGATTAAACGGTTGGTTTCGGGAGAAGATGGCGATGAGTATCCGGATTCGTGAGATGAAACAGGAAGATGTCGAAACTTCCGGGCGTATCTGTTACGAGGCTTTCAAAACTATCTCCGGGCGTCACAACTTTCGCCCGGATTTCCCGTCGCCTGAGGCTGCCACAGAATTAACTCAGGCACTCTTTTCAAGTCCGCAGGTTTTCAGCATCGTCGCCGAAAGTGACGGCCAGGTTGTGGGCTCAAATCATCTCTGGGAATATGACGAGATTCGCGCCGTTGGGCCGATTACGATTGATCCGAGCGCGCAGTCGAAAGGCACAGGCAGAAAGTTGATGGAGGCCGTCATCGAGCGCGGACAAACAGGAAAGGGCGTCCGCCTGGTTCAGGATGCTTTCAACGCAACCTCGCTTTCGCTTTACGCCAGCCTGGGCTTCGATGTGAAAGAGCCGCTCGTCTTGATCGAAGGCGAGCTTCAAGGCGACCTCCACGCGGGAATCGAGGTTCGCCCCCTTCGAGAAGAGGATTTTGCAGGCTGCGCCGAATTGTCACGCAAAGCGCACGGGTTCGAGCGCGTTAATGAGCTGCGAAACGTGCCTCCGTTTTTGACCTCTTTTGTTGCCGTGCGCGACGGGCGCATTACAGCCTACACTTCCGCGCCCCATTTTTGGGCATTGAATCACGCGGTCGCCGAAAGCGAAGAAGAGATGCAGGCTCTGTTGACCGGGGCTGGAAACCTGAGCAACGGACAGCCCCTCTCGTTGCTTCTGCCGACGCGCCAGACCGATCTGTTTCGATGGTGTCTGAAGAAGGGGATGCGCGTCCTCAAGCCGATGACGTTGATGGCTATGGGCGAATACCAGGAGCCACGCAGTTGTTATCTGCCGTCAGTGGGGTATTGAGAGTCACTTACTGTCGCTCTTAAGATATTTTTTCGGCAACATGGTCTTCTCCGTCTCGCCCTCCCAGAAGATGCTGACCACCCACCAGCGCTTGCCGTCGTTCATCAACTGGATGCTGTTGATGCCGCGCTGGAAAGGCTTGGCGTCCTCGGCCTTGTGCCGTGATTCATAGGTGCTGAAGGCGTGCGCGATGTGCCCGTACTGCTCTGTGCGGCGCGCTATCTCGCTCTCGAAGAATCCGCGCTCTTCGAGCAGGCTGCTGCTGCGCGTGATGTAATCCTCGGGCGTGAGAGCGCGCAATCCATACTCCTCATTGCCGGTGAGCGGGGCGTCGGGTTTAGTGCCGGGCGGGCGGCGCGGTCCGGTCGGGATAAGGCGTGCGCCCGGGGCAAAGAGCGAGCGGAACCTGTCCCAGTCGCGCTTCTTTCCAGCCGGACCGGAGATCACGTCGTAGAGAGCATTGATGATGCTGTCAATTGATGCCACGTCCGCGGGGTTGGCCGCAGGTGCCTGGGGCGCAGGCGACGGGCTGGGCGTCTGTGCGGAGACGACTACGGAAAAGTAGACGGCGAAGAAGGATGCCGCGAGTGTCAGAGTAATAGATCGCATCATCAGAAAAACTCCTCCATGAAATACCGGACCGCCCCCGGGGCGCGCTCTACTCTTGCGAGAGAAATTCTTGAATCAGGCGCTGCTCCTTCTCATCTTTGAGGCGTGTGAATAATTTCGTACCCAATTTCTTAATCGTCTCGGGACGGTCAAAAGGCAGACGCTCGTACATCGTGCCTCCTGCGAAATGGCAAGGCATGCAGCGAGCTTCAAGGATCGGCCTGATCTGAGTCTTGAAATCTACCTTAGCCGGAGAAGAGACAGTGGGCTCGTGTGCGCTTTCAACGGGCACGGCTGGGGCAGAGGCTTTGAGCTTCGCACAGCCGCACATGGCGAGGGCCAGTAATAGAATCGGCGCAACTGCTCGCATAACGATAGCGTATGCTACTCCTCTCAAGCCATTTGAACAATCAATTACAGCAGCCTAACCAGGATGACGCGCGAGGGAGCTACGAGCCTTTGAGAGCCGAGAGCATTGCCGGGGTGTCAATGTATGCCTCGAATCGCAGAATGCTCCCGTCCGCGACCGTCCACACGTGCACGGCGCGGATGTCGAATGAAGCGCCGCTCGCGCGCGCCGTGCCGCGCGTTCGAGCGATGGCTACCACATGATCCCCAGCCGAGATCATCTCTTCGACCTCGACGAGCGAATCAATATGCGCCAGAAGCTTCCCCAGGGAGGCCTGGACACCCTCGATTCCCTGATACCTGCCTCCCCACGGGAGCAGGTCCGTTTGAACGAACTCGACCTCCGGCGAGAAGCGCGACAACGCCGCGGCGACGTCTCTTCGCGCGTAGGCGTCATAGATTTTTCGGACCAGTTCTTCATGTTCAGTCGTCATCTCGTCTCCCCATCTCTCGGGAGGTGTCGTAAAGGATTCCGGCCTTTTCTCAAAACGCCTGGGATGATAATCCGCCCACGCGGTATTTAACAATAAAAACAGATCAGGGCTTCTTCATGATGAAGACGTCTTGCCGGTCCTCAAAAGCCTTTAATCCATCAGAACCCCGGGCCAGTTGGAAGGAAACTCCATCAGGCTCATCTTCCGCAGCGTTACGTTTCTCCGTGGAAAGTCACACATGGATGCAAGCACGAAACCGCAGCAGGGTCTCGTGCAAATTCCGAACTCTCAGGAGAAACTTTTATGTCAAGAAAACTCAGCCCGGTTTCAGCAACCCTCGCAACAGCAATCCTCGCGCTCGCAGTTCTAGTCTTCGCCGCGCCCTCTGCGACGGCACAAGTGATTCGCGGACAGGCGACCAGCGTTGACGTCACAGCCGCCGGGTCGCCCAGCCTCGGGTGCTGTAAGTGTCTCGGGGGAACCAACGTGCTGGACCTCAGCACGATCAGCTCGAACAGTTGGACCGTGAACGGCAGCCCGGTCGTTTTTCTGGCGGCGATCCACCCGTCCTGGAATCTCAATCCGGGTCCGGCCAAGTGGGTTTCGACCGTGGCGAACGGCGGCACGTCCAGCGTCGCCGCGGGCCCTTACGAATACAGGCTGGATTTTGTGGTCCCGGCCTGTTCGATTGATCAGAATGTCACCCTCTCCGGAAACTACGGCGGCGACGACACCGTCTCCGTCTTTCTGGATAATACCCCGCTCTCACAGTGCACAGGGGGCTGGTGCTTCAATTCTCCCAAGAAACCTCTGTCCACGTTTACCACCACCGTCGGCCCCGGCGCGCATTCTCTGAGAGTCAAAGTTGTCAACGGCAGCCTCAGCCCCTCCGGGATGTTCGTCAACGCGAAACTGACCGGAACCTGCACGGACAAACTCACAAAACCCAGATAATGATCAGCGAGTCAGGTCGGATGCCTCAAATCCGGACCATGAAGAGTCCCGTGCCGGTTACGGATATGGGACTCTTCAGTCCGCCCGATTCCACGCGGAGGACGGCTCCGCCAACCGCACAGATAAGGAGAACTAAAATGAAAAACCGACGCTTCCTCGCATTCTCAATTCTTGCAGTGCTCGCACAGCTTTTGATGCTGAGCTCGCACGCCACTGCGCAGCGACTGCCAGACAGGCAGCAGCCGACAGAGCAGCAACAAGAGCGGCCACTGCCCGAACTGATGTCACGCGAAATTGACCCCGAAGCCCTCCGCATAGCGGTGCCGCGCGAGTGTGCCGGGATCCGCCCGGACGTGCAGACACACGGAAATCCGCCGGACCCGGGCGCGACTCTGAGCCCGGCGTTAAAGAGCTATCTCACGAGCCGCAACGTGAGCCCGAAGGGCTACGACGACCCGCGCATCAATGTGGTCTTCGCCGACAGCTTCAAGCTGCGTAGTTGCAGGGTCTGCTACGCCACGCTCGAAGTCAGAGTCAAGCATGGCCCGGGCGTGTATGCGGCCGGACTCGCGAACTGGAGTAATGACACCATCACGGTGGGAGTCGCCCCCTTCACGCTGAGATTTGTGAACGGCGCTCAAATCTGGAGCGCGACCAACCCCAATCCGAAATCGTCGCAGTTCGCTCTGCTGCCGACCGCCTCCCTGAACAACTATATCTTCAGCGTCATGCCGCCGCAGCCCTTCCTGGATATAATCGCGCAGGACGATACGGAGTTCGATTACGCCAAACTGACAGTCTGGTACTACCAATAATCCAGACTGTCGGAGGCGCTCTCCCAGGCGAGGGCAACGAGGCTGACCATTCCCGATGTGCTTTGCCCGAAAGTCTCTTCATTGGAGCCTTCTTCGGGCAAAGCTTTTTATGAGAACTAGATTTTCAATTGAACGAGAGGTGAAAAGGCGTGCGCCAAACCTGAGCCCGACACCGGCTCGGGCTTCTATACATCTGTCTTTCCTCTTGCAATTGCGCTATTCTATCGCCGAATCCCATAACGGCTCGGAACATGGTCACCTGCCAATGCCGGACACCAAAGAAGGAAAAGAAATAACCAGGGAAAAATTCGCAAGCTTCCTCGAATGGCTGAGCCCTGAAGGCGGCGGCGCGGGCGATGAGTATGAGCGCCTGCGCTTCCGGCTCTGCACTTTCTTCTCGCAGCGCCGGTGCAGCTTCCCCGAAGAGTTGGCGGACGAAACCATCAACCGCGTGATCCTCAAAATCAGCGAAGAGCGGATCGAGAACAAGCTCGCCTATTGTTACGGCGTGGCGAGAAATGTTTACCGCGAATCGCTGCGGAAGGAGCGGCACCATCTGGACATTGACGAAGTGACGGTTGCCGCGAAGGCCCCGGAGGAGCGTAGTTTCTCCAGAGAGTGCCTGGACAAGTGCCTCGCGGAACTCTCCGCGGAGAGCCGGAACCTGATTCTGGAATACTTCTCGGAGGTGAAGCTGGCGAAGATCGAGCTGCACCGGCGTCTCTCGCAGCGGCTTGCGATGTCGCAGACAGCCCTGCGGATGCGCGTGATGCGGATCAAGCAGAAGCTGAAGATTTGCGTCCAGGAGTGCATGAGCTGAGAAAGCAGTTACATAACGCCCCGCACTGACACACTCGAATGGGCGGCGAAAAACCATGGGCGAATCCCTGAAAAGTGAAGAGACGGTCCGCGAATATCTTTTGGGCAGAGTTTCGGACGAGACGACGCTCGAAGGAATCGAGGAACTGTTGTTCACGGACGAAGAGTTCTGCTCTGAGGTCGAGCTTGCGGAAGACTCTCTCATCAATGATTACGTCCTGGGACACCTCAACGAAGCGGATGCGGCCAGTTTGCGCGCGACGCTCGCGGGTAATCCCGAAAGACGCTTAAGGCTTGAGCTGACCCAGGCGCTGAGGGAAAAGGCTCTGGCCGCGAGAGCGAAGCCGGAGGAAGCCAGGCCGTCCGTTTTCGCTTCGCTCAAAGCCTTCTTCCGACAGCCGAAGTACGTCGCCGCGTTCGCACTCCTGTTGGTGGCCGTGCTGGCCGCGGTGTTTTACTTCAGCAGAAGAAACAGCGGTAGCCTGGACGAACTCGCCGAGCTGAAGGAGATTTACAGGCAGGGGCGGCCCGTCGAGACACGCATTTCCGGCTTCGGGTACGCGCCCCTGGCGCAGTTGCGCGGGGCGCCGGAGTCGGGCGAGCAGAGCCGGCTGCGGCGCATCGAGAACAGCCTAATAGAGGCCACGGAGAAGAGCCCCGGCGCTCAGACGCATCACTCTCTGGGCGTCTTCTATCTCACGCAGCAGAAGTACGCGGACTCGATCAGGCAATTCGAGAGCGCGCTGAAGTTCGAGGCCAAGAGCGCGCGGATTCACAACGATCTGGGCGCGGCCTATTTCGAGCTTGCGAAAGCCTCCGCCAAAGAGAAGAAGCTCGAAGTCCTGGCCCGCGCGCTGGAAGAGTTCACGGCCGCCGCAGACCTCGACGCCAATTTGTTGGAGGCGCTCTTCAACAAGGCACTGGCCTTGCAGGAGCTGGGGCTGCCGCGCCAGGCGAAGGAGTCCTGGACGCTCTACTTACAAAAGGACCCATCCTCGCCCTGGGCGGAGGAGGCGCGTAAGAACCTCGCGCGAGTCGAAGGCGAGCAGGCGCTCTTTAAGACGGACGAGCAGGTATTGTCGGACTTCCTGACGGCCTATCGCAACCACGACGAAGTGCGCGCCCAAAGAATTCATAACGAGACGAAGGGTTTATTAAAGGGAACTGCCGTCCCGCTCCAGCTCTCAAAGCGATACCTGCTGGCGAAGCAGAACGGGAACGCAACGGAAGCCAGTGAGAGCCTGGAGGCCCTGACCTTCATAGGTAATTTCGAGCAGGCGCAGAACGAGGACCGGTTTTTCTCAGAGTTAGCAAACTTCTACGCCACCGTTGGCTCGGACAAGACTGAGCGGTTGTTGCAGGCGCAGGAGATTCTCGCTGGCGGCCACCGTTTCGTAGAGCGGGACGATTACGAAAAGGCCAGGGCAGAGTTTGAAAAGAGCAGAGACCTTTTCGCGCAACTCGGCGACGTTTGCGAGGCCGCCATCGCGGAGAACTGGGCGGTCCAATTTCTGCCGGACGTCCTGAAGATTGCAGAGAGTCGCAGGCGGCTCACAGCTTTCATCGAAAACGCCGAAAGCAGGAGCTTCCGTGTCCTGCTCCCCCCGGCCTACTACTGGCTCGGGATCAGTAGCTATCAGAAGAACGAGCTTTCGCAGAGCAGCAGGAATCTCAGGCATGCGCTGAGCCTGGCCGAAGCCGGAAGCAACGCTTTCGAAATCCAGCACGCGCAGGACGCCCTCGCACTACATTATTCCATGCTCGGCGAGCTTGAGCCGGCGCTGTCTTACGCGAGCCGGATGCTCCCGGATGAAGGTCTCTACTACCAGAGCCTGAACCAGTGGCTGCGTCACAAGGGGACGCTGGCGAACCTGTCGCTCAAGCTGAAGTTCTTTTCGACCTGTCTGAGCCTGTCGAGCGAGGCCCTGAGCGTCGTCCAGGAAAACTGGCCCGGCAGCAGCCGCGTCAACAATTCGCTCCGCTACATGATTTACGCGGCGGCGGCGAGGGGCGACTCCGCCGCGGCCTTGAAGTACGCCGGCGACTCGATGCGAATCGCGCTTGAGCGCGGCGACAGCGCGCAGAATACGAAGACGACGGCTGAAGCATACCTTTTGCTCGCAGACGTCAAGAGTCAGACGAAAGATTGCGTCGGGGCGCTGGCCGATTACGACAAAGCGCTTGAGCTGTACGGACGTCTCCCGGAGTTGACCGTCGGCTCGTACCAGATTCACAAGGGCAAGCTCTTCTGTTTTGAGCAGCTCGATGAGCGGGAGAATTTCAACGCCGAGTTAAGGACCGTGCTGGCTCTGTCGGACGAGTATCGCGCAGCGATTCGCGAAGACGCTTCACGCCAGGCCTTCTTCGCTGATGAGCAGGTGGTCTTTGATGCCGCCATCGAGAACGCCATACGCGAGCGGGACGCCCCGCTCGCGTTTAACTTCGCCGAAGCCTCCAGGGCCCGTTCGCTGCTGGATTTCGTCGAATCCGGGAAGACGATTGCCGAAGTCGAAAGGGATTTCAGAGCGGTCTCACGCCCGCTCTCTCTGGAGGAAATCCGTGCGCGCCTGCCGGAACAGGTCCAGCTCGTTCAGTACGCCGTGCTCCGGGACAGGCTGGCGATCTGGATCGTGTCGAAGACGCGCTTCGACTTGATTGAAAAGCAGATCACCGCCGCCGAGCTTGAGGACAGAATCAACGCGTATCAGGCCTCAGTCATCGGTAAAGCGTCCGCGGCGGAGATCAAACAGGCCGGTCGGGACCTGGACGAGCTTCTGATTCCGCATGATCTCGCGGGCGAAAAGCAGCTCTGCCTGGTCCCGGACAAGTCTCTGCACCAGCTCGCATTCGCCACGCTCGTTTCGCCCGGTGGACGTTACCTGCTGGAAGAGTTCGCGCTCTTTTATGCGCCCAGCGCCTCCGTGCTGGTGCTGGCGACCGAGAACGCGCGCCGGAAAGAGCAGGTCAAGCGCGAGAGCCTCCTCAGCATCGGCAACCCTGATTTCGACCGCGACGAGAACCCGAACCTGCCGGACCTGAAGGATGCCGAGACAGAGGCAAAGGCAATCGCCGGAGGTTACCGCACTGCCGTGGAGTTGGTCGGCCGGGAGGCCACAAAGGAGAAGTTTCTGCGGAACTTCGCGGACGCGGAGGTGGTTCATTTCGCCGGACACTTTGTAGCCAACCGGCAATCACCTGGTAACTCAAAGCTACTCTTCGCGGGGGGCGAGCTTCGTTCATCCGAGCTGGGGGCCTACAAGTTGCCGAAGGCGAAGCTGGTCGTGATGTCTGCGTGCCAGACGGGGTTCGAGCGCTACGACAAAAGCGAGGGGGCCATCGGCATCGCCCGCACGCTCCTGGCGATGGGCTCGCCCGTCGTGGTCGCCAGCCAGTGGAAGGTTGATTCAGAGCCGACCAAAGATTTGATGATCGCTTTTCATCGCAACCGCGGCGAGAAGGGAATGACCTCCGCAGAGAGCTTGCGGCAAGCTCAACTGGAGGTGTCGAGACGAGAGAAGACGCGTGCGCCCTTTTACTGGGCCGCGTTCTCGCTCTTTGGCGGCTACGCCAATTATTGAGATGATGCGAGTCTGTCCAAAATGCGGAGACTATTACGCGGATGCGTTGCTGGCGTTCTGCCTCACAGACGGAGCGCCGCTCGTGAGCGTGGACCCGCTCAGCGAAAGCTGGAGCGAGGGCTTCCGCATCATTAAAGAGAGGGAGAAGGCGCTGGCGAGACGGGCGCGCAGGCTCAAGTGGCGGCGCGTCGTGCTGCGGGCGATGACATTGGTGATAGCGGCCCTGGTCGTTTCCGTGGTGGCCGTCAACGGCCTGATTTATCTGAAGCCGAAGCCGGAGGAGGTCGCCCTCGCCGAAACTTCAACGCCGCCGACAGAGCCGACCAGACAAAGCGCTGAGGTTAACCCGATTCCGCAGGACGAGCCGGTCCCGGCGCAGACCCCGGAGCCCTCTCTCACGCCCGGACCGACAGCGTCCCCGTCTCCGGTTGCAGCGGCGGCAACGCCCACGCCCGCACGGACGCCTTCACCGACACCGACGGCCACCCCGACTCCGACCGCGACACCCACTCCAACACCCACTCCGACGCCTACTCCATCACCGACTCCGACACCAACCCCGAGTCCGACGCCGACGCCTACACCGACACCGGCCCCTACGCCCACGCCGGTAGTCTGCTCCGAGGCGGACGAAAGGGAAGCAGTCATCAAGCGGTACGCCGGTAGATGGCTTCGGAGCATTGAAGGGGAGCGGAGCAAGATCATTGCCGAGAACGCTCCGCAAGGCGGACAGGCCAGCCTGGGCCCGTTCGAGTATGAGAGTAGATTCATGAAGGGGTGTACGGCTGCTGTCGTCACCGTCAGGTACGCCTGGCAGGTCCATTCGCCGACCAAAGCTATGACCGTGCCTAAGAAAAAGAGCTTCGCCTGCGTGAAAGTCGGCGGCGCGTGGCTTTGCAACTGATTCGAATCTTTAACCGAGCGGCGTTACGTTCGGTCCACGAAAGAGCACTCTAATCTGTAAGCTTTCCTCAACCCAGGAAAAGGAGAATATCATGCCCGTAAAAGAGAGTTCCGCCACAGCGCTCGTCCGATTCACAGGCCTCGGGATTATGTGCTTCAACAAGGAAGCGCAGCGCGGTGAAATCGGCGCGATCCGCGACGACAAGCATCTGCTCACGATCAAAGTCCAACAGCCCGTTTACCAGGACGGGGCGGAGCGCGACATCATCGTCTATCAGGATATCGCGACCTACCAGCAGCTCCCGAAGGAAGACGTGAGGATTGAGATCAAGGCGCAGAGCGCGCCCGCCATCGAGGGGTACGAGGTTTACCAGAGCGGAAAGTTCGACAGGTTGAATTCCGACGACGTTAATGATTTTCGCTGGATCGTGAACATGAACAGCTTGCACGGCGACACGTCTTTAAGACCGACAGGGGAGGGGCATTACCCGCTGACGAAGATATACATCGGCAACGGGCTCTTCTACGCGCACAAGCTGGACCGCAATCTTTTCTTCGAAAAAGTGGAAAAGGACGCCGAGGGGGCGGCGCGACAGCGCGAGGCTTTCGGGAACGTGGCGGAAACCGTCGGCGTCAAGATCGAAGCCGACGAGGTCGCCTGCTCGATCAAAATCGGCGGGCGGGAAGAAACACACACGCTGAAGCGCGTCGAAGGGCTCCCGTTCAGAATCGAAATCAAGAACATGGATTACAGCGCGAACGCCATCTACAGCGACATGCCAGACTACTACAAATACCTGTCCAGCCCCGACGGCAGCCAGTACGAACTCACCCCTGTCGAGGATGACGCGGCTGCGGGTGGAGGCTCCGTGAACCAACTGGACTTCTGCCACCTGATTATGTCGGAAGATTTGTCCTCGATAGATGAGCTCGATACGAACTATGCAGATACTCGCGCTCGGAAAGCACCTGGTATGGTCGCGTCCTAACGGCAAGGGCGGGACCGACTACTATTACTACTACGACGAGATCACCTGGGTCGTGGCGGCCCTTGCGCTCGCCTGGCTGACGTGGTTTTTCGTGAGCAGGTACAGGCGCGAACGCGCTCTCAGGCGTCAGCCACGGTGCAACCGTAACAGACTGCTCGGACGAGTCGTCAAGATCAAGCGCGAGTTGAGCACGCATTACCTGAGGCCCGGCTTCTCCAACAACATCCACGCCGTGGGCGTCGGGAGACTCGCGGGCGGAGGCCCGTACTGCATCCAGGTCTTCGTCAACGACGCTGGTGAAGAGATGTGGGCGGGCTCCGGCGGTGCGGCGCTGCCTGGCAATTACCGCGGCATCCCTCTCGTCCTCATCGAAATGCCTGCGGCGGCTTTTTTGTCGGACGGGAGTTTGAGCTCGCACGCGGCGTGGGACCAGTATGCCGGGGGCATACGCGAGCCACAGGAGGTGATCATCGGCGGAATCAGCGGCGCGAACACGAACCTGACGGGCCAGAGCGGGACCATCGGCTACTTCTGCACGCGCCGAAGCAAGTTGCCGCGCCGCAAAGAGATTCACCTGCTAAGCAATTCGCATGTCTTCGCGGACCTGCGTAAGGCAGATGTTGATGATGGCGATCTGATAGTGCAGCCGAGTCCTGGCGAGCCTGCGAGCAACAGGCCAATCGGCGCGCTGGTCAACTTTTCCGCGCTGGAGTTCGGCGGCGACGTTACGCGCCCCAACCACGTTGACGCCGCAATAGCCAGACTGTGGGAGCCGCAGCAGCACAAACCTGTGATTCCGTTAATCGGCGCAATCAAGGGTTACGTGCGCCAGCGGGACGTGGAGATCGGCGAAGCCGTGCGCAAGTTCGGTCGGACCACGGGCTACACGGAAGGCAACGTCTTCTCGATCTACCTGGATATTCGGATCAGGTACGACCGCACGGGGCAGGCGGCGTTTTTCCGGGACCAGCTGTTGATCGCGCCCGCCATGCCGAGCTTCTCGAAGTTCGTGACCAAAGGGGACAGCGGCTCGCTGGTCGTGGACGCAAAGCAGCATGCCATCGGGTTAATTTTCGCGGGCATGTCCGAAGCACAGGAATCGCCGCGCGCGAGACCCGCCGTAGAGATTGATCCGGCCGCCGACAAGCCGCAGAGGGTCGAAAGCTACGGCGTCGTGAATCCCATCTGCGAAGTTTTGGACCGGCTCAAAATTGACCTGCTGGTTTGAGCACGCACCTGCCCGCTTCATTTCTAATGGCAGGCGAACAAAATAAAGGTGATGGAGCCCCGCTAGGGGCGGCAGATTTTAGCCCAAGGCGTAAGCCCTTATCATTACCCACATCTCTGTAAACTTAACAAGTGTGGGAGTTAAAAGGAGCATAGGGGCTCATGATCTTTAGAGGCAGTCTCTCATGCTTTGTTACAAACAAAGGACTTATGCTCAGCAAAACCAACC
>DASVXV010000099.1:0-5806 GCA_036392495.1 Pyrinomonadaceae bacterium | reverse complement strand
TGACCAGAGCGCAGCAAAGATCAGACCTGAATTTGTTCGATCCGTTTTTCCTAAGATTTTTGCAGGTTTTCGAGATAGTTCAATGATTCCCAAACATCTATCAATACTTGTGTAGATACTAATGGCTCACGCCCTGGGCTTCAGACTGTCGCCCCTGCCGGGGCTCTATAAATAATATGCTACATCTTCCAGGGGCTGACGCCCCTGGCTAAATTCTGTCGCCCCTAACGGGGCTGGTCATTCACAGCCCACTGCCTTCTGCCTTCTGCCTTCTGCCTTCTGCTTACTGCCTTCTGTTCTTTCACGCGCGCCGTTCGAGGATAAGCTGCGCGATGGCGCGCAAGGCTCGCGTCTCTCTTTGGATACCGTCAAGTGCGGCGCACGCCTCATCGTAAGCCGCCTGTGCGCGCTCTCGTGTGGCGTCAATACCGTAAAGCGCCGGATAGGTAGCCTTGCGCGAGCGCGCGTCCTTGCCGGGCGTCTTGCCTAAGGTTTCCGCCGTCGCCGTCACGTCCAGAAGATCATCTGTAATCTGAAACAGTAATCCGAGCGCTCTGCCGTAGCGCGTCACGCCCTCAAGCTCATGATCGGTTGCGCCCGCGATAATCGCCCCGCAACGCGCGGCGCAGGTAACAAGCGCGCCCGTCTTGTGACGGTGGATGCGCTCAAGCTCATTGCCCGACACGTCGCGCGATTCGGCCTCCAGATCGAAGGCCTGTCCCGCGACCATGCCTACGGGCGTCCCCGCCGCGCGCGCCACTTCGCGAACCACCTGCGCGCAAACCTGCGGCTCCAGCTTCTCGTCTTCAGCGATTGCTTGAAAGGCGAGGGCCTGAAGCGCGTCGCCCGCCAGGATGGCCGTCGCCTCGCCGAAGCGCTTGTGAGCGGTCTGGCGCCCGCGCCTCAAATCATCATCATCCATCGAGGGCAGGTCGTCGTGAATCAGCGAGTAGGTGTGGATCAATTCGAGCGCGCAGGCGGTGTTGAGCAAACGGTCCGTCTCCGCTCCGAAAGCCTCTCCGGCCGCCAGCAGCAGGAGCGGGCGAAAGCGCTTGCCGCCTGCGAAGAGGCTCCAGCGAATCGCGCTGTGAACGCCTTTCGGCTCCGCGCTCTCTTCCGGGACCAGTTTTTCAAGTCGCGCTTCGACCAGCCCGCGATACTGCGCTAACTTCTTTGAGATTTCCGCGCCGGCAATGGGCGAAGAGACTTCAGAAGACGTTTTCATCATCTCCCGCCTCGTCTTCGCCCGTGACTGCGAACCCGCGCGCCTCTTCTTCGTCAAAGGCGCTCAGGACGGGCCGCCCTTCGCTGTCGCGCAAGAGGATCTCTATGCGGCGCTCCGCCTGATTCAATCTCTCCTGGCACTCGCGCGACAATTTCACGCCGTCCTCGAACAGTTTCAGGCTCTGCTCAAGCGGCAGATCGCCGCGCTCCAGCTCGCGCACGATCTTCTCCAGCGCCGCGAGCTGCGTCTCAAAAGTTTTACTCTGCGCTTCAGTCTTCTTCATTTCAATCCCAGCCAATCACGCAACGATATTTCTAATCTGTCAACATCGGCATCCGACAGTTTTCCGACAGACTTGGCTACCAGATTTTGATGCACTGTAAAAAGACCCCGCTTCGCTACGGAAGGCACGTTTAATCCTGCCCTACTCCAATCGGTCAGTATAAACTCCCCTGCCAGAAGCTGAGATGTTTTACTTGTCAACGGAACAATAATGACATCTTGTGAGACATGAGGTGCGTTGACGACTATTGCAGGTCTGACTTTCGAGCCTGTTAAGTTCGAGAAAGGATAATGCACTAAGATCACTTCATTCTTCGAGTAACGTGGCATACACGTCGTCCTCTGAATTTTCCCAGACTGTGGCGAGCGAGCGCTCACTCGCCTTTAACCAAAACTCCGTTTCCGTGAGCGGAGTAACCAGGACCTCTGTGCCTTCAGGGATTTCGACATCCTCCAGCAACTCAATCTTTCCTTCCCGCATAACAGCACGAATAGTATTTAACATCTCGACGTCTCCATTGCTTCTCAGCTCACTACAAGCACCATTGCCAGCGTAAGGATGTGGCGGCACGCATAATCATAGAATCAAACCGAGTGGCTTGTCATTCGCTTACCTGCGCTTTCCCTTGCCCGTCACTCCGGATGACTTCGGCAGGATGTCTGGAAGGCGTTTCTTGATCTGCTCGGCGGCATCGTCTATCAGCCCCCCGCCGATGACCGGCAAGTCTTTCATGATCTTATCGGCCAGGCGCTTGGCGAGGTCCTCGTCCTTGACGGCGACCACCTTCCAACGGCTGTCGCGGCGCTCCATCGTCAGCTCGGTATTCCGCTCCTCGGACTTCGCGGTAATGAGCGCCGTGTCGCCCTCCTGCTTGATGTCCAGGAGATAATGGATGCCGAGCGCCATCAGAATGAAGGAGCGGCCTTCGGCCTGCTTCGTGGCGTCTCTCACCTTCCGCATCACTTCATCGCGCACCTGGTCTTTAAAATGCACGATGAGTGTCGGGACCAGCCCCTCGATAGTGCTGCGTATCCCAGGGGTCAAAGACGCCCCGAATCTGCCGAGCACCACGTCTATGACCTGCGGCGTGAAGTTGCTGACGACCCGCTCCGTGTCAAAGACCTCGTCGAAGCCGGTCGCGTCGTTGCGCTGCGCCGCACTGACTGCGAGCGCGAGCGAGTAGGCGGGTTTGGTCTTAAAGTTCTGCCAGTAGATGATGGCGGTGACGGCCAGGGCGATCAGGACAAAACCGATGATGCCCAGAACGATGGGCCACTTCTTTCTCTTCCTGACGGGGCTCAGGGGGGCAGCGTAAGGCTGTTGAGCTTGCGGCGCATCGGGCATCGCCGCCCCGTGCGTCGGGTCCAGGTTGACCACGATGCGGCTGCGCTTCTGGTTCAGGGGATCGTCTACGGGTGCTGACATCAGTTATTCTCCACCTCTTCCACGCGACATCGTAAGACACCTTCGGCCAAACGTAAACGCAGACGGTCGCCGATGTGCGCCTGCCGCGCGTCGCTCAGGAGTTTCCCTTTTTCATCTTCGGCCAAAGAGTAGCCGCGCTTGAGGACCGCGAGCGGCGAGAGCGCGTCCAGTGAGGCGACGGCCACGGAGAGGCGCGCGCGCGCATCCTCAAGGCGCGCTGTGGCCGCCGCATCACGCGCCGTGCACAGGACGTTGAATCTGGTTCGCGAGGCCGCCACGCGCGCGCCCAGACGCGCGGGCGACAGGCGACAACTGACAGCATCCGCCCGCCGACGCGCGTGTTGCGCCGCGCGCATCATCAAAGTCTCCAGCCTGTGCGAGGCATCTGCGACGCCCTCCGAGGCCGCGTGTAATCTTTCGCGCACCTCGTCAAAGGCTGGCGACATCGCGGCGTCCTGCACGCTGAGACGCGCGGCGATAAGCAGCGAGCGGACCGAACGCACCATGTCACGTGTCAGGGCCTCCACGTAAGCCGCAATCTCGTCTTCGCGCGCGGCGACCAGTTCGGCAGCCGCCGACGGTGTGGGCGCACGCAGGTCCGCCGCGAAATCCGAGATCGTCACGTCCGTCTCGTGGCCGACCGCCGAGATGATTGGGATTGCGGACGCACGGAAGGCGCGTGCCACCACCTCATCATTGAACGCCCAGAGATCTTCGGCGGAGCCCCCGCCGCGCCCGACGATGATCACGTCAATCATTTCGTCCGCACGCCCCTCTGAGAGGGCTCGCCGGTGAAGCTCGTTCAGGAGCATGACGGCCGCAGCTATCTCCCGGCCAGCGCCCTCGCCCTGAACGCGCGTCGGGGACAGAAGAACGTGAACGGTGCGCGTGCGGCGCGCGAGCACCGTCAGGATGTCGCGTATGGCAGCGCCCGTCGGCGAGGTCACAATTCCGACGCGGCGCGGGAAGAGCGGCAGCGGCCGTTTCAACTCTTCGTCAAACAGTCCTTCCGCCGCGAGCCGGTCGCGCATCTGCTCGAACGCCACGCGCAGCGCGCCTGCACCGACAGGGTCGAGCGCCTCCACGATCAACTCGTATTCGCCGCGCGGCTCGTAAACCGAGAGACGCCCGCGCACACGCACCTGTAGACCGTCCGAAGGGCGGAAGCGTATTCGAGAATTGATTCCGCGAAAACATTTGGCGTGAAGCTGTGCCGATTCGTCTTTGATGGTGAAGTACCAGTGGCCCGAGCGCGCCGCGCTGAAGTTTGAGATTTCGCCTTCGACCCAGACCGAGGAGAAACGCGCTTCGAGCGCGGAGCGCACCTGAAGGGTCAGCTCCGTCACGGAGAGCGGGCGTCGCTCCGTTTCATCGAAGAGGGATAAGAGCAAGGGGCGCGTCATATTTCAGGGATGAAGGATGAGGGATGAGGGATGAAAAAACAAGCCCTGTTTTCACATTTCATCCCTTCTTCGCGTAGTAGCCCTGCCTGTAGAGCAGGCGCAGCTTCTGTTTGCGCAGCTCCGGGTTGATGATTTCAATTCGTACCTGGCGCAGCGAGCCGTCGCGCGCTCTGTTCGAAGGCTGATAGGCGATGAAGTATTGCGAGCGCAATTCCTGCTGGATTTGCGTGAAAGCGGAGTCGAGCGCGGGCTTATTTTCGGGGAAGAAAACGCGGCCTCCAGTCTTTTCGGAGACTTTGCGCAGCGCGTCGTCGGCAATCTCGTACTCTTCCGGGTCGCCAATGCCGATGGAGTAGATGACGACGTTGTTCTTGACCGCGAAATCAATCGCCTCCTGCCTCTTCGTAGTGCTGCTGGTGTCTGTGCCGTCCGTCAGCAGAATGATCGCGCGGCGTGTGTGTTCCGGCGTTTGCGCCAAAACCTCGTTAATTGTGACCCAGACGGCGTCCCAGACGCCCGTATAACAGCGCGGCTCGCGTTCGATAGAGACGTTGCCTTCGCAATCAGGGTTCTCCGGCGGGACGCCTATGGTTACGCGCTCAATGGCGGCGCGCAACTTCTGCAGGTCGCCGGTCAAAGGCTGCTCCAGTGTGGCCTCGCCTGTGAAAGTGACGATACTGACCTGATCTCTGCCAGCGCGCAGGACCGAATCCACGAAAGCGTGCGCGGCGATCTTTTCGTCCGGCAGAACTCTCTCTTCCGAACGGCTCGTGTCAATCAGGATGGCGAGCGTGAGCGGCAAATCCGTCTCGCGCTCGAAGACGGAGATTTCCTGCGGCGTGTTGTCTTCGGTGACGCGCACGTCCTCCTTTTTGAGAGTCGTGATGAAGCGTCTCTCTTTATCAATCGCCGTCAGCAGAATGGTCGCCAGGTCCGTGTCAACGCGGACCACGTCGTCGTCCGTCGAGGAAGAAGATTGCGCCTGTGTGGCGGCGCTCGGCGTCGTGGGCGTGCGCGGCTGCTGGCCTTTGACGCGGCGCATGCGTTGCGCGGGCGGCGAGGGCGATTGCTGTTCCTGCGAAAGGAGCGCGGGCGAGGACGAGAGGAAGATAGATACCAGAAGAAACGTTACTGCAAAAACCTGCGAATTTTTCTTCCGGCGAGACATAACATCCATCCCCTGGATAATAACCTACCTGGCGCAGCGTTTTTGTTTAAGCCCGCGCCAGCGGGCGATAGCATAAAGCCCAGCCCGTCAGGGCTGGGTAACGAGCAAAGGTTTGATTATTAAGCCCGCGCGAGCGGGCGATAGCCCGAAGCCCATGAAATGGGCGACAGTCTAAAGCCCAGGGCGTCAGCCATTAGTATCTACACAAGTATTGATAGATGTTTGGGAATCATTGAACTATCTCGAAAACCTGCAAAAATCTTAGGAAAAACGGATCGAACAAATTCAGGTCTGATCTTTGC
>DASVXV010000098.1:0-57791 GCA_036392495.1 Pyrinomonadaceae bacterium | reverse complement strand
TTGGGCGAAAGAGTGATGGTGAGCCGGGGTGGCAGACCTTATGGCGCGGGTGGCTGCGCTTGCAAGACCTATGTTGGGGCGCTTTACATGCACAGAAATAGAGATGTGGGTAATGATAAGGGCTGACGCCCTGGGCTTTATGCTGCCGCCCCTACGGGGCTTGAAACATGTATGTGGAAAGAAAATCTTATGGTCTGCGCCTTGAAGTCGACGCGCGCATGTCGTTGACGAGCGTGCGCTGCCCCTGCGTGTCCGTCTCGATTCGCGTCGTTCGCCAAGCGGGAGTCTCCACACGTTCGACATTAACGACAGGACGCGGCAGTGGCTGCGGGCGCGGGTAACTTGGGATTTCTCGCGCCGCGACTCTCAAACCGTCAGGCTGAGGGACGGTCGCCGGTCCGTAAGCGTAAGCATCTTCACCTTCTGCCGAAGCCATCATCTGATAGAACTCGCCATGCGTCGTGCATTCGAGGTTCGGCGTGAAGCTGGCCGACAACGCGACGCGCTCGCGCTGCGGGCAAGAGGCGGTCGCCAGCAGGCCCGTCTCCGGGTCCACCTCCACGAACGTGATTCCGGCGGGACGCTCGAACGCCTCTCCGCCGAGCTCCGGCCTTAACTCCACTGCGTTTTTGACAAACTCGGTCCAGGCAGGCAGCGCTGCCTCCGCGCCCGTCAACCCCAGTTGCTTGTTATCATCAAAACCTATCCAGACGGCCACGACCAGGTTCGGCGTGTAGCCGACGAACCAGCCGTCGCGCGACGTTCCGGTCTTGCCAGCAATCGCAGTCTTCTTCACAGCGCCCCGCGCCGCTCTCGCAGTGCCGTGGGCGATCACGTCCGAGAGCATGTCCGTGATCATGTAGGCGGTCGTCGGTTTGATGACCTGGCGCTTCTCCGTGGCCTCGGCGATGATGTCCGCGCCCGATGAATCCGCGACGCGAGCGATCACGTTCGGCTCGACCCGCGCACCATTGTTTGCGAAGACAGTGTAAGCTGCTGCGATGTCGAGCGGCGTCACTTCCGTGGTCCCGAGCGCAATCGCCGGATAGGGCTCAGCCTTCGGCAGGCCGAAGTTCTCCGCAGTGCGCTCGACCCGGCGCAGGCCCGCGCGCATCGCCACGTCAACCGTCACCACGTTGAGCGAGCGCACCAGCGCCGTCCTCATCATCACGTCGCGCATCGAGAAGCCGCCGCCGTAGTTGGCAGGGCGGTAGCGGCTCTTCCCGTCGTAGATAAATTCCTGCGGCGCGTCCGCGTACATCTCCAGAGGCGAGAACCCGCCCTCCAGCGCGGCCGAATAGACTATGGGCTTGAAGACGGAGCCTGGCTGGCGTCGCGCGTCCACCGCGCGGTTCAACTGCGACTCGGCGTAGTTTCGTCCCCCCACCATCGCCAGCACGTTCCCTGTCTTCGGATCAATGGCGACGAGCGCGGCCTGCGGCTTGACGTTGCGTTTCTGATAGATTTTGTCCAGGCGTTCGAGCTGGCGCTTGAGCGCGTTTTCGGCGAACTGCTGTAAATCCAGATCAATCGTCGTGTAGATACGCAGCGCACGCTCGTCACTTTTCACTTCCGTGCCGAGCCGCGCCTCGATTAGGCGATTGACGTAATCAATAAAGTAGGGCGCGGTCGAGCCGTCCGCGTCGTTTAAGGGCGCGACGGCGACCGTCTCCTGCGCGGCCGCCTGTGCCTCTTCGCGCGTGATGAAGCGGTCGCGCAGCATCGTGCCGAGCACTATGTTGCGGCGCGCGACTGCCGCCTCCGGGTGGCGGTCCGGCGCGTAGCGGTTCGGGCTCTGGATCATTCCGGCAATCGTCGCGGTTTCGGCGAGGCTCAAATCCTTCAGCTCTTTCCCGAAAAAGATGTGCGCCGCCTGCTCGACGCCGCGCACGCTCACGGCCCCGCGCTGTCCCAGGTAAATCTCGTTGCAGTAGAGCGCGAAGATGTCCTGTTTTGAGAGGCGGCGTTCGAGCGCCAGGGCTGTCATCGCCTCCGCGAACTTGCGGCGGAAGGTGCGCTCGGGCGTCAGAAAAGTGTTCTTGACGAGCTGCTGTGTGATGGTCGAGCCGCCCTGCGACGTCTCGTCGTCTGTGCTATTGCGCCAGAGGGCGCGCGCCACGCCCCAAAGATCAACGCCGCCGTGCTCGAAGAATCTGCGGTCCTCGATTGAGAGAATCGCGTGAACCAGCGCGGGCGGAATCTCCTGATAAGAGAGCTGCGTGTGCTTGCCAGTCTTCATCGCGGCGTCCGTCGTCAGAATCTCCGGCTCAAGCGCGTAAGACGCGAGCGTGACCCCCAGGTCTCCAGTCAGGTCCGCGATGCGCCCTTTCTGATCGAACTGGACACGCACGATTGTCGGACTGGTCTTGCTTGAGCGGCGTGGATGGATTTCGATGACGCTCTCGCTGACGACATTGAAGCTTCCGTTCCAGGCGTCGGATGCGTTCGCTTCCGTGTAGCCTGCGCGGCGCAAGTGCTCTACTAGAGATTCGGGCGACATCCTCTGCCCGGCGCTCAAAGTTCGCGGCGCGGCGTAGATGCCCGCGCGGCTCGTCAGGTAGCCGCTTTTGAGGCGAGCATCAACAAGGCTGGCGTAGTAGTTGTAAGAGCAGATAAAGAAGATGACGCTCGCGGCGACGATGATGAGAATGGAGGCGATGATGGAGCGCAGGATCAGGCGACGCCTGCGCGTGGCCGTGATGCGCTTGAGGGCGCGCGCGGTGCCCTTCAGCTTAATCCGTCTGACTTTAACGGGCCGCTTCTCTTCGATGGATGTTACTTCGATAGCCATGCCTGCTCTCTTGACGGACAGCCGATCATGGAGCGCACTCATCAGCCCGCTCGCGTAAAGCCCGCTCTTTATTTCTGCTCTCTCTATAAACGTCTAATCGCCGCTGAATTCTTCCGCTACCTGGCGTCGGCGGCGGCGAGCGTCTGCGGCCCGGGTCCGGCCGTCTGGGCGTTGTCCGTGCTTCCCCATTGAGAGATCGCGGCCGTCGAGACCGCTAGCGTAACCAGAATCATGATGATGGCCGCAAGCTGCGCAAGACCGTTAGCTAACTCCTTCATCGCTCCCCTCCCCGAACCGTTCACTTGTCTGATCTTGCCAAATGTTTTGGCAATGTTTATGCCAGCGCGGGATTGAGCAGCAGAGAGTTTCGCAAGATCAAGATAATGGCGTTGGCAGAGAAGAATTTAAGCCGTGTAGATGAGACAGAATGAAGAAGGAAGAGAGGAGAAGGAGACGATATAACGTCTGCCTTCAGTACAACCTTTGAGGTATTGAGAATGGGACTCGTGCTCTAAAAAGCTACAACTTTTGCTTGAAGATATCAGCCGTCTTTAGACGGCGACAGCATAAAGCCCCGTGCGTCAGCACGGGGTTTAAGTCAGCAATGTAGAATATTAAGCCCGCGTGAGCGGGCGGCAGAGGCTAACATCTAAACCTCTGCCGCCCGCTCACGCGGGCTCGGTCATCTTAACTATCTCTTATCCCCGCGCTCGCCTGCGGCTTCGCACGGGGCTTTATGCTGCCGCCCGCTTTCGCGGGCTGGGGGCACGTTTACTCTTCTGTTTTATCTTAATGGCGAGACGCGGCGTTTGTCTTCCTGTTGCTGTTGACGGCGGCGGAATTGATACCACTTCAAGGGGGGCTCCGCCACGGGTTCAAGCAGATGTTTGATTCTTTCTATGGTGGAGAGCGCGGCCCGTTCGCCGATCTCTATCAGTTCGTCTGCGCGGCCCATCTCGTCCCAGCGGATGTGGCCCGTTCGCGGCCGGATGACTACGTCCGCGTCGTGCAGTTGATGTATCGCCGCGGTCCGCTGCACGACCATGATGGATTGCAGGATCACCCCGATGATGGAATGCGGCGGGCCCAGGAATTTCGCGCCCTCGCTATTAACGTCCACAGCGATCACCAGGTCCGCGCCCAGCGCCCTGACGGCAGCGGTCGGGATATTTCCCACCAGTCCGCCGTCAACCAGAAGACGACCGTGATCGTCCTGGACCGGGACATACCAGCCCGGCAGCGCGCAGCTGGCGCGTATGGCGAAGGCCGCGTCGCCCTCGGTCATAATCACCGCGGAGCCGGAGTTGAGGTCCGAGGCGATGACCGCGAGCGGGATACGCATCTCCTCAAAGCGCGTGACCGGAAGGCGCGCGCGGACGAACGCCTCCATACGCGCGTTCGACTGAATCCCCAGGCGCGAAAGCGTCACGCGGCCGACGTCGCGCCAGCGCATGTGCCTGCTGATCTCCGCGATCTCCGCCACGGGCATTCCGGCTGCATAACCGCCAGCAATCAACGCCCCGGCTGACGTGCCAGCGATGTAGTCTATGGGGATGTTGTGCTCTTCCAGGACGCGCAGGACGCCTACGTGCGCGATGCCGCGCGCCACGCCGCCCGAGAGCGCAAGCCCCACGCGCGGCCTCTCAATACTCTTGTCACCATCTCTAGACATAGACCGGAGCTTTAGATGTCGAATGCCGTAGGCAGGATGTCAATCCACAGGCGACTCCAAGTAATGCCCTCCGCCTTAGAACCCGCCCTCGTCCGCCGAAGGACCGTAGAGTGGAGGCACGGGCACGTCGTTGAGCCGCAGGTAAACGCCGAGTTGCGCGCGATGATGTATGGTGTGGTTCATAATCATGCCGCGCAAAGTTGCGATGCGCGGCATGGTGAAGATGTTCTTTCCACCGGCCACGAGCGACCAGGGCTGGAGCAGAGTTTCATCGCTCGCCCCGCTGATTGCGGCCCGCGCCGCCACGACATTCTTGTCGAAGATTTCGACTGCCTCCTTTACGGAATTGACGGGAGTGGCGCGCAGAGGCGGTTGGCCGACCGGGGCGATGTCCAGCGAGTCCTTTTCAATCGCGTGGACCGTCCAGCTTACGAGGTTCGAGAGATGCGTCGCCAGCCCGCGCATCGTCATGGACTTTTCGTGCGGCGTCCAATCGAGCTTCTCCTCCGGAATTCGTTCGAGAGTTTTCCGCGTGTTCGCCATCTCGTGGTCGAACTCTGGTAAGATTGATTGGCTTAATCGCATTCATTCCTCCGGCAGGGTTGCGTTGTTGTAGATAAACCTCAACTCAAGAGAGCATTTAATAGAAGGTAAAGCAAGATTCAAGTCGAGACCTGACAGCCTGGTATATATCCAACTTCCATCCTCTTGTCTCACATAATGCTCGACCAGAGTTTCGTCCTGCGACACCAGGATATACTCACCCAACGTATCGAGTTGCTGGTAATACTGAAACTTTTTCCCCCTGTCATATGCTGCCGTCGCCTCCGAGAGCACTTCAAAAATCACCGCCGGATTAAGCACCACATCCTTGTACTCATCGTGGAATTTTGTCTCCCCGCACACGACAGACACATCCGGGTAGAAGAAATATCTCGGCTTTGGCGCGCGTACCTTTAAATCGCTGGGATAGACACGGCACTGACTTCCTAACAATTGAGCATGAAGTCCGGCGATAATGTTAGCGACAATCAAATTATGACGCTCGCTTCCGCCAGCGAATACAAAGATTTCGCCGTCCAGATACTCGCTCTTGTGCTCCGCCCTGCGCTCAAGAGTCAAATACTCTTCGGGGCTGAGATAGATGTTGGGTATTGACGACATAGCTCTATCCGGATTACTTGATAAGCTGCCTGCGCTTAATCTCTTCGAGTTGCCGCAGGGCTTCGTTCAATTCCCTGTCCGTCTCCCCCTCTTCAAGCTCCGAGGGCTTCGATTTTTTAGTGAGCTTGATGAAGATCGAGGCGACGAAGAGGACGGCCGCCAGGACGAGTAGAATTTTCACGGCCCAGACGACGAAGCCGACAACCGTCCAGACGATCATGGCGGCGACGAGGATGGCGACGGCCATCAGGATGAGTTTCGCGTTTTTGAGCATTGCTTGTGACCTCCGAACACTTCAAGCGAGGGCTCTGTAATGCTTTCAAGCTTAGCCGCGCCGCGCCCTTTTGGCAACGGCTTCCGTCTCCCTCCCGAATCAGACCGGATTCAGGATGGTGATCTCCGCGCTCTCGCGCGCACTGTCTAAAAACTCATCCGTCTCGGACTCGATCTTGCTCTCGGTCAGCTCCGATTCGATCTCTTTGTACACGTCCTTCAGCTCCGGCACGATGCGTCCCGGATACTGGCGGCGGAAGCGCGCGGACCAGGCGTCGCGGTAATAGTCCTCCACCTCTTTCTGCGTGACGACCGTGAACGAGCGGTAGCGGAAGTCCAGGTATTTTTCTATCGTCAAACGCTGGCGCACGATCTCTTTCAACTGTTCCGAGTCCGAGTACAGGCCGACGCGGGCGATGCGCTGGTAAAACTCCTCCTGCGTCGGGAATAATTCGATCAGTTTTTTCAGCTCGGCATCAATCTCTTCGGCGCTCGGACTAATTGACGGCAGTTTCTCGGCTTCTTGCAGAATCAGTCGCTGGCCGATGATGAGGTTCAGGGCGCGATTCAGACTCTCGGAACCTGGGTTCTCCAGAGGCGTGTTTGGCTGAAGCGCCAGTTGCCACAAAAGGTCTGAGTAGGTGATCAAAGACGGGCGGACGCCGCTGTTGACGGTCGCCACCATCTTATCAACGACCTCCTGCGCCCGCGCCTCTGGCGCGGTAAGGAAAAAGGAAAAAGGTAAAAGGAAAAAGGAAGCGACGACGGGTAAGAGTTTCCCGCGCCGTCTGGTTCTCATGGTTCCTGTTTCTCTCATCATACTTTTGCCTTTTACCTTTTACCTTTTTCCTTCTTCAGAATGCTCGCGTGAAGCGGAAATGGAGTTGCCCGCGCTTGGGACGGAAAGTCGCCTCGCCGCCGCCAGACTGCGGAATCAGGAATTCCGGCGGATTCAGGAGCCACCCGTAATCAATAGAGAGCGTGCCGCCGAGCGGCGTCTTGATGCCGAGGCCGAGGCCCACCGTGTGCGTCCAGCGCGCCCTGAGGTTATGCGCGTTGATGCGCTCGGCGCGCGTCAGGGCCGGGTTATTCTCGTCCACGTCGTTGCGCCCGAAGATGTCCCCGACGCGGCGGAAGACGTTCCCGCCATCGTAGAACGGCACGATCTGAAAAGCCTTCGTGAGAGAGGTTCGCGCTTCCAGGTTGATGACCGCCAGGGCGTTGCCGCCGATGGGGACCGTGAACGGGTCCAGTTGAATCAACTCGCCCTTGCGGTTGCGGAAGATGCCGCAGCCGCGCGGGACAGGAGACTGTAGGAAACATTCAGGGACGACCACACGCGGTCCAGCCTCCTCGAAGCCGAAGCCGCGGAGCGTGGTCGAGCCCCCGGCGAAAAATCTCTCGCTGATGGGAAGCGTCTTATCCGTATCGTCTATCACGCCGTTCTCGTTACGGTCGCGCGGGTTGAACACGGTCGCCAACCCCAGCGTGATGTTCCCCGCCAGGACTGTCCCGCGCACCTGCTTCAACTGGTAATAGCGGCGATAGTTCGCCTGAAACTTGTTGAAGGAGAGATTGCCGCCGAGCTGGCGCAGGGCGAGCGAGTAATCAAGCGTCAAGAAATCCCCGCGCTGCGTGTCGAACTGGCTGTTGCGCGTGTCGCGTACGAAGGTCGCGCCGAACCTGGAGAGGCGGATCGCGCGGTCCGGGCGCAAGATCGAGGCGATGAGCAGACTGTTGATGTTATAGAGCCGCACGTCTTCGTAGCTGTAGCGCAGGAAGAGTATGCTCCGGCTCTTGCGGTCAATGACGCGCTGCGTTTCGGCGTTGATGGTGAAGCGATTGATCGTCGGCTCGCCGACGCGACAGTCCTCTTCGTTCGGCAGCGTACAGTTGATGTCTATCGGGTTTCCGTCCGCGTCCAGGCGCTGCACGATGCCGAATGCGCCGCGATCAATCGTCGAGCGGAAGAAGCGCGTTACGGTCGTGTCGCGCTGGTACTGGGCCGAAAGCGCGAGCGGCGCGAAAGAGTTCTCGCCGTAGCGGCGGAAATGCGGGTCCAGGTATTCGAGGCGCACGACCTGCTGGCGGCGGCTGGCGCGAACGCGAAAAGCGCCCTGGCGCAGTTTGCCGAACATGTTGAGGTTGCGGATATCGAAAAAGCCCAGCGGGCCGTTATCGGTCGAATAGCCGCCGCCGTAGCGCATCTCGCGCGGCTTCAGCTCTTCGACGTCGATGATGACGTCGCGCTTCTTGAAGCCGGAGGTGGTCTCGCCGGCGGGCTCCGTGCGGATGATGACCTGGCGGAAGACGTCCGTCGCGTAAAGGGCGCGCTCGCTTTCCGTCAGCTTCTCGGCCCGCAGCACGTCCTTCTCCTTGAGCGGGATGAGCGCGAGAATCGCTTCCTTCTTCGTGCGGATGTTGCCGTTGACGAAGATGCGGTTGATAAAGACCTTGTCGCCCTCTTTCTTGATCGTGTAGACGAGGCGTACACGCTCCTCCTCGCGCCCGTCGGTCCCTACTCCGCGCGGCAGCTCGACGATCCCGAATTCCATGTCTGCGTCCACGTAGCCGTCGCGCGCATAGAGGTTGAGAATCGCGTTGCCGTCCGTCGCCGCCTGCGAGCGCGAGTAGGGTTGACCCTCGGTCGTCTGGAAGCAGGGCGTGTAATCGCCCGCGTCGAATTTCGCAGCGCAGCGCGCGCGACCCGCGTTTAAAATCTCCTCGCGCAGTTTGGCGTCCGTATAAATCTTGTTGCCGCGAATCTCCAGCCCGACGATCTTCGTGCGCGGGCCTTTATCCACGGCGAAAGTGATGATGAGGTTCTCGCCCTCGATGGAAACGCCCTGGCGGGTCGTGACCTCCGCCTTCCTGTAGCCCAGCTCCTGCATCCGCGCACGGATGGTGCGCCGGTCCTGCTCCAAAAGCTCCGCGCTCGTGTAGCCGCGCCCGTAGCCGAGCAGCGGGATGAAGCCGAGGGCGTTGGCCTTCTGCGTCCGCAGCTCGTCAACGACATCTTCAATGCGCAGCTCATCTGTGCCCTCGATGCGAATGTCTGTGAGCTTGAAACGCCGCCCGCGCTCGACAGAGTAAGTGACGTTGATGGTGTGGCCCGTCAACTCCGCCGGGTTCAGGTTCTGACACATCTCTGGCGTGCCGTTCAGCGCCGCGGCTGCCTGCGGCGCGGGCGTGACGGTGCAGACGGGCGTGATCTCCGCGAAGAAGTAGCCGCTCTCCTGGAGCCTATTCCTCAGGCGACGCTCGCCCTCGACGATGGCGGAATAATCAACGTTACCTTCACGCTTGATCGGGAGCAGGGAGCGCAGGGTCTTCTCTTTCAGCTCGTAATTCGGGACGGCGACCTCAACTTTCGGCCCGATGCCTCCCTCCAGGAGGATATTGATTTCGCTAGTCTCAGGATTGAGACTAACGCGCTCGTCTTTGAGCTGCGGGGCGAGAAAGCCCATCTTGATGATCGCCTGCCGAATAATGCCGATGTCTTCGCCGAGCGCGGAGCGCGTAAACGGAGTGCCCCTTTGCAGCTTCAGCTTCGGTCGCACGCTCTCCGCGTCGAAACCCTCGATGCGGATCACGAAGTCGGCGACGCGCGCCTGCTCGCCGGGCACAATCGAAAAGACTACTGTCTGGCGCGTGCCCGTTGGGTCCGCAGGGTCGCGCACCTGCGCGTAATTGACTTCGGCGCGGAAGAAGCCTTTGTCGCGCAAGTACGCCTGAATCAGATCGGCGTTGGTTTTGAGGACCTGCTCGGAAAGGCGCGCGCCCGGTTCGAGCATGTTGAGGCGCGCACGCATTTCGTCTTCGGAGATCGGCGAGCCGGGCGGGATGTCCAAACTCAGCTTGACCTCGCCGACTTTCACCTGCCGCTGGACGATGAAACGCACGCAGAGCGGGCGGCTGGCATTCGTCGGTGTAGAGGCAGGCGCGGCGCACGTCTCGCTTACTTCGACGCGGGCATTCGAGACCAGACCCGACTCGAAGAGCGCCTGCAAGGACTCGCGCACCCGCACGGCCGTGTACTGCGTCCCCGTAGCGACGCTCAAAAGCGAGCGCAACTCCGCTTCGGCCGTCTCGTCGCGCGGGCTCCCCTCGATGACGACCTCGACCGCCGTAATCACACGCCCTTCGTAGTCGCCAGTATCCGGCGCGGAATAAGCCGAGCAAGGAAACCCGAACAGAGCGGCAACGAGCGTGATGAAAATAGAGGAACGCAGTTTCAACCTTGTAATCAGTGGTCAGTGATCAGTGGTCGGTGGTCAGTAAGAGCCATTAACTGACCACCGACCACTGACCACTGACCACTTCGTTTTCAAAATCTCTTTTTCAGCCGAATCTCGAAACTGAAATTATCGTTACGCGAGCTGAACCCCGTGGTGCTGCCCTGCTCGTACTGCGCGACGAACGAGAGGCGGTTCGAGACGCGGTACTCCACAGACAGCACCTGGTTCTGATTTCCGGTCACGTTGGTCGAATAAGTGATCGAAAGATTCTTGTTAATCTGCCGCCCGACGGTCAAGCGCGCCGTAGGACTCTCGCCGCCGCGCCCTGCGATCAGCGGGTCAATCTCAAAACGGTTCAGGCCGAAAAGCTTGTCGGTCGCGCGCCGCGCCGGGGCGCTGATGAGACTTTCGGTCAAAAGGCTCGCGGCCGTTCCCAGGCCGGACTGGGCGAGTGCGGACGCGCCCGTCTCGCCCGAAGAGAGATCGCCCGTCAGAATCAGCGAGACGACGTCCGCCTGCGGCAGGGCCGGGTCGGAGCGCACGTTGACGGTCGGCTGCGTCAGCGGTCCAGTGATGCTCGTGATCACGTCGTAGCCCTGAATCTCCGCCACGGTCTGGATGTTGAGCAAGGGGTCGGCGTTGAAGCTGCCCGGCAGGTCAATCGCGGCCCGCTGGATTTCGTGCTGTTTGTTGCGGAAGTTCAAGGTGCCGGAGGTCGCCGTGATGCGCCCCGAGACAGCCGGCTCTTTGACGGGCCCGTTGATCATCAGGGAGACGGACCCGACCGTCTCCGCCAGATTATTCTTGACGACGAGCGCATCGCGCCCTTCAATGCGCAGGTCCTGAAACTGCGCCGTCGCCGCCAGCGCGAATTCGCCCCCCTGCTCGATCAGCGCCTGGCGGCGGTTGCTGATCAAAGTCTCCAGGTCAATATCCTTGGTATAGAGGGCGCGGCGCAGGTTGATCGTGCCCGAGATGATGGTCGCGATCTGCTGGTCACGGGTCGTCGTTCCTCTCAGCTCCAGGTCCACGTCGGCGGTGGACATGAAGTCTTCAGGGTACGGCACGCTCACGTCGTCGCCGCGGATGCGGAACTGGAAGCGCGAAGGCGTCAGCCCTTCGAGGATGACGCCGCCCGTCACAAAGACGCGCCCGCCGCCGAGCACGCCTGTGAGCGAATCTATCTGCGCCAGGTTGCTGCTGAACCGGACCCCGCCCTTGACGTTCGAGATGGTCAGGCGCTCGTCCGCGATGAGCGTGGCGATGGAGGCGTTCGCAAGGTAAGCCGTGCCGTTAATTCTTGGATTCTCGAACGTGCCGGCGACACGCACGTTGACATCCGCAGAGCCGGTCAGGAACAGGTCCGGCGAGAGACCGTTCAGGACGCGCAGGTTGAGACTGCCGTCAACCGTCAGGCTCTGCTCGCCGCCGGGGCCGAGCGCCAAACGCCCCCCGAAGGTGACGTTCGTGTTCGTGCCCGTGAACTGCGTCTTCTCGAAATAGATCTCTTTTCTCGAAATCTGCACCAGCAGCGGCGAAACGGCCGTCAACAGCACGTCTTCGATCTGGACCGTCAGGTCCTCAAACCGGGCCGTTCCCTGCAACCCTTCGAGGCCGTAAACCTCTTCGCCCTGCGCGTTCTCCGCAAGCAACGGGCCTTTCGCGCTGAGCGTGCCTGTGGCGCGCCCGGTGACCCGAACCTCCGTCTCCGGCAGGAGGATCGAGAAGAGGTTCGTCAGGTCCGCGCCCGTGAACGTGGTGTCAATGGTCGTCATCAGGTCCTTCGTGCCGAGGTCAACACGCGCGGCGACGACCTGCGGCTTGCCCAGGATTCCAGAGGTGAAGGTGATGTCGAGTTTCTTGTTCTCGGTCCGGCCCGTGAGCGTCAAGGCTCCCGCCGAACGACCGTTAATCTTCACGTCGTTCCCGGTGCCGTCGAAGGTGACCTGGAACTTCGAGAAATCCTCTTCCGTGAGCACCCCGACGATGTGCGCGTCCAGGTCCGCAGTGCCCTCCAGGTTCGGAAGCATCCCGGCTTTGGGCGCGAAGGAGGCGAGGCGTTCGAGCCGAATCCCTTTGGCGTGCGCTTCTATGTCCAGAGCTTGATTACTGATATTGAATTCGCCTTTGGCCGTGATGCTCCCGGCGTCGAGCTGCGCGACCACGTTGTTAAGATTGACCTTGGAGCCGCTGAAAGTAGCCTGCGCCAGAATGCTCTGGAAGGGCTCGCCGCCGATGTAGCCGGGACTGAAGCGCAGCTCCGCGTCCCCGCTCATCGCGTCTGGAATGCCTTTGATGTTGACGTGCCCGGAAATGTCGGACCGGATGTTAGAGGCGGAAGCCAATAAACCCTCCTTCTCGTCCGAGCTGTCGCTCCGTTTACCACCCAGCACGGACAAAGCCGCCATCATATTCTCTGCGTTCACGCTGGTCAGCGTGGCGTCAACAGAGGTGCGCCCCCCCTCTTTGAGAGGGATGTCGAGGGCGAACTTCACGTCCCCGCCGTCGCGCTCCACGAGGCTGCCTTTCCTCACGAGCAGCATATCGGGTGACGTGCTGATGTCCCCGGCAATCGAGCCCAGGTCGCGCCCGTTGACGATTAAAGAATCGAGCGTGGCGCGGCCCTCTATGCTCGGCTCTTTCAGGCGACCGCGCAACGTGCCGTTGAAACTGACCTTCCCGGCAAACTCGACCCTGCTCTTCTCCAGCTTGTCTTCGATGTCGTAAAAGAGGCCCGTGCTGAAGAGCACGCGCTGCAACTCTGCCGCGTTGTCGGAGGCCAGATTCAGTTGCAGGTCCGATTCGTCGCTCTCAATGGAGAAGCGCCCCGAAGCGGTCAACGTCCCTGCGGGCGTTTGCAGGTTCGCCTGTTGAATGTTGAAGAGACCGTTCTTCGCCGTCAGCTCGACCAGGCCCGTCAGAGGCGTGCGGCCCGTCGCGTCGTCCCCTGTCTCGGCGCTCAACTCCACGCGCGCTGTGCCGCTTGCGACACTCAGCTTCGTGCCCGGAAAGGTCAGATCTGCTGTGCCCGTGGCCTTGCCCGTTATCAGCATCGGGCGCGCCGTCAGAGTCGCGATGAGGCTTCCGATGTCCAGGTCGCTGAACGTGGTGTCCACGTGCGATGTGCCGTTTCGGGCGGTGCTGACGGTCGCGTTGCCTCTGGCGTGACCGCCCAGAAGGCTGGCGTCGAAATTGTTGAGCTGGACCTCACTATTCGTCGCAACCAGCGCAGCCCTCGCGGAGCCCAGGTTGATCTGTCCCAGGACTCCGCCGCCCAGACTCAAATCCGCGCTCGCGCGATAACGGCCGCTCGGCTCGACCACGAAGACAGGGCGCGCCAACCTCAAGTCGTCAACGCGCCCGCCCGCGAAATCTTTGCTCTTGGCGATGGCGACCGTTCCCGCATTGATGTCACCGCTACGGCCTTCGATGCGCCCGCCCTCGTAAATCGCCAGGCGAACACCCGCGACGTTGATGCTCCCGACCTTCGCTCCCGAAGCCTCGATGCCGCCCACGCGCAAACTGTCCGTCTCGACATTCGTCACGTTCCGGCGCGAGACGATGCTGATGTTATTCGCAGAGAGCCCGCCGACGCGCGCGCTCGCGGACGTAATCGGTCCCGTCTGGACGCTTGAGACGGTCGCGTTGGTCACGCCGTTTTCCGTTCGCCCGCGAACGTTCGCGGCCTGCAGGTTGTTGACGCTCGCGCCACTCGCGTTCAGACGGGCGGCGCCGACGCGTGCAGCGTAAAAGTCGAGCACTTCGTCGCGCGATTCCGCGGTCACGTCCGATATGATCAATCCCGTGATGGTCCCGGCCTTATGGCGCGCGGCAGCGGCGCGCAGCTCCCCGATCCAGCGGAAGTCCGTGCCTGTGCCCATCACGTTTCCGGCGAGCTGGACCTCGTTGATCTGAAAATCGCCCGCCGTCAAAAGCTCCGCGACGGCACGCCCGTTCACGTTGTAGCTTTTGCCTTCGCCCCCGCCCTGCCCGCTCACCGAGAGCGCCTGAAGGCGAATGCCGTCCGCGGCGAGCGCGTCCGACTTGATGCTCCCATCAACCTGATATCGCGAGCCTTCGCCTGTGACGGTCCCGACGATGTTGCCGACGCCGCGCAGGGTCGTGCCCGTTTGCAAAATGTCGGAGGCCTGCGTCAGATCAACGGTCGAGCTGACCTCCATCCGGTAACGCAAATTTCGCCAGTCGTCCATCACGCCGCTCATGCGAGCTTCGGCGACGGGCGAGCGCAAGGTCAGTTCCTGAATCTCCGCGCGAGTCTGATTGATGCGCCCGCGGGCCGTGATGTCAATCTGGTTGACTGGGCGGCCGTTGTAAACAAAGGTCGAGTTCGTGGACGAGAACTCGACGCTGCTCATGCGGCGCTCTTCGGGCTCGTTCGGGTCGCCGGGCTGGATGGTGGCGAGGATGTTGCGCGCCTCGCCGGAGATGTCGTGGCGCTCGTCCCCGTAGTGTATGACCGCGTTATTAAGTTTGACGTTGGCGGACGAGTAGGAGAAGAGGATGCGGCGGTTCGGCTCTGGCGGCGGCAGGTGCAGGTTGCGAAAGTTTGAGTTCCCCTCCTCGTCGAACTTGACCCACATTTCGAGGCCGTCAACCTGCAACTCCTGTAGCCTGACGTTGCGGCTGAGGCTGATCGAATAGAGGTCGTCAATGCGGACCGTGGCGAGAATGCGATCAATCTTGCCGAGCTTTTCGCCGGAGACCTGATCGTAAAGCTCCACGTTGCGCATCTCGACTGTGCGCGGGCCGAACCTGGTCTCGAAATGTCCGATTTCGGCCCGGATGCCGTACTGCGCGAGTGTGCTCTTGATCTGGCTGGCGATGTAGCGATCTATGTAGCCGAGGCGATAGGCGATGATGACGGTCAGGACCAGCAGGACGAAGATGACGACGACCGCGAGCGTCGCAATCACAGCGTTGCGGCGCGTCAGGAAGCGGCGGCGGCGTCCTTGCGGCGTGCGGGGCTCTGGGCGGTCCGCGTCGCGCTCCGCGGCGACTTCGGCTGCGGGCGGCAAAGGCTGATCCGTCTCCGACTGGAGCGCGGCCTTTACTTCCTTCTCTTTTTCCGGCGGCGACGATTGCGATTTATCGTCGCGGTCATCAGCGGGCATAGACTTCCTAACCGTTTCAATCGAGCTTATCCAAATTGGATGTAGAGAGGGAGAGCCGACAGTGTTTCAAGATCAATCTGAACCTTGAGATTTAGAGCTTGAACCCCATGCTTCATAAACCGAAAGCCCGGCCGTCCGGCTTTCTATAGACAATTTCATTTGAGAGTCACGCGCGATAGGACGCTTCGCCCTGGCTTTGCCCCGACGTGCAAAAGTACTTCCCTCACTTCAGGCTTCGCCAGATCGAGAGCCGTCTCCCGGTCGTTGTTCCGGACATTGACGTCCGCCCCCGCCGCAATCAACCTCTCGACGACATCGGACCTGCCGGTGACGGCGGCCCACATCAGCGCCGTAAAGCCCGCGTTATCTCGTCTGTTCACGTCCGCCCCCGCACTGAGCAGCGCGTCGAGCGTGCTGTTGTTTACGACCCTCATCAGGGCAGTCACGTCGCTCCCGTTGACCATGTTGACGTCCGTCCCTTCGGCGAGCAGAGCCTCTACCACATCGGTCCTCCCGGCAGCGGCTGCCTGAATGAAGGCGCTGTCCCCGAACTCTCTACGGTACTCCGCGACGCCGATGCGCGGGTCCGCTCCGGCTGCGAGAAGGATACTTTTCAGCTTCCGATTACCTATTTCTGCGGCATAGCTGTAGGCGGTGCGTCCCGCATCGTCTCTGGCATTGATGTCCGCTCCAGCCGCGATTAAGAGCTCGACTGCCCTTTCCATCTCCTTGCTGACAGCCAGCGTCAGAGGCGTATCATACGCCCCGGCCCTCAGATTCACGTCCGCCCCGGCAGCCAGGAGCAATTTGATCACTTCGTAAGCCTGCTCCCGCTCACCTTCTTCGCTCCAATCGAGCGCCAACATCAGAGGCGTTTTGGCATGGAAGATACCGCTCGCCGAAGTAACGTCCGCTCTGTAAGCGATCAGCGTTTTCACGATTTCGGGCTGTCCATACTGTGCTGCAAAGGCTATAGCAGAGTTACCGCAATCATCTTTCGTGTTCGGGTCCACTCCCTGCCGCAGAAGCTGGCTGACCAGCGCAAGCTCGCCGCTCTTGACTGCTCTTAAGAGGGCCTTCTCCTGCGGGTCAATCGCGTCGCAGACGTGACCCTCTTTTTTAATTTGAGAGTTGACGGCCGCAGAGCTGAGCACGACGAGTGCCGATAGAATGATGAGCTTCGGGACTGAGTGAAACATCTTATTCTCTTCCGACACCGTAATCGCAGGCGCGCTCAACTAATAATTGCCCGCCGTCTCTTTCTCTTTCGCTGGGGAGCCCAACGAGACGTTGCCGACGACTTCCAGGTCAAAGCCTTCGAGCGCCGCGACCTTAGGCGGATGGTTCGACAGCAGCAGGATGCGGCGCAGCCCCAGCTCGTGCAGGATTTGCGCGCCGACGCCGTAATCACGATTCGCGCCGTAGCCGGTTTCGAGTCTAGCCTCTTGGAAACTCACTTTGCGCTCCTGCATCAAGGCGTAAGTCTTCAACTGGTGGACGAGGTCCAGGTGATGCTCGCGCTGTCTGAGATAGAGCACGATGCCGCGCCCTGCGGCGGCTATCTTCTCCAGAGAGGTGTGAAGCTGAAAGCCCGCGTCGCTCAGGAGCGAGCCAAACATAGCAAACGTGACGTTCTCTGTATGTACGCGAACGAGCACAGGCTCAGGCGTGGTGACGTCGCCCATGACCATCGCCAGGTGGACCTCGCCGTTGATGACGTTCTCGAAAGCGATGGCACGAAAGCGTCCGTAAACGGTCTGCATCTCCGTTTCGGCGGCGCGGCGCACCAGGACCTCTTTGCGTATGCGGTAGCGCACGAGGTCCGCGACGGAGATGATTTTAAGATCGTGAGAGCGTGCGAACTCTTCCAGCTCCGGCATCCGCGCCATCGTCCCGTCCAGGTTCATGATCTCGCAGATGACGCCCGCCGGATAGAGCCCTGCGATGCGCGCGATGTCCACGCTCGCCTCTGTCTGGCCGGGACGGACGAGGACGCCGCCGCGCCGCGCGCGCAGCGGAAAGACGTGGCCGGGGCGCGCCAAATCCTGCGGGCGCGTCTTCGGGTCCACGGCCGTCAGGATGGTCGTCGCGCGGTCCGACGCGGAGATGCCTGTGGTGATGCCCTTCCGCGCTTCGATTGAGACGGTGAAAGCTGTGCCGAGGAAAGAGGTGTTGTCGGCGACCTGCATGGTCAGGTGAAGCTCGTCGCAGCGCTCTTCGGTCAGCGGCATGCAGACCAGGCCGCGCGCGTGTGTCGCCATGAAGTTGATGATCTCGGGCGTGACCCGTTCGGCCGCGCAGACGAGGTCGCCCTCGTTCTCGCGGTCTTCGTCATCAACGATAATAATCATGCGCCCGTCGCGGATGTCTGCGGCGGCGTCTTCGATTGAGGCGAGCGGCATTTCGAACTTACCCGGTCAAGATTTAGGGAGAGCTAAAGAGTCGCCAACTATGTTACCCGAAAGCCCTTTTTTTTGCGACCTTCGTTCTCAATTTTAGAATCCGATGCCGCGCCGCTGCGGAGGGTTTTGAAAGAGGCAGCAGTTTCGAGGCGTGCGAGGGTCGTCCGGGCGGAGGCGAGAAAGAAGAAGTGTGTTGCCGTTTCGTGGCGAGCTCTGAATTAATAGAGACTAAAGTTGTATTCGAGCTGAATGTATTGCGAGACGGGGCGCCCGTCCTTCATCGCCGGAGTGAATCTTATCCGTCGTGCGGCGTCAATCGCTTTTTCAGTCAAGCCGTAAGGTAGGCCAGCGACGGCTCGAACATTGGTCACCTGACCAGAGGCTGTGAAGACGGCCCTCAGGACGACAGCCCCGGAGACCTGGTTCTTCCGTGCCTCTTCCGTGTACTGCGGCTCAGGCCGGGACAGAATGCGCGCTTTCTGCGTCACTTCTTTCGGATTGAAGATGCGATTCGAATCCTCTGCCTTATCGCCGCTGCCTCGACCAGCACCTTCTCCCTGCCCGATGCCCTCGCTCTTCCCCGGACCTTGAGAACGCGGATCGCCGAAGCGCTCATCTTCGTATAACTCGGGATCTACGACGACGCCGGCAGCGGGCAGCGCCGGGTCAGACTTAACAGGAGCCCCTGGCGAGCCCGCGTTGACATTGACCTTGTTCGGTATCACAACCTCTTCGGTCCTGGGAGTCGAATCCGAGTTCGCGATTGAAGGGGTCTCGACCTCGCCCGGAACGGCGGAGTTGCTTGCAGAGCTAATGCCGGTGTTTGAAGTTTTCTCTCTGGACGAATTAATAAGATAAGCAACGACGACGGCGATACCGATGAGCATCGCCCCGCAAATTACCCACAGGAGAAGTCTCTGTTTATTTGCCGGAGGCATCTCGCGCCGCGTCAGCGCCGGGGCAGGTGAAGGCTGCGTTCTGTTGTCGGGTTTTCCGCCCGTCAACTGAGCTGCCGGCAAGATTTCCGTCGGCGCGGCGGCGGGTCTCTCTATGGGGCTCGCTATTACTTCCGGGTCATCAGGTGAAGAGAGGAATGAGCCGTCGGCTAAACAGAAGTTTATCGAGTCATCCGTGTAGGTGCGATTACATGTCGGGCAGTGTTTCATGACGGGACTTCAATACGGGAAAGCTTTATGCGTGTGGCCGCTCTCTCAAACTCCTCTTTCGTCATTTTATAGCCGACGGACGTATCTTCGATTTACGTGTAGCCCAGTTCCGCCAGCTTCTCCATTGTCAGCCCCGAACGCTCCTCGCTTTTCGCGTTTGAGCCGACCGTCAAAATGCGCTCGACGTACTTGGCTATGATATCCGCTTCGAGGTTGACTTCGTCATCTGGCCTGAGGTGCGAGAGATTCGTCACCGCCCAGGTCTTCGGGATAACAGCGATCTCAAAATAATCGTCCGCGAGTTCGGCGATTGTCAGGCTGATGCCTTCGACGGCGACGGAGCCTTTGAAGACCAGGTAGCGCGCCAGCTCTGGCGGGTAAGCGATGCGGACCGTCCAGGAGCCGCCGTGCTCTGTCGCGCCCAGGAACCTTCCGCGCCCGTCAACGTGGCCCTGCACGATGTGTCCGCCGAGGCGCGTGGAGGGCGTGACGGCGCGTTCCAGATTGACGAAAGACCCGGCGCGAAGCCGACCCAGAGTGGAGCGCTGCAAAGTCTCGCGCGACCCGTCCGCCGCAAAAGAGTCCGCGCGGACATCAACGGCCGTCAGACAGACGCCGTTGACCGAGATAGAATCCCCCTCATTAGTTCCTTCCATCACCGCACGCGCCGCTATCAGCAGGCGCGCGCCCTCGCCACGCTTTTCGACGTGGCGAACCTTTCCAAGCTCCTCGATAATCCCTGTGAACACAAGCTTAAAATAATTATGAGTTTTGAATTTTGAATTTTGAATTGAGGCCGAAAGCCTTTAATTCAAAATTCAAAACTCAAAATTCATAATTACTATTTCCTTTCGCGGATCGTCGTTATCATCCGCTCCAGAACATCTTCAATCGAAAGCTCCGTGGTGTCTATGACGACGGCGTCGTCAGCTATTTGCAAAGGCGAATCGTCGCGCGTGGAATCTCTGCGGTCGCGCGTGTTGATGTCGGAGAGCGTCTCTTCAAAGGTCGTGTCGCGCTCCTTCAAACGGTCCTCTTCGAATCTTCTCTGCGCTCTGGCTTCCGGGGCGGCGGTCAGAAAGAATTTCGTGTCGGCGTTCGGGAAGACGACCGTGCCGATGTCGCGCCCGTCGAGGACGACGCCCCCGGCGCGCTCGCCTATCTCGCGCTGCCGTTTGACGAGCGTGCGCCGCACCTCAGGAATCGTCGAGATGACGGATGAAGCGTGGCTCACCTCTTCGGTCCGAATTTTTTGGGAGACGTCTCGCCCGTCGAGCATCACCTGCAGCGAATCCGGATCGCCTTCGAGATTGATGTCGGCACGCCTGACCACTTCGACGACCCTCTCGCTGTCCGTCAGGCTCACCCCCGCCTGAATGACGGCCAGGGCCGCCGCGCGATACATCGAGCCGGTATCTATGTAAAGCAGGTCCAGCGAGCGCGCCAGCAAGCGCCCCAAAGTTGATTTGCCCGCACTCGACGGGCCGTCTATGGCGATAATCATAATCAGGGGTTAGGGGTCGGGGGTCGGGGGTCGGTGAACAGCCAAAACAGTTCGTCACCTGTTTTAACTGACCACCGGCCACTGACCACTGACCACTCTTCTCATCTCGTGCAATGCCGTCTCAATGTCCGTGCTCGAAACGTCGTAGTGCGTGACCATGCGTATGGATGAGCCGAAGCCGGAGGCGAGCACGCCGCGATCTTTAAGACGCGCGCAGATTCCGTCCGCACTGATTCCGGTTTCGGCCACGTCGTAGAGCACTATGTTCGTGACGACGCGTTCGGGGTCAATCCGAATCCCGTCAATCAACGCCAGCCCTTCCGCGAGACGCCGCGCGTTGGCGTGGTCTTCCTGAAGGCGCTCGGGCGTCTCTTCGAGCGCGACTAATCCGGCGGCGGCGAGCACCCCTGCCTGGCGCATTCCTCCGCCGAGAATCTTTCGCCAGACGCGCGCCTCGTCTATGAACGCGCGCGAGCCCAGCAGCATCGAGCCGACGGGCGCGCCCAATCCTTTCGAGAGACAGAACATCACGGAATCAACAGAGCGGGCGAGCGCCGCCACAGACTCGCCGACCGCAGCGCTCGCGTTGAAGATGCGCGCGCCGTCCAGGTGGACCGGGAGATTGAGCGCATGCGCCTTTTCGGAAATCTCTTCGATCTGCGCGCTCCTGTAGACCGTCCCGCCCGCGAGGTTGTGCGAGTTTTCGAGCGCGATTAGTCCTGTTGGCGCCACGTAGTACGCTCCCCCGGAGTGAAGACCTGTCTCTATCTCATCCCAGTTAAGGATGCCCGTGCCGTCCAGGCTTCGGACGGGGCGCGCGAGTGTGCCGGAGACGGCAGACATCGCGGCCATCTCGAAGTTATAGATGTGGCCGCGCTCCTCTATGACGACCTCCATGCCAGGGCGCGTGTGAAGCTTGACGGCGATCTGATTGCCCATCGAGCCCGTCGGAACAAAGATGGCGGCCTCTTTCTCAAAAATCTCTGCCGCGCGCTCCTGCAAGCGATTCACGGTCGGGTCCTCACCATAAACGTCATCGCCGACTTCCGCTTCGGCCATCGCGCGCCGCATTGCGGGCGTCGGCTTCGTCACTGTATCGCTACGCAGGTCTATCATAGTCGAGTCTGGAGTCTGGAGTCTGGAGTCTAGAGTCGAAAGCCGTTTTATGACTCCAGACTCCAGACTTATCTAAACAAATGTCGCAAAGACCTCGTTGGAAAGCAGCGCGCCCGTGGAGGTCAATCTCATCGAATCGCCACTGAGTTCGATTAAGCCCGCCTCGCTCAGTCGCGTAAGGTCCTGGGCGTACTCGTCGCGCAGGTCCGCTCCGAAGCGCGACCGGTGCTCGCTTAAATTCACTCCGCGCATCAAGCGCAGGCCCAGGAAGATTGCCTCCGCGCGAGCGGCGCGCTCGTCCAGCTCAAACGTCTCGACGACCGGTGTGCGCCCCTCTTCCATCAATTGCGTATAGCGCGCCGCGTCGCGCTCGTTAGACCAGCGCGTGCGCAAGCCGTCGTAAGAGTGCGCCGAGCAGCCGAACCCGTAAACAGCATCCACCGTCCAGTATTTCGTGTTGTGGCGCGACTCAAAGCCCTGTAAAGCGAGGTTGGAAATCTCGTAATGCTTGTAGCCCGAGTCACGGGCGCGTTCGAGCATCAGGCGATACATCTCTGCCGCGAGGTCTTCGTCCGGGCGTGGCTCGGCGCCGCGCCGGATTTGATCGGCGAGCGGCGTCCTCTCGTGGACCTCCAGAAGATAGAAAGAAAGATGCTCGGGACGGAGCGCGAGCGCCTCGTCCAGGTTGCGCGACCAAATGGTAAGCGTCTGCGCCGGAAGGCCCGCGATGAGATCGAAGCTGACGTTTGTGAATCCAGCTTCGCGTAAGAGGCGGAGCGTCTTTCTGACATCTTCCGCAGTGTGTGTCCGCCCCAGTCTCTTCAATTCCGAATCATCGAAACTCTGCGCGCCGTAGCTCGCGCGGTTGATTCCGAGCGCGCGAAACTCGCTCAACGTGTCAGGAGTGAGAGTCCCGGGGTTCATCTCCATCGTCACTTCGGCGTCGCCTGCCACGTCGAAGCGCTCCCGCACCGCTTCAAGAATGCGCGCGACCTCGGCCGGCTTTAAGAGTGACGGCGTGCCGCCACCGAAATAGATGGTGTCAGCCGCGAGCCGCGTTTCAGTCGGGCGAAAGCCCAGGATTTCATTCGCCACGGCGCGGACGTAACGCTCCGCCAGAGCGCTCTCGTATGCTCCGGTTGCGAAGTCGCAGTAAGAACAGCGCGCACGACAAAAAGGGATGTGAATGTAGATTCCAGCGGGTGTCATCCTAGTGGCTACGGATTATAGCACGCGCCCCTTTGTTGAAAGGCTTGGGTACGAAAGCGCACACACTCTTTTTGTGAATGAGAATGTAACGACCAAGTTCTTCTCTGTGTACGCTTTTATCATCACCGGATAAATAAAAAGTATTTTGATGACAGACTTTCCTAACAGTTTAGGCAAACTCAAAGCGCATACTGCGCGGCATGCTGGTTGATAGTGACTGAAAGCAATCAGATGAACACGTAGATGTTCTGCCTCAATTAAGATTTCAGTTGGCGTGTTCATTAAATCAACAATCAACGGTAGTGGTTAACAACGTACGAGGGAGGAGAATCTGTAATGAGAGAAGATCAAGAAGGCACGGGCGGTGGTAGCAGCTCTGGTTCTGGCGGCTCCGGCGGCGGCGCTGGTGGCGGCGGCGGATCAAGCTCAGGCGGATCGAGCGGCGGCGGAAGCGGTAGCGGCGGCTCATCCGGCGGAGGCGGTGGCAGCTCCTCCGGTGCGGGCGGTGGCGCAGGTGGAGGCAGCAGTTCCGGCGGCGGTGCCGGCGGCTCCAGCGGTGGTTCCAGCGAGGGCGGTGGCGGCGCTGGCGGCTCATCAGGCGGCGGAGGAGGAGGCTCCAGTTCGGGAGGCTCATCCGGTGGCGGCGGGGGTTCGAGCAGCGGCGGCTCGTCCGGCGGCGGAGACTGATTGCGCTTAGCCGGAGGATGTCGCTAACGCGACTCTCTATAAACAACAGGGCGCGCAGGTGACGAAGAAGCTTTGTCGCCTGCGCGCCCTCACAATTTTACTCGCCCGAGTTATTATTCCATCCTCTTTGAACCCGGCTCGTCAGACTGCCTTTCGCCCTCCTGTTCTCTCATCACTTCGACAGGCTGATGCGACGCAGGCTGCCGTCGCCGCTAAGCGTGCGGCTCGAACGTCGCGCTATCCGCTCGGCTTCGGCGAAGACGCGCAGAAAGTTCTCGCCGAGTATCTTGCGTATGTCTCGTTCGCTGTAGCCACGCTTCAACAATTCATAAGTGATGTTCGGAAGCATCGAAACGTCTTCAGCGCCCACGGGCATTGAGGTCGCCCCGTCGAAGTCTGCGCCGATGCCGACGTGATCAATGCCTGCAACTTTGACTATGTGATCGATGTGATCAATGAGGACGGAGATGGGCGTCGGGGGCAGCGGAAACTGCGCGTCCAGTTTGTCTCCCTCCTCGGCTAGTCGTTCGGGGTCGTCCTTGTACCTGGCCGCAATCTGGTCAGAGAGCGCCCTGTATTTCGGGTCCTTGCTTCTCTCTGCGTTGGCGGCAATCGCCTTTGGGTCCAGAAAGGCCGTGTAGAAATTTACCTGGACGACGCCGCCGTTTTTGGCTATGCGGCGCAAAAGGTCGTCAGGGATGTTGCGCGGCTGGTTGGCGAGGGCACGCGCGGACGAGTGCGTGGCGACGACGGGCGCCGTCGAGATGTCCAGCACGTCGCTCATGGTCTTGTCCGAGACGTGCGAAACGTCAACGAGCATTCCCATGCGGTTCATCTCGCGCACGACCTCACGCCCAAAGTCCGACAGGCCGTTGTGCCGTTTCTCGCCGCGACCTGCGTCCGCCCAGTCGTTCGTGTTATTCCAGGTCAGGGTCATGTAGCGCACGCCCAGGCGATAGAACTCGCGCAAGGCCAGGAGCGAATTCTCAATCGCGTGCCCACCCTCTATCCCCATCAGTGCGGCGATCTTCTTACGGCGTTTGGCCGCGCGGATGTCCGCCGCCGAAAAGGCCATCACAAGATCGTTCGGGTGGCGCTCGGCCGCGCGATAGACTGCGTCAATCATGTCGAGAGTGCGTCGGGCCGCGCCCCCTCTGGTCACGTACGCGGGTCTGATGTAGAGCGAGAAGAACTCTGCGGTCAGCCCGCCGCGCTTCATGCGCTCGATGTTGGTGCGGTAGGGCGCGGGCGGCTCGCCGCTGAGATCAAAATCGTCGTTGACCATGGGCGTGGTGACGTCGTTGTGCGTGTCAACGACTATGGCCTTGCGATGAATTTCCTGTGCCTTGCGCCAGAGCTTTTCGTCGCGTGGCTCCTGGGCACCGGTGCCCGTCGCCGTTTGCGATCTCGCGGGAGAGGCCGTTAAGAAGAGCAGCGCCACGAGCGCGGATGCTGACAGGGTTTTATTAATTTTCATTTCGATGTTCCAAGCAGAATAAGTAGAAAGCGTGCGCGCAAAACTCTAGCTCACCTCGCTTCAACGCCGCAACCTCCTGTAGAGCCAAGCGAGCAGAACGAGCGCAAGCGAGGGAACCCAGACCCAGAGCAGCTCGCTCTTCAATACTGTCAGCCCGCGCGTGCTGAAGAATCTGAAGCCCAGGGGCGAGACTTCGATGGGCCGCCAGGGGAAGAAGTAGCGCGTCTCGTCAAAAGGCGCGAAGAGAGCGACGCCGGACCCGCCGTTTGTCAGCATGTCCAGAAGACCGTGCGAGGCAGTCGCCGCGAAAAAATAGATCGTGAGCGCCCACCATTTTTTCGAGAAGACTCTGGCCCCTTTGAAGAAGAGGCTGACGACCAGGAGCGCGAGCAGCAGGGCGAACAGGAGCGAGTGAGTAATCCCACGGTGGCCGAAGAGCGAGCCGCGCTGGACGCGGAAAGCGAGGCTGACGAAATCCGCGTCCGGCAGCACGGCGCACAGCGCGGAGAGGACCCAGAAGCGCACGGGCCTCTTCTCCCCCGAAGACGCTTTGCCGAGCGCAAGCGCCGCAGCCGCATGAGTGAAGAGTGAAGGCATGCCGCACGAGATAGCCACGTCAACGCCACGCCTGTCAACTGTGGTTGTCCACATTGACCGCCATTGAGGGCGGGCGTAAGAGATTTAATGAGGTGAATGCGATTGTGGAATTGAATTTAATTGCAGCCCGCGCATCACACCGCCGAGTGAGCGGCGCGCAGGCTGCATTTAATGGCGGAGCGTTGCAGATGAAGAAATGGGGCTTGAGAATCCTGTCGGCAGGGATGTTAAGAATATCTTGTGCGGGCCGGATGAGCTTTAGCAATCCTGGTTGTACGTCATCTTTTATCTGACATCTGACTTAGGAAGACTTACAATGTCCAACATGTCCATACTGATTGCCGAAGACAATGTGGCGCAGCGCCGTTACCTGCGCGAGATTCTGGAGCGGGAGTTCGCTTCGCACGCGCCGGTCCTGGAGGCCGGGGACGGCGAGGAGACGATTGAGCTGGCTTTGAAGCACAGGCCGGGCCTCTGCGTGCTCGACATCCAGATGCCTAAGCTCTCGGGTGTCAAGGCCGCGCGGGCCATCTGGAAGGAATACCCTGCGGCGCGCATCATCTTCTGGACACAGTTCCCGCACGAAATCTATATCAACGAGATACGCAAGATCATCAAGATGGTGCAGCCGCCCCCCGCCTACGGCTTCATCCACAAGAACAACCCCGAATCGCGCTTCCTACGTTTCGTCGCCGCAGTTTTGGAAGACGGCGCGGACATGATTGACCCTGCCTTCAAAGACTCTTTCAAGCGCCCGCTGTTGACGGAGTTTGAGGCGGAAGCTCTCTATTATCTCGCCCTCGGGCTCTCGAACTGGGCGATTGCGCGCAAGTGCAGCCTGAGTTTACGCGGCGTGGAGAGCCGGCTTGCCACGCTCTACGAAAAGCTCTTCGTCTCGATGCCCGAAGGCACGCCGCACGAGTCCTACGACAAGCTCGCCTACAACGTCCGCACGCGCGCCTTCTTCGAAGCCCTCCGGCGCGGCCTGCTCAACTCGGATGAACTGGAAACGGCAGCGCACGATCTGGAATCATGGATCGAGCGTGACCGCAAGCGTTACGTCGAAGAACAGAAGGCGGAAAGCAAAAAGCATTAATGATAAGAAAGGTCTCACGCAAAGACGCAAAGACGCAAAGAAAACGGTGGGTTGTGAGCTTTGCGTTTGTTGCCTTCTGTTTGCTGCTTTCTGTCTTCAGCTTTACTTCAATTCTTTCGGCGCAGAATACGAATCAAGCCCCGACTCCGCAAACGACGACGTCGCCCACGCCCACGCCCACGCCCACGCCGACGCCGACACCGCCCCTGACACTTCATCAATGGGGCGCGGTGACACTGTTTCACGGACTGCCTTCGGACCGCGTGCGCGCGATTGCGCAAGGCGCGGACGGCGTGATGTGGTTCGGGACCGACGGCGGGCTGGCGAAATATGACGGGCGGCGCACGCAGGCCGTCACGGTCGAAGGCTTGATGTCAAAGCGCGTGCTCGCGCTCCGGTTTAATGAAGACGGGACGCTCTGGATCGGGACCGAAGACGGCGCGATACGGTTTTCGGGCGGCGAGTTTCGCGCGATCCGCGAAACCTCCGGCAACATCATCACGAGCATCATCACGCCCGCGCGCGGGCGCGCAATCCTGGCGAGCGAGCAGGGCACGATCTTCGACTGCCGCACGGGGGCGGACGGCTCGCTCGAAGTCAAGACGATTCCGGAAAAGCCCCTGACGAGCGCGGACTTTGAGCGGCCCGGCCCGCTCAACTTCATGGGCCTGGCGATGAAAGACGAGGCGCTCTACGTGGCGACGCTCACGCGCGGGGTGCTCGCGATTGAAGCGGGCCAGGTCCGGGAAATTCGCAGCACCCCGCGCCCCTTCTTCGTCTCGACCATCGAGCGTGACTCGCAGGGACGTCTCTGGTACGGCGCGAAAACTAAAGCGGACGATAGCGGGCTCTTTGAAGCTGGAGACCCTCTGCGCCCGAAAAAAGTTGGGACAGCGCTGGGCTCGGTCGCGGCCCTTCGCGCCGGCGCGCACGAAGATATGTGGGTCGGCACAGACGGGCGCGGCGTCTTTCATTACGACAGCTCCTCAAGCCTTATCGAGCGCTTCACGTTCGATGGGACCGCCGGAGGTTTGCGCTCCGATCACATCTATTCGATCTTCGTGGACCGCGAGGAGGTCGTCTGGTTCGGCACGGACCGCGGCGTCTGTCGCTACGACCCGCACGCGCCGCATGTCGAAAACGTCTCCGCGGTAGCCGAAAGCAACTTTATTCGCACGCTCTTTCAAACGGCGGACGGGCAGCTTCTCTCCGGCACGAATCGCGGCCTCTTCATCTACAACCGCGCGAAATCCGAGTGGCTGCCTGTCCAGGAGTTATCTCAAAATCCCGTTTACGCGATTACGGAAGATAAGAACTCTCGCCTGGTTGTCGGCGGGGGCGGCGGTCTTTACCGTAGTGAAAGGGTTGCGCGCGAGGGCGCTCAGGCGCTCAGGCTGAAGCGTGTCGAAGGTTTGAGCAATGAGGGAGGTGAGAGCGTCCGCGCCGTCGCGCAGTTTCAGGGCGCAACCTACGTAGGGGTTTTCGGGCGCGGGGTCGAGCGCTTGAACGAGACCGGGCGCACGCTCATCTGGCCCGACGCACAGCAGGGCGCGCAGGCCCGCGACGTCGTCAGCCTTTATGCGGACCGGAACGGGCGACTCCTGATCGGCACAGCGCTCGCGGGCGTCTTCGTTTACGACGGGAAATCCGTCACCTCCATTCCAGCGCTCGCTCCCCTTAAAGGTAGTGCGGTCTGGTCAATCGCCGACGGGGGAAATGACTATCTCTGGTTCGCCTCCGCGCGCGGCCTCTATCTGTATCACGCGAATGAATTGAAGGAGGTCGTCTCCAACCTGGACGTGCGCGGCGTGGTCGCGATGACCGATTCTCAATCAGTGAGCGTCTGGTGCGCGACCAGCGGGGGAGGACTCCTCAAGGTCCTGCTGGACGAGTCGTTGGGCGCGGTCGTCTCGCGCCTGGACGCGGAGCAGGGCCTGCCATCGCAGAATGCTTTCGCGGTGCTGCGTGTGCGCGCCGCCAACAACGACGAGACCTTACTCATCGGGACCAATCGCGGCATAGCGCGTTACGTGCCGAACCGCGCCGCGCCGACGCTCAGCCCCGTGCGGATCATCGCCGAGCGCGTCCACGATATTGCGGAATTGCGCGAGGGGCTGAGCCTGGACTACCCGCAGAACAGCCTCGTGCTCGACGTCGCGGCGACGAGCAGCCGCACTTTTCCGGAGCAGTTTCAGTATGCTTTCCAGCTCGTAGATTCTGGCGGGAAACTCATCAGGCAGAAATTTTCTCACGACGCGCAGTTCACGATGGAGAGCCTCAAGGCTGGCCGTTACCGCGTGACGGTCCGCGCCTTTTCGAAAGACCTGATTCCGTCCGCGCCACTCTCTTTTGAGTTCAGCGTCGCCGCCGCCCCGTTCCCCTGGACGACCACCTTCCTTTCGGTCCTGCTCGCGCTCGCACTCATAGCCCTCTGGTGGGGCTATCATCAGAACCGCAGGCTCGCGCGCACCGGGGCCAAGCTCAAAGACACGAACCGCCAGCTCGCGGACGCGCGGATGCAGCTCGCCAACGAGACCGAAGCCGAACGTCGCCGGATCGCGCGGGACCTACACGACCAGACGCTCGCGGACCTGCGCCACCTGCTGATGTTGACGGACCAGTTACCGGCCAACGGGCGCGAGGGGCCAGCCGCGGAGAAAGCCCCCGCGCCGACAGTCTTTCGCTCGGAGATCGAATCCATCTCGAACGAGATTCGGCGCATCTGCGAAGACCTGAGCCCTTCTGTGCTGGAGAACGTGGGCTTCAGTGCCGCGCTCGAATGGGCGCTCGCAAACGCCGTCACACATTCGCCGCTTGAGCGCAAGTTCGAATATGAGTTTGTCGCGGACGATAACTTGGACGAACGTCTGAATTTCTCGCGCGCCACGCAGATGCAGATTTACCGCATCCTACAGGAAGCCGTCAGCAACATCTCACGCCACGCTTCCGCCTCGCGCGTCTCTTTGGTCGTCACGGCTTCGGCGGAAGGGGATTTTCTGCTCCGGCTCGGGGACGACGGGCGCGACTTCGATCCGCACAATAAAAAGACCAGACAGGGGCGAGGGCTCGCGAACATCCGCGCCCGTGCGAGTCTGATCGAAGCCGAAGTCAATTGGTCGAAACGCGTTGGTGGGGGGACAGAGTTTACGCTGCGCAAAGCGAACGCGGTCAAGGTCCCTTAAGCGTTAGATGTAATCCCTCTTTCGACAATCGGGCACGCCATCAATAAAGAGAAGTTGAGTTTCATTCCTGTCTACCTGATAGCACCTTTTAAGGGCGTCGCGTCCGACTTCAGCCAGGGAGCCGGGAATGATTTGCGTGTGGGCGTGTCGCTCAACGATCTCAAAGCCTGCGCCGAGGGCTAGATCGTAGAGTTGATTCGAGAGCTGGCACAGGCCGCCGCCGATTGTGGGAATGGGCGCTCATCGTTGTCTTTGAATGAACGCGGCGATGATCGCAAATATTAGATCGGAGCTTATGGTATTTACTTTTGGATAGCTGGCCCGCGCTTTTCAGAGAGCCTTGAGACAATCATCTCGACGGCGCTCTTGATTCCCTCACTATATTTGCCCTGACGAAACCGCGGGGTCATCTGCCGCTCCAGCCCATCTATCAAATCACCTCGAAGTTGACCTTCGAGGTTTCTTGTCCAGCGGCATTCCCATTTCCGATCTTCGATAGCGACTAACAGGATGATGCCGCCTTCGCTCTGATCTCCAGCACCGACACCCCAACCGCGCGCCACGGCCATGGTGTAGTCGAAGCTGGTCTGACCGCCCGTGGTGCCAACAGTCACAACGTCGAATTCGATCTTCGAGCGTCCCTTGAGGCTTGCGAGCATTGACTCCAACTCTTTCTTTGCGCGCACGTCAATAACCTCTGCGTAATCGTTGACGAAGCCTGTGGGCGGCGGCAGGGGGCTTTGAGTTTGAGCCCCCGCGGGGTCGTCGTCAATTGCGCTTGAACCCGGCGTGCCGCTACCCGAGCTGATGGTTGATGCGCTGTCCGCCTTCGTTGCGCCCTGCGCTCCGTCGTCATTATTAAGAGGAGTTTGTTTGGAACAGGCGACAATGCCGAGCTGCAGCGCAACGATGATGATGATCTTTCTCATGCGATGCTTCCTTAAAGCTTTTCATTCGGCCCTGCTCTTCTCCATAAACTCGATTCGATTCTCGAACGGGTCGAAGAAAGAGAACCTGTTGAGGCCCGGAACCGCCGTTTCATCTTTGGTCCTCACGCCGCGCTCGGCCAGGTATTTTCTGATGCCATCCAGATTCACAACCTCGAAAGCCGGGTGCCGCTTTGATTTCGCCTGCGCTTCTTCCACCCCGATGTGTAGCTGTACGTCCGCGATCTTGAACCAGAGCCCGCCGTTGGGCTTCAAGGCATCCGGCTTCTCTATCTCTTCGAGCCCGAGAAGGCGTCCGTAGAACTCTCTGGCCTGATCCTCTGCTCCGAACGGGACACAAAGCTGCACGTGATCCAATCGCTTGATCTCAATTTTCATCATCCATCCACGGGCGAGCCGCTGCCGCTCGCCCACGCTCCTTCTGCCGAAGAGTATAATCCAAATCCCCCATCAGAGAGACAGGCTGCGGCGCGCCTTCGAATTCGGGTCTTTGCACGCCATCCAAATTTTCGGAGAGAAATCTACTTCCAGCAACAACGCTGGCGCCGACGGGCACACGTCCGGCCGGAAAATCGCAGGCTTCCTGCATGGGACTGTGATTTGCATCAGTGTTAAAGACAGGAGCGACTCCCCAGGCCCACGGTTGTCTGCATTATCCTGCTCTACACAAACAGGAGGTCCTCGATGCGACGCTCGATTTGGGTCTTTCTTATTCTGTGCCTCTTTACAGTTCCCCTGCTCCTTTCTTCATCCACCAACGCTGGCGCGACTTTGCGTGTCAATGAAACGGCGACCAGATTCCTCTTCGAGAAAGAGAGGACCGGCCCGCTGCTTGTAGTGGAAAACTCTCTGGGGCGCAGACTCGAAGCGCACGTTCAGGTCGAGCTGCTGGACCCACAGGGGAGCGTCCGGGCGAGCGCCGGCGAGGACGTGACGATCACAGAGGGGGCGGCGCAGCTCTTTGTTTCCCTCCCCTTTCGGCCTTCCGATCTCAAGGCGGCGGAACGCCAACAGCTTCTCTGGTATCGTCTTCGTTACAGCATCACGCCTCGAAACTCCTCGAACCGTGCGGAGCAGACGGAAGGCATCATCTCGCTCTCCGTCATCGCGCCGGACATTTTCGAGGTGCGGGTTATCAGTTCCTCGTACGCAAAAGAGGACTCGCTCTACCGCGCACACGTTCGCGCGGCACACCCACTGACCGGGCGTGCGGTCCAGGGCGTTGAGATCGAAGCGCGGCTCAAGATAGATGAGGAGGGCGACAAACGCTCGACGATTCTGGCGGCTTCGGGCGTCACGAACGCCGAGGGCTACCTGACACTGGACTTTCGCCTGCCTCGCGGAATCAAGGCCGACGGCGCGGACTTTGAGGTCACTGCGAGGCGCGGGCTCTTCGTTCAAGAGGGCAGCGACAGGATTCATTTCGATCAACTGTCGCGCATCTACATCAGCACGGACAAGCCGCTCTACCAGCCAGGGCAGATGCTTCATGCGCGCGTGCTCGTGCTCAGCCCGACAAAGCAGGCCATGGCTGATCAGGCGACCCGCTTCAAAATCGAGGACCCGGAAGGGACTGTGGTTTTTCGCGCTGAGTTGAAGACTTCGCGCTTCGGCGTCGCGAGCGCCGACTGGCCTATCCCGGAGAACACCAGGCTCGGAGAGTACACGATCTCTTTCGGCAGAGAGGACGAGTCTTATGCCTTTCTGCGCGTCAAGATCAGCCGCTACGATCTGCCCAACTTCACGACCCAGGTTAAGCCGGATCAATCTTTTTACCTGCCGGGCCAGAACGCTGAGGTGATCGTTCGCGCCGATTACCTCTTCGGCCAGCCCGTGCGGCGCGGGCGCGTCCGAGTCGTGCGCGAGACGGAGCGCGAGTGGAACTACCGCGAACAGAAGTGGGAGACTAAAGAAGGCGAGAAGTACGAGGGCGAGACGGACGCGGGAGGCCGATTCGTCGCGCGCGTCAACCTGCGTCAAGAGCACGCGGATTTGAAAGAGTCCGAGTGGTCCCGCTTCAAAGACGTAACCTACGCGGCCTATTTTACGGACGCCTCGACGGGGCGGACCGAGCAGCGGCGTTTCGACCTGCGTGTGACGAAAGAGCCGATTCACGTTTACGTGGTTGGCGACACGTATGACCAGAGTTCGCGGCTGCCTTTGGAATTTTACGCCTCGACATTTTACGCCGACGGAACTCCAGCGCAGTGCGACGTCCTCATCAGCAAAGGCTCGGAAGATGACAAATCCCTGGAATCGCCGCGAGGGCGCGCGGCTGGAAGGCGCGTCGCCACCTTCAGGACCAACTCTTACGGCCTGGCGAAAGTGAGCCTTCCGAAACCGCCTCTGGACGAGGACGACAGCCGAGTTTATTTGCGCTTCGCCGCACGCGACGCCCGTGGCCGGGCCGGGCACAAGAACGAAGAGTTCTCCTACGAAGACGAGCCTGCGATTCGCGTCAAGACAGACAAGACTCTTTACCGCGCAGGTGAGCCCGTCCGGCTCAACATCATCGCGAGCGAAAAGGACCTGAACGTGATCGTGGACGTGTCGAGAGACTCGCAGGTCCTGCGTTCGGACGCCGTCCGGCTGCGCGACGGCCGGGCCACGATGACGATTCCCTACGATGGACGATTCAGGGACGAGCTCACGATCACGGCCTACGCGAACGTGGATACGCGAGAAGAGATCTACGGTGGCCGCTACATCCTTTACCCGCGCGATAAAGATTTGAAGCTGGACGTCCGCCCCGACCAGACGACTTACCGCCCCGGCGAGGAAGCGCACGTCGGCGTCAACGTCCGGGCGCCGGACGGGCAAGTCATAGAGAGCGCGCTCGGCGTGGTCGTCTTTGACAGGGCGGTCGAGGAGCGCGCTCGCAACGACCAGGAGTTCGGCTCGAACAGCACAGTCTTCGGCAACTACGGCAATTTGCTCGGCTGGGACGATTCGGTCGCGGGCGTCTCCCGCAGAGAATTAGAACGCCTGGACCTCTCAAAGCCGCTGCCCGCAGGACTGGAGCTGCTGGCCGACGTGCTGCTCAACCGGAACGGCTACTACGGCCCGAACACTTTCGGCGGGAATGATTTCGACCTCGACCAGCAGAAAGTTTTCGCGGACCTCACCAACAGGCAGCTCAAACCTTTGCAGGACGCGCTCAACGCTCGCTACCGAAGCCGCATGGAATACCCGAAGGATGAAGCGACGTTGCGCAGCATGCTCAAAGAAGCGGGCATCTCCTTTGAAGCTTTACTGGACCCCTGGGGCACGCCTTACCGCGCCCTTTTCTACGTCAGGCTGGGAAACAACCTCTTGAGCATTGAGAGCGCGGGCGCGGACAAGCGCTTCGGCACGGCGGACGATTTCTCCGCCAGCGCTTTCACGTGGCCCTATTTCCGCCCCGTCGGTGAAATGATTGACCGCGCTGTTCAGCAATTCCATGCGCGCACCGGCGGCTACATACGCGATCTTGCGACCCTCAGAAGTGAGCTGCTGCGCGACGGCGTTGACTTCGCGAGTTTGCGCGACCCGTGGGGCGGGCCTTACAGGGTCACGTTCGAAGCGCAGGGAGTCCATTACATTTTGAAAGTCTGGAGCGGCGGCCCGGATAAAAGATTCGGGCCCGCATCCCGGAATGACGATTTCTTCCTCTGGTCGGCGATGATTGACTACTTCGCAGAACGCCGCGCGGAGATTGACGCCGCTCTCGGCGCTTATTTGAAAGAGACCCGCCGCTTTCCGCAGGACGTGAAGGAACTCGACGCTGCCCTAAAGAAGTCGAAAATTGATTTCGCCTCGCTGCGGGACGCCTGGGGGCGCCCCTTTTACGCTGCCTTCAGGACTGAGTCGCGTTTTACGGATCGCGTGAATATCGAGGCGCGCCAGCAGTATGGCGATAAAGAGAAGCCGCAGGCGCGCACCGTCGTCATGCCCGTCACGCAAAAGGTCGGCATCCTGATGCTCAGAAGCGCCGGGCCGGACGGGAAAGCGGGCACGCCGGACGATTTCGACGCAGGGACTTTCTCACTCATCCTCAGCGAGCAGGACCGCAACGCTCCACAGGCCGTGGCCGCATCAGCCGCGCCTATTCTGACGGGCAAGGGCGGGGCAATCGTCGGGACAGTTCTTGACACGAACGGCGGGGCCGTTCCGAACGCTAAGGTCAAAGCGACCTCTTCGTCCACCTCGCTCTTTTACGAAGCGACTACTGACGACGAGGGCAAGTATCTCTTGCGCGATCTCCCGGCGGGAATCTACGAGGTTCGGACCACCGCCAGCGGATTCGCGGAAACAGTTGTGACGAACGTGCTGGTGAGCAGCACAAATATTTTGACGCTCGACATTACCCTTCAACCAGGCGGAGAAGTGTCCGCTGTGACTGTCACGGCCGCGAGCGACCAGGTCGAGACTTCGATAACGAGTCTCTCTGTCAGCGGCAATAGAGGTAGATCAAACAACTTCATATTACTTGAAGCCGGCAAGAATTCTGGCGCGGTGGTCAACGTGATCACAAAATCCGGCACGAAAGACCGCTCCATGGAAACCTCCACGCCGCGGCTGCGCGAGTATTTCCCGGAAACATTGCTGTGGCAGCCGCTGCTCGAAACGGACGCGCGCGGGCGCGCGGAGTTGAGTTTCAAACTCGCGGACAACATCACCACCTGGAAGCTAGCCATCATCGGCTCGACCGTCGAGGGTGAGATCGGGATGGCCGAACGAGAGATTCTGGCCTTCCAGCCTTTCTTCGTGGAGCACGACCCGCCGCGCGTTCTGACAGAGGGAGACGAGATTCAGCTTCCGGTGGTCCTCAGAAACTATCTGAACAAAGCGCAGGCCGTTAATCTTGCGATTAAACCCGAAAGCTGGTTCGAGCTGCTCGGTCCGGCAGAGAAGCGCGCCGAAGTCGCCGCGGGCGACAACTCCCGGCAGACTTTCGATTTCCGCGCCGTCGCCACCATTAAAGACGGCAAGCAGCGCATCACTGCCAGGGGCGCGTCCGCCAGCGACGAGATCGAAAGAGCTGTCAGCGTCCACCCGGACGGCGAGGAGATTGCGAAGACGGCCGCAGGCATCCTGACGGACTCGGCGACGCTTGAAGCAAACATTCCCGAGAACGCAATCAAAGGGACAGAGCGGGTGGAGCTTCGTCTCTACCCGAACCTGATGGCCCACGTTACCGAAAGCATCGAAGCCATCATGCGACGCCCTTACGGTTGCGCGGAACAGGCCATCTCCGCGGCCTACCCGAGCCTGCTCGCGCTACGCATCTACAAGCGCACTGGCAGAGAGCAGTCCGCAGGCGCTAAAGCGCGACGCTACGTGCAGGCGGGTTACGAGCGGCTGCTCAATTACCGCGCGGGGAGCGGGGGTTTCTCTTACTGGGGGCGGGGCGACGCGGACCTGGCGCTGACGGCTTACGCCCTGAGGTTTCTGCACGAAGCCGCGGAGTTCATAGAAATTGATGTGGGCGTCATCAAGGAGGCGCGCGAGTGGCTAGTCAAACAGCAGCGCGGTGACGGCAGTTGGCCCGCGCGCTTGCCATGGGAGAAGACCGAAGACGCGCGCCGGACAGGTTTGCTCACGGCCTACATCGCGCGCGTGCTCGCCATGACCAAAGACCGTGACGCGGACGACCAGAAGGCTGATGAGAAGGCCGCGCCGCTCGCAATCTCTGCCCCGCTCAAGCGCGCCCTGCATTATCTCTCAGGGCGTTATCAGGAGATTGACGAGCCTTATCTGATAGCCTCATACGCGCTCGCCGCGCTCGATGCGGGAGATGCTGGCGGCGCGAAGATGGCGATTGAGAAATTGCGCTCTCTGGCACGCGAGGAGGCCGGAACGTTCTACTGGTCGCTGGAAACGAACACGCCCTTCTACGGCTGGGGCCTCGCCGGACGCATCGAAACCACAGCGCTCGCCCTCCAAGCACTCTCGAAGTATTGCGGAATGCGGAATGCAGATTGCGGATTGGAAGAACCCGCTTCGCCTAATCCGCAATCCGCATTCCGCATTCCGCAATTGCTTAACGGGGGTTTGCTCTTCCTGCTTCGCCAGAAGGACCGCTATGGCGTCTGGTATTCGACGCAGGCGACCGTCAATGTGCTCGACGCGATCGCGACGCTGCTCTTGAAAGATGCGTCCGGCGCGGGCGCGGACGCGGAAGTTTTTGTTAACGGGAAGATGGCGACTGCCATCAAGCTGCCGCCGGACGATGTTCTGGCGAATCCCATCACAGTTGACCTCTCGCGATTCGTCTCATCGGGCAGCAACCGTATAGAGATTCGCCGCAACGGCGCAGCGTCGCACGCCTCGGCGCAGGTCGTCGCGACCTACTATGTGCCCTGGTCCGCAGCGAAGGGTGCCGCCAATCATCCGAGGGCGGAAGACCCGGCCAGGACCTTGCGGCTCGGCGTGAGCTATGACAGGAGCGTGGCCGCAACCGGCAGCGAGATCACTTGCAGGGTCGAAGCCGAGCGCATCGGATTCCGTGGTTACGGGATGCTCCTGGCCGAAATCGGACTCCCCCCTGGCGCGGACGTTGATCGCGCCTCGCTTGAGAAGGCGATGAAAGATTCCGGCTGGGGTCTGAGCCAGTATGATGTGCTCCCGGACCGCCTGATCGTTTACCTCTGGCCGCAGGCCGGTGGGACAAAGTTCGACTTCAAGTTCCGCCCGCGCTACGGCCTCGCGGCACAGACCGCGCCCTCCGTGCTCTACGACTACTACAACCCGGAAGCGCGCGTGACGCTCGCGCCGACGAAGTTTATGGTCAAGTGAACGGCATCAAAGCGCTTCGCAAATTTGAAGCGAGCTTTGATTCAGCTCACTGGAAGAATTTAACAGGAATGGACAGGATGAAGAAACGCATCCTGAGTCACGTCGTAAAAGGATTTACTATCTGCAAGCGATTCTCTACAACCAAGCCCGCGTGCAGGTCTTCGGAGTACACAATCTCCGCTCCTGCCGTCAAAGCGCAAGACACAATCAAACTATCCCAATATGAAAAGCTGTAGCGATCACGCAGTTCAGAGGCTTCGAGCAGGATTGTTCTGTCAATCCCTGTAATATGATACTTACTGTAGAATGATTCGATCAGGCTGCGAATGCTTACTTCGTCGAAACGAGCCTTCTTGATGAGGTTGACGCAGACTTCGTTAATGACCTGAGAGCTAAGGACAATCTCGCTGCTTTCAATAGTTGTTTTAGCAGTAGCAGTCTTACTCTGATCCTGGGATTGGATGAAGGCGTAGAGCCAAACATTCGTGTCAATGAAGCAGAGTTTTGGCTCAACGTTGCTCATAGACCTCTTCCCGTGTTAAGGGCGCAAAATTCTCAATCTCAAGCGGATGTTCCAGCAGCCGGTCAATCATGTCAGTCGCGCCGACTCTCAGCTCTTGCGATAAGACTATGACGCGCACGGTGCCGACGATCTTATCTTTATACTCGTCGGGGATTTCGATGCGGCCATTTTCGGGTTTCGCTTCGAATTCAAATGCGGGCATCAGCATTTCTCCTCGGTGAATGTTTTATACGTTCGGGCAACTTGGATGTCAAACCTTCGTCAGCGTTGCTATTCTCGTCGCGGGTTTAGCGATAACTACAGGTGCAGTCTAAGGCCAGCGGCTTCGGCTCGGCTCTTCCAATGGTTCCGAACGTAGGAAACAAGCGCATCAAAAATCGCCGCACTGAAATCATCCTCTACATCCCTCGATAGCGCCAAACGTTCATTCGCAAATTGCTCTAATCCCTCGCCGTGCGCGACGAGAGCGCTTCAAAGCTTTCCTGCGGGCCTTCGATTTCTAACCTCTGTCTTCTGCTTTACGAGAAATTGTTCGACGAAGCTGCGTAACTCGTCGAGCGAGGAGTCGGCGATGACGCGAAAGACGCGTATGTCGCAACCCTTCGGCAGTTGGGTCGCCGTCAGCGCGTCCGTGATGATGAAGGCGGATGAGCGCAGCCCCTTCTGCCAGTCTGGCTCGCGGGCGTCGCGGAAGATCAGTGTGGCCGGGTCAATGCCTGCGGCGACGAGCATCGTGCGCGCCCAGCGCAGGAATTCGGGCCAGCGCGAGACGACGGAGACGAGCGCGTCCGGCGGCGGGCGATCCCTTCCCTGCATGGACTGCGGGACCGAGCGCGAATGTAGCATCAGGCAGGTCGTCTGCGCCGGAAGCGTCGTGCGGATGCGCTCGCCCTCGCGCCCGTAGAGCGCGATGGGCGCGGCACCCGCAAGCAGCGCCGTGTCGGCGCACGCCTCCAACCCCGCGCCCAGAACACGAAAATGGGTCACCTCTTTAATCTCCGCGACGAGAATACGCCGCAGCTCTTCATCCGACTCGATGACCAGAAAATGGTCCGGCGGCTGCAATTCGAGCAGGCGCTTGATGCGCGTCTGAATCTCGCCGAGCGAATAGCCGCGTTCTCTGGCCGCCTGTAGAAATGCGTTGATGAGTTGGTCAAGCTCAAGCTCCGCGCCTGGGAGGTTTTCTCCAGGGTGCTCGCGGACGTAGATGCCGCTCCCCTTGCGTAGCTCGACCCAGCCGCGCTCGGCCAGGTCGCGATATGCCGCGCTAACCGTGTTCGAGTGGATGTTGAAACGGCGCGCGAGCTCCCTCGTGCTCGGCAGTTTCTGCCCTGGCTTCAGATCGAAGCTGACGATGCCGAGCACGATCTGCGACGTCAACTGCTCGCGGACCGGGACTTCGCTGTTTTTGGAGAGCCAGATTCGCATCAGCGTAAAGATCAGTGTGCTGTAATGGAAGTATTGATCAATTGCCAGAAGTATTGATCAATTGCCACTAGCTTCAGCTAGTGGACAGCCATGCTCAGAACTGATTGGCTTTAGCCGAATAGTTTGGCTAAAGCCAGATTCTTTATTGCGACTTGTTCCTCCAGCTAAAGCTGGAGGCAATTCAAAATTTTGAGTTACGAAGCACCAGCTTCTGAATTTATTTGCGCGTGATCATCAATTCGGCGTTGGTCTTGCCGAACGGGTACGCTCCCTTCAATTCGATTACATAATCGCCGACCGTCAGTTTCTCTCCGAGTTTCAGCCAGTGCGTCTCCTCTTTCGCGTCCAGCGTGAAGATAATCTCGGCGTCAACGAATTCGCCCTTGCCGTTCGCGAGCCAGCTGCGCCGGACGCCCTTGAGCTGGACCGTCAGCTTCGTATCTTTGACCCAGACCTTCTCGTCCCGGTCGAGCTTGAAACGCTCGCCGAGGGCCACCTCCCTGCCCTCAGCCTTCTTCTCTCCTTCGACCCGGTTGCCGTTGGCCGTCAATCCTCTTCCCATCTGCGCGGCGCCGCACCCCGCCAAAAGCGAAAGCTTGAGAACCAGCAGCAGCGGCAAGAAGGCTCGCGACGGTTTCATCTTCATGCTTTTCGACCTCCGACCTCAAAACTAAAGAGAGCCACGTATTGGCCCCGTAGCGGCGCAGGATTATACGCCAAAACGCGCAGGAAGCTTGCGCCCCGGATGAAATTATCCGTCATCATTGCAGGCAAAATATTGTCGCGCCCGATTGTTCTGTGATACACAGGACAGCAATATTCGACCGCAAGGCGCCGGCGCACCTCGCGTCGGGCCGGTCATTACTTTAAGAGGGGTTTAGATCAAGAGGTCATGTCTTCCACCACGCCAAACATCGAATCGGTCCTGCACGAAGAGCGCGTCTTCGCGCCTCCGGAGAGTTTCAGCCGGGGCGCTCACATCAAATCAATGGAGGAGCTTGAGGCTCTTCGTGCCGAAGCGCGCGACTCGCCGGAAGCTTTCTGGGGACGCATGGCGGAAGAGTTGCACTGGTTCAAGAAGTGGGATGCGGTCCTGGAATGGAGCCTGCCCCACGCTAAATGGTTCGTCGGGGGCCGGACCAACGTCTCATACAACTGCCTCGACCGCCATCTTCAGACCTGGCGCAGAAACAAAGCCGCGATTATCTGGGAGGGCGAGCCTGGCGACCAGCGCACGCTCACCTATCAACAACTGCACACGGAGGTCTGTCGTTTCGCGAACGTGCTCAAGCGCGCAGGCATCGAGCGCGGCGACCGCGTCGCGCTCTATCTGCCGCTCGTTCCGGAACTGGCGATTGCCATGCTCGCCTGCGCGCGCCTCGGCGCGACACACTCCATAATCTTCGGAGGCTTCTCATCCACGGCCCTGATAGACCGGATCAACGACGCCGGCTGCAAGCTAGTGGTGACGGCTGACGGCGGCTGGCGGCGAGGCAATGAAGTTAAATTGAAGCCCGCCGTGGATGAGGCTTTGAAAGAGACGCCCACCGTCAAGGGCTGCATCGTCGTGCGCCGGACGGGGACGCGCATCTCTATGGAGGCCGGGCGCGACTACTGGTGGCACGAGTTGATGGAGACGGTGGACGCAAACTGTCCCGCCGAAGAGCTGGACAGCGAACACCCGCTCTACATCCTCTACACTTCAGGGACGACGGGCAAGCCCAAGGGCATCCTGCACACGACCGCCGGCTACCTGCTTCAATGCCACCTGACCGCGAAGTGGGTCTTTGACCTCAAGGACGAGGATGTTTACTGGTGCACGGCAGACATCGGCTGGGTGACGGGCCATTCCTATGTCGTCTATGGACCGCTGTCCAACGGCGCGACCGTTCTGATGTACGAAGGAGCGCCGAATCATCCGGAGCCGGACCGCTTCTGGCGGATCATCGAACGCCACCGCGTCAACATCTTCTACACAGCGCCGACCGCCATCCGTGCCTTCATTAAGTGGGGCGAGAACTGGCCGCTCAAACACGACCTCTCTTCCCTGCGTCTTTTGGGAACCGTCGGGGAGCCGATCAACCCGGAAGCCTGGATGTGGTACAGAGAGATCATAGGCAAAGCGAAATGCCCGATTGTAGATACGTGGTGGCAGACTGAAACGGGCGCGATCATGATCGCGCCCCTGCCTGGCGCGACTCCGACCAAGCCCGGCTCCGCCACAAAGCCTCTGCCCGGAATAGAGGTGGATGTCATGACGCGCGACGGCCGTAGCGTCGGCGCGAACGAGGGCGGTTACCTGGTCATCAAGCGCCCGTGGCCTTCCATGCTCAGAACTATCTGGGGGGATGACGAGCGTTACCGCAAGCAATACTGGTCCGAGATTGAAGGCGTCTATTTCGCCGGCGACGGCGCGCGGCGTGACCAGGACGGCTATTTCTGGATTATGGGCCGCGTTGACGATGTGATTAATGTCAGCGGCCACCGTCTCGGCACGGCCGAAGTCGAAAGCGCGCTCGTCTCGCACGAGGCCGTGGCGGAGGCTGCGGTCGTGGGCCGCCCGGACGAGATTAAAGGCTCTGCCATCGTCGCCTTCGTCACGCTCGAAGGCACGCACAAAGCTGCGGACGACCTCAAGGATGAGTTGCGCCGGCACGTCGCGAGAGAGATCGGCGCACTCGCGCGGCCCGACGAGATACGGTTCACGGACCAGTTGCCGAAGACCCGCTCCGGCAAGATCATGCGCCGATTGCTGCGCGAAATCGCCACGAGCGGCTCGGTCGCCGGCGACGTCACGACGCTCGAAGACTTCTCGGTGCTGGAGAAGCTTCGCGCTGAAGAAGAGTGAGCAGATTGCGGATTTCGGATTGCGGAATGCGGATTGAAAAAGACGAGCCTTAGCTCTGCTTAAATCCGCAATCCGAAATCCGCATTCCGCAATCAAAGGAGATAAGATGGCCCGACACATCAATACCGAAGAGCAACGGACAGGGCCGCGCTACCTCGCAACGTTACCGGTGCGCGCCGAGTGGGACACGGAAGAAGGCAAGCACATCGTCGCCGAAGGGATCACCGAGAACGTGGGCCCGGAAGGAACGCTCGTACATTTGCAGCGAGACCTGCCGGACGTCGGCAGCCGCGTTCAGTTGGTCGTGGTCAACGAGGAGGGACAGAAGCTGCAGGTCGTCACGGAAGTCTTGCGCCTGGAGCGCAACGCCGCGCACCCGCAGGCAGCGCTTCTATTGCTGGACGCCAGAGAAGAATGGCGCGGCCTGATCTGGGAGCCGGCCGCGCCGCGTATCGCCCCGCCCGACACGGAAGAGGACGAGGACGCGGAAGGCGATGCTGATGACGAAGTAACACATTGAAATGATGAATGCGGAATGATGAACGATGAACTGAAAAACCTTGGTCTTTAATTCATCATTCATCATTCCGCATTCATCATTTCCTCAAAGGAGTTTCCCCCATGTTTGACGCTCAGTCTCAAGCGGACCTGTCGGGCCAGGAGCGGCGCAGGTATCCGCGTTACCCCGTCAGAGACCGTATCAACCTGGCCGTCGAGGACGTATCAATCGGCGAATCCATAGGCATCGGCGAGGCCGTTGACATCAGTCTCGGCGGCCTACGCGTGCGCCACCTGCCGCAACATTCTGACGTGCGCGCGGGCGATCTGCTCGGGCTCTTGTTGCTGGATGAAGCGCAGGCATTGTCTTTACATGCCGAAGTAGTTCATCATGGCACGCCGGACAGCTTCGGGGTGGAGTTTCGGGAGCTCTCGCCGCGAGCCCGAATAGAGATAGATAATCTTCTTCAACGCTTGCACACTTAAAAACCTTGAAATTCAGACGACGCAAAAAAGAGAAGCCGCAAGATAAGACGGAGACCCAACAGGTAGTCGAGACCGCGGCCGTCGCGGCGGCAGAAGCATCCTGGCCGCAGACGCGCGCCATCATGCGCGTCATCATCATCATTCTGATGGTCGCGGCGTTGATGTGGGTCCTGTACAGGCTCCAGGGCGTGCTCCTGCTCCTCGTGCTTTCCGTCTTCTTCGCATATCTGGTCGCGCCGCTCGTCGAGCTTGTGCGCCGCCCCTTCATGGTGCGCGGGCGCGAGCACACCATGCCGCGCGCGGTCGCCATCGGAATCGTCTATCTGGTTCTCTTCGGCGCGATCACGCTGGCGCTCTGGATTCTGCTGCCGAGATTGAGTAAACAGATCACAGACTTCTCGCAGCAGAGCACACAGTTCCAGCAGGACGCGCAGGGCCGTGTGGAGGCGCTGAATAGGTTTTGCCGCAACAACGGAATCTCGGACGAAGTCTGCACCTCGCTCAATAAGAGCCTGCTCGACGGACTCGAAGCGGCGAAGGACTATATTGCCAAGGACCTGCCGGGACTGATCGTCGAGGTGCTCAGTTATGTTCCCTGGCTCATCCTGATCCCGATTCTCTCTTTCTTCTTCCTGAAGGATGCGGACTCTTTCCGCCGCTCGGCGCTGCAGATGCTCCCGCGCGGGCGCTGGCGCTGGCGCGGCGACGAGTTCTTTCAGGACGTTAATTCGACGCTCGCCGCTTACATCCGCGCGCAGTTGACGGCCTGCCTGCTTATCGGGACCGTCTGCACGCTCGGCTTCATAGCTTTGCGCGTCCCCTTCCCGCTCGTGCTCGGCGTCATCGCCGGGCTGCTCGAATTCATCCCGCTGGTCGGTCCGCTCGTCGTAGCCATCATCGCCGCGCTGGTCGCGGGCTTCGATCCGACACCCGGCGCCCCCACTTACGCGGCCCTCTGGGTCCTCCTGTTCCTGGGGGTCCTGCGCATCATCCACGATTACGTAGTCTATCCGCGACTCGTCGGGCAGGGCGTGCACCTGCACCCGCTGGCTGTGATTCTGGCAATTCTGTCGGGCTACGAGCTGGCAGGCGTGGCCGGAATCTTCCTCTCCATCCCTGTGATCGCCGTCGCCACTGTGAGCTACCGCCACTGGCTCGAACACAGGGGCAGCGAAGGGCTCGTGGCGGAGATTCTACAGCCCGCGGAAGCGATCGCTGATGAGATTATCGGGCCGGACGTAGAACCGCACGCCCACCCGCCGCACGAGGAACATGAGGAGCACGAGAGATACGAGCACCCGACTGCCGAGACGACGCCCGAAGACATGGTGCGCGCCCGGCCCGACCTGACGACCGGCGAGCTCAAGATGCCGAAGCTGGATTAAAAATGGCAAATAGAAGATGAGAGGCTCGCTCTTCACTTTTGCATTTTTAATTTTTCATTTTCCATTATCTCAATAAAGCGTCCGAAATGATGCTCGGCGTCGTGCGGGCCTGGGGCGGCCTCCGGGTGGTACTGGACCGAGAAAATCGGGAGCCTGCGGTGGCGCATGCCCTCCACGCAGTTGTCGTTGAGGTTGACGTGCGTGACTTCAACTTCCTGTGGCAGACTCTCTGCCTTCACCGCGAACCCGTGATTGTGCGAAGTAATCTCGACCGAGCCCTTCCGCAAATCCTTCACGGGCTGATTGCCGCCGCGATGACCGAACTGTAATTTGTAGGTCGTGCCGCCGAACGCCCGCCCCAGAAGTTGATGCCCGAAGCAGATGCCGAAAACGGGGATGCCGGAGTCCGCGACCCGGCGCACTTCCTCGACGACCTTCGTCATCGAAGCGGGATCGCCCGGACCGTTCGAAAGATAGATGCCGTCCGCTCTCATTCCCAGGACTTCCCGTGCGGGAGTGTTTGCGGGCACCACAGTCACGCGGCAACCCGCCGCCGCCAACTCGCGCAGGCTGTTCATCTTGACGCCGAAGTCGTAACAGACGACGTGGAAACGCTCCTCGCCTTCCGCCGGGATTTCGTAGGGGCGAGAGCAGGTGACGAGGCTCGCAAGCTCCCTGTTCTCCATCGGCGGAGACTGTCGGGCCTTTTCAACCAGGCTCGCGTCGTCCGTGTCAACGGTCGAGAGACAGGCGCGCATCGCCCCCTTGTCGCGTATGTGGCGGACCAGAGCGCGCGTGTCCAGGCCCTCGATGGCGACGATCTTCCAGCGCTTCAGGTAAGCGTCCAGAGTCTCTTCCGCGCGCCAGCTTGACATCGTGCGGCTCGCTTCCTTGACGACGAAGCCCTCGACCCATGGGCGCGAGGATTCCGAGTCGGCGCTCGTCACGCCGTAGTTGCCTATGAGCGGATAGGTCATGCAGACGATCTGCCCCGCGTAAGACGGGTCCGTCAGGACCTCCTGGTAGCCCGACATGGAAGTGTTGAAAACCATCTCGCCGCACCTTTCGCCCTCCGCGCCCCACGAGCGACCGCGAAAAGTGCGCCCGTCTTCGAGCGCGAGCAGTGCGGGTTTTGAATCAGTTAAGGCCATTATTTCGGTGTCGCGGTCAATAGAGTTCTGTCGCGCGGCTCACTTCGCCGAAACGGGCGACCCCTCCTTCGGCTTCTCAATCACTTTCCCGTTTCTGTCAATGTAGAACCATTTGCAGGCGGATGCTTCGTTTAACTGCCGCGGCCCGCAGCCTTTGGCCACAGACGCCACCCCATTCTTAAACGGGCGGGCATCATCGAAGCGTGGTTTGATAACGAACTTTCCGGTCCTGTCCATAAACCCGTACTTCAGCCACCAGCCGAAACCGAAACGTCGCTTCGCTATCGGGACTAAGCCTTCCGAGAAATCGAATTCGGCTTCCTTGTTTTTCAAGACGAGTGCCCCGCTCTTATCTATGTAGCCGGACGGGGGGCGCTCCGACTCGTTATGTACCATCGCCAGACCTTCGGAGAAGCGACCGACGCCGTCGTACTCGGGAGCGATGACAATCTTCCCGCTCTTATCTATAAAACCCCACCGGCGGTTGACCTGCACGGCCGCCAGACCTTCCGAGAAATCTTCAGCGTGCTCGAACTGTGGGGCGATTGCCACACGCCCTTCGCCGCCGATGTAGCCGAACCGCTTATCAATGATTACAACGGCCAGGCCGTCTGCGAAATCACGCGCGTGCTCAAACTGCGGGGCAATTACTTCGACGCCCTTCTCGTCCTTGAAGCCGTACTTGCAGACGCGCTTCGGCGGCTCGCCCAGGCAGCTCAGAAAAGTTTTCTGCGGGCGAGATTCCTGTGCGGCCACGTGGGCGGTTAAAGGAAAGGGAGCCGCAGCGGCGTAGAACAGAGATTTGAGCAAAGCATTTCTCATAAAGCCTGAGGTCAGGCCTGCGAACGCAGGAACTGTTGCGCCTCGTTGAGCCAGCGTTTCTCCGTCCGGTACTTGTAGGCGGGCGCGGTCTTGACGGCTTCGATGCACGCCTGCATGGAGTCGGCGGCCTCCCTCTGCCGCCCGAGCCCTGCGAGAGCGCGCCCCATCAGATAAAGTCCTTGCGGGTCCGAGGCGCGATTTGCCAGGAAACGTTCGAGCGCTTCGCGCGCGTCCTCGAATTGGCCTGCCGCCAGGTAGGTCGCGCCCGTCTCGCGCCAGATTTCGTGCTGCGCGTGCGACTGGTCGCGCGCGACGACCTCGTTGAAGTGGTTGATGGCGTCCGGTAGACGCCCCTGCTCGCGCGCGAGCCGACCCAGTTGATAATGTGCGTCCACCTCCTCCGGGTCTATCTCGATGGCGCGCTCGAAGCGCTGGCGCGCCGCGTCAATCTCGCCACGCTGCTGGTGAATCAGGCCCAGATTGTAGTGGGCCGAGGCGTCCGCCGGGTTGAGCGTCGCCGCCTCCAGATTCTGTTTGAATGAGGCGCGCGCTCTCTGCCCGCGCGTCAATTCGCTGAAATAGCCGCGCATGAGTATGAAGAGGAGTATCAGCAGGAAGGGCGACCCCAGGACCGTTCCGAAGATGCGTAGTAAGAAGGGGCCGACGATGAACATGACGATGCCGCTCGTGAGCACGGCGAGCAGAGAGCGCAGGGCGGAAAGCCTGAAGACCTCGCGCACGGCGAAGACGGCCCAGAACGCGAAGAGCGGCAGGATCAGCATCGCGGCGAAGGTGAGCGATTGTACCAACTGGCTGTCAAGCAACTGCCCCATTTCCGGGGAGATGTCCCTACGCTGCACGGCCTCGCTCAGATACTGATGAAACCGCTGCATGAACTCTCTGTCAAAGCCGCTCACGCGCGCGGCGAGAGCCAGAGGGATGGCTGCGAGATTCGCCGCCGTCCACGCGTAAAAGGTGGTCGAGGCAAGCGGCGCATACTCTTGCTGGATAACCAGACGGAGACTCCCGCGTCGCTCGAACAGATTTGCGAGCAGGGCCATCGTCGGCACGAAGACCACTGCGATGAGCAGCAGCGGGAGGACGGATTGAAAGAGGATGTAAAAGATAATGGACGGGCCGCGCGCGACGAACCTCGGGCTAATAAAATTCCATTGCGTGTAGAACCCGTAACCAACCTGCGCGAGCAACGCCAGAAGCATTGCGGGGCCGAGCGGCGAGCGTTCGCGCACCTCGCTCATCCCGCGCGCTGGCGCGTAGAACATCATGAGCAGTGGTCGCAGCCAATTCATCATTATTCAAAACTCACGCTTCAAACATCTGGCGGCCGGCTTAATCCGGCGACTCCTCTTCCGAGCCCGGCGGCGTGGGGCTGGGGCTCGGGCTTTTCGATGGAATGTTGTAGTTGGTCTCGTGCGGGAGAGTGCTCATGCGCGCGAGCGGCCAGTAGCGGAAGAGCGCTTTGCCGTAGATATATTTTTCAGGCACGACCCCCCACGAGCGCGAGTCGCTCGAAGCGTCGCGGTTATCGCCCAGCACGAAGTAGTAGTGCTCCGGCACGCGCGGCGGCGGCGAACTGGTCGCACCCGAATCGTCCTCACAATATTTGTAGAACGCCTTGCCGACTTTCGGCTCCTCCGGGGCCGGCGCGGGCGACGAGAAGTTAGTGCTCGACATCCTCCGGTTCCTCTCCGGGGTGACGTAGGGCTCGTTTAAGAGCACCCCGTTGATAAAGACTCTGCCGTTGCAGAGTACGACCGTTTCGCCGGGCATCCCGATGATGCGCTTGATGTAGCTTTTCGACGGATTTTCCGGAAACCAGAAGACCACTATGTCGCCGCGCTGGAGGTTGGGGAGGCCGTAATAGATCAGCTTGTTGACGAATATTCGTTCGCCGTCGTGCAGGTTCGGCTCCATCGAAGTGCCTTCGACCTTGACCGGTTGGACGACGAAGACGACCAAAAGCGCGGCGAACATCAGGGCGAAGAGCAGGTCGCGCGCGAGCAGGCGCGACTCGGACCAGAAGCTGTGGCGGGCCACGTCGCGCGGTTTGTGGACCTCGATGTCTTTGTCGTCTTCGGCTGCGACGCTGCCAAAAAGCGGAGCCCGACGTTTCTTGATTCCGAACATAGCAAATTAACGATGAGCGATGAATGATGAATGATGAACTGAAAAACCAACGCTTTCATTCATTGTTCATCATTCATACTTCATCATTCCGGTTGAGGTTATCCGTGCGTCCGTGCTTTGTCAACGAGGGATAAAAGAGAGACTGCTTTCTCTCATCCTTGCTTTTCTGGCGGGGCGTCTCTATCATCGGCTCTGACGGTGTAAACCTCTGAGACATCAATCCATTTCCAGAGCTATTTTGAAAGACGGAGGCCGAAGCTGTGATTAAACTCGATATTGTCAACCGTGTGGCGGATCGCACGGGCGTGCCCAAGATGAAGGCCGAACAGGCCGTCGAAGCCCTTTTCCATTCGATGAAAGAAGCCCTGATGCGCGGGGAGCGTATCGAGCTGCGCGGCTTCGGCGTCTTCGTCGTCAAGCCGCGCAAGCGCGGGGTGGGGCGCAACCCGCGAACTGGCGAAGAGGTCGCCATCCCCTCCGGCAAGACCATCCGCTTCAAACCGGGTAAAGAGCTTCAGGCGCACGATAGCGACGAAGAAGAGTCAACCGAAAGCGCCCCGCGCCTGCCCGACGCCACATACTAAAGAAGTGGTCAGTGGTCAGTGGTCGGTGGTCAGTAAGAGCCATTAACTGACCACCGACCACTGACCACTGACCACTGCCTTATGTCTGAATCAGTCCAAGCAATACCGCCGTTTGTTGATTCGCCTGCGCCTTATACGCGCCGCAGGCGAGCGCGCCCGACCGCGCGCGAGTGGAAGAAGCACGGGGCGCTCTTTTTTCTGACCGTGTTGACGGCGACGCTCGCGGGCGTGATGCTCGTCGCAGAGGGTGTTCCGGAGCCAGCGATGGGCGAGCCGACGTCAATCGTCGGCTACGTCTTTTATATCCCCGAATACTATTTCAGGGCCGTCGGCATCTACGTTCAGCACGCCTTTGCTCACCCCACACTGCTGGCGCAGGGCGTCATGTTCGCAAGCTCTCTGCTCGCAATCCTGACGGCGCATGAATTCGGCCATTACCTGGCCTGCCGCCGGTACGGCGTGGACGCCACACTCCCCTACTTCATCCCAGCGCCGCCCCTCTTTCTGGCCGGAACCTTCGGAGCGTTCATTAAGATCAAATCGCCGATTCCGACCAGGCGCGCGCTTTTTGACATCGGCGTGGCCGGACCGCTCGCGGGCTTCGTTGTCGCCGTGCCCGTAGCCGTCATCGGAATCCTGACCCTGAAGCCCGCGCCGCCCGTCACGAGCGACGGCATTCTCTTCGGCGACCCGCTGCTTTTCCGTCTCATCGCTGGCGCTCTTAATATCGAACTCGCGGACAAAGCGCCGAATACTTTTTATTTCGCCGCGTGGATCGGGCTGCTTGTGACGAGTCTCAATCTGATGCCCGTAGGCCAACTGGACGGCGGGCACGCGACCTACTCTCTTTTCGGAGCGCGCATACATCAGTGGCTCGGGCGTGTGGCGTTCGTCCTAGTGGCCTCGCTGGCGATTCTCGGCTGGGTCTGGTTCCGCAGTCCGAGCGGGTTCCTTTACGCGGTGCTGCTCGGCGTTCTGCTGCGCATCAAGCACCCGCGCGTGGAAGACGAGAGTGTGCGGCTTGACCGCCCGCGTCAGATCGTCGCCCTCCTGACGCTGCTGGTCTTCGCGCTCTGTTTCCTGCCGTTCCCGATTAAGATTATCTAGGTCGTGTTGACATTTGGTCTGTCAATTGCCACTAGCTTTAGCTAGTGGATAGCTTTAAAGGTCGGGCGAGAGGCTTTAGCCGAACTCTATTGTTTCAGCTTTCCTTGCGGCTTCAGCCTAACTTGGGCTGAAGCCAATAAGGAAGGAAGTTTCTCCTTAAATTCGGCTCAAGCCACCTTGTTTGTGCGCTCCGCCCCACTAGCTAAAGCTAGTGGCAATTGAAACGAAAAACCAAATATCAACCGAACCTAGAAAGATTTTGACCGCCGGGCGACGCGAGAGAAGGTGCGCCGCGCACTGGCGGTCAAAGGATTTCGGCGTGCTCGCTTTTTAAACTTAACGCACCGCCTGCGGCGGGTCCGGCGGCAGGGGCGCGGCGGTCAAAGGCGGCGGCACCGCCAGCTCACCCAAATGCGCGTGACCTCTCTTCGGAGGGCTTGACGGGTAAATCCGCTCGAACTCAAGATCGAACCTGCTCGCGGGCGGCGGCGAGAAACTTCTGTAACGTTGGTAATAGCCTCTCTTGCACGGCGCGCGCTCGAAGCTCTGCAAGGGCCGGAAACCGCCCAGCACCATGGCTGCGGCCACGCCGATGGCGAACGTCAGCAGTCCGACGAGGAGACGTAGGATGAAGCGTCTGGTTCGTGTGTTCATGTTGTCCTTCCTTTATGAGAGCAAAGATGCTCGCCGGAGCACGCGGGTTGACCGCACTGGTTTCCAGTCCAGATTTTAAGCGGCCTCCCCGGCGGGCAAGAGCCCCCTGATTTCCCGCACGACCTGCTCGACCTCTTTCTGGCCCGCGAGCGCAATCATAAAAAATTTATAGCCCTGATGGAAACAGAGAACGCCATTACTGAAGAGCCAGATGCCATCAAGGAAGGGATTGCCGCCGAGTATCCAGCTAATGGGCGCGCCCGTGATCGCGCCGGGCTGGAAGATCTGCGCCCACATGGCGACGCCTGCCGCGCAACTGAATGCCCCAAGCAGCGGCGCGCCGACGTGCTTGACTATCCTGCGCTCGAACTCGACGCGCTTTCGTTCGGCTTCCGTCAACTCGCCCCCGGCGATCAGCGTCTCGCGCTTTCGCAAATAGCCGTCATACTTTTCGCTGATTTTACGCAGCCCGTAAACTGGAAGCGCGGAGTGCGTGAACCAGTGCGGGTGCGACCCCAGGAGGACCGCGTCGAGGCTCGGGAAAGAGGCTCCAAGGCGCGCGCCCGCGACTAAAGAGAAGGTGACAAACGCCGCCTTGCCCGGATTCTCCTTGATCCACTCGCGCGCCTTGACGAGCCCAGCGGTTGAGGCGATGGAGGCGCGCGTAAATCGCGCGCCCGCGCTCGCAAAGCGCGAGGCGCGTTCGTAATAATGCTTCGCCCCGTCGAAGACCTCTCCGGCCTTCTCCCCGGCCGCTCCGGCAACGTTTTTGATTGCCTCTCCGGCCTCGCGTGCGTGGCGGGCGGCCTCCTCGGCCGCGCGTCGCGCGCGGTCACGCACTTCGTACTCTTCGCCAAGGCGTTCGGCCTCGGCGCGGACCTTCTCGGCCCCGCTGGCCAGGGTTTCCGCCCCGCGCCGCGCCGCGTCCTGGGCCGCGCGGGCGCTCTCTTCGACGCGGTCTTTGATTCCGAACTTTTCATCCAGCTCGCGCGCCTTGCGCCGCGCCGCGCGCTGCCATTCGTCCAATTTATCTTTGTAATCGGGCATTATTGTCAAAAGCCTCGCTCAGAGTTTCAGGTCTCAGGTTTCAGGTTTCAAGTTAAAAACCTGAAACTCGGAACTTGGAACCTGAAACTTCTGCTTATTGTACGTCGAGCGGCTGCCGTCGGTTCTCTTCCGTCGGCGTCCCGCGCTCCACGCGGTCGCGCCCGGAGCGTTTCGCCTCGTAAAGCGCCACGTCCGCAACGGCCATCAACTCGCGCCCGGCCGCTGCGGTCGTCGGGAATTCCGCCACGCCGAAACTGGCCGTGATCCGACCGACAGTGGGAATCTCCATCTCCCTGATAGCCTCGCGGAGGCGCTCCGCCACGTCCACGCCGCCATCGAAATCGGTCTCGGGCAGGATGACCGCGAACTCCTCGCCGCCGATGCGCGCCGCCAGGTCAATGCCGCGCGTCCCCGCCTGCAGCGTTAAAGAGAGGCGGCGGATCGCTTCGTCCCCGGCCTCGTGCCCATAAGTGTCGTTCACTTGCTTGAAATTGTCTATGTCTAAAAGAAGGAGACAGAACGGGCGGTTGTAACGGAGCGTGCGCGACACTTCCCGGTCAAGCTGCCGCTCGAAACGGCGACGATTGGCGAGGCCGGTCAAATGATCCGTGAAGGCCTCTTCCTCGCAGGTGTCCAGATAATGCTTGAAGTCCAGCAGGGTGCGCGCCCGCGCCAGCAGCAGGTCAATGTCCGTCGGGTCCGTGATGTAGCCCAGCGCCCCGACCTCTGAGCCGCGCCTCAGGTCCTGCGCCGCATTCCTGGCCGCGGTCTGGATGATAATGGGAAGGAAACGCGTCTGCGGGTTGGCGCGAACCCTTCGCGCCAGCTCGTAGCCGTCCAGCTTCGGCATCATGACGTCCGTGATGATGAGGTCCGGCAGATAAGACTCGATGGCGGCCAGCCCCTCCTCGCCGTCGTTGGCCGTGCGGACTTCGTAGCCTGCCATCTGAAGGGCGACCGTCAGGAGTGTGCGTTTGTCCGGGTCGTCGTCAACAACCAGGACGCTGAATTTTCCTACCATAAAATTAGTTTTGAATTATGAGTTTTGAATTATGAATTAAAAGCTTTTGGCCTCAATTCAAAATTCAAAACTCATAATTCATAATTCCTAAAATCTGCTTGCGCGCTTTTCCTCTTCCGTGCTAGAGTGTGATTTCTTCAGTTGTTGTCCCCGGTTCGCGTATAAATCTCCAACCTTATTCTCGAATCCGTGCAAGAACTGAGAAACCATTTTCGCCTCGCGCTACAACAAGAAGGCGTCTCCTTACCAATTCCGAATTTTACCCTAGAACCATTTTCCAGCGTGTCACAAATCACGAGCAAAGGGGCGCTCAAATAGACGAAACTTTCGGTCTATGCTCTCGCCTAAAAAAATTTTAAGGAAATGATTCCCCCATGTTACAAAAACGCGCCTGCGACCTGAGTAACGAAGATCGTGCTGCATATTTGCGCCAATCGGATTTCGGCTATTGCCTGGACGAGGAGCTCTTGGCGCGCTTCGCCGCACAATCTTTTGCAATTGACTATCGCCGCCGTCGCTTCATCTACCGCGCCGACGACCCGGCCGACTCGCTCTACCTGATCGCGCGCGGTCGCGTCAAACTCTGCCGCGTCGAGGAGGCATCGGGGCGCGAAGCCGTGATAGACATTTTATCCGCCGGCTCGCTCTTCGGCGAGTCGGCGCTCTACTCGGGCGGGGGGCGCGAGAAATGCGCGGTCGCTTATGAGAACTCCCGCCTGCTGCGGATTCCTGCGGGGGATTTTAAAGAGGGGATGGCGGAAAACCGCTCGCTTTATGATTACACCTTCCGCCTTATCGGTCAACGCCTGGCCCGCGCCGAGCGCCTCGTCGCGGATTTCGCGCTCGACGCTATCCCTGCGCGCCTCGAAAAGCTGCTGCTCGAATTTTCCAGGCGCTACGGCATCTCTGAAACCGGCGGAGTGTTGATAGATATCTCCCTGCCTCACCGCGAGATCGCGTCCATCGTCGGCTCTACGCGTGAGAGCGTGACCGTCCGCTTGAACGCCATGCGCCGCGAAGGTATCATTGATTTCGTTGATCGCAAGATTCTCATCAAACGTCCTGAATCATTAGTAGTAGCGTGAGTCGTAAATCGTGAATGGTAAATCGTAAATAGAGAAAGACTGTTCGACGATTCACGATTCACGATTCACGATTTACGAACCTATGAAGTGTCCGACCTGCGGGAAACCTGCCGAGTGGCAAGATAACCCTCACCGCCCTTTCTGCTCCGAACGCTGCAAGCTGATAGACTTCGGCCGCTGGGCTAACGAAGAGTACCGTATGCCCGTCGAAGACTCCACGCCGATTGCCGAGAAGGATGACGAGCCTGCAAGCTCAGAGAAGCCGGATTAAGTCTTGATGCCGCTTCGCCCAATCTCACCTCCCTGTTAGAATGCCTTGACGAATTTGTCCAAATCCGGGAGCCGGCAAGAATGCGGTCCGTTTTTTTAAGTGCCCGAAGCCTGTGGATGAGGAAGCTTGCGACGCTCTCGCTTTCTCTCTTCCTGTTGTTCGCGGCTGCCTGCGGCGGCGCGTCCGGCGAGGTCGGAAGGTCCAGGACGCCTTCCGGCCAGTCCATGCCGCGCACTTCTCTTCCGATGCCGCCCGTGGACGCAGACAAAAGCGCGCAGAGTTTTACGCTTCTGGATAATAGTCGTGTGACGCTGTCCGAGTACGTGGGGCAGGTCGTCGTGCTCGACTTCTGGGCGACGTATTGCCCGCCCTGTCGCGAGGAAGCGCCGCGCCTGGACGCCCTGCAACAGCGCTTCGCAGATAAAGGGCTGCGCGTCATCGGCCTCAATGTCGGCGGGCCCGATGATCACCCCAAGATTCCGGAGTTCGCCCGGCAGTTCAATCTCAAGTACACGCTCGGCATCCCGGACCAGGAGATGATTAATCTCTACGTGGGGGACGGCGGTAAGATTCCGCAAACCTACGTCTTTGATCGAAGAGGGCGGATCATCAAACATTTCGACGGCTACGACGCCGCCGCCTCCGCAGAGCTTGAGCGCACTGTTGAAAACGCAGTGACAAGTGACGAGTGACAAGTGACGAGAAAAAAACTCGTTCCAGCTTGTCACTCGTCACTTGTCACTCATCACTGATCTTATGCCCCGTGACATTCCCGTCGGTAATGGCTCGCTGCTCGTCACCTTTGACGAGTTGTATCAAATACGCGACATCTATTTCCCGCACGTCGGCAAGGAGAACCACTCCGAAGGCCACCCTTTTCGCTTCGGCCTCTGGGTGGACGGAGAGTTTTCGTGGGTCAGCGATAAGGGCTGGGCGCGTGAGTTGAATTACTTGAGCGAGACCCTCGTCACAGAAGTGCGCCTCACGAACGAAGCGCTTAACGTCGAAATCGTCTCAAACGACGCCGTTGATTCGCACGAAAACATTTTCGTCCGCCGGCTCACTCTCAGGAACATGGAAGAGGAGCGGCGCGAATTCCGTCTCTTCTTTCACCAGGACTTTTACATCTCCGAATCGGAAGTCGGCGACACGGCCTATTTCGACCCCGAGACACGCTCCCTCATACACTACAAGGGTCAGCGGTACTTCCTGGTCTCGACCGACGCGCCCGCTGGGGTGGAAACGTTTGCGACGGGCCGCAAAGCCTTCAAGGGCGCGGAAGGGACCTGGCGCGACGCTGAGGACGGAGTTTTGGGCGAGGGCGCGATTACGGAAGGCTCCGTTGATTCGACCATCGGGCGCACACTCGTCCTGGAGGCGGGGGCAACGGCCGAGGCCTTCTACTGGATCGCCGCGGGAACTTCCTACAGCGAAGTCGCGAAACTCAACCGGCTCGTGCACGAGCGCGGCCCGCGTAAGCTCGTCGAGCGCACGCATGATTACTGGCGCGCGTGGGTCAACAAGAACGAGACGGATTTCGGGAACCTCCCGCCGGAGGTCGTCCGCCTCTACAAACGCTCGCTGCTGGTCGTCCGCACGCAGATTGATCACGGCGGCGCGATCCTCGCGGCCAACGATTCCGACGTCACCCTGCGGGCGACAGACCATTACAGTTACCTCTGGCCGCGCGACGGCGCGCTCGTGGCCTACGCGCTTGATCTTGCGGGCCATAACAACCTGCCGCGCCTCTTCTTCGACCTTTGCGGCAAGATCATCACGCCCGAAGGATATTTTTTGCAGAAGTACAACCCGGACGGCTCGGTCGCCTCTGGCTGGCATGCCTCCTGGGACCCTTACACCAAACAACGGCTCGTGCCGATTCAGGAGGACGAGACGGCGCTCGTCCTCTGGGCGCTCTGGAATCATTACGACGAATTCCGAGACATAGAGTTTGCGAGCAGGCTTTACAGGCGACTGATCACACGCGCGGCCGATTTTATGGTCAGATTCCGTGACGAAGTGACAGGCTTGCCGAAACCTTCCTGGAATTTGTGGGAGGACCGTCGCGCCGTACACACCTTCACCTGCGCGACCGTCGTCGGCGGCCTGCGCGCGGCGGCAAATTTTGCGACGCTTTTCGGCGAGCCCGAGCTGGCGACCAGATATGAGCAGGCGGCGCTGGAAGTCGTCGAGGGGATGCGCTCCCTTCTCTACCGCCCTGAGCTTCAACGCTTCGCCAGATCAATCACGCCCGCGGCCGGCGGGTTTGAGGTTGACGAGACGATTGATGCCTCGCTCTTCGGCATCTTCTACTTCGGGGCATTCGCGCCAGACGACCCGCTGGTGCGCGCGACCATGAGCGCGGTCGAGCGGCATCTGTGGGCGAAGACGGATGTCGGAGGCTGCGCGCGATATGAAGGCGATGGGTATATGCGCGTGACGGACGACGCCGAGCGGGTTCCCGGCAACCCCTGGTTCATCTGCACGCTCTGGCTGGCCGATTACCGGATTGCGTCGGCGCGCAATCTGGAAGACCTGGAGAGCGCTGTGGAGATTCTCGAATGGGTCGTCGGGCGCGCCCTGCCTTCGGGCGTGCTCGCCGAGCAGGTTGACCCTCTGACGGGCGCGCCGCTTTCGGTTTCGCCCTTGACGTGGTCCCATTCGACGGTCGTCGCGACGGTCATCGCGTACCTGCGAAAACTGGAGGCGCTCCTTGAGTGTGATGCCTGCGGGCGACCGCTTTTCCGTTACGACCGGCGCGCGCGAAGAGTCTATTAATGCAAAATTAAAAATGTAAAATGCAAAATGGAAGGCGAGAGGATTACTCTTCGCTCTTCATTTTGCATTTTTCCTTTTGCATTTTTAATTTTTAAATGTAGATAATGGACGCATTGTGAGAAAAGCTAAAATTCTGGCTACGGTGGGCCCCGCCTCGCGCGAGCCTGTGATGCTGGAGGCGCTCCTGGCGGCTGGCGTTAACGGCGTGCGCATCAATATGTCGCACGGCACGCAGGAGGAGCACGCCGAAACAATCCGCCGCGCGCGCTCGGCCGCCGCGCGCCTCCGCCGGCCGCTCTCCGTCCTCGTTGACCTTTCGGGGCCGAAGATCAGGACGGGCATGCTCAAGGGCGGCCAGCCCGTCACCCTCGACGCGGGCGCGCTCTTCACGCTCACCACCCGCTCGGTGGTCGGCGACGCGCGCGAGGTCTCGACCAACTACGCCGGCCTCGCCCGCGACGTGCGCCCCGGCGCCCGCGTCCTCCTCGACGACGGCCTGATCGAGCTGACCGTCGAGAGCACGAC
>DASVXV010000097.1:0-14946 GCA_036392495.1 Pyrinomonadaceae bacterium | reverse complement strand
CGCGATGGCTTCGGGTGTCCGTGCCACCTGCTCCTCGAACAACTGATGAACGCAGCTCTCCTGCGGATACTCCGTGCTCGTCTCATTCCATTGCACAACGATCTGCTCATGCTCTGCCGCACTCAGCACGTTGATGGCGGCCACCTGCTGTTCAGCATCTACTATGATTGCTTCCAACAGCCGCTCGAAGTGGCGCTGAAAGCGCTGGATGGTCTGCTCGTCGAAGAGGTCCGTGCTGTACTCGAACGCTCCGCTCAATCCTTCTTGGCTCTCACTCATGCTCAAGAGCAGATCGAACTTCGTTGTCTGGCTCTCGCTCGACCACAACTGTAGTTGCAAACCGGGCAACTCCAAGCTCTCTCGCGGCGCGTTCTGCAACACCATCATCACCTGGAACAATGGCTGATGACTCAAACTCCGCTCCGGCTGCAACTCCTCCACCAACTTCTCAAACGGCACATCCTGATGCCCATAGGCTCCCAGCGTCACCTCTCTCACTCGCTTGAGCGCATCCTTGAAGCTCGGCTCCCCAGATAAGTCTGTCCGTAACGCCAAAGTGTTGACGAAAAAGCCGATCAACCCTTCAATCTCACTGCGGTTACGGTTGGCTATCGGAGTGCCCACTACCACATCCTCTTGTCCGCTGTAGCGTGACAAGAGCACTTGAAAGGCTGTCAGCAACACCATGAAGAGCGTGCAGCCTTCGCGCTGGCTCAACTCCCTCAGTGCCCTCGTCAACTCCTGCGAGAGAGTGAAGCTGTGCTGTGCTCCGCGATAGCTCTGGAGAGGTGGACGAGGACGGTCTGTCGGCAACTCCAACACGGGCGGTGCTCCCGCCAACTGCTCCTTCCAGTAGGAGAGTTGTTCGTCGAGCACTTCGCCCGTTAGCCATTCTCTCTGCCACGCGGCGAAGTCTGCATATTGAATATCGAGGTCTGCGAGCGGCGACTCCTCGCCTGCCGTGTAGGCGGCATAGAGTGCTTTGATCTCTCTGACCATCACACCCAAAGACCACCCATCCGAGATGATGTGATGCATGGTCACCAAGAGGACGTGCTCTTCTGCTCCCAGTCGCAGCAGCGTGGTTCGCAGCAGCGGGCCAGTGGATAAGTTGAAGGGCTGTCGAGAGTGTTCACTAACGGCGTGTCGGGCCGCTGCCTCCCGCTCATCTGCTGGCAGAGGACTGAGGTCGGTGAGTGGAATGTTGAGAGCAGTTGGCGGCGAGATGAGTTGGATAGGCTGGCCGTCAATTTCGGCGAAGGTCGTGCGCAGAGACTCGTGCCGCCGCACTATCTCGCTGAAGGTCTGCTGCAACAGGTCTAAATCGAGTTGTCCGGTCAAGCGCAAGGCTATCGGAGTGTTGTAAGCGGCGCTGCCCGGTTCTAACCGGTCGAGAAACCATAACCGCTGTTGCGCGTACGAGAGCGGCAGCGACGTGCCGCGCGCTACGGAGATCAGTGGAGGAGCTTGCAAGCCTTCATCCACCCGGCAAGCGGCCTCAAGTTTCACAGCCAACCCGGCTATGGTTGGAGACTCGAATAATTCGCGCAGAGTGATGCTCGCCTGAAATACTTTGCGCACGCGCAGAACTACCTGTGACGCAAGCAGCGAGTGACCACCGAGTTCAAAAAAGTTTGAATGGATACCTATCTTCCCAATGCCTAGAACCTCCGCCCAGATGTCGGCTAACAACTCTTCGGCAGGTGTTCGGGGCGCGACATAATTATCTTTGGCCTCGCCCTCACCCCATTCCGGCGTCGGTAACACGCGCCGGTCTATTTTGCCGTTGGGCGTTAGAGGAAGAGCTTCGAGCAACACATAGTCCGTCGGTAGCATGTATTCAGGTAGCCGCTCTCTCAAAAAGGCACGCACTTCGCGGACGAGGTGCTTTGGCTCTTGCTTGGCGACCACATAAGCTACCAAGCGCTTGGCTCCGGCTCTATCTTCCAGGAGGAGGACTGCCGCATCTCGAACGGATGGATGCTTCACCAGCACCGCTTCAACGTCACCAAGCTCGATGCGGTAGCCGCGAATCTTCGCTTGGTTATCCCTGCGCCCGAGAAACTCTATGTCGCCGTTTGGCAGATAGCGACCGAGGTCTCCTGTCCTATAAAGACGATCACGGCTCAGTCCCGTGAAAGGATTCGTGATGAATTTTTCCCCTGTCAACACCTCATCGTTTAGATATCCGAAGGCTAAATAAGGAGTGCGAACATACAATTCGCCCACTTCGCCGACTCCGGACAGTTGCTCGCACTGATTGATGACCAGCAGTTGAACGTCTGCGATTCCTTTGCCTAGCGGGATGCTTTTCCTTTGTCTTGCCGCGCCCTCGCCGAGGTTAATCTGATCTTCATTTTCTTGTGGAGGAACAACAAAATATCCCATCGCCTGCGGCGTCTCTGTGGCTCCGTAGAAATTAACGCAGGTGACTGCCGGCGCGATGGCTCTGAATTTTGAAACGTCGCCATAAGTTAGTTGGTCGCCGCCGACGAAGAGATAGCGCAAAGATGCCAGCGTCATGCTTTCGTCCCCCGGCCCGTCGGCTCCGCCACCCGTTCCGCACAAGAGCTGTCCCAAAGCCGGCGTTAGATGCGCGACGCTGATTTGCTCCTGCTTCATCCAGCGAGACAATTCGCCTGGATCAAGTATCTGCTCCTGAGCGGGAATCAAGAGCGTTGCGCCAAGCCATAGAGGCGTGAAGATATCTCGCAGCAGGGGATCGTGCGCGAGACCTGAGAGCATGCTGAAATGATCCGACTCGGCGAGACCGAAGCGTTCTATGTGCCATTGCAGGAAATGAGAGAGGGGCTTGTGTCCTCCTGAAATCCCCTTCGGCAATCCCATCGAACCGGAGGTAAACGCAATGTAGGCTAGATCATCCGGGCCGACGCTCACCGAGGGGTTAGTGCTCGGGTAATCGGCCAACGTGCGGCGCTGCTCCGCGATGGAGCGGCGCGGTAACACAAGCCGGCAGCAGCAAGATAAGCTCCCTAGAAATTCTTCCAGAGCTTTTGGCAATTCTCTCGCCGTTTCGACCTGTAGCCATCCACGCGGCGACGCAAGGCGCAGGCAATCAATCAGACGGTCGGTCGGATACTCCGGATCGAGTATGACGAAGGCAGCGCCAGCCTTCAACACTCCGAGTATTGCCCAGACGAGTGACGCACTGCGATGACCATAAATGGCGACGACCTCCCGCGGCTTAATGCCAGAGGCGCGTAGATAATTGGCGAGTTGGTTACTGCGCGCGTCGAGTTCAGCATAAGTCCAGGCATCCTGCTGGTCTCTTACGGCGAGCCGTTCAGGCGCTCTTTGAGCTTGTCGGGAAAACGGCATATGTAGCGCTCCCTCCCAGTTCGCAGTGAGAGCCTGACTGGGAATCGGCAGCGAGATTTCGGCGGCTCGCGTGACCAGCGAGAAGCTTGAGATTTTCTCATCGGGCTGAGATACGATCTGCGAGAGTAGATGCTCAAACTGCCGTAGCATCTCGACGATGCGGGCGGGAGCAAAAAGGTCACGATTGTAGATCAGGTCAAGCTGAATCTCTTCTTCTCCCTCCTCTGCATACAGCGTCAGATCAAACTTCGAGTCGAACTCTCCCGATGCGAAAGGCTCAACTTTCAGCCCGGAGAGGCTCATCCCTTGCTCCTGAGCCTGGAAGTTGAGCATGTTGAACAAGACTTGAAACAAAGGCGTGTGGCTCGGATTGCGTCCGGCCTGCAACTTCTCGACCAATAATTCGAACGGCACGTCCTGATGCGCGTAAGCGCCGAGTGTCACTTGTCGCACACGTCCAAGCAACTGACGAAAAGTTAGCTCGCCCGACAAACCAGTGCGCAGCGCGAGCATGTTGACGAAATAGCCGATGAGCGGCTCGATTTCCGCTTGGGTGCGCCCCGCGATAGGCGAGCCCACTACGATGTCGTCCTGAGCCGTGAGACGGTGCAGCAGTAATTTGAAGCCCGCCAACAGCGTCATGAACATCGTCGTCCCTTCCCGGCGGCTCAACTCTCGGAGCGCCTTCGTCAGCGACGACGATAATTTCAGTTGTTCGCGCCCTCCGTAAAAGCTCTGCACCGGCGGGCGCACGTAATCCGTCAACAACTCAAGCAGGGGCGGCGCACCCGTTAGTTGCTCTTTCCAGTAAGAAAGCTGTTGCTCAAGTGCCTCGCCCTGTAAACCCTCTTGCTGCCACGCAGCGAAGTCGGCATACTGGAGGCTCAATTCCCCGAGCGGGGAGGGATGCCCAGCACTAAAGGCACAGTACAGTGCACACATCTCACGGATGAAGATTCCTATAGACCACCCATCCGTGATGATATGGTGCATCGTGATGAGTAAGACGTGCTCTTGCGCGCCGAGCTTGAGCAACTTAATACGTATCAGCGGCCCTTGAGAGAGAGCAAAGGCTTCTCTTGCCTCGGCGGCCGCCAGACGCCGCGCCTCAGCCTCGCGCTCGGCGGCAGGCAAAACGCTCAGATCAATCAGAGAGAGCTTAATCGGCTGGGCCGCACCGATGACCTGCATCGGCGCTCCCTCAATTTCAGTGAAGGTGGTACGCAGGCTTTCGTGGCGGCGCACAATCTCGCTGAAGGTCTGCTCCAGCGCTGGCAGGTTGAGACTTCCCGTGAGGCGCACTGCTGCGGGTATATTGTAGGCCACCGCGCTGCCGGGTGCGAATTGATCTAAGAACCACAGTCGGCTTTGTGGAAATGAGAGGGCGGCGGGTCCGGAGCCAACTCTGCGTGGGATGACCCGTTTCTTCGGAGTCGTCTCTTCTTTTCTAGCTTGCAGCGCAAGCCGTGCGCGCTGTTCCAATGAGAGTCTGTTCATAATTCTCGTCTGATCTTTCGTCTCGCAGTCCAGTTTCTCCTAGAGTACCTAACCCTAAAGAGACTTCTGCGAACAGCGTAGGAGCAAGGGCCATGCCAGTTCCGAGCTATCATTAAACGCTTTGCTTTGGGCCGGATTTGTAGACTTACCGGTTGTCGAAGCGGTGGGTTAGGGGATAATTATCCTAGCTGAGTTGAGCCATCATCAGAAACACAGCGCGATCGTAATGCTTTATTTACCCTGTTTGGCAGATTTTCAGGACTCTTCGATGAAAGGTTTTGTCGGTCGCCGCTCTCGGCTATTTATCCTTGCCAATGCCAGCAGCTTAGACGCCAATCGCGTCCCTCTACCGCAATCGCAGCGGCGTAACCGACGCCGGGATGTAACTCCTGCAATGACCAGCGCGAAGCCTCCTGCGGATCGTTGATGTTTCTAATTAGCATTGCCGATTCGCCGGGTGCGAAAGATACGTCGAATTGATCCAGAGGCATTGACAGTCCCTCACCGCGCGCTTTTATGTAAGCCTCTTTACGCGTCCAGCAGTTGAAGAAAGCTTGGGTTTGCACCGCAGGCGGGAGCGAGCGGAGCACCATTACTTCTCGGGGCGAGAAGTAGTTTGCGGCGATTCCCAACCCGTCGAAATCTTCACGCAGGCGCTCGATGTCTATGCCCAGTTCCCGCTCACACGCGACGGCGTAGAGGGCCAGCTCACCGGAGTGAGAGAGATTGAAACGTAGGTCTTCACCCGCCGCCGAGCCGATTAAAGAAGGTTTGCCGAAGCGCGTTGTGACAAAACGCAAACGTTCGGGCCTCTCCGCTAGGTAACGTCCGAGAATGTTCCTGAGCGCTCCGCGCGCTACGACAAAGTGTTTGGAATCCCTCGCGAAGTGAAACCGAGCCGCGCGGTCAAGCTCGTCGAGGCTTAAAGTTTCACGAAAAGCCTCGACCCACGCTCGCTCCTGGTCTAAAGTAACGCGCCAGACATGTACCTCGCCTCTGCTCAAAGAGGGGCGGGCAGGCCCGGCGACCCAGACATCAGAGGCTAACAACATAATCATTTACATCGGCCAAGCCGAGCCGGGTAGGAGGATTTCGCGCTCGCCCGGTTGGCCTGAGCGGGGGACACCTGCTGGAGGGATGGTTACGGATTAAGATGGGCAGGCGGCGCTCGCAGAGCGCCCGCGTCCGCCTGCTAGCTGCGCGGAATAACCTCAGCAGTTGGCCTCTTGCGTGGCCGCTCTCAGAATCAATGAAGACCGGCTCTGACCGCATTAGCTCTCACCTGAAGCATCCTCTTCCATCTTCTTTCTCAGGCTTAGCGGACGCATGTCAGTCCATACCTCTTTGATATAGGCGAGGCACTCCTCTTTGGTCCCGGTCTTACCGGCGTCGTTCCAGCCGAGAGCGTTTTCTCGATCAGCAGGCCAGATCGAGTATTGACCTTCGTGATTGACGACGACTTTGTAAATCGTGGCGTCTTCGTGTTCGTCTTTGCTCATAAAGATTTTCCGGTTTGAGATTTTAATAAGCTTTTTTGCAGGATAATATGTCAACTACGCAATTGCAAGCAGACTGTTTCTCTGAGGACACTGCGGCTCAAACAAGACTCTGCAGATCGCCATAGGGCGAAAATGCCCTAGCCCTTGCGCCCGAATTTCGGCGAATTTGGCTGTGGGGCAGGCCCGCGACCTTATAGAACGCATAAATATGCCCTAGTGCCGGAGGGTTCAATGCAGGGCGGGCCAAAAATATAAGGGTTTTTACGGTCAGCCGGCGTGGCATTAAGCTTGCGAACGCTTCACTGGAAGCTTCTATGCGTCGGTTAGTCTTCGACGAAGAGGCTGACGCTTGAGAAATATGGCAGGACTCACGTAGCTAATTTAATGATTGAATTACCAGGCTACTTACCTTTGTCCCGCTTCCGATTGGACAATCTTTGACACTTAGAGGAGCAATCTCTAATGAAAAATAGGACGCTGACTTTCTTCGCTTTAATAATTCTGTGTGCGCTCGCCTCTCTGAGCGTTCAGGCGCAGACGCCGACCAACGGCGTATCGGCTGCCAGCGCGCACGCTGACTCATCCACGGCAGAGGCGCTGACGCTGGCGCGCGCCGCGGTCAAGGCGCAGGGGGGCAGCAAATTTCTCGCTCTGCGTAATCTCGTGCTGGTCGGGACGGTAGACCTCTATTCGCCCAACTCGACCCAGCCTTTCCCCGCCAAGTTCGTTTCGGTCTCGGCAGGCGACCGGATGCGTTTGGAAATTCAATCCAGCGTCTTCAACTTGCGCCAAGTAGATAACGGACAGCAGAACTACTCCTCAATCGGGAGCATGAAATCGCCGCCCGCCCGTTTGGGTCTCACCCTGCTGAGCAAATTCGAGCAGCCCGGCTACAGTGTGAGTCTGCTGCCCGCCACGAAAAAGCAGAAGGCGTTTCGGATCACGGACGCCGAAGGCAACGCCACCGACTTTTATGTTGATGCCGTGAGCGGCCAGATCGTCCGTTACGTGACTGTGGTCGGCGGCTATAACTTCAGCGTGGAGAACAAAGAGGTGAAGCAGACGGAAGGCGTGCTCGTGCCTTTTAACTACGTGCAGAAGCTCGACAGCCCGCAAGGCTCCTTCTTCGCCGAATTTAAGGTTAAGGAAGTGAAGCTCAATCAGGACTTGGGCGAAGAGGTATTCGCCATCCCGGCGCAGTAAGCTCAGCAACCGTGGCGGGGCAGATTTTCTCTGCCCCCAAACACTTTGAGCGCCTCTCAAGCCGAAGGAGCAGAACCCTCATCTTCGGTCCCCCGCCGCGTCGCGCTCTGAATCGCCCGTGCGCGGGCAGTTCTTAATCTCAACATCTAAGGTCGAAAAGCAATGGCTTCGTTCTTGAAAAAACAACTCCCTCGCACTTTCATGCTGCTTGCGCTGCTCGTCAGCGCATCGGCGGTCTTCGCCCAACAAACCAGCGCCGTTCTGCGCGGTCATGTGACGGACGAGTTCGACGCAAGGATCATCGGCGCGACTGTGACGGTGGTTACTCCTGACGGCGCGGAGAAGACGTGCCCGACGGACAACGACGGCTCCTTCGTGTTTCCTCGGCTCACGCCCGGCAAGTATATCGTTCGCGCCACCATGCCCGGCTTCGCAGACTTTGCGGACACCAACGTCGAGGTAACTCGGGACGGACAACCGCTCAACATCAGGATGAGCGTGGCGCTGATAGCGGAGAGCGTCGAGGCGGCTTCCGAGTCGGCAATAGGCGTTGAGGCGGAGAACAACGCCAATGCGCTCGTGCTACGCGACAAAGAGCTGGATGTCCTGCCGGATGATCCCGATCAGTTGGCGGCTGCTTTGCTGGCGCTGGCCGGGCCGCCTGCCGGTCCGAACGGCGGACAAATCTTCATTGACGGCTTCACGGGTGGACGACTGCCTCCCAAAGAGTCCATACGCGAGATACGCATCAACAAGAATCCCTTCGCCGCCGAGTTCGACCGTCTCGGCTATGGGCGCGTGGAGGTTCTGACTAAACCGGGGTCCGAAGCACGGCTTCGCGGCCAGGCGTTCGCGAATTTCAGCGACGAGAGCCTTAACTCTCGCCACTCTTTCGCGGCCAACCGCGCACCTTATCAATATCGCTTCTTCGGCGGCAGCGTGAGCGGCCCTGTGATTCCGAACCGCGCCTCCTTCTTCTTCGATTTCCAGCGGCGTGAGACGGACAATAATGCCGTCGTCAACGCCACCATTCTCGACTCCGAGTTCAACGTGATGCGGCTCAGCCAGGCTGTTCTGACGCCCGAGCGTTACACGACCTTCAGCCCCCGTTTCGACTATCAGATCAACGCGGCGCATACACTGACGGCGCGTTACTCCTTCACCCGCTGGGACGCACGGAACCGCGGCGTCGGCGACTTTTCGCTCCCTTCGAGAGCTTACGACAGTTCTCGCACGGAGCAGATGGCGCAGTTGTCGGAAACGACTATCATCAACCAGAGCATGATTAATGAAGCCCGTTTCCAGTACGTCCGCAGTCGTCAGCAGCAGGAAGGCGACAATTCCATCCCGACCATCAGCGTTCTCGACGCCTTCACGGGCGGTGGCTCGCAGATAGGGATTTCGCGCAACAATGCGGATCGTTTGGAGCTACAAGACAGCGTCTCGTGGGTGCGGGGGCAACATGCATTGAAAGCCGGCGGGCGCTGGCGCTTCGCTCGCATCGAGGATGTCTCGCGCTCAAACTTCGGCGGAACTTTCACCTTCACCTCGCTCGAACAATATCGCCAAACGCTGCTTGGTCTGCCCGGGTCGTCTCCGGCGCAGTTCTCCATCGCCGCCGGCGACCCGGCGGCGCGCGTTAGCCAGTGGGATTTCGGAGCTTTCTTGCAGGACGACTGGCGCGTTCGACCGAACTTGATGTTGAGCCTCGGGTTGCGCTACGAGAGGCAGAATAATATATACAGCAATTATAATTTTGCCCCGCGCTTGGCGTTCGCCTGGTCTCCCTGGTCGGACGGCTCACGTCAGCCCAAGACGGTTGTGCGCGGCGGCTTCGGCATCTTCTACGAACGGTTCAATGAAGATTTGTCCCTGCAAGCCGCACGCTTTAACGGGACAACTCAGCAACAGTACATCGTGTCGCAGTCAGTCCCCGGTGGACTTGAGGTGCTCGGTCTGTTCCCCAACGTGCCGCCAGCCGAGACGCTCTCCCGGTTCGCCGCCGCGCAGACGACGCGGCGCGTGGCGACGGATTTACAGTCTCCTTACATCATGCAGAGCGTAATTAGCGTCGAGCATCAATTGCCGTTCAAAATCACGCTCACGGCGACCTTCATCAATTCGCGGATGCACCACGTCCTGCGTTCACGCAACGTCGGCGATGGCGGCAATATTTTTCAGTTTGAGTCAAGCGGGGTTTTCAAACAGAACCAGTTGATTCTCAACGCGAACAATAATTTCAACAAACATCTATCGCTTTTCGCCTCCTATGTCCTGAACAAGGCCGGCAGTGATACTGACGGGGCTTACAGCTTTCCGGCTAATTCTTATGACCTCGGCGGCGAATATGGCCGCTCTTCACTCGATATTCGTCACCGCTTCCTGCTCGGCGGCTTCGTTAAAACGCTGTGGGAGATAAATCTCACTCCGTTCATCAGCGCCTCTTCAGGCGGCCCCTTCAATATCACGACGGGCCGCGACGCGAACGGCGATACCCTCTTTACTGAGCGGCCTGCGTTTGCCACAGACCTGAGCAAGCCGGGAGTCATCGTAACTCCCTTCGGCGCGTTCGACCCGAACCCGACCGGCGAGCAGAAGATTATTCCCCGCAATTTCGGTCAGGGGCCGGGCTTCTTCGCCGTCAATCTTGGAATCAACAGAACTTTCAAGTTCGGCGAGATGCCCGCCTCGTCAAGCGGCAAATCGGATAAGAATAATCCTCTGGGTTCGCTGCTCAATAAGGTCGGTTCAGCCGAGAAGCGATTCGAGCTGACGCTCTCAGTCCGCGTTCAAAATCTTCTCAACCACACAAATGCCAGCACGCCGATTGGCAATCTCAACTCCCCCCTGTTCGGTCAATCAACTCAGAGCGTCGGGGCTTATGGCTCAGGCATCTCGACGGGAGGAAATCGGCGCATTGACGCGCAGATACGCCTCAGCTTCTGAGATAGCACGTCCCGTTAGGAGGCGCTCTGCCGGACGGCAACGCCTTCTCGCAAACATCACGCACAGAAAGCGCTCACCGTCGCCAGTGGACGGACGAGCACCTCTGCGCTCACGCGTCTCGATGTCCTTAAAAGCTAGGGCGAATGTGTGAGCGCTTTCGGGTGAAAACATCATACGCAATATGGTGGGGTTTTCAGGCCAGTGCCGGAAGATCGCCGAAAGCGCTAGGGTAAAAATAGCCTAACCATTATCCGCGACCCATTAATACTGACGCGCAGATTCAATATACAGGCCCTCTATCGTGTGGCATTCCTCTTGCACTGTCAGAGGAGCGAACGATAAAGGGTGTCTGGGAGAACAGGACTCAAATGACAGACGATAGAAAAATAGCAGAAGAGATTCTGGATTACTTACAAGAGCACCCGGAGGCGGCGGACACTCTCGAAGGCATCACTACATGGTGGGTGCAATCGCAAACGGTGCGCGAATCCGTTGACACAGTCTATCAGGCTCTTAAGGAATTGAAAGCCGCGGGCCTGATAATTGAGCGCAGAGACTCCGACGGTCAAACTCTGTACTTCTTAAGTCGAAGTTGATGAAGACATGGCTCAGCCTTCAACCTTGAATGAAATCCTCCGCCAGCGGGCGTTGCAACAGCCGACACGCCTGGCCTACACCTATCTCGCCGAAGATGATGAGGGGCGGGCCTCGCTGACGTATGCCGAGTTGGAGCGCAGGGCGCGCTTCATCGGCGCGGCGCTGCAAGGCTTGAAGGCGCAGAACGAGCGCGCTCTATTGCTCTATCCAGCGGGGCTTGATTTCATCGCGGCATTCTTCGGCTGCCTCTATAGTGGTGTGATTGCCATTCCGGCCTATCCGCCTCATCCGGCGCGACCGCAGTTAACGCTCCCCAGATTGCGAGCCATCGTCGCCGATGCGCAGGCCAGCGTCGTGCTCACGACCTCAAAGATTCTTTCCAGAATTGCGCCGCTGTTTGCCGAGGAAGCCAAGTCAAAGCAGATGGTGTGGCTTAATACCGAAGAGATCGACGGCGCGCTGGCCGACGAGTGGCGCGAGCCCGAGTTATCCGGTCAGAGCTTGGCGTTTCTACAGTACACTTCTGGCTCGACAAGCGCGCCGAAAGGCGTCATGGTCAGCCATCAAAACTTGCTGCACAACTCTGCTTACATCCACCACGGGTTCGAGCATACACCGGAGAGCATCGGGGTCACATGGTTGCCGTCCTACCATGACATGGGCTTGATTGACGGCATCATCCAACCTTTGTACGCGGGCTTTCCGTGCTACCTGATGTCTCCGGCCTTCTTCCTCCAGCGCCCCCTGCGCTGGCTTCAGGCCATCTCGCACTACCGGGCGACTCACAGCGGCGGCCCTAACTTCGCCTACGAGCTTTGCGCGCGCAAGGTTAACGCAGAACAGCGCGCCAGCCTCGACCTGAGCAGTTGGAGTGTGGCCTACAACGGGGCCGAGCCGATTCGTCGGGAGACCCTGCACAGGTTCGCCGAAGCCTTCGCGCCGTGCGGTTTTCGCCCGACGGCTTTTTACCCGGCCTACGGTCTGGCCGAGGCGACTCTCAAGGTCGCGGGCGGAAGAAAAGAGGCATTGCCCGTCACCTGCACGGTGCAGTCTTCGGCCTTAGAGCAGAACCTTGCCGTCGAAGTCTCCGGGGCGGGCGATGAGCCGGACGTTAAAACGCTTGTCGGAAGCGGAGAAGTCGCTCTGGGCACGAAAGTCGTCATCGTTGATCCCTCCAGTTTGACGCAATGCGCTCCGGGGCGAGTCGGCGAGGTGTGGGTTTCCGGCCCCGGCGTGGCCCGAGGGTACTGGAATCGCCCGGAACTGACCGAGCAAACATTTCAGGCTCATCTGGCAGATACGGGTGAAGGGCCGTTTCTACGCACGGGCGATACGGGGTTCTTCAAGGACGGCGAGCTATTCGTCACGGGTCGTCTCAAAGACCTCATCATCATCGGCGGGCGCAATCATTATCCGCAGGACATCGAACTGCTTGTGGAGCAAAGCCACGCTGCGCTGCGCTCCGGTGCCGTTGCGGCCTTCTCGGTTGAGGTGAGCGGCGAAGAACAACTGGTCATCGCGGCAGAGGTAGACCACCGTTACAAGGCCGCCGCTGACGAAGCACAGGCGGCACACAAAGCCACCTCGCAGCCGAGGCCGTCATTAGATTTGAAGTCGGTGACGCGCGCCGTACGGTGTGCCGTTGCCGATTACTATGGCATCCAGGTGCACGCCCTGGCGCTGCTCAGGACCGGGACCATCCCCAAGACTTCGAGCGGCAAGATTCGCCGCCAGGCTTGCCGGAATAATTTCTTAACTGATTCTCTGGAGTGCCTGATGGCGACTTAACATTCGGCCCTCCTTCTCGAACTATGCAGACACGGCCTTTCGCACAATATCAAGCCGCCGAAGCTCTTGAGCGTCACCTGGGCGACCCATTCGCCGGGGCGGGCGTGTTCTCTTTCAAGAACGCCGTCGCGCTCGACGAGTTAGACGAGTACCCGGAGGAAGCCTGCAAGCTGCTCGACAGTTGGAACGTCTTTGACTACTACATTCCTTCCGAGGTTGGAGGGAAGCTCAGCTCATTTGAAGAGTTCGTCGCCGTTCTTAGAGCTATCGCCCGCCGCGACCTGACCGTCGCCATAGCGCATGGCAAGACCTATCTCGGCGCGGTGGCAGCATGGGTCGGCGGCTCGAATGAACAGAAGCGATGGCTGGCGAGCATCATCAAGAGCGGTAGCCAGGTTGCGCTCGGCCTCACGGAAAAATCACACGGCAGCGATCTGCTCGCTTCCGAGGTTACAGCCGAAAAGGTCGCCGGGGGGTTTCTGCTTTCCGGTGAGAAGTGGCTCGTCAACAACGCCACTCGCGGCGACGCCCTGACGGTCTTCGCCAAGACGGGCAAACCGGGCGACCCGCGCGGCTTCTCGCTTTTTCTGGTCGAGAAGAATAACGACCAGCAGCGGTCACACACACCACTGCCCAAAATCAAGACTCACGGAATACGCGGTGCTGACATCAGCGGTATCCGCTTCAATGATACGTTCGTCCCTGACCATCTCGTCATTGGCCAGACCGGGGCCGGGCTGGAGATCATGCTTAAGGCTTTCCAGTTGACGCGCACGGTTATCCCCGCCCTCTCTCTGGGCGCAGCCGATACGGCGTTGCGCGTGGCGATGGACTTTGCGCAGGCGCGCAAACTCTATGGCGATTCCGTGTTTGCTATTCCGCACGCTCGCAGGTTGTTGTGCGATGCTTTCGCCGACCTGTTAATTTGCGAGTGCTTGACCCTGGCCTCGGTTCGCTCGCTGCACGTCGAGCCGCAGCAGATGAGCCTGCGCTCGGCTATCGCCAAATATTACGTTCCCGTGACGGTCGAAAGACTCATTAAGAATCTTTCGGTCGTGATCGGAGCGCGACAGTATCTGCGGCAGGAACACTGCTCCGGCATCTTCCAAAAGATAGCGAGAGACAATGCCATCCTGAGCCTGTTTGATGGCAGCACCGTCGTCAACCTTAGTTTGATTGCCCTGCAACTCGGACAACTTGCGAGCAACAGCCGCAAAGTTGACGCGCGCCGGCAGGACTTGCCCATCCGCCTCGCGCGCATCTTTTCTCTGGCAGAAGACCTCCCGGACTTCAATCCCGCTGCTCTCACGCTTCACAATCACGGCCAAGACTCAATTCTTCAGGGACTCGAAATCGCACTCGAACACCTCTCGGCGCTCGACATTGAGAGCGAGGCTGAAAGAGAGGTGTGCCGTCAGATTGAGGGCCTCACGCGAACAATTCTCGCCGAGGCGGAAAGGCAGGGTGAGTTTGTCCTCTCGGCGCTCGAAAGCAACGATCTCGCTTTCAAAAAATCGCCGGAGATGTTTGAGCAGGCCGAACGCTACTGCGTGCTGCACGCGGCTGCGTGCTGCCTGCACATGTGGCTCTACAACCGCGAGCGGTTAGGCGAATTCTTCCGCAGCGGAGAGTGGGTGGTGTGGTGCCTCGGCAGGTTGCTAGGCAAGTTAGGAATTAATGCGCGAGGTGAGATGAGAGAGCACGAGGCTGGACTGGCAGCAGAGTTGGAGCGCTTGTTCATCGAGCAGAAACTGTTCTCCATCGTCCCCTTGCAACTGGCTCAGTCACACGCTGGCGTCACCGAATTTCAGTTGTGAGCTTTTGTCGAAAGAGAGTCGAATCACTCAACGGATTTAGAAATGTCTTTTATAACGTCCGAAGCCATCACCGAAGTTGAGAATGCGCGGGCAGCACAACTGCCGGAGCAGTATAGCTTGGCGGCAGCCCTCGAACAGTACCTCGGCGACCCGTCCGACGAACGCAACCCCTTCTCTTTCGCTCACGCCGTCGAACTCGACGAGCGCGAGCAGTACCCCGAGCAAGCCTGTGCGCTGCTCGATGCCTGGGGACTGCCTGA
>DASVXV010000096.1:0-56527 GCA_036392495.1 Pyrinomonadaceae bacterium | reverse complement strand
AATGTGGGTAATGATAAGGGCTGACGCCCTGGGCTAAATTCTGCCGCCCCTAGCGGGGCTGACTGCTTACTGACCACCGACCACTGACCACTGACCACTGCCTTTCACGGTTTCAGGACGACCTTGATGCAGTCCTCCTTTTTGTTGACGAAGATGTCGTAGCCTTTGGGCGCTTGGTCGAGCGGCAGCCGGTGTGTGATGACGAACGAGGGATCAATATCGCCGTTCTCGATTCTTTCGAGAAGCTTGCCCCAGTAGCGCTGGACGTGACACTGCCCGGTCCTGATTGTCAGGCTGCGGTTCATCACGGAACCCATCGGGAACTTGTCTATGAAGCCACCGTAGACGCCTATGACCGAGACGATGCCGCCATTGCGGCAGGCCATGATCGCCTCGCGCAGGGCGATGGGGCGGTCCGTCTCCGCTCCCAAAGCCTGCTTGACGCGGTCGTAGGCGTAGACGATCCCGTGCCCGCCGAAGGCTTCCATCCCGACGTCGTCAATGCAGGAGTCCGGCCCGCGCCCGCCGGTCATCTCCATCAGCGCGTCGTGGGTGTCAGTCTCTTTGTAGTTGATGGTTTCAGCCCCGCCAGCCTTCGCCATCGCCAGGCGTTCCGGGAGGGAGTCAATAGCGATGACGCGCTCCGCGCCGAGCATGAATGCGCTGCGGATAGAGAACTGCCCGACGGGACCGCAGCCCCAGATGGCTACGGTGTCGCCACGCTTGATGTCGCACATCTCCGCGCCCATGTAGCCAGTCGGGAAGATGTCCGAAAGAAAGAGCACCTGCTCGTCCGACAGGCTCTCTGGGACTTTGAGCGTGCCGACATCCGCGAAAGGCACGCGCGCGTATTCTGCCTGGCCCCCGGCGTAGCCGCCCGTCAGGTGCGAGTAGCCGTAGATGCCGCAAGGTGAGTGGCCGAACATTTTTTCGGCCATCCAGGCGTTCGGGTTCGAGTTCTCGCAGAGGCTGTACATCTCCTGCTCGCAGAAGAAACAGTTGCCGCAGGAGATCGGAAAGCAGACGACGACACGGTCGCCGACTTTGCGTTCCTTCACTTCGGGACCGACCTCCACGATCTCGCCCATGAACTCGTGGCCGAGGATGTCGCCTTTCTCCATCGTCGGGATGAGATGGTTGTAGAGGTGCATGTCCGAGCCGCAGATGGCCGTCGAAGTGATCTTCACGATGGCGTCGCGCCTGTTAAGGATTTTGGGGTCAGGGACCTGCTCGACCCGCACGTCCTTTTTGCCGTACCAACAGGTTGCTCTCATCACTTTTCCCTTTCCGAATTAAGAGCTTTGGCTCAGGCCAGGGAAGGAACAAAAGGAAAAGGGTAAATCCTCCATCTAATGAAGGCTTCACCCTTTCACGTTCATTCGACAGCCGGCGTCTGTAAGAACAGACGCGCCGACGGCTTCATCCATTAAGCGGCCGGCCGCTCGCCGTTTGCCTCTCGCCCCCATTGCTCAAAACCCCCCGGACTCGCCTGGCGGACCAAAGACGCCGCCGTGATTTCGACGGAGGCCGGCCCTCGCCTAAGAGACGGCCTCCATGAAACCATGCCCGCTCCTCGCCCGCCCCGAACCTGAGACTGTAGGACACTTGTGTTTTCAGTTCGGTACGATACTGGACGAGATGTGTGTCAATTTCGTGACGCCGGGCTCAACATTGGGAGATGGCCTGACACAAATTTCGTTCGGAATTAGTTGGAGGGGAACTCCGTCTTGAGCGCACTTCGGGAGGACGGCTTCAAGACTAATGATCTAATCAGATTGGCCGGTTTCCCGATTCAGCCCTGACTCAATTAACTTCCTGAGGCGCGGATGGGTCTCGCGTGGCAGGTGCTCCAGGACAATTTTGCGACCCTCTGGCCCGCCTTCGAGTACCAGCGCGGAGATGGCGTCGAACCTCAATAGCTGCGACTCCTCCCTGAGCATACTGCGCATCGTCTCGAAGCTCTCTTGCTTCCAGAGGTGGACGGCAATGTAAGCGGCAAGTCCGCGCTTACGCAGATCGCTATCTCGCAAGAGCGATTTGAGAGTTTCGTCGAACGACCGATCAACGTGCTGCATAATGGTCATGGTCGCATACCAGCGCACGCCCCCGTCGTCGTGCCCCATCAGCCCGAGGTACGTCTTGAGGTGGGCGGGTTCCCACTTCTCCGCCATCTTCTCAATCGCCATCGAGACCACGAGAGGGTTAGAGTCTTCCAGTATCTTCACAAGCGGCACGCCGCTTTTGAGCTGCCGCTCATACTCGCTTTGCGCCAGCGCCGCGCCGATGTGTTGGATACGCGATTCGACAAACTCCGATTCATAAGCGTGCGGGTCCAGGAAATAGGCGTTCAAGTAGTAATCGAGCGCGCGGCGGTCGTCCTTCTTGACCTTGTAGAAGAACCTCCCGACCCAGGACTGAATGAAGACGGACGACGGAGACATTTCAGCCGCCTTAACAAAATTATTCTCCGCCTCCTGAATCTTGCCCTCGCGGTGGAGAACGTTGCCCAGGTCGAAGACGAAGCTGCCTTCTTTCGGAAACTTCCTGATGGCCGCTAAAACGATTGGCTTCGCTTTGCCCGGCTCCTTCTCTATGAGTTCCCCGATCCTGACCCGAAACCCGCCGAAACTTTCGGGATACCTGGCAGCGTATTCCCGGACCACACGGTCCGCCTCCTCCTGTTTGCCTTCCGAGCGGAGCACTTCGGCCAGAGCGTCCGTGTGGTCGAATTCGTCCGGCTGGAGCTGAATGGTTTTGGAGATGTACTCTTTGGCCTTCGCCCAGTCTTTCCTGGAGATGTAGATGTCGGCCAGCTTAACGATTGTGTCAACAGAGTTCGGGTCGCGAGCAGATTCTTTCAGGAGGGCCGCCTCCGCCTCCTGGCTGCTATCAACGGGCTTTTCCCCGCCGAATACCGAACGGAAAGCTTCATTGAAATCCTTCTCTTCGAAACGATAGCGACGGGCGGTCTCCATGGTGTAAAAAGCCATGAGCCGATTCCCGTGCTCCAGGTAATACTTCGCCAGCTCCAGGTGCGGGGCAGGGTCGAAGTAACGCATCGCAAGCTCCGTGCGGAGTTGTTCGAGCGACCGCTCCTTGCTCTGCGCCTGACCCTGGGCCTGGCTCTGCTGCTGTTTGGAACACGCGGGGGCTGTCACAAGTAATATCGCCAGCAAGGCGAGCTGAACGGGGCGCAGGCAATCGAGGTGGCGCATTCGAATCAATGCCTCCTTAAAATCCAGGCCATTCATTATACCCGAACGCACGCGCGGCCTTCAGGCGAGTCTGATGCGATTAAGGATTAAGGGAGGGGGCATCAATCAGGGGACCGTTAACAATCAGGTCTGCCCATCAGGACGAAGGAAACTCACTCTTGAGCGCGCCGAAGCGGTACGGCTCGTTGATGCGAACCTTCGCCTTGCGGCGCGCTTCCTTGAGCCAGTCCGACAGCTTCGCGGCCTCGCGCGCGGCGAGCAGGCGTCTTCGAATCTCAGGCGTCGCCTCTGCGAGCGTCTGCACGCGCCCCTTCTCGTGCTGAGAGACCTTGATAACGTGAAAACCGAACTCCGTCTGCAAGACTTCGCCGACCTTGCCGGGCGCAAGCGCGAAAGCCGCGTCGTCAAAGGCGCGCGTGTGCGAGTTGCGCGGGAAAGTGCCGAGGTCGCCGCCCTGATCTTTCGATGACGGGTCTTCGCTGTGCTCGCGCGCCAGTTGGGCGAAGTCCGCGCCCGCGCCAGCCTTGCGGCGCAACTCTTCGGCGCGCGCGCGGCGCTTGTCCATCTCTTCCGTGACGCCCTTTTTGAGTGCTTCGCCCGAGAGATTCTTTTCAAACTGCAACTGCTGCGAGATCAGATTGGGGCGCGCCGCGATGAGAATGTGCGCCGCTGTCACGCGCTCCGGAATCTGAAAGTCCGGGTCCGCTTTGTGTGCTTCGTAATACTTCTTAATCTCGTCGTCCGTCACGCTTAGATCTTTATTCAGCTCCGCGCGCATCAGTTCGCCATAAAGCTCCAGCTTGATAAGCTCACGATATTCGTCGCGCGTAAGCTGAAACTCTTTGAGAGAAGCGTCATACTTTTGTTCGCCGCCGAACGCCTGAATGGTGCGCTGCTCCGCCTGAACCATTTTTTCAGGAGATATTTTAAGACCGCTGTTCTCCGCCCCCTGCGCGAGCAACATGCGATCAATCATCTCGGAGATGATGCCCTCTTTCAATTGCTCGATCTTCTGGCGTCCCTCCTCCGTGTTCGGGTCCAGCCCCAGCTCCTCGCGCCCGTTCTTCAGAAACATCTCGAAAACCTTAGCCGACAGGGGGCGGTCATTGATGGTGGCGACGACCGCCGCCGCCTGCGGCTCGCTTGCCGCGGACGGCGCGCTACTGCTGCTGCAACCGGCAAGCAGGACTGAGAGCGTCAGCAGGATCGCGACGCGCACTTGTGCGTTAAAAGATTGGAAGAGATGTCGCATAAGAAAGAGTCCCGGAGTAACTTTCAACTGCTTCGATCATAGTTAGAGTACCTAACAAAACCATGTATCCACGAAATCACACGAAGCAACACGAATCATTTTCGTGCCGTTTCGTGTCATTTCGTGGATCATCTTTTTGCATCGCAGAGTTTTGTTATGCCTTCTTAATGAGACGCTGGCGCTCAAGAGGAAAAATACCAGAAATAGAGCGCCTGGGCGATGCCTATCACAAAACCGATGACCGCGCCGAAGAGTTCTATCGTCTTCAAATGCTGCTGCGCGACGGAGAGCACGAGTTCTTCCAGTTTCTCTACCGGATAGCCTGCGACTTTCTGGCGCACGATGCCGCCGATGTCAAACTCGGCGATGGCCGCTGGCAGGCGTTCGCGGGCGGCTTTCGTGATGCGCTCGGTTAGAGCGGCAGAGGCCGTGCGGACCGCGCCTTCGGAGACGTGCTGGGAGAGCCTCCCGATGGGCGCGACCAGCAGGCGCTCAACCTGTGTGCTCAAAAGATGGTTGATCGTGCGCGCCGTCTCCTCGCGCGCGAAGACAGTCAGCAGCCCTTTCGAGAGAAAATTCTTGAGGCGCTCGGCTGAATCCGGGTTGAGATGCTGCATCAGGGCGCGCAGCGTGTGCGGGCGCAGGCGATGCAAGGCATCTGTCAGATAGGCCGAGACGGTCGTCGCCAGCTCCTGGCTTCTGGCGAGCGCGAGCACGCGCTCCGCTATCTGGTCCTTAATGAACTCCAGTTTGTCGTGCGCTATCTGCCCGACGATCTCGTTAATCGGGCGCGAGAGCACGTCGTCAATCGTGGCGTTGAGAAAGCGCTCCGCCTCCTGCTCGAACGCTTCGCCGCGCAGGTACTCCTCGACGCGGCGCGGCAGGGTGTCGTTGACCATCTCGTCAACTTCATGATGAATCCTGACGCGCGAGACGAAGATTTTTTTGAAGAAGGAGAGCTGCTGGTAGTATTCGTCAACCTCACGCTTGATGAGCGCGCCGATGTGCGCGCGCGTCGTCTGGCTCGTGGCGATCTCCGCCAGGTGGTGGACGATGGGCGGGACCTGCTCATCAATCCGTTCTTTGATGATCGAGACGGTATTGGGCGTGAACATCTCCGCGAGCGTCGCCTGGCTGTGAGCCAGATCATCGAGGCGGGCGGAGATGAAGTCTCGCACCTTCTTCTCGAAATCAGGCTCGTTGACGAGACTGCGAAAACGGCTCTCGACGAATCCTAAGATTTGCTCAAGCGTCTCTTCCTTGACCGTTTCGCCGAGGCGATTGGCGAGCAGGTCGTCAACGCGATGGTCAATAAAGTTGCTGAGGCTCTGGGCCGTCTCCTCGCTTTTGAGGACGTTTGCGATGTAATCGGCGACGCGATATTGCAGGGCCGAGATGGCGTCGAGCACCGGCGCGCGCACGCCCGCGGGCAGGGCTTCGAGGAACGACGGGTAGGACGTCGAGAGCAGTTCTTTCGTGTAAGATTCGACGAAGCCTTCGACCTTGCGCTGAAAGAAATCTGTCTCAAAGAGCGCGTTGACGACAGTCTCCTGCGAGACCAGCTCGTTGCCGACGGCTTTGCCGATGGTCTCGGCCAGGCGCACGCGGTGGCGCGGAATCATCCCCTGCGGCCAGATGGTCAATCCACCAAGCTTGATGGCGCGGCGCGGGCGAAAGAGCATCCGAATCGCCAGCCACGCCGCCCCGTAGCCATGCACGGTGGCGATGACGATCCAGGCAATCGCGACTAAAAGTTTATGCGTCTGCGGGTCTATGGCGAGCCGACTCCTTCCACTCGTGTGCGCCTGCGAAAATTTTTGAATCGGGAGATGACTGTAATCAAAACGGCGCGGAGTGACAAGGGAGGAGAAGCAACGTGCGTTATCGCTTTTCTGCTCCTACGAATTTCGCGGGAGAATTCTTGACTTCCCATGTGAAGAGTCTTATAAGCCGTCTTGCACGAAGTCTCCCAGGCCAGCATTGAGCGATGCCGATGCTGTCAGCTTCAATGCCACTTCTCACAAGGAGAAAACCTCATGAATCCCCCACAAAGGACCTCCGCTGCACTATCTAAAATTACGTTTCTGCTTTTCCTCATCGGCCTTACTCTGTTCTCAATAAGTAATGTACTGCCTCCGAGCATCGCTCAGTCCAATGAGGAAAGAGAGCTTGATAACCAAGTACCAAAGCACCTGCCGATAAAGGTGAAGGTTAAGAAGGAGAAAGAGAAGGCGTTTAAGGATTTGAAGAATGAGAAGTGGCTGCGTGATTTAGAGATTGAAGTTACGAACACGGGGGACAAGCCGATTTATCTTCTTCACATGCTCATCGTTCTGCCTGGAATAACAGCACCTGACGGAATTGAAATCGGATTTTCACTGCACTACGGGAGGAGAGAATTAGTTGACCTCGAAACCAAAGCAAGGCCAGATGATGTCCCCATCAAGCCGGGAGAGACTTATGTTTACAGGCTCTCTGATCTCACAGCGCAGAGTTGGGAACGTTTCAGGCAGAGGGAGAACAAGCCTGACGCAAAGAAACTCATTCTGCACTTTCAGATACTGAGCTTCGGGGACGGGACTGGATTCGTGAGCACCAGTGGGATTCCCATGCCAAATCCACCTAACCAAAGGTCGGGTCTGAATCGCTGTGGGCCAAGTCTGGACCGCGGCGACCCTGACGGCGCGAGGGTCCAGCAAGTCTCTTGGCGCAGCCAGCCGACAATATTCTCGACCGACGATTTGCCAGCAAGTTTTCTGCTGGCAAATTTTTTATCCCCGAAATCGTCGAAGCTGGCTACCTTGAAGAATCTACAGCCACAGGATTGTTGTCCTGGTAACGGGTGCTCCCGCTCCAAGATTTATACTAGAGATTGCTTGTGCGACCCGGAAGGAAAAGATGCGCTGACGGGAACCTTTTGTAGTGACCAATACGGAGGTTGCTGGTCAGGTGATCTCAAGTGGGTGCCCTGTGCTGACGGCTACTGTGCGGATACTATTATTACTCCCTGTGGCGGGGCGACGCCGACACCAAGCCCCGAGCCTTCAGCTTCACCTGGGCCTTCCCCTACGCAATCATGCATCCCGAACACACCACAGCCCAACCCGGGTTGCATACCGCAGTGTGATCCATTCACTGGTGCTCCATACTGGCAGTGCCAACCCTGCTTAGGAGGCGTCTATGTTGACGTTAACGCCCCTAACCGAATCGGCGGCTGCCCAAGTAATATGTATCCCACTCCCGATTTCTGTTGCGTCTGTGTAGATCAGAGTCCCTGTCCGGATGGCAGCGAGCGGGATAAAACTACTTGCCAGTGCGTCGGCGGGAACGAAGGATGCACCGGCGAGGGGAGCGAGGATCAAGACGGGAACACCGTCTCGCAACAGAGCGACACAGGCATCAATCCTTGCGCTTCGCCCATCCTGATTGATATCGCGGGCAACGGCTTCGATCTCACAGATGGGCGCGGCGGCGTCCAATTTGACCTCAACGGCGATGGAAATAGGGGAAGGTTGGCGTGGACCAAGGCAGGAAGTGACGACGCCTGGCTCGCACTTGACCGCAATGGTAACGGACAGATTGATAACGGCAAGGAATTGTTCGGCAACTTCACGCCGCAACCTCCTTCCGCAGCACCTCACGGCTTCCTTGCACTGAGCGAATTCGACAAAGCAGCTCAGGGCGGAAACTCTGACGGGATGATTGACAGCAAAGACGCTATCTTCGCAAGCCTTCGTTTGTGGCAGGACGTAAATCACAACGGCATCTCGGAGCCGGGCGAGTTGAAGAGGCTGTCGGAGCTGGATGTGGCGAGCCTTGATCTCGACTACAAGGAGTCGAAGCGGGTTGACCAGTACGGCAATCGGTTTCGGTATCGCGCGAAAGTTGAGGATGCGAGAGGGGCGAAGGTCGGGCGCTGGGCCTGGGACGTGTTTCTCGTCGGCGCACCCTGAGGCAGTGCGGCCGTCAGCGATAATCTGATGCGAGACAGTAGAACCGCACGCGAGGTTGTGAAGTCCTTGCGTGCGGTTCGCTTATCTTTACTGCCTTTTAATCACATGCTCCGCTTTATCAAAGACTGCGATTCTGTTAGAGTGCAACAGTAGTTAATGCCCCCGGTTAAGTTGTCTTTTTAATTTCAGGCAGACGTGTAAGTGTGTGCGCGCGCGTGGGAGCCCGAGGAGAGACGAATAAAAGAGATGTCTGAGCGGAAAAAGAAGCTGAAGGCGCTGCTGGTTTACCCGGAGTTTCCGAACACCTACTGGAGTTTCAAGCACGCGCTGCCTTTCGCCGGAAAGCGTTCCGCCTACCCGCCGCTCGGCCTTCTGACGCTCTCATCAATGCTTCCCGCCACATGGGAGAAACGGCTCGTTGACATGAACGTCCGCCGCCTGCGCGACAGTGACCTGGAATGGGCCGACATAGTCTTTGCGAGCGCCATGATCGTGCAGCAGGATTCTCTGCGCGGGGTGATTGATCGCTGCAAGGCGCGCGGGGTGCGCGTCGCCGTCGGCGGGCCGTTCGTCTCCACCGGGATGGAGCATGTGGACGACGCGGACTTTCTCTTTCCGGGCGAGGCGGAGCTGACCGTGCCGGAGTTTTTGCGCGACTTCGAGATGGGAGTGCCCGAGCACGTCTATCAAAACGAAGAGAAGCCGGATTTGACGAAGTCGCCGATTCCAGACTTCGGCCTCGTGAAGATGAGCCGTTATTCCTCTATGGCGATTCAGTACTCGCGCGGCTGCCCCTTCAATTGCGAGTTCTGCGACATCATCGAAATCTACGGGCGCGTCCCGCGCACCAAATCCAACGAACAGATGCTCGCGGAGCTGGACGCGCTCTACCGAACGGGCTGGCGTGGACCGCTCTTCATCGTTGATGACAACTTCATCGGCAACAAGAAGAATGTGCGGCGGCTGATGCCTGATCTGGTCGAGTGGATGGAGCGCCACGACAAGCCTTTCCGCCTCTTCACGGAAGCTTCGATCAATCTCGCGGACGACGATGAGCTTCTGGAGATGATGAAGCGTGCGAACTTCCGCAGAGTTTTCCTCGGCATCGAGACGCCCGTCGAAGAGAGTCTCAAGGAGACGCAGAAGGGGCAGAACACGAAGCGCAACCTGATCGAGTCCGTCCGTAAGATTCAGTCTTACGGCATGGAGGTGATGGCGGGCTTCATCGTCGGCTTCGATAGCGACCCGGCGGACATCTTCCAGCGCCAGATAGATTTCATACGCGAGAGCGCGATCCCGATGGCGATGGTCGGCCTCCTTTCCGCCTTGCCGGACACGCAGCTCTGGCGCAGGCTTGAAAAGGAAGGAAGACTCCTGAGCGAAGGCGCGGGCACGAACACCGAAGCCTCTCTGAATTTCGTGCCGCGGATGGACCGTCAGACCTTGATTGACGGTTACAAGAAGATCCTCAAGACGATCTACAGCCCGGAAGAGTATTACGAGCGCGTCCGGGCGTCGTTGAAGAACACTTTCTCGACGGGCTACTCCCCGGCCAAAGCCTTCAAGAAGGAGTACGTCCTCGGCTTCTTCCGCGTGCTCTTCAAGCTGGGGATGTTCGACTCGTCGCGCAAAGAGTTCTGGCGTTTCCTCCGGCGCGTCTATTCCGAGCGGCGCGACCTCATCGGGGACGCGGTCGTTTTGGCCGTGATGGGCTACCACTTCCGCAAGATCACGGAGCAGTATTGCGGGCAGTGAGACGGAAATTTGCCTATTGACTCGCCGCCCGATTTAGCTTAGAAGCAAACTGTATTTATTGCGGAGCGGCGGATTCCGGACTGCGGAATGAAAAACAGTAGGCGGTTGGCAGTAGGCAGAAAAACAGAGCTTGACGTGCTGCCTTCTGCTTTCTGCTCTCTTCAATCCGAAATCCGAAATCCGAAATCCGAAATCGAAAGAGGGAAGCAGAAGATGACATACGTGGTGACAGAATTATGTGTTGACTGCAAGTATACGGATTGCGCGGCGGTCTGCCCCGTCGAGGCGTTCCACGAACTGCCCGACCGCCTCTACATCAACGCCGACACTTGCATTGATTGCGACGCGTGCGTGCCGGAATGTCCTGTCGAAGCAATCTTCGCGGACAGCAACGTGCCCGAGCAGTATGCTCATTGGACCCAGATCAACATTGACGAGGCCCCGAACTATCCCGTCATCAGCCAGAAAATTCCGGCGTTGTATGGACCTAACTGCACCGGGCAACCGGAGAGTTAAGTTCTGTCCGGGAATTCTTGAAGTGTGAAAAGACCCTTCGCGGCGCGCCGCGAAGGGTCTTTTCATCAAACTCAGTGGAGACTTCGCGCGGCGGCCTTGATCTCTGGGACGGCCAGAATCCTGATTCCTTCAGCGGGGTCTTCGACCGACGAGACGAGGGCGCGCGTCATCTCGCGGTAGGTGACCAGCCCGAGCCGCATGGCCGTCTCTCTCTTCGATGGAATCCGTCTCAGGACCCAGTAAACGGGCTGTAGGATGCGCGGCCACTGGCGACCCGGACCCAGGACGTACCAGGGGCGCAGGATGGTCACTCCCTTGAAACCGCTCGCGCCGATCACTTTTTCCGCTTCGGCGCGCGCCTCTATGTAGGCTTTCATGATCGGCGCGGGCTGCGCCACGCTGACGTAGATGAAATGCTCTACACCGGCTGCGGCAGCCGCGGCGCAACCCTCGCGCGCCGATTGAAGATCAATTGAGCGAAACTCTTTGGCTTTTGCTGGCGTCGGGTGAGCGACGCCGACGAGTTGCACGAAAGTGTCCGCGGGACGAACCTCGTCAACGAAAGAGGCTTTATCAAGCGGGTCGCCGATGATGGCCGCGCAGCCTTGCGGGAGTTTTGATTCCGAGCCGCGCCGCACCAGCGCGCGGACCTCATGCCCACGCTGCGCGAGCTCCGGGATCAGGTTTCTGCCGACGAAACCTGTTCCCCCTGTGATAAAGATTTGCCGTCCGGCTATCGGATTTCTCTCCTCCGCCATCGAGTCTATTCAAATCGCGGCCGTTTGAACAGAGTCTGAAAACAATGGGCCGCCCGCAAGGTTCGGGAATCACTTGTCGAACCAGACCTCTTAGGACTAATATCAGCGCGGTTACCACTGTGCTTAACAGAACGCTGAGGGCCTCTTACTCAGACCGTTTTCGATGAACTCGTCGAAGCCGTCAGCCCTGATCGTTCAGCCGTCTGCGAGAGGCTGATGAGGATTCATCGGCCATCTTTCAAAAAGAAATTCACCTGTTTTGTCCGAAGCAGTTCGTTACAAATTTTCTCTTTCAGGTGGTCGAACTCTCCGAGTTGACTCCAGACCGGAGACTCTTCCTTAAGAGCGGCATGAGAGCGATGAAAGCAATCTACAGAATATTTGTAGTCTTTGCCCTGATGTCACTGGCTCAGGCAACGGGCCGCGCACAGGGCAGGGAAACCGCACCGCAAAAGCTCGAACCCATTGTTCAGGCGGGCCACTCTCTTCGCATCACCTCTATCGCTTTCAGTCCTGATGGCAAGCTGCTGGCGAGCGCCAGCGATGATAGGACCGTCAAACTCTGGGATGCTAAGAGCGGCAAAGAGCTGCGCACGCTCAGAGGGCACAGAGACCGAGTCAACTATGTCGCTTTCAGCCCCGACGGGAATATCCTGGCGAGCGGCAGTTCCGACTCAAACGTCATTCTCTGGAATGCTGATTCAGGGGAGATTTTAAGGAGACTCGAATCAACAGGTGTCCGTGCCTCTGTCGAATCGGTCGCTTTCGATCCCAACGGCCAGATTTTAGCGAGCGGATGCTCCGATTCCAAAATCAGGCTCTGGGACGTTGAGAGCGCCAAAGAAATAAGGACGCTTAATGGACATACCGAAAATGTTTCTGCCGTCACCTTCATGCCCGGCGGTGGAATCTTAGCCAGCGGAAGCGGCGACAAGACGGTCAGACTCTGGGAGGTCGCTACAGGCAAAGAGAGACGCGTTTTGAGCGGGCACACGGGAGCGATTACCTCTATCGCCTTCGATCCTGTCGGAAAGACGCTGGCGAGCGGGAGCCGCGACGGGAAAATAAAGTTGTGGGATGTTGAGGCCGGTAGTGTGCTCCACGACTTCGATGTCCCGGCGGGCGATGTGCGGGCGGTCGCCTTCCAGCCTTTTGTCGGCGATAACCTGGCAAGCGGCAGCAGCGGCGGCATAGAGGTGTGGCGTCGCAACGCCGGTAAGTGGGAAAAGACTCTCTCTCTCGCGGCCGGTAAGGAGATCAACTCGATTGCCTTTCAACCGGGTGGGGGACTGGCGGGCAGCACTGACGAGACGAAGATTAAGCTGTGGAGCTTCGATACCGGCAAAGAGCTTCTCAGCTTCGCCAGCTTCAGCCAGGATGATTGGGTCGTGATGACTCCCGACGGGCTTTTTGACGGCTCTCCTTCAGGGTGGAATCGCATCCTCTGGCGCTTTTCGCAGAGCACTTTGAACGTCTCTCCTGTGGAGACCCTGTTCAACGATCTATATTACCCTGGACTGCTGGCGGAGATACTCTCTGGAAGGCAGCCGAAAGCGTCGCAAGACATTTCACAAAAGGATCGCCGCCAGCCGCAACTGACGATCACGCTTCCTGAAGAGCAGACGGAATTCGGTAAAAGCATCTCGTCGCGGATAGCCAAAGTGCAGATTGAGATTGAGTCGCCCGCCGGAGCGCGTGATGTCCGTCTGTTTCGCAATGGCACGCTGGCCTACGCCTGGCGGGGAGATGTCGCGCTCAAAGATGGCAGGGTCGTGCTGGAGACCTCCATCCCGGTTGTCGCCGGAGAGAATAAACTGACGGCCTACGGCTTCAACCGTGACAACATCAAGAGCGAGGACGCCGTCATAGATGTTGAGGGGGCCGAGAGCCTGAAGCGGGCAGGGGTGCTCTATATCTTAGCTATCGGCATCAACCAGTATGCTAATCCGCAGTACAATCTCAAACATGCCGTCTCGGATGTCCAAGCCTTCGGCGCAGAGTTGCAACGCCAGCAAAACAAGCTGCGTATTTACGAGCGAACAGAGGTCATCCTACTGACCGATGCGGAGGCGACAAAAGCCAACATTCTGGGGTCACTGGCGCAATTGGCGAAGGTGCAGCCTGAAGATGCCGTCTTCATCTACTTTTCCGGGCATGGAATGGCACAGAAGAACCGGTTCTACTTAATTCCCCATGACGTGGGTGATGCGGGCGAGCGCGCGAAGCTTGAGCCAGACGGCTTGCAGCGCATCCTTGCCCACAGCATTTCCGATCAGGAATTAAGCGCAGCCATTGAGCCGATCTATGCTGGGCAGATGTTACTGGTGATTGACGCCAGTAATTCCGGTCAAGTTCTGGAAGCGGAAGAGACAGGGCGCGGCCCGATGAACTCGAAGCGGCTCGCGCAACTGGCCTATGAGAAGGGCATGTATATTCTGACCGCATCGCAAAGCGGTCAGGCCGCTCTTGAAAGCGAGGGGCTGGAATATAGCTATTTAGCATATGCTCTGATCAAAGAAGGGCTCAAAAGTGTGAGGACAGACGCGGACTCAGATGGTCTGATCAACTTGCGGGAGTGGCTGGAATATGCGACGAAGAGAGTCCCAGAAATTATGGGAGACGCAAGACCTACGAGTAGGGTTAAATATAACGGAGTGGTAAGCGACACGGAGCAGCGCCCACGTATCTTCTACCGGCGCGAAAACGAAGCCCGGCCATTTATCGTTGCCAGGTTTGAGATTGAGGCTCGTTAGCGGCTGCTCGGGCCAGCGCCCCCGGATGGCAGCACTCGCAGCGCCATTGATTTTGAGTTTCCTTGACAGCAAGCTTCACTCGTTTTCATAAGGTGTTTTATGTCCAACAAGAGTCATCAAGGCGGCAGCAGTGATTTCATGAGCACGGCATCTTCGCCCCAACAGATTCTCCCTCCCGGAACGATGCTCGACGAGCGTTATCTGATCGAGAAAGAGTTGGGGCGCGGCGGCATCGGCGTGGTTTACCTGGCGCGCGATAAACAGCTTCTCTCCAGACCCGTCGTCGTCAAAGTGTTGATTGAAGACGGCTATCAGGATGATTGGGTCACGAACAAGTTTCGGCAGGAGATTGAAGCGCTCAGTCGCCTGGATCATCCGGGCATTGTCGGCATCTTCGATGCGGGAGAGCTGGAGAACGGAAAACCTTATCTCGTGATGCAATATGTCGAAGGGGTCAATCTGCGCTGTGAGATCAAGCCGGAAGGGATGGACCTGGAGCGCAGCGCGCACATCATCAAGCAGGTCGGGCGCGCCCTGAGCGCGGCGCACGATCAGGGCATCCTGCATCGTGACCTGAAACCGGAAAACATCATGCTCAGAGCTTTGAGCGATGATGAAGAACAGGTCAAGGTGATAGATTTCGGGATCGCCAAAGTGAAGAACTCTCTGGCCGGACCGAGCACGCAGGCCGCCGCGCTGGTCGGCACCATAGCTTATATGTCGCCGGAACAACTGGAGATTAAGCCGGTGGCCGCCACCAGTGACATCTACACGTTCGGCGTAATCGCCTATGAGATGCTGACGGGGCGCAGGCCCTTCAATCCCGTCTCGGCTTTCCAATTGCTGGAGATGCAGCGCGCAGGCGTCAAGGTGATGCCAGGGGCTTTGCGTCCGAATCTCCCGGAAGAAGCGCAGGCCATCATTCTCAGAGCGCTCTCCTTTGAGCCGAAGCATCGCTACTCGCGCGTCCGCGATTTTTGCGATGATCTGGCCCGCGCTCTGACCGCACAAATGGAGACCATCACGCCCGTCTCCAGCTTGACCACTGAAGAGATCACCGCGCGGAAAACTTTGGAGACAATCGAACGATTTGTGACGCCTGCCAGGTCAATAATAACTTCCGCTACGGGGACGGTGCGCGTGGCCATTCTCTATAAGCGCAACGCCAGGCCGGATGAAGAGGTGCTGAAGCTTTTGGAGACGGAGCTTTTGGCGCAGGGCTTCAAGGTCTTTATTGATCGCCATCTCTCAATCGGCGTTGAATGGGCCAGGGAGATCGAGCGGCAGGTGCGCACGGCGGACGCTGTGATTCCGCTCCTGTCTGAGGCCGCGGTGTCGAGCGAGATGCTCGCTTATGAAGTGCAGATCGCTCATGAGGCCGCGCAGCAGCAGCAGGGAAAACCGCGCATCCTGCCGGTGCGGGTTAATTACGAGGACGCTCTTCCGGACCCGTTGGCGGGCATCCTCGATCCGCTCCAGTATGCGTTATGGAAGGGGCCAGAGGATAGCGAGCGGCTGGTCTCGGAGCTGGTCTCCTCTTTACAGTCTCCGCTGGTTCAAAAGCCCGTCAGGATACCGCAAAAGCTTGAAGCGGTCGGCGGCGCAATGCCGCTCGATTCCGAGTTTTATATCGTTCGGCCGACGGATGAAGAGTTTCGCACGGCCATCGCGCGCCAGGACAGTATCGTGCTGGTTAAGGGGGCGCGCCAGATGGGAAAGACTTCGCTGCTCGCTCGCGGGCTCCAGCAGGCGCGCGAAACTGGCGCCAAAGTTGTGCTCACGGATTTTCAGAAGCTCAATGCCGCGCACCTCGAATCGGTCGAAACGCTGTTCATGACTCTGGCGGAGCTGCTCGCGGATCAGCTTGACCTTGAGGTGTTCCCTGACCAGGTCTGGACCGCGCGTCGCGGACCGAGCATGAACTTCGAGCGGTATGTGCGCCGCGAGGTGCTGGGTAAAATTTCCAGCCCGCTCGTCTGGGGACTCGACGAAGTTGACAGGCTTTTTACCTGTCCTTTCGGAAGCGAAGTCTTCGGACTCTTCCGCTCCTGGCATAACGAGAGGTCGCTCGATCCGACGGGGCCCTGGCAACGTCTGACGCTGGCCATCGTCTATGCGACGGAAGCGCACCTCTTCATCACGGACATCAACCAGTCGCCGTTCAATGTCGGCACGCGGCTGACGCTCGAAGACTTCACCTTCGAACAGGTGGCGGAACTTAACGCGCGCTACGGCTCGCCCTTGAAGGGAACAGCAGAGGTGGCGCGCTTCTTCCGGCTCCTCAGCGGCCAGCCGTATCTGGTGCGCCGCGGCCTCCATGAGCTGGCGACCCACGACACTGAGCTGGCAAGCTTCGAGGCCACAGCGGACCGGGATGAAGGACCATTCGGCGATCACCTGCGCCGGATTCTAGTCCTCCTCGCTCAAGATCAGGAGCTGTGCGATGTGGTGCGCGAGGTGCTCAGAGGAAGACCGTGCCCGACACCGGAGAGTTTCTACCGCTTGCGCAGCGCGGGCGTGATGGCTGGCGATTCGGCGCGTGATGCCAGGCCCAGGTGCCAGCTCTATTCGAACTACCTGGAACGCCACCTCCTTTGAGCGATTCCCATAGGGCAGGAAACTATTTCAATCTCCTTTTCCAGGACACATCTACGCTTGCAGATTGGGAAATGATTATGGCGAGAACTCCAGATAAATTCTACGTCATCGGCGGAACGTTACAGCGTGATGCGCCGAGCTATGTGCGCCGCGATGCGGACGACGATCTCTACGATGGATTGATTCAGGGGAAGTTCTGTTACGTCCTGACCTCGCGGCAGATGGGGAAATCGTCTTTGATGGTGCGGACAGCAGTGCGCCTGCGCGAAGAGGGCGTCGCCGTGGCCGTGCTGGATTTGACGGCGGTCGGGCAGAATCTCACCACAGAGCAATGGTATGACGGCCTGCTTAACCGCATCGGTCAACAGCTCGACCTCGAAGATGAGCTGGACGATTTTCTGTTGGAGCGGGAGCGGCTCGGTCCGATGCAGCGCTGGATGCAGGCGATTCGTGAGGTGGTGTTGCCGCGTTATCCGGGGCGGGTGGTGATCTTCGTGGACGAGATTGACGCCGTGCGCAGCCTGCCTTTTTCAACCGACGAATTTTTTGCGGGCATCAGAGAGTTCTACAATCGCCGGCCCGAAGACCCGGAGTTGTCGCGGCTCACCTTCTGCCTGCTCGGCGTCGCCACGCCTTCGGACCTGATCCGCGATACACGCACGACGCCTTTCAATATCGGCTGGCGCACAGAGTTGACGGACTTTACCGCGCGCGAAGCTCTCCCGCTGCTTCAGGGAATGAAGCGGGACGAAGATTTGGGGATGACGCTCTTGAAGCGCGTCATCTATTGGACCGGGGGGCATCCCTATCTCACGCAACGTCTCTGCCAGGCGGTGGCGGAGGACAATAATGTTAATGACATTGCGGGCGTTGACCGGCTCTGCGAAGAGTTGTTCCTCTCGACGCGTGCGCGCGAGCGCGACGACAATCTTCTCTTCGTGCGCGAGCGCATCCTGCGGAGCGACACGGACCTGGCCGCTTTGCTTGAGCTGTACGGGAAGGTGCGCGCAGGCAAACGCGTGCGCGACGACGAGACGAATCCTCTGGTCAGTATCCTGCGGCTCGCCGGAATCACGCGCATCGTTGACGGCCACCTGCAGGTCCGCAATCAGATTTACTACAGGGTGTTTGACCGCGAGTGGATCAAGTCGAATATGCCCGATGCCGAGTTGAGACGCCAGCGCGTGGCTTATCGGCGGGGCATCTTGCGCGCGGCTGGCATCGCCGCGCTGATTCTAGCGGCAATGACCGGCCTGGCAATCGCTGCGATTCGCAACTCACAGAAAGCCCAGCAAGCGCAGGCGCAGGCTGATCAGGCCGCGCAGGACCTTAGAACGGCCAATGCCGAACTGAGAGCGACCAGGGACCAACTGGCAATTCTTTTCAGCAAAGAAAGGGATGCAAGACAGCTCGCCGAAGAGCAAAGACAGATTGCTGAAAAAGAGGCGAAGAATGCTGAAGAGCAAAAGCTGGTGGCTGAAAAGGAGGCGAAGACTGCTCTGGAGCTGAGAGCGGAAGCTGATAAACAGAGACAGATCGCCGAAGAGCAACGGGCTAAAGCTGAGAGCGCGGCGAGGATCGCTGATATTTCGCGTGAGCAGGAAATGAGGGCTCGTGAGCAAGCAGAGGAATCTCTGAGGCAAGCCCAATCTGCCACAGCAGAGACCAGACGCCAGCAAGCGCTCCGCCAGCGAATATTTTATGCCACGCGCATGAATCTGGCAGGGGAGATGTGGGAAAGGGCGAAAGTCGGCGAAGTCTTGAAATATCTCGCCGAGCAACGGCCCAAGTCTGACGAAAAGGAACAAAAGGAGGACGTGCGTGGCTTCGAGTGGTTCTATCTCTGCCGTTTGAGCCACGGCGGGCGCGTCACACTTCAAGCAGATTCGACCGTCTATTCAGTGGCCTATTCACCTGACGGCAAAGTCCTGGCCGAAGCGAATGACGATGGGACCATCAAGATTTGGGATGTGGCCAGCAGGAAGTTGATCCGAAGCCTCGGCGTAAATCAGGATCAGAAGACTCATAGCTGGTCGCTGGCTTTTTCTCCCGACGGCAGAATTTTAGCCTCGGGCAACGAGGACGGGTCTGTGCGCCTGCTGGATGTCGCTGCGGGAAAAGAAGTGCGCACCTTAAACGGACACAAAGAAGATGTCTCTGCGGTCGCCTTTTCGCAGGATGGCAGATTACTCGCCACGGCGAGCAATGATAAGACGGTCAAGCTCTGGGACGTGGAGACTGGGCGAGAGTTGGCGACGTTGATCGCTCATCGCAGCGCCGTTCATTCGGTCATGTTCTCCCCGGACGGCCGGACGCTGGCTACGGCAAGCGCCGACAACACGGCGATCCTTTGGGATATGGTAAACAGGCAAGCGCCGGTTGTCCTTAAAGGGCATACGGCTGAAGTTCTTTCGGTGGCGTTTTCGCCAAACGGTAAATACCTGGCGACCGCCAGTCAGGACAGGACGACGAAGTTCTGGAATGTCGCTTCCGGCAAGCTGGAGTTTACTCTACGGGGTCATACGGACGCCGTCACCTCTGTCGCCTTCTCTCCGAGAGGAGACCAGTTAGCGACATCGAGCGATGACAACACAGCGAAGCTCTGGAATGTTCCTTCGGATGGAGAAGGAAGCAAGTCTCACTATTCGCGTCGGCGAACGACTGCGGAAGGATTCTTCGCAGCGGCGGCGACGCCTGATCTACAACAAGTGGAACAAGATTTGGAAGGGCAGGAGCCGATTACCTTCAGGGGGCATACAAAGCCTGTCACCTCCATCGCATTCTCGCCCGATGGAAAAACTCTGGCGACCGGCAGCGCTGACCTGACCGTCAAGCTCTGGGATTTGAATGCCGAGCGCGATACCTTGAAAGGGAATGGCGGCGAGGTTTATTCCACAGCGTTCTCCACGGACGGAAAGATGGTGGCTTCTGGAAGCAGAGATAATACCGTCAGGATTTGGGATGTCGCCACACGGCGTGAGCTTAAAAAGCTCGTCGGACATACGAGCGCTGTCAACGCCGTGGCATTCTCGTCCGACGGCACAATACTCGCCACGGGCAGCGGCGACAGCACCATTAAATTATGGGACGTTGCCACCTGGCGCGAGCTGGCTACCCTTAAAGGGCACACGAAAAAAGTTAATGCCATCGCCTTTTCGCCCGATGGCAAGATGCTCGCTTCAGTAAGCTCGGACCAGACGGCAAAGCTCTGGGATGTGGCGAGCAGGCTGGAACAGAAAACGCTTCAAAGTCATACGCTGGATATTGAATCCGTGGCGTTTTCATCTGACGGAAAGACGCTCGCAACGGGAAGCTGGGACGCGACTGCGAAGTTGTGGGACGTAGCCACGGGGCGGGAACTAGCCACACTGAGAGAGCCAACAGATCAAGCTACGGAAGGCGGTCGGACCGCTATGAAGAAAGTCACCGAAGGTACGTATGAAGAACAGATCAAGGCGCATCCGAAAGCGATTCGGGCGGTGGCCTTCTCTCCCGATACCAGTGAAAGAGCGCTGCTGGTTACCGGAAGCAACGATAGCACCATCAAAATCTGGGACATTACGGACCCGGCAAAAGGCGGCGTGCTTCTGGAGACGCTCGAATGGCATACGAAGCCCATTACCTATGTGACTTTCTCGCCTGACGGCTCCAGGCTGGCGACCGCGTCAGATGATATGACCGTGAAATTATGGGATGCAGTCACTTGGCAGGAATTGGCGACCCTCAAAGGGCATAATCGCAGAGTCTGGTCTGTGGCCTTTTCTCCTAAAGATAAGGTGATAGCGACATCGAGCAGTGACGGCACGGTCAAGCTGTGGCTCGGCGCAAGCAACGAGGCTGCGCCCGAGAGTTGCCAGTAAACGGGCGGGATTTCTCAGGGACGGCCGAGGTGTTTGACTAAAGAATCTGAGCGCTCGGCTTGGAAAACGGCTGCCATTATCAGTTTTTAGCAATTAAATGCTGGATGAATAGGGCGAACCGGGGCTACCTTTCAAAGAACTGGTTGACGCTCTCACCCTTTTTGACATAACCTGCGAGTCACTAAAACCCGCTCGCGTGAGATGGAGGAGCCTCAAAATGCTCTTGCGAAAATATCGCTTCGTTGCTCTGAGCCTGCTGCTCGTCCTGGCCGGATTCGTCTCGGTCTCGGCCCAGACGCAGGAAAAGAAGAAAAAAGATAAAGAGATTCTGACCGAAGGCCCGAGGCCCGTGGTTCAGCTCTCGCAGCACGCGGCGATGATCGCGCCCTGCAACGGGGCCGAAGCCGATGCAATAATCCCGCTGACGGCGACCGTTTCGAACTTCACCACCACGCCCCTGCGCTACAGCTGGAGAGTGAGCGGCGGACGCTTAAACGGCGAGGGGGCGAACGCGACTTGGGACTTGACCGGCGCCGCTCCGGGGACTTACACGGCCAGGGTCGAGGTGGACAACAACCGCGACGACGGTTGCGTCGCCTTCACCTCGACGAAGATCGTCGTCAGGGACTGTCCTCCGATAGTGCTCTGCCCGAACATCTCTATCTCAGGCCCGGACGTCGTCCCGGTCGGCGCGCCCGTCACCTTTACGGCGAGCGTCAGCGGCGGCACGCCCGGCGTCGTGCCCATCTATAACTGGACGATCAGCGCCGGCACACTCACGAGCGGCCAGGGCACGCCCTCGATCACTGTTGACACGACGGGGCTCGCGGGCCAGAGCATCACGGCGGACCTCTTCGTCGAAGGGTTCAAGCTGCGCTGCGCGAGCGCTTACACCGTGCAGATTCCCAGAAAGATTACTTCGACACAGACTGACTCCTACATACCGCTCCCGCGCGACGACGAGAAGGCGCGGCTCGATAACTTCGCGATCCAGTTGCAGAACGACCCGTCTGCTAAAGGCTACATCATCGCCTACGGCGGTGCGAAAGAGACCGCGGCCCAGAAGCAGAAGCGGATTAAGCGGGCGACGGATTACCTGATCACGACTCGCGGGATAGACGCCAGCCGCCTCGTGACCTTAGAGGGCGGGGTGCGCGATCAAATAACGGAGTTGTGGATCGTCCCGCTCGGCGCGGACCCCCCGACCGTCAGGTAAGAGCCGCCGCAAGAGTTGGAAACTTGAAGAGGACTGAGATGCGAAAGATCATCCCAGTCCTCTCTGGTTTTATGGCCGTTTGCAAATAGATATACTCCCTCGAACAGGAGCGATGAGACGATCCACGAAGTCACACGAAACGACACGAAGAGGCAACGCTTTTGTTTCGTGTCGTTTCGTGTGACTTCGTGGATCGTATTTGTTCGTCCATCCGGTTACACTCAATTGCAAGACGATATAGATTCTCTACATGCAGTTATCTGACTACCGAATTAACCGACGAGCAACCAGGATTGAGTTTAAGAGGCTGGCTAATTGCGAGTTCGGTTCGATGAGGTGTTAGGCGTCTTATTTTACGAGATGGTCGCTTAATGTTCTCAGCAACCTTTTATGTCGCTCTGATGAGATTGAGCCGATTGACCCGGCGATACTGCTACGCGGCAAGACAGCCAAAAATCCAAGCCTTATCAATGATTCTGATTTCAAGCCACTTGAGGGAAAGTCCGCGTCGGAAGGTGAGATAGTTTCATCGAAATCTTTGACTTGCTGATGCAATTGAGTGCTCACGCCACAAACAAGGAAATCTCTGTATGGCGGCATCTCGCGCAAAATAATTGCCGGACGATTCTTAATCTTTCCGTCGGCTTGCGGAACCGGCGTGAGCGCTACATCACCTTCCTTCATATTCAGGATTAGCCTCTTTGATTAGGTCTAATGAATAGTCATCTTCATTTTCACCATAAGCATCTTCAAGCCTTTTACCGGACAAACGGAGCCAAGATTCATGTTCAGCATCCTGATTTGGCAGCACAGTAACGATCAGCCGAGTGTTCGGTTCCAACTCAACTGGTTCGTCCAGAAGAATACGCTCACCATCAAAATGAGCAGGTATTGAAATAGTATCCATAGGTTAAATCTCCCAGGCGTATTTTACATGCTTTCCTATTTCGTCCAAACTTTCAAGAATCAAGACGCCAAACGCTTGAATTCGGACGGCAATCAACTGAACAAGCCTTCAAGCCTCGCGGATGAAAGCCGCGCTATTCGCGCTCCGGTTGAATGAGTTGTTAGACAGCGCCTTCGCTTGAAAATGCTACCTTTTCCATCTTCTCCAATAGCGACTCCATTTCTTGAGCAAGATCAGCAATCTCCGGCCATTGCCCAGTAATTATATCTTGTGCATGGGCAAGGTTATTTCTCAAGGGTTCTGTTTTCTCAGCCGTTGAGAGAGCAATCAAACTTAAATTTTTTGCGCGGAACTTTTAATCCAATCGCGCGTGTCAATGAACGACCATGCTGCCTCTGCGGATTTGATCGGTGGCGCGGCTCCCTTGGTCGAACTCTGAAGATTGAAGGAGAAACTTCTCATGTCATCGCTCAAATTTACACGCATCATTCTGGCAGCTGCGCTCACGCTCACCTTCGCGCTCTACGCCTCGCAGCAAGCCCTGGCTCAAAACGAAAGCTCTGCGCAAGCCCCCGCCAAAGCCAATACGACGGGGCTCGAAGTTCAACTGCATCTGCTCGTCGCGACCAAAGCGACGACCGCAGAAGATGAGAGATTGCCGCCGGGGCTCGATGGCGTGCTGAAACAACTGCGCACGACCTTCACGTTCAAAAATTACCGCCTGGCCGCGACCCTGCTCAACCGCGTGAAGAACGGCGGGAGGTTGAATCTGCGCTGGGTCGGTGGACCGCTTCTGGCTTCGTCCGCGGCGACGACCGCCACGCCCGGGTTCAACGAGTTCAATGTTAATTCCATCAAGCTCGTTCAGGACGAAGCTGGGCGCGACGCCGTCGAGATGTCGCACTTTAATTTCGGCGCGCGCATCCCGATCCAGCTCGCCAGCGTGGCGATGACCGGCACGAATCCGAGCGCGCCCGTGATCCAGTACGAGCAGACAGGTATTACTACAGATATCACGATCCGCGAAGGCGAGCCGACCATAGTGGGGACTCTGAACGTCGGACCCTCCGGCGACGCCCTCATCATAGTCGTTTCGGCGAAAAGGCCCGCGGCGCGTTGAGATCGCAGTTAAGTCAGAACGGGAGGCATCGTCACATACATGCATGTAACGATGCCTCCCATCTCTGTTTTTATCACGGACTGAAGCGCCCGCTCACACCATAGTTGTTTCGAGTTCCTGGACCCAGGGATGTGCGCACACACCAGCGCCATCTTCGTGGGCGCTGCCGAGCCCGTTTCTTCCCGCCACTCTTTCATACGTGCTCAGCATTAAGGGCAGGACCGCTCTGGGTGAGAAGAGTTCTTCATAACGCTTGCGCCCGGCCCGCCCCAGCCGCTTCCTGAGCGCGGGGTCTTCGGCCAGACGGAGCATCGCGTGCGCCAGCGCGCAGGCATCTCCCGGCGGAACGAGAATGCCCGTTTCGTCTGTGACTACGTCCGGAATGCCGCCGACCGCGGAGGCTATCACGGGCAGCCCGTGGGCCATCGCCTCTGCGATACAGTTGGGCGTGCCTTCGGTCAACGATGGCAGCACGAAAGCATCCAGGCTTCGCATGAAGGCGCTCTTCTGCTCCGGCCGTGTGTAGATGCCCGGGAAGTGGCAGCGCGAGGCGATGCCGAGCGCGCTCGCCTGCTCGGCGACCTGCTGCTCCTCGGAGCCGACGCCGGCCAGCTTCAATTGAATGTCCGCAAACTTCCTCGCGGTCGCCGCAAAAGCCTCGACCAGGAACATCGGCCCCTTCAGCGGTTCAATCCGCGCGGCGAAGCCAAAAGTTACGTCGCGCTGTGGCGGCGCGTGATCTACAGGAGAATAGTCGCGCAGGCCGTTGGTCATGATCGGAAGAATGGAAAGAGAGTTCGCGAAGGGCAAGGTCTCGCGGCAGTACTCGGCGAGGCGTGGCGACAGGGCCGCCACTTCCGTGCAGAGCGGAAGCACGGAGGTGAAATGCCCGTAGAAGGATTCATAGTCCGGCGGATGATAAGGCGTCCCGAGCTCCTGATAGATGACTGGAATCCCTGCCTCGTGCGCCGCGCGAATCATGACCATCGCGCCCGGATCGGGAGTCAATACGTGTATCAAGTCGGCGCCAGACTTCTCGAAGCGCTCGCGGCACTGCCGGTAATAACGGCGGGCGACGCGGTAGGCGAGCCTCCAGCCGTTCTCACGGACCAGATAACGCGAAGACGGGAACACCCTGGAGAGGCCGCGAACGAGTTTGCGTCCGGCGCCGAGGGAAGAGCGAACATGCGGAGCGCTGATGGAGGAGACGGGCACGCCAGCCTCCGACAGCCGGACGTAGTATTGATCCCGCCGCGCGTGCGGGTACATCAAAAGGACGGAGACGGAGTGTCCGGCGGCTCGCAGATGCGTGGCGTAAGTAACGATGGTCTCGTCGGCGCCGCTGATGGGTCCTAGAAACTGTCCTTTGCAGAGAAGAATTTTCATCTTCAGCTCCCGCTTGATCTGGTCCTCTTGAAATCCGCTTTGGCCGCCGCCCCGTGCCCGGAGGTCAGCAGAGTCTTTAAAGTTGAGACGCGCGCCCACCGACGTGCAACTCCGAGTGGCCCGGCCGGGTGAAGACGCATGGCCGTGAGCGCGCTCGACGCGGCGCGCCGGACCTCTCGGTCGGCGAGCGCGGTGGTCGCTTCCCAGACGAGATGCTCCGAGACGTTCTTTGAAAATGCGCGCCAGACAGCGCGCCGCCTGTGCCGCGACGCCCCGGCCGCGCGCGGCAGCTTGAGCCAGCGCCTGCGCAGCAGCCGCGTGCTCAGCGCGATCAGGTCAACCGTTCTGGAACTGCCCTGCCCGGAGGTCGGGGTCGGGCGCCGCCAGACTGCCACTGGCTTCTCCACAGCGGCGACCTTGTAAAGTTCCGCGATGCGAATCCACAGGTCCCAGTCGTCAACGCCCGGGATTGATTCGTCCAGAAGCCCGACGCGGTAGAGGCAGGATTTACGAAAGAGGACCGAGGCGCACGGGATGAAATTGCGCTCTAAAAGTTGCCAGAAGATGTCGCCGCGCGGGCAGTCCCGCGGGTAGTCGCTTCCGTCCGGGGTGCCGTCCTGGTCGCAGACGAGCACTTGCCCGTAAACGAAACCTTCGTCCGCCGCTGCGTCGAGCGCTTCCGCCTGAATGTCTAATGAACCGGGCAACCGCGCGTCGTCGTCGTCTAAAAAACTGACGTACTCCCCGCCGCACGCCGCGACGCCGAGGTTGCGCGCACCTGCCACCCTGCGGTTACGCTCGACGCGGACATAACGTATCTCCGAATAGTCGCGGCAGACAGCGGCCGTCTCGTCCGTCGAAGCGTCGTCCACCACGACGACCTCGACGGACGCGCCAGCGCGCTGCGCGCTCTCGATGGCACGCGGCAGAAGACGCGGGCGGTTGTGCGTCGTGATGATGACGCTGACTTTTGGCGAGAGTCCCATCGTTTCGGTCTAAGAGCGTCTCAGAAAACCCGTCTGCTCTAAACTTAAATGTAAGAAGCTGTATAAAAATTCCACTTTTCAGCCGCGAAGCGGCCATGAGAAGGTAGCCAGACGTGTAACGTCTGGAATAAGCAGACGGATAATCCGCTTGTTCTGAAGGAGCGCCAGAACGTTCTCCTCGCGTCTTCAACGCGGACATGCTTGTCCTGCCTATCCCAGACGTTACACGTCTGGCTACTTCTCGCTGCGACTTCGTCGCAAAATCGGAATTTTCAAACAACTTCTAACGCCTGACATCTACGCCGGGCGCGCTCGGCGTTCACCCTCTTCATCGCGCCGCGAAAAAAGTTTTCGACAGGCTTTCCCTAAAGCTTCGGGGCGTGCCGCACCAAACGGGTTCAGCCGAAAGGCCGCGAAGAGATTCGCGCCGGCCGACTGAAAAGCGCCTTCCGGCAGTTGCGTGGCCGCCTGCCGAAGCAGCACGTCCGAGATGCGGTTGAGCGCGCGGCGGCGCGCCTCTCTTCGTCTGGCCCGTGGGGCGGACAGAGCCCTCGGCAGGCGCAGCAACTTCAACTGGTGACGCGCGGCGCGCGCGAGCTGGCGGGCGCGCGCCGAAGAGCCTTGCGCTGAAAACGGCGTCGGTTTCCTGTAGATGCTGACCGGCTCATTCATCACGACGACGGGGAAAAGCTCCGCGAAGCGAACGAAGATGTCCCAATCGTCAATCCCGCCGAGACGCCGGTCGAGCAGCCCGACGCGAAAAAAACAGTCCTTGCGCATCACGACCGAGATCGGCATCACAGGAAAATCCAGCTCCAGCAACTCCCAGAACAGGTCTCCGCTCGGATGATTGGGCATGATCGCTTCGCCCGTCGGATTGCGGTCCTGACCGGCCATCAACATTCCACCGCAGACGAACCCGGCCTCGGGCTCGGCCGCGAGCGCCTCGACCTGTAGGTCCAAGGAGCCTGGCAGGCGTAGGTCGTCATCATCAAGGAATGCTATGTACGGTGCGGAACTGGCCACGATTCCGACGTTGCGCGCCCCGGCCACGCCCTGATTTCTCTCAAGGCGTATGTGGCGGACGCCTTCGAGCTCTTCGCAAACCCGGCGCGTGCCGTCAACCGAAGCATCGTCCACCAGGATGATCTCGACATCATCTCCGGCCGCGCGCGCGCTTTCGACCGTGCGGCCGAGCAGGTGCGGGCGGTTATAGGTCGGGATGATGATCGTAACTTTCGGCATATAGCTGGCGCGGACCATTCGCCCTCAGCAGGCGAGACCCGCACTTTCGCTCTCTGAAAGGTCTTTCAGGTAACTGGCGATGACCGCGTCGGGTTTTCCCTCTTCGCTCAAGACCCCGTTGCGTAGGTAGAGCGCGCGCCCGCACAGATGCTGGACCGAGGCCGTGTTGTGGCTGACGAACAGGACGGTCTTGCCCTCGCGCCCGACCTCTTTCATCTTCGCGAAACACTTTTTCTGGAACAGAGCGTCGCCCACCGTGAGCACTTCGTCCAGGAGAAGTATCTCTGGGTCGAGGTGCGCGGCGACGGCGAAGGCGAGCCGCAGATACATCCCCGTAGAGTAACGCTTGACGGGCGTGTCCAGAAAACGATCCACCTCGGCGAAGGCCACAATCTCGTCGAACTTCCGACTGATCTCCTCGCGCTTCATCCCCAGAATCGCGCCGTTGAGGTGGATATTCTCCCGCCCGGTCAGGTCCGGGTGAAAACCTGTGCCCACTTCGAGCAGACTCCCTGTGCGCCCGTAAAGGTCCGCCAGGCCCATCGTCGGCTTGGTGATCCGCGAGAGAATCTTGAGGAGCGTGGATTTGCCTGCGCCGTTACGCCCGATGACGCCGACCACCTCGCCCGGATAAACTTCAAACGTCACGCCGCTCAGCGCCCAGACGGTTTGGGCGTCCGTGTCCCGCCCCCTGGAGAAACGCTCGGCGGTGTTTTTGACGAAGCGGACGAGGGCCTCACGCAGAGTGGGGGCGATCACTTCGCGCGCGCCGAGCGAGTACTTCTTCCCCAGGTTTTCGACTCTCATAATCGGCTTCATCATAGCCAGTCTCTCAGACGTCGTCCGCGAAACTCTCCTCCATCCGCCGGAAGGCGTAAATCGAGCAGACCAGAAGGGCGAGCGTGATCGCCGTCGAAATCACGATGCTGCGCCAGTCGAAAGGCAGCCCTAAGAGAGAGGCGCGAAAACCCTCGACGGTCCCCGCCAGCGGATTCAGAAAATAGAGCGAACGCCACCTTTCGGGCACGATGCTCGACGGGTAGATGATGGGCGAGACGAACATCCAGAGTTGAAGCAGAATCGGGAGCATTGTGCCGACGTCGCGGTAGCGGACGTTTAAGGCGGAGGTCCAGATGCCGACGCCCAGGGCCAGGGCTGTGATCTGGATGACGAACACGGGCAGCATCAGGATGCTCCAGGTGAGCGTCACGCCGTAATAAAACATCAGGGCGACGAGGATGAGCGACGCGATGATGAGGTCCAGGAGGCGCACGCCGACAGCCGCGCCTGGAATGAGCAGGCGCGAAAAATAGACTTTGGTGATGATGTGCGCGTTGACGACGAGGCTGTAGCTGCTGCTCAGGACGGCGTTTGAGAGAAACATCCAGAGCAGGAGCCCGGCGTAAGCGAAAATAGGATAAGGCACGCCGTCCGAGGGGACTTTGACCAGCTTGCCTAAAAAGATTGCGAAGACCAGGGTCAGCAACAGCGGCTGAAGGATGACCCACGAGGCGCCCAGAATCGTCTGCCTGTAACGCACCTTGAGGTCACGCCACATCATGAAGTAGAGCAGCTCGCGGTGCGCCCACAGTTCGCCGAACTCAATCTTAGTCAGAGAATTGCCCGGCCTGATTTTAACCAGGGGCTCTTCCGGAAGGACGGCGTGCAAAAAAAGCTCGACGGACCTCTCGTCGGCTACGTCCGGCGGGTCGCAGACCATCACGCCCGCGCTTTCGTCAGGACGACTGTAGCCAGAATCCGAGGATGGTCGCTCTATCATGAAATGGATTTATCCGATGTTTTTGTCCGAAGCTCCGGCGCGCAGGATATTACTCGTTCGTTGAAGAAGGAGTCTAGCTGTAAAAAAACTTATGCGCAAGAATCCTCGACCTGCGGCGCAAGCGGAGAGTCATTTCGCCTCGCTTGACCTGAGCGGGTGCGCCCTGTAAATTACGGACGACTTCGTTAAAGGATTCGTTGCTGCCGATAAAGCAGGGCGCGCCAGCGCGTCTGCTTAATTCTTTCTCTCCGTTTTTCCGACGTAAGATGGACCGCGAGCTTATTGCCAACACATACTTGAAGGGCAATGGTATCGAAATCGGCGCTTTGCACAACCCGCTCAAGACGCCGCAAGACGCTCGGGTCAAGTACGTTGACAAAAGACGGGTCGCCGAATTGCGGGAGCAATACAGGGAGCTGGAGGCGTCGCCGCTGGTCCCGGTTGACATTTGGGGCCTTTCGTTGCGCCCCGGTCAATGCCAGCGCCTTCTGCGCCAGATATTCGAATGCCCAAGTTTAATCCCCTCGATCATCCGGTTTGCCTCTCCACTCCGCTAAGACTCACCGTGACCGCATGGGCTTCGCACGTTCCGTTTGCGATGACCCTGATTGATCTGCTCCGACCACGCGTCTTCGTCGAGTTGGGAACGTTCTACGGAGTCTCTTATTGTGCCTTCTGCCAGGCCGTCAAAGAACTCGGCCTGGACACTTCATGCTACGCCGTGGATAGCTGGCGCGGTGATGCACAGACGGGCTTCTACGGCCCCGGCGTTCTGAATGACTTGAAAGAACATCACGACCTGCTCTACCAGAAATTTTCCCGCCTGGTTCAGAGCACGTTCGACGAAGCCCTCTCGCTCTTCCAGGCGGGGACGATTGATCTTTTGCATCTGGACGGCTACCACACCTACGAGGCGGTCAGGCACGACTTCGAGAACTGGCTGCCGAAGATGAGCGCGCGCGGCGTCATCATCTTTCACGACATACATGTGCGCGAGCGCGACTTCGGGGTCTGGAGACTGTGGGGCGAGATCAGGGACCGCTACCCGCACTTTGAGTTCACGCACGAATACGGTTTAGGGGTGCTGGCGGTGGGCGCATCCCCGCCCGATCCGCTCCGCCCCCTGCTCGAATCTTCTCAGGAAGAGGCGGCGCTCATCCGAGAGTTCTTTCACCAACTGGGGGAGCGTCTGCGTGTCCAACTGGAAAACGATAGGCTGACACGCGCTTGGGAAGATCTCTCGAAGAGATTTGCGCTGAACGAAAAAGAGCTGGAGGTGAAAGGGACACAACTCGGTAACATCCTTGGCTCAAGGGCCTGGCGCTGGGTCAGCCGTTATGGCCGTGTGAAGGAACGTTTCCTGCTGCCCGTCTACAGCTTCGTTCGCCACGGACCCGGGAGCTCGCGGCGTCCGTATATGCCTCTCCTCAGCCAGTACGAGAGGTGGATTAAAGAGCACGACGCCCTGACGGATTCGGACCGCCGGGCCATTCAGGCTCGAATCGAGAATCTACCGTACCGCCCGCTGATTTCCGTCGTCATGCCGGTCTATAACGTGGAGGAACGCTGGCTGCGTGCCGCCATCGAATCAGTCCTCGCGCAGCTCTATCCGCACTGGGAGCTGTGCATCGTGGACGACCATTCGAGCCTCCCGCACGTGCGGAGTGTGCTCGAAGAGTACGCGAGTAAAGATGCCAGAATAAAGGTCGTCTTCCGCGAGAAGAACGGACATATCGCCGCCGCGTCCAACGACGCCCTCAAGCTCGCGTCCGGGGAGTTCGTGGCCTTTCTGGATCACGACGACAAAATCTCCGAACACGCGCTCTACATGGTTGCGGAAGAGCTGAACGTGCATCCCGACGCCGCTTTGATTTACAGCGACGAGGACAAGATGGACGAGACAGGCAAACGCTACAGCCCCCACTTTAAGAGCGACTGGAACCCGGACCTCTTCTACTCCTACAACTTGATTACGCACCTGGGGGTTTATCGCAGATCAATAGTCGAAAAACTCGGCGGGTTCAGACACGAATATCCCGGAAGCCAGCATTATGACCTGGCCCTGAGGGTTATCGAAGAGGTCCCGGAATATCAAATTCGGCACATCCCGCACGTCCTCTACCACTGGCGCGCCGTCCCCGGATCAATCGCCTCCGGGGGAGGGGAAAAAGAGTCCGCCCACGAGGCGGCGCGCGACGCCATCCGCTCCCACCTTGCGCGGCGGGGCGTCAGCGCAGAGGTCACGGCGAGCGCCGCCCATTCTCATCGGGTAATTTACAACGTCCCCACTCCGGCCCCGCTGGTCAGCGTCATCATGGGGACGCGGGACCGCGTCGATCTTCTACGAGAGGCCGTCGAGGGCGTCCTCGAAGGGACCGCTTATCCCTCCATCGAGCTGATCATCGTTGACAACCAGAGCACGGACCTCGCGACGCTGGATTTCCTCCGCGAGATTGAAATGGACCCGCGCGTCAGCGTCCTTCAGTACGACGCCTTGTTTAACTTCGCGGCGATGAATAATCTCGGGGTCAGTAAATCCAGGGGGGCGATACTCTGCCTGCTGAACAATGACATTAAAGTCATCTCTTCGAGCTGGCTGTCGGAGATGGTCAGCCACGCCGTGCGGCCCGAAATCGGCGCGGTCGGGGCGAAATTGTATTATGCGGATAACAGGATTCAGCACGCCGGGGTCATCCTCGGCATCAAGGGCGCGGCGGGCCACTCGCACAGGTTCTTCCCGCGAGAGAGCGTCGGCTATGCCGCGCGCCTGCAGGTCATTCAAAACTACGCCGCCGTGACGGGGGCGTGCATGGTCTTGCGCCGGGAAGTCTTTGAAGAGGTCAACGGCCTGGACGAGATCAATCTCCCCGTCGCCTATAATGACGTCGATCTCTGCTTGCGGATCCGCGAAAGGGGCTACCGGATTCTCTGGACCCCGCACGCGGAGTTGCAGCACCGGGAATCCGCCACGCGCGGGACCGACGACTTGCCGGATACTCTGCCCCGCTTCAGTAGAGAGCGGGCGTACATGAAGTCGAAGTGGGGGCCTCTGCTCGCCAACGATCCATACTACAACCCGAACCTGACGTTGGAGTCTGAAGACTTCTCGATGGCGCAGGTCCCGAGGGCCTTTAAGCCCTGGAAGACGCAAGCGTGATCCGGCACTTAGTAGCTGATCCGCTACGAGGAGGCCGCCTGCTGAAATAATCGGAGCGCCGGATTGATACCGAACTTCTGCGGACTCGGCGCTGATTTAACGTAGCCGTCTAAAATGTTCATCGGTTCATCCCCGGCTTAACGACAAGATGTTGTTTACTGAGCCGTTATTCTTATTCCTGTTTCTTCCGCCGCTCCTGGGGTTCTATTTCGAATCCAAAATGGAAGAACATGCCTCTCAGCTTACGTTTTGCATTTTTAATTTTGCATTTTGCATTTGCCCCAGGGACCGGAAACGGACCTGCTAGACAAATCGCCACTGCGGCTTGATAATACGGCGCAGACAGTTTCTGATTTCCCGCCTGTGGTTTAAGTTTGCGAATGGCACTCTTGAGATACATATTCACCGTAAAGGACACTTCCGATGCCTGAAGAGAGTGAACACAAATGGGTCTATCTGTTTGAGGAGGGGAGCGGCGACTCGCGCGAGCTGCTCGGCGGCAAAGGCGCGGGCCTCGCCGAGATGACGCGCGCGGGGCTTCCGGTCCCTCCCGGTTTCATCGTCACCACCGAAGCCTGCAACGCTTTTTACGCCAACGACAAAAAGTTTCCGGACGGCATGTGGGAGCAGGTCGTCGAAGGCTTGCGAAGGATCGAAGAGAAGGTCGGCAAGCGCTTCGGCGACCCGACGAACCCGCTCCTGGTTAGCGTGCGCTCCGGCGCGGCCTTCTCGATGCCGGGCATGATGGACACGGTGCTTAACCTCGGCCTTAACGAGGAGACCGTGCGCGGGCTCGCGGCGCAGACAGGCGACCTGCGTTTCGCCCTCGACGCGTACCGCCGTTTCGCGTCGCTCTTCGGCGAGATCGTCATCGGCGTCGCGCACGAAAAGTTTGAGCGCGTGCTCGACCGCTACAAGGCGCAGACCGCCGGGGGGCGCGACACGGACCTCGGGCCCGAACAGCTGCGAGAGATTATCGCCGCCGAAAAACAGATTATCCTGACGGACCAGAGCGGGCACGCGTTTCCAGACGACCCTTACGAACAGTTGCGCGTGGCGATTGCCGCCGTCTTCAACTCGTGGATGGGACGCCGCGCGGTTGACTATCGTCGCGTCAATCGCATCCCGGACAATCTCGGCACGGCCGTCAACGTGCAGGCGATGGTCTTCGGCAACATGGGGCAGACGAGCGGCACTGGCGTGGCTTTCACGCGCAACCCCTCTACGGGGGAGAAGCTGCTTTATGGCGAATACCTGCTGAACGCGCAGGGCGAGGACGTGGTCGCGGGCACGCGCACGCCGAACCCGATCAGCAAACTGCGTGAGGAACTTCCGGAAGTCTACGAGCAGTTCAAAGAGATCACGGAGCGCCTGGAGCGTCACTACCGCGACATGCAGGATGTGGAATTCACAATCGAGCGGGGCAAGCTCTGGATGCTCCAGACGCGCAACGGGAAGAGAACGGGCGCGGCGGCCGTGCGTGTGGCCGTTGACATGGTCCACGAGGGCCTGATTGATCGCGCCACGGCAGTCAACCGCGTCGCGCCAGAGCAACTGGATCAACTGCTGCATCCGACTGTGGACTCGACCGCCAAAGCGACCGTCCTGGCGACGGGCCTGCCAGCGAGTCCGGGCGCTGCACAGGGCTGCGTCGTCTTCGACCCGGATGAAGCCGAAACAATGACGCGCGATGGCGCGAAAGTTATTCTCGTTCGTCTGGAAACAAGTCCAGACGACTTTCACGGCATGGTCGCAGCTCAAGCGATTGTGACAGCTCGTGGGGGGGCAACTTCGCATGCGGCGGTCGTAGCGCGCGGGATGGGCAAGTCGTGCGTGTGCGGGGCGAGCGATCTGGTCATTGACTATGGTCAGCAGCAGTTCAGCGTCAACGGCACGGTCGTTCCTAAAGGCGAGTGGATTACTGTTGACGGCTCGACGGGCCGCGTCTTTCTCGGGCAGGTTCCCACAGTGCAGCCGACGCTCGGGGAAGATTTCAAGGAGTTGATGAGCTGGGCCGATGATTTCCGGCGGCTGCGCGTGCGCGCTAACGCCGACACGCCGCACGATTCACAGGTGGCGCGCGACTTCGGAGCGGAAGGCATCGGGTTGTGTCGCACAGAGCACATGTTCTTCGGCGAGGGAAGGCTCGCCGCGATGCGCGAGATGATCTTGGCGGACGGCGTCGGACAGCGCGAAAAAGCGCTGGAAAAGCTGCTGCCTCTTCAGCGCACGGATTTCGCAGGCATCTTTCAGGCGATGCGTGGCTTGCCCGTCACCATCCGGCTGCTGGACCCGCCGCTGCACGAGTTTCTGCCGGACATGCGTGATCTGCTGGGCGAGCTCTCCGAGTTGAAGTTGTCTTTGCAGCGCGCGGGCAGCATCAACGAGATGGACCGTCTCCTGGACGAGATTGCAGAGAAGCGTCGCCTGCTGCAGCAGGTCGAGCGCATCCGCGAGAACAACCCGATGCTAGGGCATCGCGGCTGCCGCCTCGGCCTGGTTTATCCAGAAGTGACGCGGATGCAGGTGCGCGCCATCTTCGAAGCGGCCTGCCAGGTCCAGGGCGAGGGGCTGGTGATTCACCCGGAGATCATGGTCCCGCTGGTTTCGACCTCGGAGGAGCTGCGGCACCAGGCCGCGCTGATCCACGATGTGGCGCGGCAGGTCATGGGCGAGCATGGGATGAAGATTAATTACGCCGTCGGCACGATGATCGAATTGCCGCGCGCGGCCCTGACCGCGGACAAGATCGCGGCGCACGCGGACTTCTTCTCCTTCGGCACGAACGACCTGACGCAGACCACCTACGGCCTGAGCCGCGACGATTCGGGGCGCTTCCTGTCCTACTACGTCGAGCATAAGGTCATGCCGGACGATCCGTTCCAGGTCCTGGACCCGGACGGTGTCGGGCAGCTTGTCAGGATGGGAACGGAGCGCGGGCGCTCAGTTAAACCGAATCTCAAGGTCGGCATCTGCGGCGAACATGGCGGCGAGCCGAACTCCATAGCCTTCTGCCACGACACGGGGCTGGATTACGTCAGCTGCTCGCCCTTCCGCGTGCCCGTCGCACGCCTCGCGGCGGCGCACGCCGCCCTGGCCGAACAGAAGAAGTGGGCGAAGCGGATGAGCGATTAAGCCGAATGCCGGTCATGGAGGAGAGATGAGCAACAACACTTTAACGATCACAGACAATCGCACAGGGAAACAGTACGAAGTCGCAATCGAGAACGAGACCATCCGCGCGATGGACCTGCGAAAGATCAAGGTCTCGGACGACGACTTCGGCCTGATGACTTACGACCCGGCGTTCATGAACACGGCCTCTTGCAAGAGCCGCATCACTTTCATTGACGGTGACCGCGGCATCCTGAACTATCGCGGCTACCCGATTGAGCAGCTCGCGGAGCAGAGCACCTACCTGGAGGTCGCCTACCTGCTCCTGAACGGAGAGCTTCCGACCAGCGAGCAGTTGAAAAACTGGACCCGGCATATCACGCTCCACACCTTCCTGCATGAGAGTATCAAGAAGGTGATGGACGGGTTCAACTACGACGCGCACCCGATGGGGATGCTGATCGGCACGGTCGGCGCCCTTTCGACCTTCTATCCCGAGGCCAAAGATATTTTCGACGAGGAGTGTCGCCGGAGACAGATTAATCGTCTGATCGCCAAGATGGGGACGATTGCGGCCTTCTCCTACCGCCACAGGAAGGGACTCCCTTACGCCTACCCGGATAATGACCTGAGCTACACGGGCAATTTCCTGAACATGATGTTCAAGACCACAGAGGTCAAGTACCAGGTCAATCCAGTCCTGGAGCGCGCGCTCGAAGTCCTCTTCATCCTGCACGCGGACCACGAGCAGAATTGCAGCACGAACTCCATGCGCAGCATCGGGAGCGCGCACACGGACCCATACTCGGCAATCGCCGGGGCGGCGGCAGCGCTCTACGGCCCGCTGCACGGCGGGGCGAACGAGGCCGTGCTGCGAATGCTCAAAGAGATCGGCTCGCTGGACCGCGTGCCCGACTACGTCAAGCGCGTTAAGGAGGGCGAGTTCCGTCTGATGGGCTTCGGCCACAGGGTCTATAAGAACTACGACCCGCGCGCGCGCATCATCAAGCAGGTCGCCTACGAGGTCTTCGAGGTGACGGGCAAGGACCCCTTACTGGACATCGCGCTTGAGTTGGAAAGGATCGCGCTTGAGGACGAGTATTTCGTCAAGCGCAAGCTCTATCCGAACGTGGACTTTTATTCGGGCATCATCTACCGCGCGATGAACTTCCCCGTAGAGATGTTTCCGGTGCTCTTCGCCATCCCGCGGACCGCCGGCTGGATCGCGCAGTGGGTCGAGATGCTCGGCGACGCGGACCAGAAGATCGCGCGCCCGCGCCAGATTTACCTGGGACACGAGAAGCGCGATTACGTGCCGATAGATCAAAGGGAAGCGGGCAAAAGTTAAGCTGGCGGAAGTGGCGCGGGCGTTATTTTAAGAGGGTAGTAGGCGCGTGAAGCCTTCCTGTTCAAAATGATGATCGGTCGTCAGGGCCTCAATCAGTTTGCGCTCGCGCATGAGCAGGAAACTGACAGCATCGCAGAGTGAGTAAGTTTTATCGTGCCTCGCCTGCAATAGTGCTACCGCTTGATTGTGCAAAGTCTCATCAACCCAAACAACTTCAACACGCGGCACTGCCTGTAAATCTATAACAAGGTCTAACGCGCCTGCTCGTGGAAACCCGCGCGCTTGCGCCAGCGCAACGAACTCAGCGAGAACATAATTGCTGGTCAACATCTGGCGGGCGGCACGAAAAAGCGCGGACGCGGCAGCGTGTCGAAAATCGTGCGCATCATGGATGCATAAAAGGCCGGACGTGTCTAAGAGCATAGCCTATTTATCATGCGTGCTGCCGTATTCGCGCGCCAGATCGGCGTCAATACGATCATTGTCTGCCGAGCGTGCGTCGCCGCTATTTACTGCGCCGATGTGTCTGGTGAATCGCGCTTCCGCCGCGTGTGCGGCGTTGGCGTCGAGCGATTTGCGTGATGATAAGCCCCGTGCGAGGCGTTCGGTGGCAACCTCTTCGGGCGTGCGGCCCTGTTCTTCCGCCACTTCGAGAAGGGGCTGGTAAACTTCGTCCGGCAACGTGATTGTTAACTTATGCTCCATTGTTTTCAACCTCAACTGGGATTATACGGCGACAGGCAATTCTAGTTAAGCTGGATTTACTCTCGCGCTCCTAAGTTATCCTGCGGTTATGCACAAAACGACCTACCCGCTATTGCCAGCAGACTTCAAGAACTACATAGCCATTGCCTGGCTCTCTTAGACAGCAATCTCCACTACGCGCTGTCCAAGAGCGATCTAATTTTCTGATGGTTATCTACTCAGAGGAGTCAAGGCGCTTCCACAGATTCGATGCGCTGAGCACGAGACCGCCCTGCTTTAATCAGGTAATTGCCATTAAAAGATGCGCCCGTAGTAGAGGCTGAGCCAGTTGTTGCCGCGACCCTTGTTTCCGAAGCTGTAACCGGCGTAGAAGTAGCTATCTTTGGGGAGGGTGATTCCTATCCCTGCTGCGGCGTAGCCGAAATAGTTATAACCGCTGTACCAGTCGGAGACGAAAGTCAACTTCTTTGGGAGCGGCTGCTCATAGCCGAGCAGCAGTCCGGTCCTGTTTTCATCTTCGCCTATAGGGCCTGCGAGCGTGTAAGCTCCGCTCGTGAAACGCGGTCCGAATCTTCCTTTAATCTGCTTGCTGAGCGCGAGGTAGAGCAGCGCCTTGGTCTTTGTCGTCTCGCGATTTCTGAGGGGAACGATCAGCAGACCGCCGGCTGCTGCTGCGAATCCAGTTTCCTCATCACTATAAAACCGCCACTTGACGTTGGGTTGCAGCTCCATCGCGGCGGGCTCTGCGGAGCGCGTGATATAGAAGTTAAGCCCGATCTCCACATTGCGGCGGAGGCCGTAGATGATGGTCGGACCGTAATAATGAAAGCCTCCCTTTTCATAAGACGCGGGGTGCGCGATGTAGTCCGCTTCGACCAGGAGTTTTTGCGGGGGCAGAGTGTCCGTCGTCGGGACGTTGAAGATGCTCGATTGGGCGCGGGCGCTGGAACCAGCCGAAACGATCAGGAGCAACAACAGACCGAAGAGACTAAGATGGGGTAGTTGTCTGCGCAAAGGGGGCCTCCTCACATGAATCCGGGCGTTGTGGTCCGCCATTCTTATATCAAGAGGCGTAGAAAAACAAGAGGCATGATGGCCCGGCTGCCCTACAGTTGTTCACACTGAAGTTTTACCACGTTCGTCTGATCGGATGCGCTTCCGTATTAAATATTACCTTCTCAAATTTCAAGGTTTGCGGGGAAGCAAATAGCAGATAGAAGTATTTGAACGTCTCCGCGAAAAGAAAGCTCTGCATCGAGTCGGCGCGCTCTTTCGTGACGACAGACTTCAGCGCCGCGTAGCCCTCGTCAGTCTTGCAATATTTCACGAAGTCTCCGAAGAGAGTTTTGCCCATCCGCAGGTATTCCGCGTCGCGCGTGTAGTGATACAGGTAATAGGTTGACTCCACGATCTCCGGGCGCAGGGGATACGCCGGGTGTCCGACCTCCATCGTCCTGTAGTTTATCTCCTCCGGCTCGATTCCGTGTTTCGCCCACATCTTGAAGGAAGAGGCCTGAAGGCGTCGCGCGCGGGCCGTGTCGCCCGAAAGGGCCAGGACCGCCGGGAAGAAGGCGTCGAGCGCGCCATAAGTAGTCGCCGTGCGCCGGCCTGTAGCCATCTCCGCGTGCCCGTACCAGAGCTCCGTCCCGACTTCGTCCGCCAGATACCTGTTAACCGCATTGAGGCTCTCAAGCCACATCCGCCGGCAGTCCTGATCATCAAAGAGCAGCCAGCACTTCAGGAGATATTCGTAATAACTATCTATCTCGGCGCTGATGTGGCTCTCCGTGTTCGTCCATTTGCCGGTCTCGACATTGATTCTTGTGCCGACGAGCCCGATTGGGGAGCGGCGATTGTAAATCTCCTTAAGCGCGCGCTTGGCCTTATCGTAGAAGATGGGCTGGCGCGTCAGCTTGCTCAACGTCCCGAACTCTACGAGCAGCGTGCCAGCCTCCGCCGGGTTGGTCTCGGCTCCGCGCACCTTTCCGGTCCTGAGATTGACGAACCTGTAAGGCAGACCCGTCGGCGAATCGAAAGCCGGCAGGAGTCTCCGACCCAAATCCAAAGCCAGGTCCAGCAGCCGCTTGTCTTTGGTGAGTTGATAGCCGGAGAGCAGGCCCCCCAGGAGTCTGATCGTGATCTCAAAGTTCTGAACGTAAATGTCCTTGTCGAAAGAGAGGTGGGCGATGATGTATTCCTTTGTGCGCCGCGCCTCGTCCTTCAATCCCATGAGAATCATCGTGTCGAGCGCATCAACGGGCGTCATCAAAAGCGGCTCGGCGTACCAGTCGTGATGAGTCTTCGTCAGTGGCCGCAGGTCGTCATGCCCCCAGGCGTATTTCTTGTAACCGTTCCAGGCGTGCAGAAACTCAGAGCGCACCTCGGCGGCGAGTACCTCTTTGTTGAGAGCTTGCTGCCAAGCGCGTGCCGTCGGCGCGGAGATGACGCTTAAGATAGAAAAGACGAGGAGCAGCGTTGTGGTTTTAGATGACATCGCTATTGTGGTCTCTTGTGGTAAATGCGTTTTCAGCCCCGGAGAGGCGCTATATCAGTAGCCCAGCACGCCAGTGCTGGGCTACTGATATAGCGCCCCTCCGGGGCTGAGCTTCGATCCGGCTTTCTGCTTATCTCAAACCCGGATTACTTGCTCATAGAGTAAGGCGCATTTTCTGGGGCGCTGGCCCATAGCTTGTTCGGCTCGGGACCCATCAAGAAGACGAGCGTCCCGCCTCGCATAAGATCTTCGTGACGCAGGTAGCTCTTCTCGTACTTTCTGCCGTTGAGCGTGGCCGATTGGATATAAATGTTCGCGTCCGAAAGATTGTCGGCCCTGATGGTGAAAGTCCTGCCGTTAGCCAGATTGATCGTGGCCTTCTTCAGGCCGGGCTTTCCGATGATATATTCGAGGCTGGCGGGACAGACCGGATAAAAACCGATTGAGCTGAAGATGTACCAGGCCGACATCTGCCCGCAATCCTCGTTGCCGCTGATGCCTTCGGGCGTGTTATCGAAGAGATTGTTCATGATCTGGTGGATGCGCGCCTGCGTCTTCCAGGGCGCTCCGGCGTAATTGTAAAGATATGCGATGTGCTGGCTCGGTTCGTTGCCGTGAGCGTATTGCCCGATCAGCCCGGCGATGTCCTCCACCTGCTTGTACTTTTCTTCGTCGCCCTTCAGGATAAAGAGCGTATCCAGTTTCTCGATGAACTTCTCGCGCCCGCCCATCAGATTAATCAACCCCTGAACATCCTGCGGAACGTACCAGGTGTATTGCCACGCGTTGCCTTCCGTGTAGTCACTCCCGTACTGAGCATAGACGGGGTCGAAAGGCTCGTTGAAAGTCCCGTTCGACCTCCTGGCACGCATGAAGCCGGTCCGTGGATCATAGATGTTTCGGAAACTCGCGGCCCGCCTGTAAAACTCCCTGTAGTCGTCCGCACGCCCGAGCGCGCGCGCCATCTGCGCTATCGTCCAGTCGTCGTAAGCATATTCGAGCGTCTTCGATGCGCCCTCTTTCTCCAGATCAATCGGCACGTAGCCGTACTTCATGTAAGCGGCGAGCCCGCCGTAGGGCGCGTAGGTCGCGCTCCGCTTAATGGCCGCGAACGCTCCCATCACGTCGAAGTTGCGAATCCCTTTAAGATAGGCGTCCGCGATTACGGGGACGGCGTGATAGCCGATCATCGTCCACGTTTCGTTGGAGCCGAAGGACCAGACGGGCAGGATTTTGTGTGCGCTCTGCTGCTGGTGCGCGAGCATGGATTGAATCATCTCGCCGTCGCGTCGCGGCTGCGTGATCGTGAACAGAGGGTGCGCCGCCCTGTAGGTGTCCCAGAGAGAGAAGATGTGGTAGTTGGTGAAGCCGCGCGCGACGTGTATGTTCTGATCCAGGCCACGGTATCTGCCGTCCACGTCCATGTAAGTGACGGGGGCGAGCATCGTGTGGTAGGCGGCCGTGTAAAAATTCTCCTTCTCTTTCCGGCTCCCCTCCACCGTGATCTTGGAGAGTTCCAGCGACCACAGGCGCTTCGCCTCCTCCCGCACCCCCTCGAAATCCCAGCCGGGCACTTCCTGTCGAAGATTCTTGAGAGCGCCGTCAACCCCGACCGACGAGATGGCGACTTTGACGTAGATGACTTCGCCCGGCGCGGTCCTGAAATTGAAATAGGCTTTGAGCTTGCGCCCGCTCACTTCCGGGTAGTTCTCCAGCAGCTTCCCGGTTTTACCGAAGCCGCGATACTGCTCTTCGTGTTCGTTGCTGACCCCGTATGAGTCGAACGGCTTGGAGAATTCCATAGCGAAGTAGAGGTGGCGGTTCGCGGCCCAGCCTTTGGTCTGGCGAAACCCTGTTACGGTCCTACGGTTTTCGACACGGACCTCGGACCAGAGAACTTTCCCGTCGTAGTTGTAAATGCTGCTCACCAGATCGAGGATGATGTGCGCGCTGTCGCTTTGCGGGAAAGTATATTTGTGTAGGCCGACGCGGTTCGTGGCCGTTAGCTCGGCCTTGATCCCGTAATCCTTAAGGAAGACGGAATAATAGCCGGGCGAGGCAGCCTCCTGATCATGAGAGAAGCGCGAGCGGTAGCCCGCGTCCGGGTCCTCCTTCGTGCCTGGGGCCAGTTGCAAAGGGCCGACGGTCGGCGCCAACAGCAGATCGCCCATGTCGGAATGGCCCGTGCCGCTGAAATGCGTATGCGCGAACCCCAGAATGGAGGTCTCGCCGTATTGGTAGCCAGCGCACCAGCGAAAGCCCCCGCGGAAAGGCGGGGCATCCGTTTCGGGGCTGAGTTGAACCATCCCGAAGGGAACGGTCGCGCCCGGATAAGTGTGGCCTTCGCCGCCCGTCCCTATGAAAGGGTTGACGTAATCGTAAGGAGTCCTGCCGTCCTCATCCGTGACGCTGATCGCTTTTGCCTTGCCGGGCGCTTGACGCTGCGCTTGCGCTGCGGCCTGCGCGACGAGGAGGGCGAGGATGACGAGCACGCTGTTCGCTCTTCTCATGACTTTTCGGGCGGCCTTCTCCTTCAATTTTGAATTGGCGGGGCTTAGTTTGCGGAGAGGTAATACACTTTCCTTGGGTTACATGCAACCTGAATTCTGAAAGTTGGTGGCGCGAGCAATCGTAAAGAAAAAGCCGCCCGGGTTAGTTTCGGACGGCCTTCATTTAATTTAAACAGAGAGCGTAAAGCAGTCGCGTGAGCGGCTGCTTGAATTTAGCCCGGTCTTTCAAGACCGGGACAGAGGGAGTCAGTGAAAAAGCGGCGTCGCGTCAGCGACGCGTGGAACGAAGAGCACTCGTGTTCCTGGCCTTAAAAGGCCAGGCTAAATTCAGAGAGCCGCTGACGCGGCTGACAGATAATGCAGACCTTACGAGCTTTACATCTCTGAACGGGACAGCAGCATGTTGGTCGTTACCGGTTCGGTGAGATTGGCGATGACCGTGATCAGCTCGTTCGGCTCGACGGGTTTCGGGACGAACATGTTGAAGCCCGCCGACAGGGCGCGCATACGATCCTCAACCCTGACGTACGCTGTCAGCGCCACGGCTGGAATCTGGTTGACGCCGGAGGCTTCGAGCCCCCTGACCTTATGGATAAGCGAGTAGCCGTCCTCGCCCGGCATTGCCAGGTCGGAGACGAGCACGTCGGGCTTGTACCACTCCAGGACTTCGAGCGCTTCCGCCGCGGAGGTGGCCGTCTGCACCACTGCTTTGAACTCCGTGAGCGCGAAGGCGAGCATATTGATGGTGTCCTGATCGTCGTCAACTAAAAGCACGCGCACGCCTGCGATTGACGGCAGAGGCTGGGCCTGCGCCTCCGCTTCTTCATTCGAGCGCAGGCTTTCGGCGCTCTCCGTCAAACTCATCCCTCTCTTCTGAGAGGGCGCCAGAGGAAGGTTGATTGTGAACGTCGCGCCGCGCCCCACGCCGTCGCTGTCGGCGTGGACCGTGCCGCCGTGAAGCTCTACAAGGTGGCGCACAATCGCCAGCCCGAGCCCGAGCCCGCCGTGCTGGCGCGTGATGGTGCCGTCGGCCTGGCGGAAGCGGTCGAAGATGTAGGGAAGGAAATCCGGACTGATGCCGTCGCCCGTGTCGCTCACGCGGAGCTGCACTTGAGAGCCCGCGCGCTCAAGCAGCACGCGCACGCTCCCGCCCGCGGGCGTGAACTTGATCGCATTCGAGAGCAGGTTCCAGACGATCTGCTGGAGGCGGTTGGCATCGCCAGAGACGTGCCGGGCCGAAGGGTCGAGCGTCACCTCCAGTTGAATCTCTTTCGAATCAGCCGCCAGTTGTACGGAATCAATCGCAGCGTTGATGACCGCTGCGACGTCAACCGGCCCGATGTTCAGACGAAGCTTGCCCGTGATCACACGCGACACGTCAAGAATGTCTTCCACCAATTGGGCCTGCGCCCTGGCGTTGCGCTCGATTGTCTCCAGGCCATGCGTGATGGTGGCCTCGTCCAGCCTGCCGTCCTGGAGCATGTGGGACCATCCCATGATGGCTGTCAGCGGCGTGCGCAATTCGTGCGAGACCGTCGCCAGAAACTCGTCCTTCAAACGGTTGGCTGCCTCAGCTTCGGCCCGCGCCATCTGTTCCTGGACGAGCAGGCATTCGCGTTCGAGTTCCGCCCGCCTGCGCTCAGTGATGTCGCGTGTGAAGCAGCGAGTGTGTCTGAACTTGCCATTCTCCCAGAGCACGTTCGAGCTGATGAGGACATGCCTGATTGAGCCGTCTTTGCACCGCAGCTGCGCTTCGTAGCTGTGCAGCGTCTCTTTATTCATCAGCCTGCGCAGGATGTCATCAATCATTTGCCTGTCTGCGTGAAACTCGCCGATGGGCCGCCCGATGTACTCCTCCTTGGAGTAGCCGAGCATGTCCAGCTCGGCCTGGTTTGCCCAGAGGATCGTTCCGTCCGGGCCGACCCAGTGTAAGCCCAGCGGCGCATTCTCGATAAAATCTCTCAGCTCGTGCTCTTTGCGGCGTAGCTGCTCCTCTGCCTGTTTACGCTCCGCGACCTCTCTTTCGAGCATTCGCGCTTTATGTTGCAGCAGAGTGATGGTGCGAAGGCGTGCGTCGTCGTCCGTCAATTCGCTGTAATTCTCGGCGGGAATGATGCGAGTGTGAAGCGAGCAGATGTCGCTCAGATGAGACGTGAGCGACTCGTCTGCGAAGCCGTGCATCGGGTAAGCGCAGAAGAGTGAAAAGGAATGGGCCCGACGCAGATCGTTCCACATCTGCTCCAGGCGAATCGCGGCGTCGTGATTCCCCTGGCCGCAGAGGAGCGCGACCATGTCTCCGAAAACCCGCACACGAGCGCGCCCCTCTCTGGTCCGCTTGATGGCGCTGCCGATGACCTCGGCGAAGCGTCGCGGCTCCGGCTCGCCGTCAACCGTGAACTTCGACAGAGTCTCGGCCGGATCGAGCGAGACATACTGGCCGCGCGCGCTCGCGGCGGCCATATCCAGCCCTTTCGCATTCAAGCTCCGCTCAAGACTATCCCGGTGCGCCTTGTTAGCCACGACGATGCAGCCATCGCCAGCGCCCAGGCCCGTGCCTATATATTTGCTCAGCGAGTTCAACAGAAACGCGTCCGTCTCGTAGAACTGGACGAAGTGATCCGTCTCGGTCATCCCATTCCAATCCGAGCGCGGGGCAGCCTCAAACGCGTTAAGGTTGCCGCCCGGAGTCGCCTCGCAAGCGAAATCGCCGCCTTTTATTGCTTTAACCAAAGAATCCTCCACGAATGGTCAAGGCGTGTCGGAGTTATCTCCTCACACACTTACGCCTGGCACGTTCCGGGGGGGAATCGTCAAAGGGGAATTATTGTCTGCTGCCGCCGAGCGCGAAGTGTAGGGGGAAGCGCTCAGCGGTCGCTCTAGGGCTGGTCAAGATTACTGTAAAGCAGTATTTCAAGCTAGCCGGTCATTTCAACGAAAATGGCCCGGACATTCTAACCCTGTCAGTCTCGAAAATCTAGAGCCCAATTTAGGAATCTTGCGCTCGCCATGGATTTAGCCCACAATTGCGCCAAGGATGTTTGGCCGCATCAAAGATAATAGAACTGTCTGAGGCTGATTCAGAGATTTCCAGGCGGTCGCGTCGGCAGGGTTTCATTCCTCCTGAGCCTTCAATGGAGCAACAGATTACGACACAAGACGTTGATCGCTTACTCGTTGCGTTCCTCTGCGCGAAGGACGAGAGCGAGTCGGAAAGGTTGCTCGGAGAGCTTATTTGCGAACAGGTCGAGCCGACCATCATCAAAATCATTAAGAGCAAACTGCGCGTCTCGCTCAGTTCCGCTCAGGGCAGCGAACGCAACCAGGATGCTTTAGAGCTTGCAGGCGACCTGCGCCTCACAGTCCTCTCAGAATTGCGCCGCCTGAAAAGCAGCTCGAACCCCAGGCTGATTACTAACCTTCAAGATTATGTCGCCGTCAAAACTTTCTCCGCCTGCGCGGACTATTTCCGTGAGAAGAATCCGCGACGCTGGCGTTTGAAGAGTTCGCTTCGCCATCATTTGAGGCACAACCCGCGCTTTGCTTTGTGGGAGAGCGAAGGGCATCGCTGGTTGTGCGGATTGAGCGACTGGCGCGAGAGCGAGAATGCGCCCACAACTCTCACGGAGCGATTACGGCAGTTATCGGAGAATCCGGAGGATGCTTTGCGCAATTCCTCGCCGGATAGAGATGTTCGGCTCTTGCCGCCGGTTGATCTATTAACGGCTGTTTTCGAGCACGCGGGACATGCAATTGAGCTTGACGATTTGGTGACGATTGCCGCCAGGGTCTGGGGTATTAGAGACCAGTCGTTAGAATCTGTTGACGATGAAAATGGGCATTTACGCGGGAGTCTGGTTGATAAAAGCGTGAGGGTGGATGCGGCCCTTGAGCAGCGTTTATATCTCGAAAAGCTGTGGGCGGAAGTTTGCGATCTTCCGCCTCTACAGCGTGCGGCCCTCCTCTTAAATCTGCGCGACGCCGGAGGCGGCAGCGTCATCTCGTTCATCCCCTATTTAAAAATAGCGTCGAAAGCGGAGATGGCTGAGGTTCTTTCAATGTCCGAAGAGCAATTCGCAAAAATCTGGAACGATCTGCCTCTGGACGACAGGAGCATCGGTGAACTTCTAGGCATCACGCGGCAGCAAGTGATTAATCTGCGAAAAACGGCGCGCGAGCGCCTGGCGCGGCGAATGAAGACGAAAGAGAGGAATGCTTAAAAGCTTAGCCCTTGATGGTAAGAAATGGCATCGCTCTACGGCTTAAAGTAAGAAGAGGCATTCGTAGTTTGTCCGGCAAAAGATGAGACTGGAGAAAGAACATCTGACAGACGAGCAGGTCGCGGACTTTCGGCGACGGGCGCTGACCATCCCGGAAAGAGGCCGTTTGGACGCTCATGTCGCCGTGTGCGACGTTTGCCTGCAAAGACTTCTTGAGCCCGCGCATCGCGATCTGGCTTTCACCTCTCTCACGGAAGCGTTCATGCCTTCTGTTGATGAGACGCCCTTTCATCTTTCACTGGAGGAATTGAAGAGATACCAGGGTGAAGACCTGGACGAAGCGGACCGCACCATCTTCGAGAGCCACTTGATGATCTGCTCTGAGTGCAGCGAGGCGGCGGATGCGCTGCGATCCGCCGCAGGACCTCTGCCGGTAACCAGTCACAGGGACGCAAGCGTCGTGAGCGCAGCTAAAGCCGGAGGGTGGTCCTCGTGGCGACACCTTTGGACCTGGACGCCTGCGCGCGCCGTTGCCGCGGTCACAATAATCGGTTGCATCGTGCTCATCCTGACGCTCTGGATTCGGCAGAGGCCCGCGCAAATAGAGGAGCAGGCGGCTCGCATCGAACAAAGCAATCCGGCTGCACCTCTTCCCGCAGGAGAAGCTGCGAGCGGTAATGAGTCTGCCTCAAATGAGGTCAATCGAGATTCGTCAAACAATTCAACGGCAGGGCGCGAGGCTTCCGCTGCGATTATTCGTCTGAAGGATGGCGACGGGGAAGTGAGCCTCGACGCTCAGGGCAATCTCGGCGGGCTGGAGCAGCTCTCTCCTCAAATCAGACAGGCTGTGCAGACGGCGCTCGCTTCCGAACGACTACCCGAGCCGCCAATCCTGACTGAATTAACAGGACCTAAAATAAGTTTGATGGATGCGTCATCGGACGGCCTGCCTTTCAACCTGATGAGTCCGGTCCGGGCAGTCATCAGCACCAATCGCCCGACACTGCGCTGGCAGCCACTCGCAGGCGCGACCGGCTACACAGTCTCTGTTTTCGACTCGAACTTTAACCTCGTGGCGAAAAGCGATCCGCAGTCGGCGACCCGTTGGACCGTACCGCTCGCGCTCAAAAACGGAAAAGTCTATTCGTGGGAAGTGACGGCTCTCAAGGGCGGCCAGGAGATCGTCTCTCCGGTCGCTCCTGCGCCGAGAGCGCAATTCAAGGTGCTGGAAGCCGCCAGGCTGACTGAAATTGCGAGCGCCCGAAAACAGAGACCGCTCTCGCATCTCACACTGGGCGTGTTGTACGCGCGCTCTGGCTTGCTGCTTGAGGCCGAGCGTGAGTTTCGCGCACTCCTGAAGGACAACCCGCAGTCGCCCGTCGCAAAGAAGCTGCTCAGCACAGTTCAGTCATGGCAAGGTCGTAAATCGTGAATCGTAAATCGTGAATCGTAAATAGAGAAAAGCCGCGTTCGTCTATTTACGATTTACGATTCACGATTTACGGCCTTATATTCCATTCCCGACGACGATGAAACCGGCCCAGTAGAACGGATGTTTATATTTGGGATCGGACAACAATTTTAATGCCGCCCGTCGCAGAGCTTCTGCCTTATTCGTCCCCGACCGGTCCTGTGATTGCCGGGCTGTGAGGTAACGATGAAAATCGAGCATCAGACGAGCGGTGCTGGCTGAATCCACTTTCCACTGGCTCGCAACTGTCGTCGGAGTCCCGGCGACAAAGAGCGCCCAGGAGATCCCGATCAATCCCTCGCCTGCGCTCACATGCCCGCGCGCGGTCTGACATGCCGACAACACAGCCAAATCCGCACGCAGCTTTAATTTCATAATCTCTCTCGCTTCGAGAAAGCCGTCTTCCGCGCTGGTCGAGCTCGCGAGAAGCAGACGAGAGTAGAGCGGATTATCGTTATCCAGTGTGCCGTGTGTCGCGAAGTGTAGTATCTGATACTTTCCGGCTTCCGCTTTGACTGTCTCTTCCTGCGCGGCCATTCCGGTTAAGACCTTGCTGGTCCTCGGCCCGTAGATTTCACCCAGGCCCCTGACTTCTCGCTCCGCTTCGGGCAGAGGGCTTAAGGGCAGGTCCCTGTCTACGGATTTCGCCTGAGCTATCAAATTATTGCTCAGCGACGGATTGCCGAAGGCGAGCAATGTCTGAGCGTGCGGCGTCTCGCCTGCGCTGGTCTTGATCGTGGTCAGACGGTCCACGCTGCGCTCTTCAAGCGGATTTCGTCGGCTGATCTCTACAGCTTTTCTCTTCATCTCACGCAGGACGCTCAAGGAATGAACGTAGAAGAGGCTGCTGTCTTCGAGCAAGTACCGGCTCGGGCTCGATTGCAAAGCTTGAAAGGGCAGCTCCCAGAGCGGGCCGGCCGGAACGATGCAAATATTTGTTTTGCCTGCCAGCTCTTGCTGTGCGGGTCTGAGTAACAAATCGTAGAGCTGCTCGGCGGGTTCTCTGAACCCGAGCGAGTTGTTAGCCAGTTTCTGGCGAAAGTCTAAGACGCGGCTCGCCAGGGCCTGAGCTTTGATATTAATCGGATAAACTTTCAGCTCCACGCCGTTTGCATCTCCCCGCCGGCCCTTTTCGTTTCTGGTCAGGACAAACAGGTAACTTCTTTCGTCCGTGACAACATATTCCAGCAGCGCAGTCCTCGTGTCCGGTATCAACTCTCCAGCTTCATCGAGCGTCAGCGGTTCTGTCTCTCCGCGCTGTGTCTTCAGACCGGGGTGCTTTGCGTAGGCTCTTGTTTGAAAGGCGTCGTAATCGAGGCGTGCTTTTTTCAGTTGAGTCTCAATTTCTGAGATGCGGGATTTGTCGGAGTTGAGCTTGAGGCTCTCGCGCTTGAGTTGAGAGTTGAGCGCAGTGATTGCAGCGTTCAAGCTCAACTCCTGCTCACGCTCTTCTGCGGAGAGGGCGCTGCTGATGTCAACTCTGCCATTGCGGAGCACGTCCAAAAGGATTCTTCCTTTCGAACGTTCCGCATAAGTGAAAGCCATCGGCAGCTCGTTCTGCGCGATCAGCAGATCAACCAACGCATTGTAAGGAGCGATTCTGCCCTCAAAGAATCTCTGACGATCTTCTTCGCCGCCAGCCACCTGATGCCGCAATTTCTCGATGACTGCGACGGCATCGGAGAATGCCTGACGTGCTTTATCCACCTGATTGAGAGCGCGACGAGCGCGCCCCTGTGAGGTCAATGCTCGCCAGAGAATTTCGGGCGTGTAGCTTTCTCTCGTCAGGTCAACGGCGCGTGATGAGAATTCCGCGGCTCCCTGAAAATCACCTCGCAGGTATCGAACATTCCCAATGCCGTTTAACGAATAAGCAATCTGAGCACGGTTGCCGAGCTCTTCATGAAGCTTCAGGCTTCGCTGGTAGTAATCAAGCGCGCGCGTGTCATCGCCCTCGGCTGTATAGACATCTCCGAGCTTGTTGAGCAGGTGGGCGGTCCCGGCTTTGTCGAAAATCTGCTCGTAGATCTTCAAGCTTCGCTGAAAATAAGCAAGCGCCTGCGGGTAATTGCCTTGCGCGAAGTAGGCGTTGCCGATGCTATACAGCGGATAAGTGATCTGCACTTTGCTGCCAAGCTCTTCATAGCCTTGCGCGCTCCGCTGGTAATAAGCGAGCGCCTGCGTGAAGTTGCCCTGATGGTAATGAATGTTTCCGAGCTTGACCGACATGGCTGCGATTGCTTCCTTGCTGCCCAGGGCTTCGGCAAGTTTCATGATCGTCTGGTAGTTGTTGGCCGCTCTGAGATAGTCTCCCTGCGCCGCATAGACATCGCCGAGTCCGACCAGAGCATTGGCGATTCCTAACTGTGAATTAATCTGTCTGGAGATTTTCAGGATGATGTTATAAAGCGCTTCCGCCTGTGCGTAGCTGCCTTTCACTTCCAGATAGGTCTCGGCTTGATTTTTCAAACCCTGTAATAGACCGCCCGTGATGGGTTCGCCCTTCTCTTTAATTATCGCCGCGACCTCATCCTCTGTTTTCGCGGCCAGGAGCGCGAGTGTGAGTTCTTCCGCTGTGTCAGCAAAGTGCCAGACCTTCCAGACTCCATCCTCCCTGACGAAGCGTATGGTGTGGTCCGTCTCCCCGAACCCCTCGGCCGGTCGCCCCGTGTCTGTGTCGGTCGCCTTGATCTCCGTATAGACGCGCGCCGTGGCCTTATCATTTTCAAACACGATTTTGCGCAGGAGATTGACCCTCATTGATTCAATCCTGGTCTTTTCGTTTCTGCTGAATTCCTGTTGGAAGTAGAGCTTGAATTCCGGAAGGTACGGAGAGCGCTCGCTGAACAGTGAAAAGAGCGCCGCCGCATCCCTCTTCGCATAAGCCCTGTAGCCGTCGAGCAACATCTTCCCGATGGCCTCTTCGTCCACGGTCTGCGCCCACGTTGCGAAAGGAGACAAGGTGGCGAGGAGGATAAACAGGCTGACCCTCCAAAAGTGCGGGCGGAGATTAAGCTGCGACATCTGGTCCGACCTCCGTGGAATTTACCCGGGATGACTTAATCAAAGGTTGACACACACATGCGGCGTGAATGTGTGAAGGATAGCACGGAAGCCGTGCGCGCCGTTTTAATTTAGAAGCTGTCTGAAAATTCCGCTTTTCGCGCCGGAGGCGCACACCAGAAGGTAGCCAGACGTGCAACGTCTGGGGACGATCCATGCGCCATCATCCGCGCATTGAAGATGCGCTGAGAACCGCTGACAACAGACAGGCTTGGCGCGTCTTCAACGCGCCGATTTATTACCGCGTATGTTCCAGGCGTTGCACGCCTGGCTACCTTCTGTCAGCCGCTTGCGCGGCTGGAAAGGAATTTTAAAAACAGCTTCTTAAATGGCTCCCAAAAATTCCTGGCCTCATAGTAATAAGCCGTCAACTCTCACGGCTTATTACCATGACGCACAGGCTCGGCGCAGAGTGGGAGTAAAACTCCCAGGGCCGCAGCTTTGCCTTAAATATTCGCTCAATGAATTTAAAGCCAGGGAAGGGGATCCACTTCAATGTCTAAAGCAACTCTTCTGCTACTCCTGATGATTGGCTGCGCCACTCTCGTTGTTGCACAGAGCAACAGCAGCAGCGCTGACCAGTACCCTAAAGTTGAATACTTCGTCGGCTATTCGGCGAGCGGTTATCTCGACGAGAAAAGACCTGTGGTCGTCAACAACCAGAATTTCTCGCCCTTCTTTAACGATCAGGCCGGTGGCCCGAAAGGGTTAGAGGCCTCCGTCATCGGCAACTTCCACAAATATCTCGGCATGAAAGGTGATTTTTCGATCTACTTTAACAATCGCCGGCTACAGGGCGGGACCTTCACGAGCTGTGTCGGCACAGCCTGTACGACGAGCGTTCAGGATTACAGGATCAACTCGCGTGCGACGTACTTCATGGGCGGGCCGGAAATAAAAGGGCGCAACCGGACGCGCTTCACGCCCTTCGCTCACGCGCTCTTCGGCCTCGTCAACGCGCGCACGGAGTTCAGTACGTCAGGCACTTTCAACATCTCCGATAAAGCTTCCGAGACAGGGTTCGCGATGGCTTTCGGCGGCGGGCTGGACATTCGCGCGAGCAAAAGAGTCAGCATCCGCGCCATGATGGATTACAATCCGACCTTTTTGAAGGGCTCGGCGATAGACTCGCGTGAGCGGCAAGATCACGTCCGCCTCTCGCTCGGCATCATCTTCAAATAAGCCACTCTCATGATAGTCTTCCGATTTGATGGAAGCAGAGATTACGACCGGGAAGGCTGCGGAGCAGAATCCAGTTCACGCGGAAGAGAATCGCGCTGCTCAGGCTTACCTCTCGATGCTCTGGGGGGCGCTGGCTTTCGCCTCCATGGGCGCGCTCGGGCATCTGGCGGGCGAGCGTTGTAGCTGGCAGCTTGTGGCCCTGGCGCGCGCGTCCCTGGCGCTGGTCTTCTCGCTCATCTTTGCCCTGGCCTCTGGCGTGCGGCTCGTCCTTTTCAAACCCGCGACGCTCTGGATACGAAGTCTCTCGGGAAGCATCGGCATCCTCCTCGTCATCGCGCCGACCGTCTGGCTGCTCCTACACAGCCCTCTGCGCAGAAGGGCCGAAATTGATTCTTCGACCTGAAAAGTAGCCATCGGATTCTTCGCCGTCCTCAACCCAGATGATCAATCCGTCTCTTTTCGATGGCGCGCTCGGCCAACTCGCCGCAGGCTTTGACCAGTTGGCCGAGACCGGCAAAACGCGGGTCCTTCGTGTGGCCCTGCCTGTAGCGATAAAAGATCTGCTGGACGATGACTGCGATCTTGAGGAGCCCATATGCGTAGTAAAAGAGAATGTCCCGCGTGTCGCGTCCGCTCCGCTTCGAGTAATACTCGACCACCTCTCGCCTGCTGAAGCTGCCGGGCAAGCTCGTCAAACCGAACCCGAACGATTGCCACTCCTGCGGGTCATCCACGTCAACCCAGTAGCCCAGCGTCGTCCCCAAATCCATCAAGGGGTCGCCAGCGGTCGCCATCTCCCAGTCGAGCACGGCCAGTATGCGCGTCAGGTCGTCTGGCGCGAGCACGACGTTGTCGTACTTATAGTCGTTATGAATCAGAGCGCCGCGACCTGAATCCGGCGGCGTGTGCTCTATCAGCCAGGAGGCCAGTCGCTCGACCTCCGGGACCTCCTCGGTCCGCGCGTTGTAATATCTTTTAGTCCAGCCTTCGACCTGCCGCGAGACGTAGCCGCGTGGCTGCCCGAGGTCGCCCAGCCCCGCGGCCCCGTAATCCACTTCATGAATCTCCACGAGGTTTTCGATGAAACTCTCCGAGAGGCGTCGCATCACTTCGGGTGTGAGGTCTAACCCCGCGGGGCGTTGCGCGCGCAGGATGATTCCCCTGACGCGCTCCATCACGTAGAACGGCGCGCCCAGGACCGCTTCATCCTGGCAGAAAAGGAGCGGGCGCGGCAGTTTTTGATAGACCGGATAGAGGTGCGACAGGATTTTGTATTCGCGCCCCATGTCGTGCGCCGTCTTGATGTTCGCGCCCCTGGGGGGACGCCGCAGCACCAGCTCCCGCCCTCCGACGCGCAGCAAATATGTCAGGTTGGAAAAGCCCGAAGGGAACTGCTCGATTTCAAGCTGCCCTTCGATGTCAGGAAGCTGTTCGCGCAGGTAGGCGAGGAGCTGCGCTTTCGGAAGCTCTTCGCCCTCGCGCGTGGGGCGCGACCTGTCAACGTAATCTTCCAGCACGTAAATCTCCAGACTCCACACTTAGAGCGTCACCTTGAGGCCGTATCTTTTGAGCACGCTTCTGGCGACCACTGCTTTGTGGACCTCGTCCGGTCCGTCGTAGATGCGCGCCGCACGCTCGTGCCTGTACCAGTAGGAGAGCAGCGTGGCGTCAGTCAAACCCCTCGCGCCGTGGACCTGTATCGCGCGATCTAAAACTCTTTGCAGGACGCCCGCTACGAAAAATTTGATGATGGAAATCTCTTCGCGCGCGGCCGAGGCAGTTTCGAGGTCAATCTTGCGCGCGGCGTCGAGCACCAGCAGCCGGGCTGCGTTGATTTCGGCGCGGCTTTCCGCGATCCATTCCTGAACGTTCTGGCGGCTCCCGAGGGGGACGCCCGGAGCAATCTCCCTGTGCGTCGCGTACTCGCACATCAGATCGAACGCACGCTCGCAGATGCCTATCCAGCGCATCGTGTGGTGGATGCGGCCGGGGCCAAGGCGTTCCTGCGCGATGAGAAAGCCTTCGCCCTCGCGGCCCAACAAATTGGTTTGCGGCACACGGCAGCCCTCGTACAGGACCTCGGCGTGACTCGCGTAGTCGCTCCCCTCGTCGCCCATCACGTTGATGTTGCGCAACACGCGAAAGCCTTTGGTCGCAGTCGGCACGATAATCTGGCTGGCACGTTTGTACGGGCTCGAAGCCTCCGGGTCTGTGATCGCCATCACGATTGCAAACCGAGCGCCTTCGGCCGAAGAAGTGAACCACTTGTGGCCGTCAATGACGTAATCGTCGCCGTCTTTCACGGCGCGGGTGCTCATCCAGGTGGGATTCGAGCCGGGATGTTCCGGCTCCGTCATCGAAAAGCAGCTGCGCGCCTCGCCGCTGATGAGCGGCCAGAGGTAGCGCTCCTTCTGCTCCTCTGTCGCGTGGGTCATCAGGACTTCCATGTTCCCTATGTCCGGGGCCTGGCAGTTGAAGATGAAGTGTCCGATGGGTGTGCGGCCCAGTTCTTCGCTGACGCGCGCAAACTCCGAAAGCTTCAACCCGGGGCCCCCGTACTCTTCCGGCAGATGCAGGGCCCACAAGCCGAGGGCTTTAACCTGCTCCCGCTTCTCTTTGAGCGTGGGCAGGAGGTCACGGAATGGGCGACGCAGGAAATCAGGCTCCAGCGGATAGACCTCTGCGCGGAGGAAGGCGCGAATTTTTGTGAGCAGTGGGCGGACGTTCTCTTCCGAAGTGTCGTTCATAGGAGCTGTCTTGATGCTACGTAAGCTAGATTAACTGTTAGGAAATGCGAGCGAATGAATTATCCACGAAGCCACACGAAATACCACGAACGACTCAACCTTTTTCGTGAGATTTCGTGTAGCTTCGTGGATAATTCCCGCTTCGCTTCTGACGTCGAACTCCCCTTTTCAGCATTTCGATGCTTTATGTTTCCGTCTCGTCAAAGCGCACGTTGCGATAGATCTCTTTCAGGCTCATCGCGAGGCCGACAGACTCGAAGGCGCACTCGTCTTCGGGTTCTGTGAAGATTTCCCTGCGCCACTCAGAGCCCTGCCGGCTGTGAAGCTCAACCATCATAGAGTCCTGCGAGACGAGCGCGTACTCCTGCACGCTCGGACAATTCTTATAGGCGGCCATCTTTTCGTGGCGGTCCGTGCGCGCAGTCGTCCGCCTTAGCACCTCAACTATAAGGCGCGGCTCGGTGCGGAAGTAGGGATCGCCGCCGGGTTGGTCGCAGGTGACGACGACATCCGGGTAATAGAACAGATCCGGTGCGACGCGAATTTTCATGTCAGCCATGAAGGCTTCACACTCGCCGCCAGCTAGATGATCGTTCAAGCGCCCCGCAATATTAAGCGCAATGCGGTTGTGACGTGCGCTCGCCCCGGCCATCGCGTAAGCCTGACCGGCCACGTACTCATGGCGCACAGCGCCGTCGCGCTCCCCCGCGAGGTATTCCGCGACGCTCAAGTGGAATCTTTCTCTCGGCAAGCTCATCGCTTTCGACCTCCCCTCCATCCGCGAACCTTTAGTTGTTCATGTTGTTCCAGGAGATCAATTATATGCGCTCGGCGCGAAAGTGCGGAAGAAAAGATTAGGGGCGTTGACGCGCATTCATTCATCCGAATGCCACAGGCATCTAGCATTTCGTTCTTAAGCCCCGTCAGGGGCGACAGAATAAAGCCCAGGGCGTCAGCCCTGGGTCACAGCGCCGATTGGAAATGCAAGCCCGCGCGAGCGGGCGACAGCCCTTGAATTGCATACGGGCGTGCTCGGGCTGTCGCCCATTTCATGGGCTTTGATATTTCTTCCTATCTGTAACCCAGGGCTGACGCCCTTATCATTACCCACATCTCTGTAAACTTAACAAGTGTGGGAGTTAAAAGGAGCATAGGGGCTCATGATCTTTAGAGGCAGTCTCTCATGCTTTGTTACAAACAAAGGACTTATGCTCAGCAA
>DASVXV010000095.1:0-6835 GCA_036392495.1 Pyrinomonadaceae bacterium | reverse complement strand
TGAAGAAAAGAGTGAAGCAGCCGCGCCAGCGATTGAAAGAGGTCTTGGACAAGATCAGCCAAGTGCCAGAGTTAGAGTCAGGTGCGCTGCTGTTTGCTGCCGACAGCAGTTAATGCTCCCATTACTGACCGATTACCCCGGTGCGGTGACGAGCCGCTGGACACAAGCGGGCAGTGTTGCAAGAATTGTCTCTCCGGCTAAAATCCGCCCGTCAGCTCATCCAGTACCCTTCGGGAATATACACGTGAAACAGAATAAGTCCTCGTTCAAATGGCGGCACTTCGAGCCCACGATCATTCTCCTCTGTGTCCGTTGGTAAATAGTTTGTCCGCAAGTGACAAAAACGAGCATGCTCGCCGCTCGTCGGGATGACATAGCGAACATCGACTTCCTCTTCTTGTTGGCACCCGTGAGTTTTAACTAATAATTGGCAGTTACTGTAAAGAATTGGTTAACGTCTCACGGCGCATGACGCGCACGCCTGCGCGCCAGTCTTCGTTGAGGTCGAAGCGGTACAGCTCGATGGCGGGCGTGATGGCGCGGGCCAGAGTTTGAAATGCCCTGTGAAAGCGTAGGCCGGGCGCGACCAGGTAAACCAGCGGGGGCTCGTCCGAGACAGCGGCGTTGCCGAAGATGCGGGCGCGCTTGAGCTGCCCGCTGCGACGGTAAGCCTCTACACGCCGCCAGTAGTCCGCGCCCTGTAGGACGTGCTCGCGGTCTTCCGAGACTTTGAGCTCGATGACGACGAGCCGCCCGTCGCGCCGGAGCGCGAGGAGGTCAATCGGGCGCGAGGCTGCGGCGTGCGTTGGGCGAAACTGCGTGTAGAGCGGTGCGAGCCGTAAGCCTGGATCAAGGCGTGTGATGTCGCGCCGGAGCAGGGATTCAAGCCAGGCTTCCGGCGCTGACCTGTAGAGCATGTGATGCTGGTCACGGCTCTCTGCGCGGCGATGCTCTTTCAGGTCCTGTAGAAGTTTTATCAACTCTCCTTCTGTGCTCTCGTCGAGCAGCCGACGATGCGCTCTCCCAGTGCCGAACCAGACATTCTCTCTACCCATCACACGGCGCACGCGCGCGAACGCCAGCCCATGAAAGCGCAACGTCTCGCCATGACGCGAGCGCACGACATCAATCGCTTCGGGCGCAAGCGCGACGATCCCAGCCGCGCTCTCGCTCAGCGCACTGAGCCGCGGCGGACGAACCCGTGGCTCAGTCTTCTCCAATAGAAGATCGTCAAGCGACGGCAATTGAACACGCGTCAGTTCCCGCCAGCCCTCATCTATCTCATAGAGCTCGATGACGCGCCTTAAATCGTCGCTGAGCAGCGCGAGGCGCTCTGCCAGAGGCTTAACGCAATCTTTCTCACTGATGAGCCAGAGTCTTTGAATGTACGGCGGGCGCGCTCTTTCGCTGGCGCGCGTGAACCAGAGGAGCGTTGATGAAAGAAGCGCATCCGTCTCATGCTCGAAAGCTTCGGCCACACGGCCCGCGACAGCGATGCGCTCGCGATTTTGATGGCGCAGGAGGATGCGCGCATAGGGGCCTGGCTGGCCCGGTCTTGCGCCTGCGCTCAAGCCTGCGCGCTCTACCTTTGCCCCATGTAGGAGCGCGCAGGCTAGTTCGGCCAAGCGCTGGCAACGCGCGCGGCGCTCCATGCTGATGGCAGCCTGTGCTGCTTTGATGGAAGCGCGCGGGATGAGCTCAAGGTGCGCTCTCTCCGCGCCCATGCGCCGCGTGACTTCAAGCAGGAGCTTTTCGCCCGTCCACTCCCAAGCCGTGACGCGCCAGAGAAGCGTGCCCTTCTCATCCCAGCAGGAGAAGATTAAGCGCCCTTGCGAGACGCGCACGTCGCACTCGTTCCTGCGAAGAGGATTGGCCGCGCTCGTGCCCCGCTGTGCGTAAAGCCATTCGTGATGCGCGTCGAGCAATCGGCGTATGCTGTGCTCGCCTTCATGGACGGCTTCCGCGTTGGTGAGGCGCTTGAGCATGTGAAGTCGCTGGCCTCGCAGGCTACTCGCTTTAATAGCTTCATAGCGTATGTTAACTTAGTGGTCAGTGGTCGGTGGTCAGTGGTCAGTTAAAAACCTTTATCTTTAACTGACCACTGACCACCGACCACTGACCACTCTTTATAGCATTTGAGGACATGGACGCAATGAGGAATGTTTATCTGGTCGGGTCAACGCGCACGCCCATCGGACGTTTTGGCGGGACGCTCAGTGGGTGGACAGCGGCTGATATGGGTGTAGCAGCGGCTCAGGAGTCTATTAAGAGAGCGCGCCTCACGAACGGTCAGATTCAGGGCTCAATCTGGGGTTCCGCGCGCCAGGCGGGCGGTGGGCCGAACGTTGCTCGACAGATCACATATCGCGCCGGCCTGCCTGAAACTGTTCCAGCATACACGGTCAATCAGGCGTGCGGCTCGGGACTGAAAGCGCTCATCCTCGCGGCGCAGGAGATTATGCTGGGGCGCGCCGAAACGGTTCTCGCCGGCGGGACTGAGAGCATGTCGCGCGTCCCCTATTACGCTGAGGGCGCGCGCTGGGGCATGCGCATGGGGAACATGGAACTGGTTGACGGGATGTACCGCGACGGCTTCCTGGACCCGCTCTCCGGCCTGGTGATGGGCGAGACTGCCGAGAACCTCGCGCGCCAGTACGAGATCACGCGCGACGAGCAGGACGAGTACGCCCTGCGCTCGCAACAGCGCGCCGAAGCGGCAATCAATAATGGGCGCTTCGACTCGGAGATCGCCCCGCTCCAGATCAGAGGGCGCAAAGGTGAGACGAGCACGTTCAGTCTGGATGAACATTTCAGGGCCGGGACGACCATCGAAGCCTTGCGAAAGCTTCAGCCCGTTTTCAGCAAAGGCGGGACTGTGACCGCTGGCAACTCTTCGGGCATCACGGACGGAGCGGCGGCAGTTCTCGTGATGAGCGAAGAGTCTTTGAAGATGTGTGGCGCTGAGGCGGAGGCGCGCATTGTGGATTACGAAATCACCGGAGTCGCGCCAGAGATTATGGGCATCGGCCCAGTGCCTGCCGTCCGGGCGCTGCTCGAAAGGCAGAAGGTTGCGCTGGACGAGATAGATTTGATTGAGCTCAACGAGGCGTTTGCGGCGCAAGTCATCGCGTGCGACCGCGAGCTGGGTTTTGACGCCGACCGGCTCAACGTCAACGGGGGCGCAATCGCTCTCGGCCATCCAATCGGCTGCACGGGCGTCCGGATCACTACGACCCTTCTGCACGAGATGAAGAAGCGCAAAGCGCGTCGCGGGCTCGCCACCCTGTGCGTCAGTGGCGGGATGGGGCTGGCGCTCCTGGTCGAGCGGGTGTGAAAGCTGGCTGACTGGATTTCTATAATACTCAATGACCGGTAAGAGGGAATTTCAACACAGAGACACAGAGACACAGAGATTTAAGCCTCTGTGCCCCCTCCGTGTCCTCTGTGCCTCTGTGGCGAGAAATTCTGTGCCGGTTATTTTCCTGTTAACGCTCCTGCTCACAATCGCGTCTTGTAAAAGGTCGGAAGTAGCGGGCGATCAGAATAGCGGGACTGTTAACACACAGAGCGCGGCCCTTGAGACATCCAGGACGCCGCCTTTCCCGACGAAAGAGCCCGAGCGTTACCAGGCGACGCAGATTGAGACGATCTCGAATGGCGCACAGTCGGTCAGCTACCAGACTTTTATCGCACGCGACGGAGAGCGGCGGCGTGTGGATAATGTGTCGCCCGCCGGCGAGAAGCTTTCGCGCCTGGAGCTGCCGAGCGGAATTTACCTGCTGGCGCCCGAAGAGAAGATATACGCCGAGCTGAACGTGAAGGAGGCAGGCGGGCCTGCGGGCGTTCCGGCGGATTTTTCGCCCGAGCGTCTGCTCAACGAGACGCGCCCGGAGACGCGTTACGAAAAGCTCGGCGCGGAGACAGTGAACGGGCGCGCGACCACCAAGTATCGTGTGACCTTGATACGCGATACGGGCGCGGAGAAAAAAGTCGCGGCGGAGAGTTTCATCTGGGTTGACGAGAATCTGGGGATGCCTATTAAATCTGAGATGACGTCAACCGGCGATCTTGAAAGCGCGGAGCGCGTGGCGATGGAATTACGCGACATACGCGAGACAGTTGACCCGGGCTTGTTCGAGCTTCCGCCGGACTATAAAAAGGTTGAGGTAGAACTATTCTTCAGGCAGTTGAAAAGGGCTGTCCCGGCTGAAAAAGGGAGGGATTAAGTCCAACCTTGCGCGGCGTGTGACGCATCCGAAAGTGACGCGCCCCGGCGACCGCACGGGCGCGGCTCTTTTTCAGCTTGATAAATAAGGAAGATGAAAGGTAAGTTTTAAAGACAGTGAATAGAAAATCCTTCGCACTATCGCTTCTGCTCGCGTTTGCGCTCATGAGCGCCCCGGCCATCAACGCTCAGAGCAAAACCGCTTCAAACAAGACTGCGTCCGCGACCGTCAATGCTTCGACGGCCTCGGCGCTGAGCCTGCTTCCGCGCTCCGACTTCGTGGCCTTCGTCAACGTCAAGCGCCTGATTACGGAGGCCGCGCCGAAGGTCCTGGCGGATAATCCTGCCAAGCTCGCCGAGTTCAACGCAGAGATAGACAAGTTCAAAGCTCAGACCGGCATTGACGCGCGGATGTTCGAGAACATCGCCGTCGGGATGCGCTATCAACATCCCTCGCCCAGGGTAACGACCACCGACACGGTCGTCATCGCCAACGGCTCTTTCAGCGCGGGCGCGCTGCTCGCGGCTGCACGCCTGGCCTCCAAGGGCAAGTACCAGGAGCAGAAATATAGCGGCACGACCCTTTATGTCTTTAACGTTCAGGATCACATCAAGATGCTCGGCCTCTTCAACATGAAGGTGGGCGAGGTGGCGGCGGCGGTCCTTGACGCCAACACTCTGGCAATCGGCGAGCCCGCGAGCGTGCGCGCCGCGCTCGACAACAAAGCGCAGGGGCGCGTCAATAACGATCTGATTCAGCTCGCGACGCGCTCGCCGAACGCGCTCATGGGCTTTGGCGCTAACGTGCCGCCGGCGCTCACAGCGAGCGCGGACTTCGGCAACGAGGAGATCAGCAAGATCATCGGCTCGATTCGTCAGGCTTACGGCGCAATCGGCACGACCGCCGACGGTTTTGATATGCTAGCGGTCGCGCGCACCGAAAAGGCAGAGCAGGCGCAGACCCTGTCCGAGACCCTCGGGGCGCTCAAACAGTTCGGCGGGATGATGATCCCGCAACTTCCGGCGGAGACGGGCCAGCTCGCGCAGGCCGCTCTCGACAGCTTAAAAATAAGCTCGGCAGGCAACGAGACCTTGATCAGATTAGAGCTGAAGCAGGCGGACATCTCGACTCTGATGCGCGTCCTGCAACCTAAAACAGCTGGAACTCGTTAAAGAATGCGGACGGGACACGTTATAGGTAATAGCGGGACGGCGGGGAGAAACCGCCGCCGAGCTTCGGCGCGACGATTTCCGGGCTGCGGCTCTCAACTGCTGAACCTGTTGTTAACTATTCGGCGAGTCTGAAAGGAAGCTACCATGAACAGAAAATTCTACTTTTCGTTTATCGCGGTCGCGCTGATGATTGCGGCAACATTCGCCTTTGTCATCGGCAACAAGACGGGGAGGGCCTCATCCAATAGCGCGCTCGCTGCGCTCCCCGCGTCCGATTTCATCATCTCGATTGACGTGCAGCGCGCGCTGAACGAGACGCTTCCGAGCCTGCTCTCAAGCAACCCCGGGACGCTGGCGAAGTTCAACGCGCACCTCGAAGAGTTTCAGCAGAAGACAGGGATCAACCCGCGCGTGTTCGAGTCGGTCGCCATCGGCGGGAGCCTCAACCCGACGCTTTCGCCGGGTCGGCGCGACCAGAGCACAGTCGTCATCGCGCGCGGCAGCTTCAACTCGACCGAACTCCTCAACGCAGGTTTCGCAGCCGCGCAGAAAGAGTGCGAGTTCGTGAAGGAAGAGCAGCAGTACGAGGGCAAGACTATTTACCTCATTAGCCAGGTGAAGCCTTTGAAGAAAAGCTCCGGCGAGAACTCCGCCCGTCTCTCTCAAGAACAATACTCGCATCATTTCGAGGTCTCGGCTGCGAGCAAAGAGAAATTCGCCATCACGGCGCTCGACGCGAACTCAATAGCCGTCGGATCCCCGGAGAGCGTGCGCGCCGCGATTGACGCGAGCCTGGGCCGCAATCGCGTTGACGAGGAGTTAGTCCAGCTGGCATCACAGTCAACGAACGCCGCCATCAGCTTCAGCGGGAAGATCCCTGAGGGCTTCGCCGAGAAGAACGTTCCCAACGACATGATCGGGCGCTATTTCGCCTCGATACGCAAGTTCTACGGCTCCTTCAGCGCCAACGGGAGCGACGCCGAAACTTTCATCGCGCTGCAGACGGAGAAGGCCGAAGATGCCACCCGGATCAGCGACGCGCTCAATTCTCTGAAATCGCTCGCGGCCCTGAGCTTCACGCAATCCACGGATAAATCGTCCAGGAACAACTCGTTCTCGGACCTGTTGAAAGGCGTCAGCGTCACGGCGGAAGGCAACGAAGTTAAGATCAGCGTGAAATTCCAGCCCGGAAATATCGGGCCCTTCGTGCGCCACTTTTAATTAGCCCGCGCCAGTGGGCGATGGTATATATTTAGCCCACGAATGCAGGCGACAGCATATTTAGCCCGCGAATGCGGGCGACGGTATAAAGCCCAGGGCGCAAGCCCTTATCATTACCCACATTTTTCATTTATGGGGCTGTGGGTTGGTTTTGCTGAGCATAAGTCCTTTGTTTGTAACAAAGCATGAGAGACTGCCTCTAAAGATCATGAGCCC
>DASVXV010000094.1:0-21962 GCA_036392495.1 Pyrinomonadaceae bacterium | reverse complement strand
CAACTCCTCAGCGAACTGGAAGAAAAAACAAAAATATAGTTTTATCGCTTGTGATAAATGGCCGAATCTCGCAGCTTTGACGAGCCGCTCAATCAATCATTCAACTCGACGCCCCAGTAAAAATCTTTTCATCATTGACTTTCCCTTCTACTTTGAAGGCCTTTCGCTCTGTACGGTTAATTCGGTTCTTCCGACTGCTTATGCTTAATATATGAATGCCCGGAGTTAATTCACTTCTCTTTTGACGTTCTACAGCTTTTACGATAATCTCCGTCGGATTTTTCCAATACTTGAGCCAATTTGACGGAGTCGGTATGAGCGAAAACGAAGAAGACATCTCCCGCCCAATTGAAAAGTTGGAACTCATCGCAGCCATCCTGCTTGGCCTAGCGGCCATTGCAACAGCGTTCGCCAGCTTTCAATCATCACTCTACGATGGAAGAAGCGTGGAAAGTTATAGTTTGTCGAATAAGACTGCAACTGAAGGGGGCTCTGAGCGGAGCCGCGCCATTGTAGAGATGGCCCGAGACAATACCGTTGACGCCGAGGCGATGCGCTTGATCCTGGAGGGGGACGACGCCCCTAGTCCTGCCGCTGAAGCGCGCAATTACGCCGTCGCGACCTACCTCTACACACGCCAGATGAGCGAAGCGGGCTATAAAGCACTGGGCCTTCCGCCAGAAGCGCGTAAAGCAGCACAGCCAGCGGCTGATGCGCCCCAGGCTGAAGAGAAACAGGCTGCGCTGCAAGAAGAGATGCTCGAAAAAGCTATGGAGAAAGACCTCGCGGAGGACGAGAATTATCGCCAGGAGATGCTGGCGAAAAGTAAGACGCTGTTCGACGAGGCCGAAACGAATTTCAAAAAGGGGCAGGAGGCTAACGAGACCGGCGACAAGTTCCAGCTCATCGCAGTCATCTTCGCCATCAGCCTCTTTTTCGGCGGTATCGTCCAGGTCTTCCGCAACGACAAAGTACGCCTGGCAATCACGGGCGTGAGCGCACTGTTTTTTATCGTGGCGACAATCTATATGTTGACGCTTCCCTTGATCTTCTCATGAGTGCTGAGCCGCGGCGTTTATTTCTGTGCGGATGGATGCAGATGGCTGGAAATGAAACGAAGGCGCTAGGCGTTACCTGCCGTGGCGCTGAAGACGCCTGATTCGAGGTCGTCAATCAAGGCCCGGAGCAGCGGCGCGATACGTTCCGACTGGACATAATCTTTCCCCAGAAGCTTGATGATTCGCCTGTTGGTCGTCTCGCCCAATACTTCCTTCAGGAGGGCGCGACAGAAAGAGGCGACGACTTCAGGGGCAAACTGTTTTCCGGTGTTGCGTCGAAAATCTTCAACCACCTCTTCCAGGCCGCGTCGCTTCTTGTAGGGGCGGTCGGTCGTCATCGCGTCGAATGAATCCGCGAGGCTGACGATCTTGGCTCCCAAAGGAATCTGCTCTCCAGTCAGTCCTTCAGGATAGCCGCGCCCGTCAATCCGCTCGTGATGATAGCGCGCCGTGAGCGGAATGTCCGCGTAAGGGTGGCTGATCGGCGAGAGAATTTCGTAGCCGACCGAAGGGTGACGATTGAGCTCGCTCGATTGTTTGGCATCAATCCGGTAGGGCGCGTTGATGATGTCTCTCTCGACGACCAGCTTGCCGATGTCGTGCAAGTAGCCCGCAACTGCTATGCCTTCGATCTCCTCATCGCTCCACCCCATCTCACGTGCGATAACCTCGCTGTACTTGCCGACCCGCTCGGAATGGCCCTGTGTGTATTTGTCCTTGCAATCAATTGCCGCGGCGAAAGCGCGAACGGTGTCACGGTAGATGACGCGCATCTCCTCGTAGAGCTGGCGATTCTCTTCCGCGCGGCGCTTCAGCTCTTCGAACGATCTGTGCTCCTGAATCCCGACGCCGATATGCCGCGCCATGGCGCAGATGACCTCACGATCTTCCGCGCTGAACTCCTCGCCCGTGGCCTTTGGCCCGAGCAGAATCATCCCGACAAGATTGTCGCGGACCACCAACGGCACGACCAATTCGACTCGCAGGGCGTCCAGCAGCTCTTGATGCGTCCGGAAGAAATCAAACGCCGCAGAATTCTCGTCCTCTTTCGACAGGCAGGAGATACCCCGTGCGAGCAGGCCGGAGACCTCTTCAGCAGAGAGCGGCAAATCAGCAGAGGTTTGGGTGCCCATCCCGCGCGCGGCGACGAAACTGAGAGTGCCTTTTTCGTCATCGAACTCCGCGAGAGCGCCACGCATGAGACCCAGCGAGCCCTGCAAAAGGTGCAAAGCGGCCCGCATCTTTTCCTGAAAATCCGAGGTGTCGGCTATCTCCTGACCTAGATCGGCCAGGGCTGCGAAGGTGTGAAGTAGTTTTTGAAGCGGTGTGCCCTGTTCCATCGCCCTTTAAATCAATGCCCCGCGGCTTTGGGTGTCGAAGCAAATTCTGTGAGCGTTGCCAGGGCTTCCTGCTCGTCCGCTGCGAGCGCGACGTGGCGCGTCAGGCCGAGCATCTCGAAAAGTTGGACGGTTTGCGTATTGACGTCCGAGAAGATTAAACGCGCGCCGGTGTTTTCCGCCGCGTCAATCACGCCCAAAAGGATCGAGATGCCGATGCTGTTGACGAGCTCCGTCTCCCGGAAATTGATGATTAAAGCGCGACACCCGGCCTCAAGTTTACGGCGGCACTCCCGCTCAATCCTTTCGCCGCTTAACTTATTCAGGTAATCGCCCGCGTACACCACGGCCAGGTCTCCCACGGAACGCGAGTGCACAGTTGAACCCGTCGCAAGATCAGCCATTATAGTTAAGCCCCTCCAACCTACTTATAAAGGCAATCAATCCTAATTCGGAATTCTTTTGAAGTAAACAACGAAATGAGAAGCAAGTCGCAACAATCAGGGTTTGCGTAGGTATTTGGTCATACGCAGGCGCGTGCCATCGTCAACGCGCTCGAACTCGACTTCGTCCATCAAACTGCGAATCAGTTTCAGTCCCCATCCACGCCGCTCACGGCTCTCGGCGGCCTCGTTGCCGTTTCCGTTATCACCATTCTGACTGCTGACGGCGGGCGGGATGATCCCGCGGCTTGAAACCGTGACGACTAATCTATCACTTTCGACGCGAAAACGCTGATAAATTTTTCGGTCCGGGCTGAGGCTGTGCTCCGCCGCATTGATGCAGGCCTCTATCAGCGCCGTCTTGATCTGATTGATCGCTTCCGGCTGGAACTGTATCCGGCGCGCTATCTGCTCGACTGTATGGGCGGCGATTAATTCCGTGTCGTCGCCCATCGGAATCGTCATCTCAAACTCGTCCGGGGCAACTTCAGCACGCGCCATGGCAGCCGTTGCCGCGTTGATTCGCTCTGTCAACAACTCCATCTGCTGACGGCTTGAGCCGTACACTTCACGCTCGTTAAGAAGTTCGCTGGCGTCCGGAGTGAAGCCCGCAGGGGCTACGAGCCAGAAGCGGACGCGATTAAATCCGCAAACGCGAGCCACCTGTTTCAGGCGGTCGCACCAGACTTCAGCTATCCCCCGCCCCGCTTCGAGCTTCGAATCAATTTCGGCTGCAATCCAGACCACTTCGTTCGCGTCCGAATACTGGCCCGCGTCAAATCCGTGCGCCACGGCGCAACGCTCTTCGTCGCAGACCTGTAGAATTGGAGGATGAAAGGCCGCGCAACTCGCTGCGTGAACCACTTGCGGAAGGCGCACCAGGTCCGTTTCGGCGTCGAGCGCGGCGGTCAACCCTTCCGCATCCATTCCCTTATGAGTTCGGCTGAAGCGGTCGTAATGGAAAAGACTCGCGGGCAGGCGCTGGCAGTTGAATCTTTCCATCAAGTCGCGCAAACCGAGCGCAGCCTCGCGGCGATAGTGGCGGGCCATCGTCTGCGGCGCGCGTTTCAAAACTTCCGAGAGCGTCTCCGCGACGACGAGCGCGCGCGGCTCACCCGAAACTTCAAGGCGGTAGCGCGTCCGCAGATAATCAGACCAGACGAGCGAGTCCGAGCCGGCTTCGATGAAGTTCGCGTTCAGGCTGGCGAGCTCTCGAACGTGAAGCTTTCGCATGAGGCTCTGGAATTGATCCGGGTCCAGGTTGAGCCGCTTACGCCACACGTCAACCGGCGCCCTGCCGTTTTCGTTCTGCGCCGATTCATAAAGAGCGCGAATCAACGAACGTCTGACGGAAACTGCGGGCGCGACCTCTTCAAGGATGGAAGCGAAATGTCTGTGGACGCGTCCGCCCAGCAACTCGTCAACATATAACTGCTGGCAGTTGCGGAAACTCGTGAGCGCAACGCCTCTCTCGCGCGCCGCGCGTAAAAGCGCCGTGATGTAAAAAGGATTTCCGTTTGTCTGCTGGACTAAGAGGTCGCGTGTCTGGTCATTAACCGTCACTTCATAACGACGCGCCAGTTGTTCGACCATCGTGCGCGCGTCCTCATCCCCTAGGCGCTCCAGGCGAAGCGAGCCCGCGAACTCGTTACCGTTTCGCGCCGCGTGCACCAGGTCCAGCAAATGCCGGCGCAGACCCGCGAGCACGTAAGGCCCACCGGAAAGCATTAGAGCCTGCGCGAGCTCCGGGCCGAGCGGCACGTCCGCTCCATTCAACTGCTCCGCTATTTGAAGGCCGTCCAACAGCACGTAGGGTCTTGCGCCGCTTTGAACAGCCCGCTGCGGAGCGCTCAGGCAGAGCCGAATGAAGCTCTTCGCGTCATCCTCTTCGCGCGCTCTTTCGCTCATCTCGACCAGGCGTTCGACCCACTCGTAGTCTGCGGGCGAGACCAGTTGCATCAAGTCCTGGACCGAGAGCGACGACTTGTTCAAGTCCGGGTCCCGGCGGCGAAAGGCTATGAGCTGCTGCAGGAAAGTCCTGAGAAAATGGTGCGCCGTGCCTGCGGCCGTCTTATCGCTCGGCGTCAACGCAAAATAGATCGGGATGGCGTCCGCATTTTCGTTGAATAGCTCGTCATAAGCTTGCCGCAAAAGCTCCGAGACGCCGACGGAAGGAGCCGCCAGTAGAAGCAGCCCGCGCTCGCGCGCGCCCGGCGCGGCCAGGCGCACGACCTCGTTGAGCGCGTCGTTTCGTCCGACGAACTCCTCGGGTGCGATCCGGCCCAGGATTGGCCGCTCCGCTGCGCTCTTATTCTGCTTCTTCGGGGGCATTGCTCTCTTTCGTCAGGGACGGGTCGTAAGTTTCGACGCGGTTTTTGCCACGACTCTTGGCTAGATAAAGCGCGATGTCCGCGGCCTGAATCATCTTCTCCGGGGTTTCCACATCCTCATGAAAGGACGAAACGCCGATGCTCACCGTCACGGCCCCGAGCGGCTGATTCTTCCCGTGCGGGAAACGCATGCGCAGGATTCTGCGCTGGATGCGTTCGGCAATCGCGACGGCTTCGGGGAGAGACGTCTGCGGGAGGAGGATGCAGAACTCTTCGCCGCCGTAGCGCGAGGCGACGTCCGCGGCGCGCAGGGTGGACTTCAAACACTGCGCGGTCATCTCAAGCGCGAGATCGCCCGCCTGATGGCCGTTGCGGTCGTTGTAGATTTTGAAGTCGTCAATGTCTATCATCATGAAGCTCATCTGATACTCGTGTCGCTTCGAGCGCTTCAACTCCTCGTCGAGGCGCTCAACCAGATACCGGCGGTTGAGCATCCCCGTCAGCGGGTCCGTGATTGACATTAACTGAAACTGGTTCGCCTTCTCCTGCCATTCGGCGCGGTCCAGGGCGAGTGCCATCTGCGGCGCGAAAGATTCTATCAGGCTCAGGTCAACGTCGTCGTAAGAGCCGCCGCCTGCCTTGTCCGTGACGTTGAGCACGCCGACTTTGCGCCCGCCAATGGAGATGGGATAGCTGATGAAAGATTTCGTCTTATAGCTCCGCTCGGCCGGGGCTGGCTCGTGCCCCGCCCTCTCCACGTCGCGCACGACGAGCGGGCGACCTTCTGAGAGGACCGAGCCGGCAATCCCCTCGCCCATGCGGACGCGCGACTCACGGGCCACCTCCGCGCGCGGCCCGACCGCAGCTTTTACTGCCAGCTCGTTCGAAGCCTCGTCAAAAAGTAGAAGAGAGCCACGCTCTGCGTGCAGTAGATTGGTTGACATGCGCAGAATAGCTTCGTAAGTCTCTCCCGGATGGACCATATTTATGCCCTGGCCGAAAGCCTGAAGGCAGTCCGTGAAGCGCTCGCGCTGCTCAAGCTCGTGCCGCAACCGCAAGACTTCCAGCGGCAGCGCTATCTCCCGGCAGTAAGCAGCGATTGCACGCCGCCTCTCGTCCGTGAGTTCTACATCGCCGACGAGGAGCGCGGCTTTCACTTCGTCTCCGACGACGAGCGGGAAAAGCTCCGCCGTTTTCTCAACCGTTTCGGCCATCTTTTTTCGGATAGTCCCGGCGGGTTTGAAACCTTCCGCAGTTTCGCGCAGGACGAGCGACGACCCGGCTTTCGCCGTGAGGAAGAGGCGCGCATCCTTCGCACCGATTTCGAGATGTATGGGGAGTTTCTCGTAGCGCCCTTTGCCGCAGGCGTGAACGAAAGTGCCCTGTTCCCGGAGGAGTAGGGCGAGCGTGGTAAGTTGATGTTTCCCGGCGAGCACGTCCAGGGCCGCGCCGCAGGTCTCCTTGAATGCGCTTTCGCTTTCAAGGCGGCGCTGATGGAAGGTAGCGCTCCGAGGGCTAATCTCCCGACTATCACTCATCCCTTCCGTGGTCGAATCCCCCTCAGCCTTTTCCGCTTGAGCCTGTGGGGAGGAAGCTGCCCCCACCTTTAGGTCCACCACCTCAGGCACCGAAGCAGCTTTCGGCGAAGTTTCGCCTTTTAATTCTTTCGCGGTCTGAATTCGCCTGGCGAGATCTTCCAGGTCCTGGCGCGAGGCGAAAATGACGTTTCTGAAAATCTCGCTCGAAAGCAGCTCCTGTAAATCCCCTACGCGGAAACGCTCCGCCAGAGCGCGGTAGTCCGCGCTGGTCAGGAATGCCCTGCCGCCGATGATCGCCAGCTCTTTTTTCGTCCCTAGATTGACGGGCATGGCGAAGCAGTGGAGCCCGGCATGGCAGCGATAGTGTGTGGCTTCCCCGGCTTTCATGGCGCGCTCGTAAGCGATGCCGCAGTATGGATCGCAGAGATGGACGTGTTTCGGCGAGGATTGGAATGCCCTGCAAATGGAGTTGTTGTTTGAGACGGCAAGGGCAGGCGGCTGGTGGCCCTCGACTAAAAGCAGAGAGAGGCCGGAGGCAGCGGCGAGGGATTCCTGGGAGTCAACCCAATCGCCGGGCACTTGATGATTCTGGGCTTTATCGCGCGGGGGCGCGATGGCTTCATCCATCGTCTGAAAGGTCACTTAAGTTTACGTCCGAAGTGATGTTGGAGGGCCGAGGCTCGCGTGAGACGGGGGCGTTTCAACACGCACAGCTCTCAATCGAGATGGGACGGAGCGGGCTCGAAGACCTGGCCGTCCGGCTATAAGTATAAGTGTCCGCGGTCGTTCCGACAAGCGTTTTCTACGGGAAAGGCCGGTAAACGGCTAAACGCGGACGCGAGAATCAGCTCTCCCTTCACTAAAACGGCGAATAACAGCCGTATTTCACGTTGCGATGACGCGCTGGGGGTCTCTCAAGCCAGGGGCATCGCCGGGCGCAACCTTCTCAATATCAGGCTGTTCCGGGCTAATTCGGATGCATGCGGCGAAGTGGTTTGGCTTTATCTCGGCTAATGGAGGGACGACCTCTTTGCAGGCCTCTATCGCATACGGGCAGCGCGTGTGAAAGCGGCAGCCCTGCGGGGGATTAATCGGAGAGGGGACGTCACCTTCGAGCACGATGCGCTGGCGTGTGGCCTCTATCTCCGGGTCCGGCACGGGGACGGCAGAAATCAGGGCCTTCGTGTAGGGCATCAATGGCTCGTCGTAGATAACTCTGGCGTCCGCTATCTCGACCAGCTTGCCCAGGTACATGACTGCCACACGGTCCGAGACGTGGCGGATGGCCCGCAGATCGTGCGAGATGAAAAGATAGGTCAGATTCTTCTCTCTTTGAAGTTTCTCCATCAGGTTCATTATCTGCGCCTGGATGGAGACGTCCAGGGCCGAGATCGGTTCGTCCGCGACTATGAAATCGGGGTCAACCGCCAGGGCGCGCGCGATGCCGATGCGCTGGCGCTGGCCGCCTGAGAATTCGTGAGGGTAGCGCTTGATGAAGCGGCGATTCAATCCGACAGTTTCCATCAGCTCCTGCACGCGCTCGTCCGTCTCGCGCCCACGCGCCAGCCGAAACGTCTCAATCGGTTCCGAGATGATCTGGCCGACTGTCATGCGCGGGTTCAGGCTGGCGTAGGGGTCCTGAAAGATCATCTGTAGATGTTTGCGATGCTCGCGCATCTCTTTCTGGGAAAGGCGTGCGAGGTTCTGGCCGCGAAACAGGACCTGTCCGCCCGTCGGCTCCGTCAGGCGCAAAAGCGCTCGCCCCAGAGTTGATTTCCCGCATCCGGATTCCCCGACCAGACCCAGGGTCTCGCCCGGATAAATGTCTATCGTCACGCCGTCCACGGCCTTGACCACGCGCCTGACAGACTTGCCGCTGATGAGTTTATCCAGGAGGCCGCCGCCGCCGAGGTCGAAATGGACTTTGAGGTCGCGTATCGCGATCAGCTCGCTCCCCTTCTCCGGCTCAATCGGCGGAGGCATCGAAGCGGCGTGCGGGGTGAAGGATTCCTGTTGGCTCATCTCTGGTTTTCGTCCTGCTGTTGACGGGCTGCCTGTTTCTGCTCAACTTCGCGACGCGAGTTCGCATAAACCTCTTCGGCAAAGTGGCAGAGCGAAAAGTGCTCTTGATTCAACTGCACGAAGGGCGGAAATTCCTGACGACAGATCTCTTCGGCGCGCTCGCAGCGCGGCGCAAACGGGCAACCTGCGGGAAGATGCGCCACGTCCGGCGGCAGGCCCGGAATCTGGTACAAAGCCTTGCCGTGTTCGTGCGCCGGGTCCGGAACCGAACGCAACAGGCCCTTCGTGTACGGATTGCCCGGAACCTTGAAGAGCTCGCGCGTGGGGGCCTTCTCGAAGACCTTTCCCGCATACATCACTATGATGTGGTCTGTCATTCCCGCGACGACGCCCAGATCGTGTGTGATGAGAATGACGCTCGTGCCCGTCTTCTGCTTGAGATTTTTAATCAGCTCAAGAATCTGTGCCTGGATGGTGACGTCGAGCGCGGTCGTCGGCTCGTCTGCTATCAACAGCTCCGGCTCACAGGATAAAGCCATCGCGATCATCACGCGCTGCCGCATGCCGCCAGAGAACTCGTGCGGGTAGCTGTCAACGCGCGCACGCGCATCCGGGATGCCCACCATTTCGAGCATCTTGACGGCGTGTTCGTAAGCCTGCGCTTTGGTATAGCCGAGGTGCAGTATCGTAATCTCCATCAACTGCCTGGAGATTCGCATAAACGGATTGAGCGAGGTCATCGGGTCCTGAAAGATCATCGCGATGCGCTTGCCGCGAATCTTTCTTAACTGCTCAATCGTGAGGCTGCGGATGTCCCGGCCATCGAAGATGATCTCGCCCCCGACGATCTTCCCAGGAGGCTCGGGTATCAGGCGAATGATTGAAAGGTTGGTGACCGATTTCCCGGACCCGGACTCGCCGACGATGCCCAGAGTCTCGCCCCGCTCCAGCTCAAAACTGATTCCGTCAACGGCCTTGACCGTCCCGTCCTCGGTCTCGAAATAGGTCTTTAAATCTCTTACCGAAAGAATGTGTCCGTTGCCATTCATAATCTTTTTCGTGAATCGTGAATCGTAAATCGTGAATGGACGAAAACGCGTTTTCTCTATTTACGATTTACGATTCACGATTTACGTTTTTCTCATCTGCGGGTCGAGAGCGTCGCGCAGGCCGTCGCCTAAAAAGTTTAAGGAGAAGAGCGTTAAGGCCATCGTCACACCGGGGAAGATTATCTGCCAGGGGAAAATGGCTATGTTCTGGATTCCGTCAGCCGCAAGACTTCCCCAGGAAGCGTGAGGCGGCCGTACGCCCAGCCCCAGAAAGGAGAGAAACGCCTCCTGAAGCATCACCTGTGGGATCGTCAAAGTCGCATAGACAATCACAGGCCCGAGAGTGTTCGGGACCAGATGTCTGAAGATAATCTTCGAGGTCGAAACGCCCGTGGCCCTCGCGGCCAGCACAAACTCCTGGTTCTTGAGCGAGATCACCTGCCCGCGAACGATTCTGGCCATCGTCAGCCAGGAAACCGCGCCGAGCGCTACGAAGAGCAGGATGAGTTGGCCGAGGGCAGTCTCTGCGCCGAAGACCGCGAGCAGCACGATCACAATCATCATGTACGGAAGAGCGTAGAGAATATCTACGAACCGCATCATGACGTTATCAACCTTCCCTCCCACATAACCGGCAGTGGCCCCGAAAGCGACGCCGATGATTAAAGAGACAAAAGTTGAGATCAGCCCGACCATTAAAGAGATCTGGCCGCCCATGAGCACACGCGAGAGGATGTCACGCCCCTGTGTGTCAGTACCCATCGGATGGAGCCAGGAGAAATTACCGTTCACATCGCGGAAAGGCGGCAGGGCCCGGATTTTCTCAACGTCCCGCGGAATCGTGTCGTAGGAAAAGCCTGCCGTCCATTCGATGATGTAAGGACCGATGATCGAGACCAGAGCGACGATTACCACCACGATCATCCCGAAAACGGCCAGCTTGTTTTTACGCAGCCGCCGCCAAGCGTCTTTCCAGAGCGAAGTCCCCGCGAGCGGTTCCTGAATGCCTCGTTCCGCCGTTCGTACGTCCCCTTCTCCAACAGCTAACTCCGGCGAGGTGTGAATAATGTCGCCCTCGCGCGAGCGCACGGGCGGCTCGGGCGGTGTGCCGAGCGGCGTGAATGCGGGCTCCGTTTTCGCAGGCTCAGGCGGATTGCTTGGTCTATCGTCCTTCATCTCTTTCGTCAATAGCGTATGCGCGGATCAATGAATGCGTAAGCGATGTCAACCAGAAGGTTGAAAACAAGAATCGCGAGCGAAAGAAAAGCCACGATGCCGATAATCAAAGGCTCGTCGCGCGACAGGTTCGCGTTCAAAAAGAAGTTGCCGAGCCCCGGCAGCGCAAAAATCTGCTCGACCACGACAGTTCCCGTAATAAGATAGGCGAGCGCAGGTCCGCTGAATGAGATGACCGGCAGCAGCCCCCCGCGCATCACGTGCCTGAAGATCACCTGCTTTTCGCTCAAACCCTTGGCGCGGGCAGTTCTGACGTAATCGGCGCGAAGAACTTCAAGCATCCCGGACCTTGTGAGGCGTGCGATATATGCCATGTAGAGTGCCGAGAGCGTCAGCACGGGCATTAACAGATTCCAACTCGGGAAACCTCCCCAGCGCGCAGGGGGCAGCCAGTAGAGCGTCAGCGAGAAGATCAGGACGAGAAGCGGTCCGAGCACGAAGTTTGGGACCGAGATGCCGAGCATCGCGAACGCCATCGAAGCGTAGTCGAATTTTGAATTCTGCTTGAGCGCCGCAAAAGTACCCGTAATTAATCCAACGATCATTGCGAGGATATAGGCCAGCAGGCCGAGCGTTATCGAAACAGGCAGAGTCGTGGCGAGGATTCGGTTGACGGACTGCCCCTCGTACTTCAGCGAATCTCCGAAGTCCGGATAAGGATGCCACTCATATTTCATGACGAGCTGGCCGTTGCTCCCGACAACCTCCTTACCGTTTTCGTCCCTGACGGGGATGTACTGGAAGCCAAAGAGGCGAACGATGACCCGCCCGTACTGAACGTACCAGGGTTGATCCAGGCCATACTTCGCCCTGATGTTTTTGACAATCGCTTCGGGGATATTCTTCTCGGAGTCGTAGAAATTACCAGGCGCGAGACGGATCAAGCCCCAGGTCAGCGTGATGATGATCAGCACTGTCGGGATCATGATGAGAAGGCGGCGAATGATGAAGCGAAGCATTCCGTTGCCCTCCTCCTTACTCGGCCATATTCGGGACGCCCTGGTCCCACTTCGCCTGATCGTACTCGATATAGACGTACTTCCAGGGATGGAGCGTCAAAGGATTCGGGTACATGCCCTTGACGTAAGGCTTCTTCATCCAGTTGACCGTCGGCGTGTCGAGCGGAATCACGGGCTGCTCTTCGAGCATGTAAGCTTCCGCCTTGGCGAACAGCTCGTAACGCTTCTGCGGGTCCGTCTGCGCGTTCGCCTCATCCAGCAGCTTGTCATATTCCGGGTCATGCCAGCCTGAGCCGTTCTCTGCCCCCTTGTAGAAGAGGTTGAGGAAGGTGAAAGGATCCATGTAATCCCCGCCCCAGGCGTCGCGTGCGATTCCCTTGTATTCGCCCTTGGCGCGGACGTTCAGCATGGTCCTGAACTCCATTTCCCTGAGCGGGACGGTGATGCCCAGATTCTGTTTCCATTGCGCCTGTAAAAATTCTGCGATCTGCTTGTTCGTTGACGGCGGATTATAAAGGATTTCAACCTCCGCGATAGGGAACTTCGGACAACTGTAGTTGCCGTTGCCGTCCTTCGTCACAGGGTAACCCGCCTCTGCGAGAAGCTGTCTCGCGCGCTCCGGATTAAACTCATCGCCTTTCGGATTCGGGTAGCCTGGAAAGATTCCCACAGGCACGAAACCCGTCAGGGGCGTGACGGTCTTTCTCCATTTGGCGAAGGTGACCTTGTCTATCGCCATGTTGAAGGCTTTGCGGAGGCGCTTGTCTGTGAACGGTCCGCGACGGCAGTTGAAGTCGTAGTAGTCGTTCCCGTTCTCGGGCGTGCCCATGTAGTCTTTGAGCGGGCGCATGTAATCTATCCAGCCGGGCGGGACCGTGTGATTGAGAAAAGCTTCGATCTCCCCGACCTTGTAAAGATTCATGATGGTGTTGTTGTCTCGGACCGGATAAAAGATTATTCGATTGAGCCTGACCGCCGCGGCGTCCCAGTACATTGGGTCCTTCTCGACGACCGTTCTGTCATAAAGGATCCGCTCCTTGAGCTTGAACGGACCGCTCGTCACGATGTTGGCAGGCTCCGTCCAGTCTTTGCCGTATTTTTCGATTGCCTCCCCGGGGACGACGCGGAAGAATTGGTGCGCCATGAGCCCCAGGAAGAAGCGTGCGGATTGCTTCAGCGTGATCCGCACGGTGTAAGGATCAACCTCCTCAACGCCGATGTCTTCGGGCTTGACCGGCTCGATCACCTTCCCCGCGATAGCGCCCTCGATTTTCGGATTATCCTTCAACAGGGCCGCGCGCTCTTTCTCATCTGCGGGAAGGACCAGGCGTGCGGGCGTGTGGAGGCGTTTATGTTTTTCCGCATCGGCCGCGGAATTTTCCGCCTCCGCGGGGGGCTGGTCGGTCGCCGCCTCGTCCTTTTTGTCCGCGCCTTCAAGGACATCTTTTTCGAGGACGTATTCGTTAGTCTGGGAATCGCGGACGAAGGAGCCCCCGGTGTTGTAAGCCTCACTGTACTTGATGTAATAAGCCAGGTAAGCATTCCTGGAGGCCAGCTTCGGAGAGACCCCGCGCTGAAAAGTGTAAACGAAATCCTTCGCGGTAATGGGTTTTCCGTTCGACCAGCGTGCGTTTTTTCTGAGATGGAAAATATATTCCGACCAGTCGGCGTTGATTTCCCAACTCTCGGCAATGGCGGGAATCGGCTGGGAGTTTTTCGGATCATACTCGACCAGCCCCTCGTAGAGCGCGGCGTAGATGCGCGCGTCCGGCTGCCCCGTCCCGACCTGCGGGTCCAGGGACTCAATCTCGTCGCCCGTCACGTAACGCAGGATCTGTCCCGGCGGAGGAACAACGCGCCCGAAATAAACATCATTGCTGGCCGCCACCGAGCACCCGATTGCCAGAGCCGCGATCAGAATGAGGGTGATGAAGAGGCGGAATTGATCGGAACGCAGGGACGACATAGCTTGTTACTCCTCCGGCAACGCCTGTAGAGAGGTTCTTACCTGAATATTCGCTTCAAGTAACTCTGGTTCTCTGGGGGAGAGCATACGAATTGTTCGGGCACAACGTTTGGATGAGCGTCACGTTATCACGCGGGCGCTCGTGCAATCAAGGTTATCGCTCTCCTCGCGATGACCAAAGGATGCCGCGCCCTGCGCGTTGAGTTGCTCTCAAACTCCGGCCGTACTCCTTTTCACAGGACTACGGTCCGGACCGCTGGCTTCTACTTTGACTGCTGCCAGGACGTATCTATTCGCACGCTTTTCAGCGACGGCGCGTCCAACAGATTCGCGTCGAACCCTGAGACGTAGGGCTTGACCAGCGCATAGGAGGAAGCGAAGTAGATGGGCATCGCCGGCAGTTCTTTGATGGCCTGTGCTTCCGTGTAAACTTTCATTGGGGCGGGGAGCACTTCGCCAATCTGTTTCTCGATCGCTTTCCTGACGTCTCCAGGGTCGCCGTTCACCTCCGGCTGCGCGCCTGTTTGCAGCTCGGCAGCTGCCACGGGCGTCAACTCAGGCTCCAGCATCTCACGCAGGCAACTCGTCTCGTCCATCGTCTGCATCACATAGCTGCGGCGCGCAATATCGTACTCGCCGGCGCGGAACGCCGACTCATACTCGCTCCAATCTTTCGCAATGATTTCGGTCTCGATTTTCAAGGTGCTACGCCACATCGCCGCGACGGCTTCGGCCACCTGGCGCTGCTGCGCGTTGCGATTAATCAGGAGCCTGATCTTCGGGAAGTTTTTTCCGTCCGGGAATCCCGCCTCGGCCAGCAACTTTCGTGCGCGCTCGACGTTGCGCTCGATCATGGGGGCCGGGGCATGGCTGGCGTCCGTAGCGCTCGTCATCTGTGTGGGCAGGAATTTTTTAGCCGGCTCGGTCGCGCCTCCCAACTCGTCCTGACTGATCCGGTCGCGGTCTATTGTGATTGAGAGGGCTTCACGAATACGCACGTCATCAAACGGGGCGCGGGCCGTGTTGAAGCTGTAATAGGTTAAAGCCCCGAATGTCGCGCGCCGGAAATCTTTGTAAGGCGTGAGAAGTTTAAGCGCCAGCGGTTCGAAGCCGGCATTGGTGACCGCGTCAACGTCGCCCGCGCGATAGGATGCAAGCACGGACTCCGCATCTTTCGCCGGCACGAACTGCACGCGCTGAAGCGTGACTGTCTGCGCGTCCCAGTAGTTATTCGCGCGCTCAAGCACGACGCCGTCGTCTCCGATTTTCGATAGCTGAAAAGCCCCGTTTGAAACCACGCGGGATGGCGCGGCGCTCTGGCCCTGAAGCGCCGCGGCCTCGTCCGCTTTATGCACGGGGCGAAAAACAGGATGCGCCACAAGCGACGGGAAACCTGGATCGGGGCGTTGCAAACGGACGCGCAGCGTATAATCGTCAACGGCCTCCACCCCGAACTTCGGCTGCGGCGGCGCTTCCTCCGGCTTAGTCTCTTTCTTAGCTTCTTCGGTCACGCCCGGCTCATTCGGAACTTGTGCCTGAGCTTCTGGTTTGGGCGCGGGAGTCGGCGTGGGCTGCAATTCGACTGGCTGTGCCCCTTGAATGTTTCTCAAAAGGCGCGCATGTGGGGCGCGATCGCCCAGTTCGATGATGCGCTGCCAGGAGCGTACGAAATCATGGGCCGTGACCGCGTCATTATTTGACCAGCGCGCGTCCCGGCGCAGATAGAAGGTCCATTCGCGATTGTCAGCGGAGGATTCCCAGCGCGCGGCCACGCCCGGCACAGGCGCGAGCGTCCTGGGGTCGTATTCGGTCAATCCTTCGTAGATGGCGCGCACGGCATCCGTATCGGGAGGCACGGCTGCCAGCGCCGGGTCGAAGACCTGCGGCAGTCCGCCATCACTCCAACGAAACTCCTGCGTGCGCGGCGCGACCGCGCGGCCGTAATACTGCTCGACCGGATGATCCACGAAACAGCCGCCCCCGCCGAGCGCCATCACGACGAGCAAGGACACGGCAACGTGCGAGCGCCAGCGCCTGTATCTAATCTTCCGCCTCAATCTCATCTTCACCCCACCCGATACGATGAGAACTATCTTAACACTTAACTCTTTACTTTCGACACAAGTTCAAGCAGCTTAGCATAAACCTCTCCGACTTGCCGCCGGGTATCCTCGAACCCCTCCGAAGTATCTATCAAATAATCGGCGTGGCGCATCTTCTCTTCCTGCGACATCTGGGAAGCGACGCGGCGGGCGGCCTCCTCGCGCCGGAGTTGATTCCGGGCCATCAGCCGCTCAAGCTGAATCTCAGGCCGGCAGTGCACGACGATCAATTTGTCGAAGCGCCTGTAGCCGCCGGATTCGATCATCAGGGCGGCATCAACAATGGCGATACCCTTTGGGTCGAGCGTTTCCCACTCTCGCAACTGCTCGTCCTGTGCGGCGATAATAAACGGGTGCAGGATCGAATTTAAGAGCAGCCGTTTACTTTCGTCTGCGAAGACGATTGAGCCGAGCCGTGCGCGGTCGAGCGTTCCGTCTTCCTTTAAGATGTCGCCGCCGAAAGCCTCGACCACGGCTTTCAGTCCGGGCGAGCCGTGGGCGACCGTCTCGCGGGCCGTCTGGTCCGCATCAATCACGCGACAGCCGAGCTTTGCGAAGACGGATGAGACGAAAGTTTTTCCGACGCCTATCGAGCCTGTCAGACCAACTCTTAACATCTCTAGGTCGCTATCTTTTTAATCAACCCTACAATGAACAGCATTAACACGGCTCCGACAAACGCAACAGCGTAAGAAGCGAGGAGCACTTGATCCTCCACCCAACCAGTCATGCTCTCTCCGAATGCCTGGAAAAGCATCCCGCCGAGCAAACTGCCGGCGACTGCGGCTAAAAGGTTTCCTATATTTCCCATGCCTCCGCCCGGCGTAAAAAAGAAATTTGCCAGTCCGCCCACAACCAAGCCTATGCCAATCAGCAAAACCAGTCCGAGCATCTGTTTTCTCCTTTACGTCCGGTCAAGTCAGCTTCTTCTACACGGCATCTCGGTTATCTTCTGCCAAAGAGCCTCTCCGCTATGACTCACAAACCTCGCCGCCGTCGCGCGGCCACTAACGTATTTCTCATCAAGGCAGCCACAGTCAAAAGCCCCACGCCGCCCGGAACGGGCGTCCGTTTCCCGGCCACACGGTCCGCCTCCGCCGGATGCACGTCGCCCACGAGCGTGTAGCCGCGCTCGGCAATACTCTCGATGCGCTTTTCAGCTTCATCGCCGAAGAAATCCCGCGCCACAGCCTCATCCGTGACCCTGTTGATTCCGACATCAACAACAATTGCTCCAGGCTTAATATGCTCTGCTCTGATAAAACCTGCACGCCCGATGGCTGCGATCAGGATGTCTGCCCGGCTTGTGATTGATGGAAGATCGCGTGTTCTCGAATGGCAGATCGTGACGGTCGCATCGCGCTGGAGAAGAAGTTGCGCGAGAGGCCGCCCGACAATCTGGCTGCGCCCGACAACGCAGGCGTTGGCGCCGCGAAGCTGGACCGAGCTTCGCTCCAGCAACTCGATGATGCCGACCGGGGTACAGGGCGCGAGCGTCTGCTGTCCCAGTGAGAGACGGCCGATGTTGACCGGATGAAATCCGTCAACATCCTTTGCCGGATCAATCGCCTCGATGACAAGCCTTTCGTCAACATTCGCCGGCAAAGGAAGCTGTACGAGCAGCCCGTCAACATCCGTCATCGCGTTCAGTGTCTTAACCAGTTCGAGCAATTCTTCGGTCGTTGTCTCAGCGGGCAGCGCGTGATGCTCCGAGCGCAATCCAACGGCTTCGGAGGTTCGCACCTTGTTGCGAACATAGACTGCCGACGCGGGGTCTTCTCCGACACGAATGACAGCCAGACACGGAACGAAGCCATGTTCAAGCTTGAGGCTCGCGACTTCGGCTGCCACCTCTCGCTTGATTTCCTCGGCGACGCGCGCGCCGTCTAAAAGTTCCGCACGCCTTTGTTCGTTACTCATCTTGACGCTCATCTCATTCGCGCCCATCCTAGCATAAAATCGCCCGAGGGCTTCCTCCTCGTCCAGGGTCTATTCATTTTCGAGACAGAGGAAAGTAGAGAAGCAGGGAACTATCCACGAAGCCACACGAAACGACACGAAACAAACTACAGCCATTTCGTGAGGTTTCGTGTTATTTCGTGGATAGTTCCCTGTTCCGCTGAGAATGAATAGACCCTGCCTTCTAGTCAGCCTTACTTGAGTTATTCAATCGGCATGAACGATAATTCCCTCCATGCGGATAAATAATAAGCTTTACGGCCTCGTCGCAATCTCTCTCTTTTTCATTTTCGCCGTCCAAATCAATGCCCAGTCAGCCCGTGAACGTCACGAGCGCATCCGTTCGGCCATGGATGGCGGCGATTACGCAACGGCTGTGACGGAACTGCAATCTCTCAGAAGCGCCGAGCCAGCACTATTCCAACTTAACAACTACGACTATCTGATGGCGCGCCTCTCCGAGCGGCTCGGGAACCCGGCAGTTGCCTCCTCTAATTACCAGAAAGTTGTGGCCCGCAATTCCCTGCTCTCGCAATATGCGCTCTGGCATCTGGCGCAGATGGCGCGGACCACAGGCAATCTGACGCTTGAGCGTGAGAAATTGCGGCAACTCATCGCAATAGCGCCGGCGAGCCTCCTGCGCGAATCGGCTGTGACCCGCCTCGGCGAAAGTTTCTTCGAAAGCCGCGATTATACTTCCGCAATTCAGACTCTCAGGCCACGCGCTTCCGCCACAGGCAACGCCTCCGCACGCGAAGCCCTCGCGCTGATCGCAGAAGCTTATCTGCGTAGCAATCAGAAGGAGGCCGCGCGCGATACCTTCAACAGTCTGGTGACACAGCTTCCAAACCCGTCACAGCCAGACGACTTTGCCCTGGCAGGCGTCCGCGCTCTGGACATATTGGACAGCGGGAGCGAAGACGCGGCGCAAAAAAATGCCCCGCTGCTCGCGGAAAGCGAGCACCTGCGCCGCGCGCAAATCTACAACTTCAACCGTGATTTCGCGGGCGCGCGCCGCCACTATCTGGCGATTGTCGAACGATACGACAAAAGCTCAAACGTGCCCGAAGCTCTCTACATGATCGGGCGAGGTTTTTATCAGGATGCGAATTATACGGACGCGCTCACCTATTTCCGGCGCGTCACGACCGACTATCCAGATAGCTCGAACGCGCGCGACGCCCTCAGCTTCTCCGGCACAGCCTACTCGCGCCTGAAGCGTGTTGATGATGCGCTTAATGCTTATAAGGGCGTGATCGAGCGCTACGGCGGCGGGGCGAATCCTGAGCGCCCCTATCTCAATATCATTGATGCCTTGCGCGACGCAGGGCGCGAGGCGGATGCCCTTTCATGGGTGGAGCAGACCCGGGCGAGATTCAAAGGCCAGCTCGGGGCAACGCTCGCGCTCTTCTCGAAAGCTCGCATACATCTTTCCAGGGAAGAATGGGGACTTGCGCTCGCCGATTTCGAGGCTTTACGCAACGAATCAAACCTGGGCGGCGCGCAGACTTCAGGCAGCACCAATCAGACGGAAGTCGCATTCATGCGCGCATACCTTCTGGAAAAGCTGGGCAGGACCGAAGAGGCTATCAAGGCTTACCTGGAGATTCCGGACGGGCGCAATGAATATTATGGAGGGCGCGCGACGAGTCGCCTGCGCGCGATGGGGGCGGACTCGAAAACAAGCGTGCGAGCGACTGTCGAAGCCCTCCGAGCCGAAGCGCAAAAAGCGCTCGATGGCAGACAGTTTGAAAACGCGCGGCGCGCAGCTCAGAACGCCCTTCGACTTACGGAAGATGAGACGCTGCGAAATGAGTTGCTGAGGATCGCTCGAAGAGCTTACGACGAGCTGCCCTCGTATAGCAGCGTTCCGACCGGCAAGCTTCTACCAGTCGGAAGACAAAATGTCATCACAACCGACCAAACCAAACAGGATTCCGCGCCGACTTCTAAAGCTCTTGCGGATGAGCTTCTCTTTCTGGGACTCTACGACGAGGGTGCGCCCGAGCTTGCCGCCGCCGACAACGGCTTCAGCGAGCCGGGCCAAAAGAGCAGTTCATCCCCCCCGGATACTAAAGGAGCCTCTACACCTCCGCCATCTCGCGAAGCCGCGTACACGCTCGCTGTCCTTTACAAACGCGGCGACAATGCGAACCATGCAGTTCGTTACGCCGAGCCCCTCTGGAAGAAAGTGCCATCAGATTATTTGCTGGAGTTTGCGCCGCGCGAGATGCTGGAGCTTCTTTATCCGGCCCCTTATAGCGAGGCGCTTCTCGAATACGCCCCGCCGCGCGGCGTTGACCCCCGATTCGTTCTTTCGATCATGAGGCAGGAATCGCGCTTTCGCCCCGAGGCCAAGTCCTACGCCGCGGCGCGCGGCCTTTTGCAATTCATCTCTTCAACCGCCAGCAGCATCGCCTCGCAGTTAAACTTAAACGACTTCCGGCAGGACGATCTTTATGAGCCGCGCACGGCGGTCCTTTTCGGCTCGCAGTACATGGGGAATCTCTTCCGTCAGTTCCCTAAAATGCCGCAGGCAGTCGCAGCCTCTTACAATGGCGGGGAGGAATCGGTCGCCCGCTGGGTCGCCAGGGCACATTCGAACGATCCAGACCGCTACGTGCTTGAGATAGGCTTCGCCCAATCGAAAGACTACGTCTATAAAGTCCTGCCCAACTACTGGGTCTATCAGACGCTTTACAACGAACAACTCCGGCGGCGTTAATTACCGATAATGAGGATCAAGGAACTCAACACCCCCTTTGCGCCTTTGCGTCTTTGCGTGAGATTTTTTCTCGCAAAGACGCAAAGGCGCAAAGTAATTCTGCTGCTCATCGCTGTTCTGCTTACGGCGTGCCAGTCAAAACCAGAGAAGCAAGGGAAACGTTATGAGTTGAAAGGGACGGTCGTCTCCGTGGACAGGCCCGGTCAGAGCATCATGATCTCGCACGAGCCAGTGAAGGATTTGATGGAAGGGATGACGATGCCCTTTAAGCTGAAAGACTCCTGGCCGCTCGATGTCGCCAAACCCGGCGACCAGATACAGGCCACACTGGTTGTAGCCGACGATTCTTTCTGGCTCGAAGAGGTGGTCGTCGTTAACAAGGGCGCTCAGCCGGGCGCGCCCGCGATTGAGAACTCCTCGTTTCCGAAGGCGGGCGACTCGGTCCCTAACTTCCGCCTCGTCAATCAGGACGGAAAGGCCGTCCGCATGGCTCAGTATCAGGGGCGCGCACTGCTTCTCACTTTCATCTACACGCGCTGCCCTGACCCGGAATTCTGCACTCTGATGAGCACGAATTTCGCAGAGATTCACAGGGAACTGCTGAAAGATGCCGATCTCGGCAAGAAGATACATCTCCTGAGCATCAGCTTCGACCCGGCATACGACACGCCGAAGGTTTTGCGCAGCTACGGGGCGGCGCACACGGAACGCTTCAGCAAAGAGAATTTCGAATACTGGGAGTTTGCTACAGGTGATGCCGAGGAAGTGAAGAAGATCGCGCAGTTCTTCGGCTTCAGCTACATGCCCGACAAAGATCAAATTGTTCATTCCCTTCAGACAGCGCTGATTGGACCTGACGGGAAGATAGTTAAGCTCTATTCGGGCAACGAGTGGAAGCCTGCGGAGGTGCTTAGAGATGTTAGAGAAATGTTTGAGAAGTAATATGTTTTTTCAGCCGTCGAAGACGGCGACAGCATAAAGCCCCGCGCGTGAGCGCGGGTTAAAGGTGCGATGTAGATTATCAAAGCCCGCGAGCGCGGGCGACAGCATATATTTAGCCCACGAATGCGGGCGGCGGCATAAAGCCCAGGGCGTTAGCCCTTATCATTACCCACATCTCTGTAAACTTAACAAGTGTGGGAGTTAAAAGGAGCATAGGGGCTCATGATCTTTAGAGGCAGTCTCTCATGCTTTGTTACAAACAAAGGACTTATGCTCAGCAAAACCAACCCACAGCC
>DASVXV010000093.1:0-6190 GCA_036392495.1 Pyrinomonadaceae bacterium | reverse complement strand
TGGGTAATAAACGAATGCGGAGAAAACCGATCCACGAATCAACACGAAGCCACACGAAACGACTTTTCGTGCAGTTTCGTGTGATTTCGTGGAGAGATTTTTCCTGCGCTTTTATTACCTGATTGGTTTGTCAAAGACCATCAAGGCCGGGACAATTTAAGCCATTGATTGTTGGCGTCGCGCGAGCGACGGTTGAATCAACGCCGCCACAGCAATTCAATCGTCGCTGACGCGACGCTCAGATAAATTATCCGTCATTTTCCCGGCCTTAAAAGACCGGGCTAAATTCAGGAGGGCCGCTGACGCGGCCAGGAGAACAGTAGGTTTCCAATTCTGCTCCCTCTTCAACTTATTTTACAATCTGCCTTTTGAGGCTTTACTAAAGCCTTAACCTTTACGTCGCCCCAGGGTAAGATTGCGTGTTAGAGGATCATAGCGATGCTTCCCATAATCATAGTTTCGGTTATCGCCATCGCATTCGCCATCGGGGCTTACCAACTACTGATACAGAAGTATTACTGGGGGCCTAAAGGCCCGCCGAAAAAGGATGTTCCGAAGAAAAACTCGCGCGATAATTAAGATGATGAGGCCAAAGTCAGGTATCTGGAATAATCTGTAATCCGACTTTCGGGGCAAAACCGCTTGTGGACGTGCCCCGCAAATGTGCTGTATAAGCGAGGTGCTCTCGGATAGTGTTCTAACAATTTTTGGAGGTCAATTAAATGGGGAATGTAGAAAACACCGACATCAGACAGAACTTCGATCACCCGGACGAAACCCGTCCGTTTGAAAAAGGGCGTGCGGAAATCGTGGAAGTCAGCGGCGTCTCCCTGATGCGCGCGACGTTCGAGCCGGGTTGGAGCTGGTCCGAATGCGTCAAACCTATCGCTGGAACGGAGAATTGCCAGGTCGCGCACAAGTGGTATGTTGTTTCCGGGCGCATGCGGATGAAGATGGATGACGGCACAGAAATTTTATGGAGAGCTGGCGACGTCGGCGTCATCCCGCCGGGCCATGATGCCTGGGTTGATGGCGACGAGCCTTTCGTCTTTATAGATTTTGAGGGCGGCGCCACCTTCGCCAAGCCTCAAAGCTAATCCCAACTCAAAGCAGGAATTGAGAACAAAGGGTGAAGCCGCGCGCTTCGCCCTTTCTCATTTTCAGTGACGCTGCTCAAGCTCGCCACCCTTGTCCTGCCGGACGTTCTCAGCTGTGTGTTATCATCGCGCCCGATGCCACAGGATTCAGCAATCGCATTGGACACTCCAGTAGTCTCGCTCTGCCGCTTCGGCATCCCACGTCTCGGCCAGGGGTCCGCGCGAAAGCTCGGTCTGGCTCTGGCTTCTTTGTCCGCCAGGACGGACGCCACCGAATCCACTGTCGAAGACCTTTTGAACTACCTGCCGATGCGCTATGAGGACCGCTCGAACCTGGCGCGTATCCAGGACCTCTCTGACGGCATGGAAGCCTCGCTTGAGCTTTACGTTCGCGTCGCCGGCGGATTCCAGGTCGGTAAGAACCGCTCGCCCAAACAGCCCAAGCTTTTTATTTTCGAAATCACGGCGTCGGACCCTGAGCGGACGGGCAAGCCTGTGGTCGTCTGGTGGTTCGTTTCCGGGCGAGCGGCGCAACGCATCATCGCCTATAACCGCCAGCGGTTCTCGCGCGGCGCGCGCTTCATAGCCTTCGGGCGCTGGGAATGGGACACTCGCCGCAACACCTTCTCCTTGCGCCTCAACAAACCGGACGAGCTCGAAATGCTGCCCGGCACATGGACGCCGCCCGAGCACGCGCTCTTGCGCCTCGCAGAGGAAGGCGATAACGGGAAAGGCCCGAGCGGCCGCCTTGAAGGGCGCGCCGAGACGGACGCACAGGCGGAGACAGACGAGGCGCTCACAGACGAGCTGGTTGAGGACGATGAGGGCGAGACGGACCCGGCGCTGGCTGCGATTCACGTCGGGCGGCGCGTCCCTGTCTATCGCAAGCTCGGAGAGTTTCGCTCGAAGCGACTGCGCGAGATTATGTACGAGGTCCTGGACCGTGTCCGCGACGAAGCCATCAGGGAGACCTTGCCCGAAGACCTGCGCTCCCGCCAGCATCTAATCGGCCGCGCGACCGCCCTGCGCCGGATTCACTTTCCGACCGAGGACGTGCCGCTCGCGGATTATGAGCGGGCGCGCAGCCCCGCGCACCTTCGTCTCATCTTCGAGGAGTTCTTCTGGGTCGCGCTCGCCTTGGCCATCCGGCGCGGGGAACGCGTCAAGGAGGCTAAAGGCGCTGTGATAGAGATTACGGAACGTGTGCGTGCGTCGCTCGCCTCGATCCTTCCCTTCACTTTGACGAGCGCGCAGGAGCGCGTCATCAATCGCATCTTCGACGACATGCAATCGGACGCGCCTATGAACCGTCTGCTTCAGGGCGACGTCGGGAGCGGCAAAACCATCGTCGCCCTGATGGCGATGCTCGCGGCTATGGAGAACAGTTACCAGGCCGCGCTGATGGTTCCGACGGAAATATTAGCGGAGCAGCACGCGCGCAACATCAAGCGTCTTCTCGCGCTCACGCCTTACCGCGTGGAGCTTCTAATAGGCTCGCTGCGCGCAAGCGAGAAGCGCCGCCTTCACAAAGACCTCGCCGCAGGCGAGATACACGCAGTCATCGGCACACACGCGCTCATTCAGGAGACGGTCGCCTTTCAGAAACTCGGTTTTGTCGTGATTGACGAGCAGCATCGTTTCGGCGTGCTGCAACGTGCGGAACTGAGAACGCGAGGCTTCAACCCGGACGTTCTCGTGATGACCGCGACGCCCATCCCGCGCTCGCTGGCGATGACCGCTTACGGCGATCTGGACGTGTCGGTCATTGACGAACTGCCGCCGGGTAGAACCCCCATCAAGACTGTCGTCGTCGGCGAAGACCAGCGCGCCGGAGTTTACAAAGGCGTCGAACGCGAGGTCCGCGCGGGACGCCAGGTCTATGTCGTTTACCCGCTCATCGAAGAGTCTGAGAAGATGGACTTGAAGGACGCGACGCGGATGTATGAGCAACTGCGCGACCGCGTCTTTCCTCATTTCACAATCGGACTGATTCACGGCAAGATGAAGGCCGCGGAAAAGGACGAGGTGATGCGCCGCTTCGTCACCGGCGAGGTGCAGATTCTGGTGGCGACAACTGTCGTCGAGGTCGGCGTTGACGTGCCGAACGCGTCTCTGATGGTGATCGAGCACGCCGAGCGCTTCGGCCTGTCGCAGCTGCATCAGCTGCGTGGCCGCGTCGGGCGCGGAGCCGAACAGAGCTATTGCGTCCTGCTCGCGTCCGACAAAAAGACCAGTGTCGCGCGCGAGCGCCTGGGGATTATGGAAGAGACCAATGACGGGTTTCGCATCGCCGAGAAAGACCTGGAGATACGTGGACCGGGCGAAGTGATGGGGACGCGCCAGTCCGGACTGCCGACCTTCCGCGTCGGCAATCTGGTGCGCGACGTGCAGTTTCTCGAAGAAGCCCGCCGCGAAGCCGATTACTACCTGACCTCTCGCCGCATGACGCGCGAGACCTCGAAACTGATCGAGCGCGTCCGCGCCGACGCACGATTCGGCCTGGCGGCTGTAGGATAAATATCAAGCGCAAAGTGAGAATCATAGAGGGGAAATATCGTCGTCACCCTTTAAAGAGCACGCCTTCGCCGCGTGTGCGGCCGACGGCGCGGCGGCTGCGTGAAACCCTCTTCGAGTTACTGGGGACGAGGATTTTGGACGCGCATTTCGTGGACCTCTGCGCGGGCTCCGGCGCTGTCGGCATCGAGGCTCTCTCGCGCGGCGCGGCGCATGTGACTTTCGTTGATTGCTCGGCGAAGATGTGCAGGTTCATCGAGCTGAACCTTGAAGCCTGCGCCGTCCCCCCTGAGCAGACTGACTTGGTCTTGAGCGATGCCATAGACTTCCTGCGTAAAGGGACAGCGCGCCAGAGCCTAGCGTGGGACATAATCTTCTTTGACCCACCATACGCCGTGGACTATGCGCCCGTCCTGGCCTTCTTCGGAACCGGCGCAGCTCTCAAACGCAAGGGCGGCGTCCTGGTAGTCGAGCACCACTGCCAGAAGCAGCTACCGGATGAAGTCGGCCTCCTGCACCGCTGGCGCGTCATCAGGCAGGGCGAATCGTGCTTGAGTTTTTATGAAAGAAAGTAATTAATAGAGTTATGAATTTTGAATTATGAATTTCGATTTTTAACTCAAAATTCATAATTCAAAATTCATAATTTTTTCCCATGCGCGTCATCGCTGGAAATTACCGTGGGCGGAATTTGCGTAGCCCGCCCTCGATGCAGGTCCGGCCCACGTCGGATCGCCTGCGCGAGACTCTTTTCAACGTGCTCGCGCCACGCATCGTAGGCGCACGCTTTCTGGACCTCTGCGCGGGCTCGGGCGCTGTCGGCATAGAGGCTTTGTCTCGCGGCGCGGCGCACGTGACTTTCGTTGATCGCTCGCGAAAGATGTGCGCCCTTGTCGAATCGAATCTGGACCTGTGCCGTGTGCCCGAAGACGAGACGGAAGTTGTCATGGCAGATGCGGCGGAGTTTTTGCGGCGGGCTTCCGCGCGCGAGCTTCCGCCCTGGGACATAGCCTTCTTTGACCCGCCATATGCGACCGACTATCTGCACGTGCTCGCGGCCTTCGGGACGGGCGCAATCATTAGCGATGAGGGAGTGATCGTCGTCGAGCACCATCACAAGAACGAACTGAAAGACGCCGTCGGCGAGATTCGCCGCTGGCGCATTCTGAAACAGGGCGACTCGGCGCTGAGCTTTTACGAAAAAGTCTAGAGTCTGGAGTCTGGAGTCTGGAGTCAAAAGTCCGCGGGCAGTTTTGACTCCAGACTCCAGACTCTCTAGACTCCAGACTATGCTCGTACTTGGAATCGAAAGCTCATGCGACGAGACGGCCGCCGCCATTGTGCGTGACGGGCGCGTGATGGTATCGAGTGTGATCTCGTCACAGATTGAGATTCATAAACGGTTCGGCGGGGTCGTGCCCGAGTTGGCCTCGCGCGAGCACCTGGACAAGATTGTGCCCGTCGTCGAAGAAGCCTTCGGGCGCGCCCGAATCGAGAAGGAAGAGATTGACGGGATTGCTGTCACGATGGGGCCCGGACTGGTCGGGTCTTTGCTCGTCGGCGTTTCCTACGCGAAGGCGATGGCTTTCGCGCTCGATAAGCCAATCGTCGGCGTCAATCACATAGAGGGGCACATCTATTCGGTCGTCTTCGAGAACCCGCCAATTGAATACCCTGCGATGGCCCTGATCGTGTCCGGCGGTCACACCAATCTGTTTCTGATTCCGGAACCCGGAAAGTACAGAGTAGTTGCGCGCACGCGCGACGATGCCGCCGGGGAAGCTTACGACAAGGTCGCGAAGCTGCTCGGCCTGGGTTATCCGGGCGGTCCCATTATCGAGCGCCTGGCGCGCGAGGGCGATCCCCGAAGCGTGCGCTTCAGCGTGCCGCGCATGGGCGACGGGCGTCCGGATTTCAGTTTCAGCGGATTGAAGACGGCCGTCTCGAAATATGTTCGTGAGACAGGATTGAAGCCCGTCACGGAAGGGGAGACGCCGTCACAGGCCATCAAAAATCTGGCGGCGAGTTTCCAGAGCGTCGTCGTGCGCTCGCTCGTCGGAACCATGGAGCGTCTGGCCGAAGAGCACGGACCGAAAACCTTAATCGTCGCGGGCGGCGTAGCCTGCAACAACGCTTTGCGGGAGTCTTCGCGCGAGGCGGCCGCACGCCTGGGCGTTCCGGTCTATTTTCCCTCGCCGCACCTCTCGACGGACAACGCGGCCATGATCGCCGCGGCCGGGACCGTAAAGCTTCAGGCGGGCGAGCGCGCCGGTTGGGACTTGAATGCGGACGTTTCTCTGCGCCTACAGAACCTGGACCCGGAGGGCGAAGCGTCGCTCCGCGGTCGCGTGCATTACAAGCTCTGATTTTCCTCGCAGTCGGCGCCTCGCGATTGAGTTCCAATTAACCCAGGTTGCTAGTTATAGATGTTTGGAAATCATTTCAATTGCCACTAGCTTCAGCTAGTGGTTCAGGGTGCTCTGGTTCTTTCGGCTTGAGCCGAATGACAAATAAAATCCAGTTCCTTACCGCTTGAGCCTCACAGTTCGGCTAAAGCCGATCCTTTTTAACCATCTGTG